>JACCWM010000186.1 GCA_013697635.1 Lujinxingiaceae bacterium | reverse complement strand
TCAAGTCGAAGGGTCATCGCAAGATCCTGTTGTTGTTGAGGTTTTCGAGAACCTCAATAACAGGTGCGATGGCCCTTTTTTATGCCGAGGGCGCCGGTTTTTCGATCCTTAAACGATCACGAATGGGTGAAGGCCACAATACAAATCACCGACAAAATGCTCAATCCATGGGACTTCCAGAACATGATTTTTCCAAATAGAAATCGAGAGTGGGCGTAACGCGAAGCAGAAACCTCCACTTCGCGAGAATATGCCGTCCAGGCGCAAGCGTCAACGCGGCGTTCCGCGTATCTTCTATGCTCGCCACCAGGGCTCGACGCCCTCGGCGCGCTCGGGCTCGACGGGCTGGCCAAAGCGCGGCATGAGGAGCTCGACGCCCTGCTCTGCTGCCAGCGCCAGGTCGCTCGAAGGCCAGTCTCGGCGGGCTTTGCCCACACAGGGCGCGGGTCGACCAGGCCCAGCGGCGCCGGCGGAAAGCGCTTCTTGCGGTCGAACAAGAATCCGCCCACGACCTCCAGCGTATGCCCGCTCTTGAGCCCGGGGCCCACCCTGGCCGTGTTGTGAAATCGACCGTCTCGATAGCGCGGTGAGGCCTGCATGCGCTCGAGCCTCAAACCGTCTCTTCGCTTTTTCGCTGCCACGGCTCACTCCCGGCTAAGATATTGTTCGATATCAATCGCGTCCCAGCCGTCCTCAAATACGAGCAATTCGCGGCCATCAGCGAGCGTAATCGGGTGGCCCAAGAGCTCGTGTGCTGCCTGAGCGTCGTATTCACAGATCCTGGCCGAGCGCCCCGTGCAGGAGTCGGCAAAGACCAATTCGCAGTTGAGCACGTCGCGGCTCTCACAAGAGGCGCAAATCGCATCGACGCGCCTGGATGCCTCGGCCACGACCTCCGGCCAGTCCGCCGCCTGACGGCTGGCTTTGAGCCCGAGCGCGCAGGCCTCCTCGAGGCAGCTCTCGGCGTCCTGGCAGAGCTGCCCGGCGCTCTGGGTGCAGGCCGCGGCCTCCTCGACACAGAGCGCAACTTCGGCTTGCACGCTCACAAGGCTCTGGCATTGATCGTCTGAAAAAAGCCGCGTCGTTGCCCGGCTGCGACACGGATTATCCTGGCACTGCTCGCCGATCTCGAGCGCGACCTGAGCGACATCGGCGTCGAGAACCTGGTTGTGGCCAAAGACCAGAGCTTCGGGCTCTGGGCCGAGCGCCACCTGAAGCTGGAACTGTTGGCGCTCACCGTCTTGGCGGCTGAGCTCGTTGGCGCAACCAAACAAGACCTGCCCGCAGCCGATGTTCAGATCGACGAGCTGGCATTGCTCGCCGTCGGGGTCGAAGAGCTTGACGCCGAGCAGGTAGAGCTCGATGTAGGCTTCGTGGCGAAGCTGCTCCTCCTCGCCAACGAGCACGGCGTGGCGAAACCAGCTCCCGGCAGAAATGGCGAGATCGGCTGCGGCAAACTCTCGGCCCACGACGAGCGCCGTCTGGGAATCCGCCGGCTCATTGAGCCTCGGGTCCACCATCATGAGCGGCGGGCTCTGGCAGCCAAGCGCGACGAGGCTCGCTGTAAGCGCGGTCCATTGGGAAAACTTCATCCGGCAGTTCCTCTACAGGGGCAAACAAATCTCTGGCGTGCGCAGCCTAGCCCCATGCGCGGGCCACTGGCCATTTAATTCGCGTTTGCCACGACTTTAGTCCGTTGAAGCGTCTCTGATCGCCCTGCCCCGCATGGTTTTTGGCCTACACGAACACTGGCGCTGCGCTGTTTAGTTGATTAGCGATCGACTTTGGTCCACAATGTCGATTCCTTATGGCAGAACATAAAAATTATTCGTCCGCCGATACTGTGTGTCTCCTCAAAACGAGAGCCGTCATGTCTCCAAACAAATGCTCCTTCTTTCTCCCCATTATCTTCATCGCTCTTTTAACCGCTTGCTCGAGCGATCCCGACACCAGACCTGTCCCCACCAACAACACCAACAACACTAACAACACCGAGCAGGACGTCGGCGATCTTGACCTCGGTGGTGATGCCGACGACCAGGACGCGACCACCGAGCCCGACGCCGCCACCGATGCCGACCCGGATTCCGGCCCGGTCGTCGAGTGCGCCACCGCCGAGGAGTGCACCGAGCGCCCCGGCAGCGAGGCCAGCTGCAGCGACCAAGGCGCGTGCGTCTACAGCTGCGAAGAAGGTTTTGTGGACGTCGATGGCATCGAAGCGACCGGCTGCGAGTGCGAGCTCACCGCGACCGAGGACAACCCCGATTCGCCAGACGGCACCGACACCAACTGTGACGGCGTCGACGGCATCGCCGAGCACAACGTCTACGTGACCGCCACGGGCGACGACGCGGCCGCGGGCACCACCCCCGACGCCGCGTTCGCCACGCTTGCCAAGGCGATCGAGTTCGCCGCCGCAACCGAAGGCCGCACCACGATCCTGGTCTCGGCCGGCGAGTTCAACGAGAGCATCACGCTGGCAAGCGGCATCTCGCTCTACGGCGGCTACGATGCGGACTGGAGCCTTGGCACCAGCCGCACCGTGCTCATCGCGGACGCCACTGAGACCGACACCAACGTCGCAACCCTCACGGCAGCCGGCATCGACGCCGCCACGATCGTCAGCGGCTTTGAGATCCGCGGCGCCGACCACTCCGCAACCCCCGGCGCCTCGACCTACGCCCTGCGCGTCAGCGACTCGCCTGACGAGCTCCTCCAATTCGTGAACAGCCAGATCGTGGCCGGTAAAGCAGGACACGGCGAAAATGGCGTGGCTGGCGCCGCCGCTCTGACGAGTGCCACTGGTGAGAATGCAAGCGGTACCACAGCTGGAAAAGGCGGCACTTCCGCTTGTAGCTCGCTTGGCGGACGTGGCGGCGCTGCAACGACTTGCGCCAGTACAACTGGCGAAAGTGGTTCAAACGGCCAAACCGGAGGCACCCAAGATCGAAATGATGGAGATGGTGGTGCCGGCGCAGCAAATCGATGCGGTACGATTACTTGCGTGGTGGATAACCCTTCAGTAAATGGAGTAGCGGGCCAGAATGGAGGCGCCGGAGACCATGGTGCTGGTGGCGAAGCGGGAACCCAGGCACAGGGTTACTTTGTCGATGGTAACTGGCAGGCTGCTGCCTCCGTGCCCGCCGAGACCGGCGAAAACGGCAACGGTGGCGGTGGTGGCGGCGCGGGCCGCAGTGATTTTTGCACCGCACCGGTTGGCGGCGGACCTACTGGTGATGGTGGCGGTGGTGGCGGTGGTGGCGGGGGTGGTTGTGCCGGTAATGCTGGCACCAACGGCTTTGCTGGCGGCAGCGCCATCGCCGTGGTCCTCATCAACTCTGTTGTCAGCTTGACCACTACGCAGATTCTGCTCGGCGCAGCCGGAAACGGCGGTGATGGCGGAGCCGGAAGCGCGGGTTCTGAAGGTCAAGCTGGCGGTCATGGACAGATTCGAGCTGCTGCTGAATTCGGCAACGGTGGCAACGGCGGTCTGGGCGGCAACGGCGGCCATGGCGGCGGCGGTGCTGGCGCCTGTGGCGGCTCTTCGATCGGCCTCGCCCTTGTCGGCGATTCCGAGGCCCCCGTTGACGTGACCTACACCACGGGCAACGCTGCTGTCGCCGGTACGGGTGGTCTTGGCGGTTCTTCTGAGGGCAACGCTGGCGAGGCAGGCTGCACCGGCGTTTTATCGCACACCGCCACGTACTGAACACTCACCACGGCCGAGCGCGCGGCGTCAGCGATGACGTCGTGTGCGCGTGTCGGGTAATTTACCAAAGAGGCCCAGGGAGTTCTCCCTGGGCCTTTTCTATTCTGGGAGCCGCTCGGCCTCGAGCGCCTTGGCCAGGGCCATGCCGGCTAAGTGACCGGTAGTCCAGGCATTTTGAAAGTTAAAGCCGCCGGTGACCCCGTCGATGTCGAGCAGCTCGCCGGCAAAGTAGACGCCGGGGCACCGGCGGCTCTCCATGGTGCGCATGTCGGCCTCGTCGGTGAGCACACCACCGCAGGTGACGAACTCGTCCTTGTTCGTGCTCTTGCCGCTGACCGTGAAGCGCGCGCGGCTGAGCTGATCGACGAGCGCGCTCTTGGCCTCGCGGCGAAGCTCGGACCAGGTGCAGCCAGACGGCACGCGCGCGGCCTCGACCAGGCTTTGCCACAGCCGCCTGGGAATCGTGTCAAATGGCGAGTGGGCGAATATTTGACGGGTTCCGCCCTGCTGGCGAAGCGCGTCGAAGCTGGCCGCGACATCCTGGCCTGGCAACCAGTTGACGATCAAGTCGAAGCGATAGTCCAGCGCGTGCAGCTCGCGCGCGCCCCAGGCCGAGAGCTTGAGAATCGCCGGCCCGCTCATCCCCCGGTGCGTGATCAGCAACGGCCCCCGGTTGACCAGTGACTCGCCCTCGACGCGCACCTCGACCGGATCGGCCGAGAGCCCGGAGAGCTCCTTGAGGCGAGCATCGTTGATGTTGAAGGTGAACAGCGAGGGCACGCCTTCGTGAAGCTTGTGGCCCAGCGAGCGCGCCAACCACTCGCCGGCGCCCACGCGGGTGCCGCCGGTGGCGAGCAATACTTTGCGTGCTAAGAGCGGCTTGCCCTCGTCGAGCCCAATCTCAAAGACGGGCGAGCTCGCACCGGCTTTTACCACGATGCTCTTGACGCCGGTCGAGGTCTTGATGTGCACGCCCGCCGACCAGGCCGCATCCTGCAAGCAGTCGATCACCGTCTGGGAGTCGTCGCTCACGGGGAACATGCGCCCGTCGGCTTCGGTCTTGAGCAAGAGGCCGCGCTCGCCAAACCATTGCACGGTCTCGGCGACGCCAAAGCGGTGCAACGGGCCGATCAAAGACTTGTGGCCGCGCGGATAGTGGGTGGCCATCAGCTTGGGCTCAAAGCAGTGGTGGGTGACGTTGCAGCGCCCGCCCCCGGAGACCTTGACCTTGGAGAGCACATGTTTGGACTTCTCCAATATCAGCACGCGCGCGCCAGCCAGCTCGCCGGCGCACGTGATCGCCCCGAAGAATCCAGCGGCCCCTCCACCGACGACAACGGCGTCCCAAATCTGCGTCACTTCCTACTCCGACCGTTCAGGCAAAGAAATCGGCACGTTGACGTCGATCGTGGCGCGCTCGAGCTCGCTCATGGGTCACCGCTTTGCAAAATGTAGCTGTGGGTCAAGGTCGCCTTCAGCGCGCCCAGTAGACATCTCAATCCGGGCGAACGCAAGTGCTTGTGGGGAACACCGGGGCGCCAAACTCCGTTTTGAGTATGAGGCCGCGCTCGATGAACCGACGCGAGAGCGAAACCCCACTTAGCGTTTCGACGAGGCATTCGTCGATCAACCGAGACCCTCCTTTACCAGCCCGCGCCAGCAGGTTCGCCCTGCCCCGCGCCCACGCATCCAAACCGCCCCGCGCCACCGAGCCCGCCCGACGCCACATCGCCACATTCGCCCCCGGCCTCGCCACCACGTGCGTCCCGCGCCGCGTCACCGCGTCGGACCGCGCATCTTCATTCGCTACCATCGCCCCGGCATTCACGTCTTTTACGGCTATTTTCCCCGCACCCGCAGCCGCCACTACCACCACCATCATCACCACCACTACGTGCCCGAGCGTCAGGTGATCGTCGTCGAGCCCGAGCAAGGCGCGCTCCCGCCCTTGAGCTGTCCGGCGCAATCCTCGCCACAGCAAAACGACACCGAGCAGTGGTGCACCACCGCCCGTGGCACCCGCCACGGACCCTACTTGCGCTGGCACGTCAACGGCCACATCGCCGCCGAAGGATACTTTGAGAGCGGCCAAAAGCACGGCGTATGGACCGAGTGGTACGACACCGGACAGGTCACCGCCGAGGGTCAATTCGAAAATGGCGAGCGTACCGCGACCTGGGTGTACTGGAATCAGGATGGCGAGCAGATCTCGGTGTCGAACTATCCCTGAGGATCGCCCAGCCCGCGGCTATCGACCCCCAGCGTTTACCCGTTTGGGGGCACCCGCTGAGAGTTGATGTCCAGCAAATGTGCGTTTGGGGGCACCCGCTGCGGGTTGATGTCCAGCGTCTGCCCGTTGCCAGGCACGGGCTGAGCATCGATGTCCAGCGTTTGCCCGTTGCCAGGCATGGGCTGAGCATCGATGACCAGCGTTTGCCCGTTGTCAGGGCGCCGGCTGAGCATCGATGTCCAGCGAATGTACGTCTTCAGGGCGCCGGCTGAGCATCGATGTCCAGCAACTGTACGTTTTAGGCAAATCGCTGAGCATTGACCCCCAGCGTTTGCCCCTTATCGGCAAGTCGCTGAGCATCGACCCCCTACTCCAGGATGTAAGCGCGAAAACTGCGGCCCTTGATCTTGCCGGCCTTGAGCTTTGCGGCGGTCTGGTCGGCCACGGTGTGCTCGATGGCCACGTGGGTGAAGCGATCGCCGACGATGATGCGCCCGATGGCGTCGTTGTTGACGCCGAGATCGCCCGTGAGTGCGCCGACGATGTCGCCGGGGCGAAGCTTGTCGCGGCGGCCGCCCTGGATGACGATGGTCTTCATCGCGGCCGGCAGCGGAGCTTCGGCGACATTGGGCAGTTGTTCGATCGGGCGAGGCTCGATGCCCTCCAAGAGCTCGCCGATGCTCTCGCGCTTGCGGGCTTCGGGGCCGCCGGTGAGGCTGATCGCGACGCCCTTGAGGCCGGCGCGCCCGGTGCGCCCGACGCGGTGGACAAACTCCTTGGTGTCGCGGGGCAGCTCGTAGTTGATCACGGCGTCGAGCTCCTCGATGTCCAGGCCGCGCGCGGCGACGTTGGTGGCGACGAGCAGGCGCAAGCTGGCGTTGGAGAACATGAGCAAGACGTTGTCACGCTCGTGCTGCTCCATGCCCCCGTGCAGAGCGTTGACGGAGTAGCCTGCGCGCTCAAGCGCGCCGGCTACCTTGTCGACGGTCTCGCGCTCGTTGCAAAAAATCACGGCCGAGGCGGGCTGGTAGTGGGCGAGCACGCGGCGAAGCGCGGCGGTGCGATCGAGGCGGCCGATGTCGTAGATGACCTGCGTGATGTCGGGGCTGGCCTCGTCTTGTGAGACGGCGATGAACTCGGCCTGGCGCTGAAAGCGCTCGCTAAGCGCGCGCACGCCCTCGCTTATCGTCGCCGAAAAGAGCAGCGTCTGGCGCCAGGCGGGCGTGGCCTCGATGATCGCCGAGACGTCGTCGACAAAACCCATGTCGAGCATGCGGTCGGCCTCGTCGAGCACGAGCGTCTTGACCCGCGAGAGCTCGAGCGTGCCCCGGCGCACATGATCGAGCACGCGCCCGGGCGTACCCACGACCACGTCGGCGCCGCGCTTGAGCGAATCGCTCTGGCGGCTAAATGCCGTGCCTCCGGTGAGCGTCACGACGTTGGTGTTGGGCAGGGGGCGAGCCAGCTTGCGGATCTCCTCGGCCACCTGGGCGGCAAGCTCGCGTGTCGGGCACAATACCAGCGCGCCGGCATAGGCGCTGGCCGGCACGATGCGCACCAGCAAGGCCAGGCCAAAGGCCGCCGTCTTTCCCGTACCGGTGGCCGCCTGGCCGATCACGTCGCTGCCGCCAAGCATCACAGGCAAGGCCTGGGCCTGAATCGGGGTCATCTCCACAAAGCCGAGCGCGTCGAGATTGTCGAGCCAGGGCTGGCTCAAGCCGAGTTTTTCAAAGGAGTTCTCAGTCATGTTCATTGCTCGCTGTGGGAGTGAAACGCGCCTTCTCCTACCGCACTCTCGAGCAAATGGCGAAGCCCGATGTTGAGACACTCGCCCAGATTTGGCCGCCGCACCCGCACTTTGTGGCCTGCGTTGACTACGGGTGCGAATCGAAGTACACCTCGCTCTCATTTGAATGCATCGCAATGAAATAATTGACCTTTAGCAATTCGCAGCAGGAGCACGGCCTTGAAAGTACACAGTCGGTTGTGGTGGTTGACGGCAGCGAGCTTGGTGGTCGCAGGATCTTGGGTCGGGTGCAGCGAGCCCGACAAACGTGGCAATCGAAAGGACGTCGTCTTCGATGTGGGCGGCGACATCGGGCTCGATGCCACCCATGACGCCTCCCACTGCAATGGCCGCTCGGCCAATGCGTGCGGTGGTTGTGAGCCGCTCTCCGAGGTGATCGGCGCGCCCTGCGGGCCCTGCGATCTCGACCAGGTCGTGTGCGAGTCGGACAACGCCGCAAGCTGCTCTGGCGAGACGAGCTGCGATGCGCCGGGCGTGCGCACGCTGGACGTCAGCGAGCTTTCGAGCTTCTCGGTGGTGTTGCACGGTGAGCTGATCAACCTTGGAAATGAGGCACCGACCTCCCACGGCTTTTGCGTCTCGTCGACGAGCGCGCTGCCGGCCCACAGCGGCGACTCCGCGTGCAATGACTTTGGCCCGCTCGCAGCGCTGGCCAGCTTTTCCCAGTCACTCAACGATCTCAGCTCGTCGACGCGCTACGTCGTGCGCGCCTATGCGACCAATGCCACGGCCACCACCTACGGGGTGGCCGTAGCGTTTTTGACCCTGCCCGAGAGCCCGACCGACGTTGTCGCAAGCGTCAATTCAAGCGATCTGAGCGTGAGCTGGTCGGGCGTCACCGGTGCCACGGGCTACCAGATCAAGATCGGCGACTCCGAGACATGGATCGACGTCGAAGACGCAGCCACGCACTATATCGACGCGAGCGCGCCGATGCCCTCGATAAGCTCCGTGACCATCGCGGCCTCCAAGGGCACGCTGGCCGACGCCGTTTCGCTGACCCAGATCACCGGCGGCGAGGCCGTGCCGGCCACAAGCGTCAGCTACCGGGTGCGTGCGCTCAATGACTCGGGCGCCAGTGAGCCCTCGGAGCCCGCCAGCGGTCGACGCAGCGTGGGCAAGGCCAACTTCAAGTGGCAACGCTCGGCGGCTGACGCCGATGTCGCCGAGGGCTACAGCGACCTCGAGGGCGCAACGACCTTGGCGTTTTTGGACGCCAGCGCACCGCCAAGCGGTGAAGGGCGCTACTATCGCCTGCGTGTCTCGGCCGAGGGGGCGTTGAGCATCTACTCGGCCGCCGATCGCGGCTATCGCCTGGTTCAGGCGCCCGTAGTCGAGACGCTCTCGGCCTCCAACATCAGCCAGAGTACGGCCGTCTTGCATGGCCGCTTCAACGACCGAGGCACTCCCAGTGCGACGTTGCAGGGTTTTTGCTGGTCGACGGCCCAGGCGCCGACCAAATCCAACGCCCCCGGCGGCGCCTGTGCCGAGGAGCCGACCAACACCCATGACACCTTCTCCCATGGCGCCACGGGCCTTGTGCCCGGCACCACCTACTACGCGCGCGCCTTTGCCACGAACGGCTCAGCCACCGTCTACGGCAGCGACGTCACGTTGGTGACCATTCCGGCCTCACCGGCCAACGTCTCGGCTACCGATGGCACCCACAACGACCGCGTGGTTGTGAGCTGGAATGTGGTCAACGCTGCGACTGGCTACGAGATTCGCTTCACGGACACCAGCTTTGATGGCGCCGAAACGGGCTGGAGCTATTTGACAGCGACGAGCTATTCGGACACGGGCGCACCGAGCGCCACGCTGAGCGCGGGTAGCGCGACGGCCAGCAGCGGAACCTCGACCACGCACGTCATCCTGGCGCACAGCGGCGCATTGAGCATCAACGGCGCCACGCGCACCTACCAGGTTCGCTCGGTTGGTCCGAGCGGCAAGAGCTCGCCAAGCTTCGATAAGGGCTATCGCGGCAGCGGCACGCTGAGCCGCCAGTGGCTGTACTCGGACAATGCGACGGCGGCGATAGGCACATTTAGCACCCTTGCCAACGCCACGAGCGCCGACCACCTGGACACCACGGCCCCGGCCAACGGCAGCGTTCGTCGCTACGCGATGCGTGTCAGCGCCGTTGGCGCGACCAGCGTGACCACCGCGATCGTCTCCGGCCAGCGCGGCGTCTTGCCGGCACTGACGCTCTCGGCGGTCAGCGCGATCACCGAGTCGACGGCCAACATGTCCGGCACAATCTCCAACGTCGGTGCGCCCAGCGCCAGCGCCTACGGCGTATGCTGGAGCACCACGGCGATGCCAACGCTGAGCTCGGATTGTCGCAGCTTCGGCGAGGCGACGAGCCCGACCAGCTTCACCCACCTGGCCACAAACCTCACCAGCTCCACGACCTACTTCGTGCGCGCCTACGCCACCAACAGCCATGGCACGGTGTACAGCAACCAGGTCAGCTTTCTGACCGTGCCCCGGGCGCCGACCAATTTGGTGGCAACCCAGGGAACGAGCATCGCGCAGGTCGGCCTGAGTTGGACAGCTTCGGCGGGCGCGACCCAGTACGTGATTTATCGCGGCAGCGTTCTGGTCCAGTCTGTGACGACCACCTCGTTTAACGATTCCGGCGCCACGCCGACCGCGCTCACCGCCACCGGCTTTGCGCTGCAGGCCAGCACCGGACTCACCGATCACGTCAGCTTGTCGTGGACGCCACCGACGGTCGTTGCGCCCCCCACGCACACCTACACGGTGCACGCGATCAATGCCGCCGGCCAGAGCGTAGCGGCCACCGCCACCGGCTATCGGGGACTGGCGCAAATCACCGGCTACGAGCTCGACATCAGCGGCAGCTGGATTGCCGTCGCCAACACCACGTACAGCCATGTGGCGCCCGAGGCCCTGCTGCATCCAGGGGTCATCACGGCCGGCGTTCCGCTGAGCGGCTTTCATGTGCGCCTGACTTTCACGCAAGCGACCACACACACCGCCCAGAGCGTTCCTTACCGGGTGCGCGCGGTCAACGCCCACGGCCCCGGCCCGGCTTCGAGCATCGTCAATGGCCATCGCACCATGGGCCTGCCCGTGCCGCTGTGGCATCGCTCGATCGACGGCGTCGACTTTGACGACCTGGCGTTGACCACGTTCAACGCCACGGACACAACGGCCGAACCGCTGGTCGTCTACACCTACAGAGCCCTGGTCTCAGCGCCTGGCGTCACGGCCGACTATACCAACACCGACACCGGCCATCGGCGCGACCCCTTTAGCTGCGATGGCATCTGCGGCCTGCAAGCAGCCTCGGGCTGCTGGTGTGATACGGTCTGCCTGGAAGAAGAAGACTGCTGCGCCGATGCCTGCGATGCCTGTGGCCAGTGCCCGACCGATCCTCCCGATCCCGATTGAAGCACGATTGTCAAAAAAACCTCCACGAGACGGCTGATGGCCTCGGAGCACCTCATGAAAAAAGCCCCACTGCAGCTCGTTGGATGCTTGATTGCCCTCACCTTGGGCTTGGCCGCCTGCGACAAAACTAAGACGGCTGCGGTGAACGCCGCGCCCGAAGAAAGTGAGTCGGCTGCCCTGACCCCCGATTCGTTCATCGAAAACCTCAGCGCCTCGGCCTGTGAGGCCTTCGACTCCTGCAAAAACGAGGAGATCAAGGCCGTCTTCTCGATGTTCATCGGCCTTGGCGTGGTGGATATGACCTACGTGGCCGAGACCGAGGCCGTGGCGCAAGAAGCGCTGGCCGGCACCGGTGACGTCAACAGCTTCTATACCCGCAACCAGTGTCAGGGCTTGCTCGCTGTGATGTTCTACACCACGCCGTCGGACAAGGCGGCTTCCACTCGAGCCATCGCGAACAAGCAGATCGTCTTCGACAGCGCACTGGCAAGCCAGTGTCTCGCGCTGTTCAAGACGCCGATTTCTGCCTGCGAGCAGTCAAAGAAGCTCGAATCCGAGAACCCGAGCATCGATGATCTGCAAGCGATCGCGGCGGCGATGGCTCCCGTCTTTGAGATCGAGCTGCCCGCCCACTTCGCCCCCTGCGCCGACGTCTTCAAGGGCACGCTCGCCCTCGACGCGCCCTGCGAGCTGAGCGGCGCATGCGCCGATGACCGCGTTTGCGTGCCGGTGGGCGACTCGCAGCAAATGGTCTGTCAGAACAAAACCTGAAGACTCGTTGTGCCAGAGGTGGCCAAAGTGGTTGCCAAGACCCACAAGTCCGTGCAAGGTGAATGACGAATTAGCGCTCCTGTCCGGGATCATAAATGTTCGGCACCATCGACCTCGATGATGCTAAGCGAGCGCGTATTGTTTGCACTAACACCTTTGATGAGATTGAAATGCGCACAAGAAATGCACGTTTGGGAAGAAGTAACCTCGCGTTGATCGCCGTCTGCATTATGGCCACGAGTCTGTGGGCCTGCGGTGAGCCGGAGAAAGCGGACAGGGTCGATGAGCAGCAACCCTGTGCCACGGGCCTCGAGCGCGTCGGCACGGCGTGTCTTGCCCCGGAGGGCGCGGGCCACGTGGAGCTTGTGCGCACCACGGTGAGCAGCGAGGAGGGCGGCATCGTCGAGAGCCCCGATGGCAGCATTCGCCTCGACTTTCCGCCCGGCGCCATCCCCGACGATGTCGAGGTCACGATCTCGGCGGCCGATCCCGCGCTGGTGCCGGCCGAAGTTTTGCCCGGCTCCGCATTTGTGATGGGGCCTGCCGGTCTGACCTTCAACGCTCCGGTGCGCCTCTTCCTCGAGGTCAGCGTCAAGACCGTCGGCAGCAACATCAATCCGGCCCATTTCCAGCTTGCCTACATCGGCGAGGCGGTTGCGCCGCTGGCCTCGCGCCGCTACGACGCCGACACGGCGATGATCTCCGGCACGACGATGCATTTCAGTATGTTCGGACTCGTGCCCGTCGACAGCTCTTCGAACAACACCAACAACAACAACAACAACAACAACATCACCCATCCTGACGTCAGCGTTCCCGATGTTGGAGTAATCACCGATGCCGGTGACACCGGCAGCGAGACGCCCGATGTCGACGCCGGAGATGCCACCGATGCCGACTGGACAGACGCCGATGCCGATGCCGACGCGGATGCATTCGACGGCGAGATCGGTCCCGGATTTCCGGATGCTAGCATCATTGACCCTCCGGATGCTGGCACCGTAGATCCCGACGGCGGTAACGGCAGCGACACCGGCTCGGGCAACGACGTCGGTGCCGGGAGCGACACCGGCTCGGGCAACGACGTCGGTAACGGCAGCGACACCGGCTCGGGCAACGACACCGGTGTCGGGGCACCTGACGCCAGCAGCCCCGGCGACGACGACGGTGGCAACAGCAGCGACACCGGCCCGGGCAGCGGCGACACCGGCAGCGGCCAGTGTGTAAGCGACAACGATTGCCAGGTAGGTTTGTTCTGTTTCAATGGCCAGTGCACGGGCATCGTCGACGATGTCGGGGCACCTGACGCCAGCCCCGGCGACGACGACGGTGGCAACAGCAGCAGCGACACCAGCCCGGGCAACGACACCGGTGTCGGGGCACCTGACGCCAGCCCCGGCGACGACGGTGGCAGCAGCAGCGACACCGGCACGGGCAGCGGCGACACCGGCAGCGGCGGCGGCGAGTGTGCAAGCGACAGCGATTGCCAGGCAGGTTTGTTCTGTTTCAATGGCCAGTGCGCGGGCATCGTCGACGATGTCGGGCCACCTGACGCCAGCCCCAGCGTCGACGTCAGCAGCAGCGACGCCATCTAGGTTTGATCGGACTCAGCCGTGCTTGCGCCTTCAAGGCTCAAGGACGGATGTCCGTCTTCGTAGCCGCTCAAAACGCTGAGTTACGCCACGAAGAGGTCAATGGCTGCTACCAGAACTCGGCGACATCGCGCGGTGATTCACCCTCGTGCAACGCCTCGAAGCGCAGCTGACCGGCCTCGAGTCGGTAGCCGAAGATCGGCGGAAACGGGCGGCTACAATAGCGCGACCACATCCCAAACGTGTAGGCGCCAACATCGCGCACAACGACGATGTCGCCCTCAGAGACCGGCGGCAGCCAGGCATCTTTGGCGACGACGTCGGCCGCAAAGCACAGCGGCCCGGCGATCGTCACAGGCTCGCGCAAGCCCTCTTGCAGGGCGCCAGCGGCGTCGTGCACGTCGACCTCGTGGTGCCAGATGTCCGGTTGATAGGTATGGCGCGTGAGCAGGTCGGCGCCAAAATGAATCGTCGCGACCGCGGCATTCGGCCCCGGCTTGACGTACTCGACGCGGCTCGCTGCAAAGCCGCAGGGCGCATGCATCCAGCGGCCAAACTCGGTGATGATCTGATAGTCGTCGCCAAAGAGCTCGGGCACGTCCTGGCGAAGGCGCGCAGCGTAGGTCGCGATATCGGGCGCCTCGTCGCCGGGGCGGTAGGCCACGTTGAGCCCGCCACCGATGTCGATCACGCGCACGCGGCGTTGCCCGAGCAGCGCGTCGATCTCGTGAGCCAGATCCATCGCACGTCGCACGCCAGCCGTGAGCAGCTCCAGGCCACAGCCCTGCGATCCCGTGTGCACGTGCAGACCGGTGAGCCAGGGATACGCTCGAAAAGCATCGAACAAGGCGTCACGCTGCACGTCCAGACTGACGCCGAATTTCGAGTCGACCGTCGCCACGCTCGTCGCCGCGATGCGCCCGGCACCGACGCCCGGGTTGACGCGAATACCCACGCGCGCACCGCTCGCAAAGGAGCCGGCAAGCTCGCCGATGCGGGCAAGCTCGCTGAGGTTATCGGCATTGATGTAGAGCCCCCGATCCAGCGCCCGGCCGATCTCGCGGCGTGTCTTGGCCGGAGAGTCGAAGACGATCTTGTGCGGTGAAGCGCCGGCCGCGAGCGCGAGCAGGATCTCGGCCTTGGAGGCGGCCTCAAAGCCTGCGCCCTGGCGGGCCAGCGCCTTGAGAATGCGCGTAACCGGCGCCGCCTTGACGGCCACCGCGTGCAGCGCCGACTCCGGAAAGGCCGCGCGCAGCCTCTCGAAGCGGCTCTCCAGCATGCCCAGATCGTAAAAAACCGCCCAGGGCGCATCCTCGCCAAGAAAACCCTCGCCCAACGCATGCTTGAGTATGGTCGATGCCGGTGGAGCGTTGAACTGTGTTGCCATGACCCTCGCTCCTATTTTTGCACATACATCAAGACTTCTTATATCTGAGCCGGTGCGGACAGCCAAGCCGGTGCGGGCAGCCAGGTGCGGGCAGCCAGTGCGGGCAGCCAGTGCGGGCAGCCAGGCTTGCAACGCTGGATTGCCGCACGGATGCAGGCGGAAACGCGGTTCCACCCCCGTTTCCCTCGGGGGTTCAGCCCGGGGTATACCGGCGTACATAGTCTGCGGTGCGGTACTTTCGGGCGGTGCTCTCGGAGCTCATGTAGCGCACCTTGCCGAACACGGCGCGCTCGGGACCCCAGGCGCGATCGTAGCGGCCGAGCACCCAGAAGATGCCTGAATAGGAGTTGGGATCGCGCCCGTCGAGCGCGTACTTGTTGTTGAGCTCGAGCATGATCTCGAGGGCTTCGGACGAGCTTGCGCTCCAGTGCAGAATCTTCTTACCCCAGAGCATGCGCAGGTAGTTGTGGATCGTGCCGCATTGCACGAGCTGCTGCTGGGCGGCGTTCCAGAGAGGGTCATGGGTGAGGCCCGCTTCGAATTCTTCGAGGGTGTAGCGATGCTCGCGCGGATCGGTGTCGTGCGCGCCAAGCGTTTGCAGCGCCCAGACGGGCAGCGATTCGTAGCGATCGTAGCCCGGATGTAGCGCGCACATATTGAAGCCAACCTCGCGCCAGGTGACGAGCTGGTCGAGGAACGACTCAGCCTCGGGGCTCATGCCCCACCAGCCCGCGCGCTGGCCACGCTTTTTGGGGTCGATGCGATCCGGTGTCCACCCCTCACGGGCGATGATCGCCTCAACGATCTCGTGGGCCGAGATGTTGCCAAAGTGCAAATACGGCGACAGGCCGCTGGTCGTCTCCTCGCTCGGATCATTGCGCTGCGCGTGATAGCTCGCCGGGCGCGTGTCTAGAAACGCGCGCAGACGTGCCCCGGCCGCCGCTTCACCGCCCGGTGTACCGGCCACGGCCAAGACACCGTGATCGATGGGAAGGGCTGCGAGTATGTGTGCAGGCGCAGCGAGCAGCTCGGACGTCGCCACGGTCCAGCGCGCCGTGATCGCAGGCGGCAGACGCTTGAGGCGCACCAGATCGAGGCCCGCGAGCGGATTGGACGCCGGCATCTGCCCCAGCTGCTCGACGAGCGTCGCGTGCATATAGCGTCGAAAGTCATGGGCACGTGAGTAGACACGCTCTGTATCGCGCATCGGCAAGATGCCATTGGAATCGACGCACTCTAGGCGCACAGCGAGCCGGTGGGCGGCGGCCGCGATCATGTGTGGCATCATGAACGCCGGATAATCGTCGGTGACCACCACCGCCGCGCCCGCGCCCGTCATACTCGACGCAGCCAGCGCCTCCAACAACCCCCTGCCGTCGCCTTCGCGCTGCTCGACATAAGGATAGTGCGTGACGGGCAGGCCATCGAGCGCGCCGGCCGTATCGCGAATCGAGGCCAGCAAAAAGCTGTGCAGGCGCTCACTTGCCCAAGGATAGTCGCAGCGAAGAGCATCAAGAATGACCAGCGGCTTGCCAAGCTCGCGAGACCACTCGATCGCGCGCTGCAAGCTATAGTTGTAACGAATGCGCCGGTTGGCGATGCGCCAATAGACGACATAGGCGCCCTCAGCGCGAACCGGGGCCTGGTTGCACGGGCGAATGCGCTGGGCTGGAACTTGTGAGGTCATGGCAATCCGGCAAGGGAGTCGGCAAGGCTTGTGTGCCTGAACAAAGGCCCCTTACTGGCCCAAAATCTGCGCCCCGCGTCGCTCGGCCTTCTCCCACATGCGCAGATAACCCTCGGCGGACTTGAAAAGCGCCTCAAGCTCAAGGTCGCTGACGCCGTCGCTTCGCACGTCGGCGATAAACTCCGGGAGCATACCAATATGGGTGAGCCCTTCGGTGTTGAACTCGAGCTCGCGTTCACCGATCCGAGGCTTGGTGAAGGTGATGTCACCGGCGAACGACTGGAATGGATAGGTCACGGGATTTATCTGGTCGGTGCAGGGGCTCTTGTCGCCAAAGCGCGGTCCGGGGGCGCCGGCAAAGCCGTTGAGATCCAAACCCAAACCCTCGGCAGGAAATGCGCCCGCGGCGTTGATAAGCTCGAGGCGGTCTCGAAGCGAGTTGGCCCTGCCGCCCGGCACGCCGGGATCGCTGCACACACCAAAGCTGAACTTCGAGACGCCGCCCAGCCCATAGAGCGCGCCATCGTTGTGGACTCCGTGCGTGCCTACGGCCGGATAATCCTTTTCCACGAGCATCTCGAAGGCGCGCCGATAGGCTCGCCTGGGGAGGTGGTCGATCTCGATAATCATGCCGCGCTTCATCAACTCCTCGATCAGGAATTCTCCCAGGCGAGTGATACCGGCCTTCTGGCAGTAATTGCCGTGTAGGGGCCCGGCACGAAGCCTCTCCGCATGGGTCAAGAGTGTGCGGTTGGGATTGCCGGCAAAGTTGCTCATGTCGTTGGGCGGCTTGGCCAGATAATCGTCGCGCATCTCATTGAGCCCGCCAAAAGTCACGCTGCCCCTGTCAAAATTCGTCGGCTGATCCGGGCAGTCATCGGTAAAATTCGACCAGTGCCCGGTCTGCGCAAAGTTACCAAGCTCGATGATGTCGCGGCTGCCATCTCCGGCGGAAAAGGCGTTGTCGAACTTGTGGACCGGAAAGATCGCCCGCACACCTTTGGCATGGTAGCGGTCCAAGGCCTCGATCACCTCGCGCTCCGTGCAGCGCTCGCCACCGCCGACAGGCACGAGAAAACAATCGAACAGATTTGAGACCTCCAGCCCGAGCACAATGGCCAACTTGCCCTCGCTGATCACCTCGCGGGCCTGCTCGGGGCTCTCCACAATGCGAAACCACCCCTTGCCGGGGCCGCCCTCTTGAGCATCGATGTAGCGCTCCAGGCGGCGAGTCTCCTCGATCGAGCGGTCGGCAGCCACCATATCGTTGCACGAGTAACGAATGGGTTGGGCCTTGGTGCCCGAGACGAGCTCGCAAATGATCTGATTGCTCGTCGCGTGGTTGACCATCAAGCGAAGACCACTGAGGTAGGCGCGCTTGATCCACAGGTAGTACTGGGTCTGATGGGTGGAACTCGTCGGGGCGTTTGGCCAATCTGTAAAGCTCGGGTATCCGTCGGTGTGATGTGAAAACTCCGGCGTGCGCCCGGTCACAAAGGACGTGAACATCGTCTCCTCATCGATGTCCGCGCCTCGATCAAAGCCAAAGCCGAAGAGATCGGCGCGACCCTCCGCGCCGTGAAACATCTCACATGAAGGCAAGGCATGCTTGACGCCCAGGGGATGAAACGCCGCGCCGTGAAAGATCCCGGCGCCCCCAAAACCAAAGTTCGACATGATATGCGAGTGAGTCTCCACATAGCCAAAGAGCGAGCCGTCCTCGAATTGACGTGCAACCACCTCACCCTCAGCGTCAAGGGTCAGCTCCGGAAACGCCGTGCAGCCTTCAGCGCGATACAAGGTGATGACGGCCGCCTCAGCGACGCTCTCAGCGAGCCCCGTGGTCGTCAGATAGCGCCCGGAGCGCAGATGGCGCATCTGAAAGCGCGTCGCGTCTCGCCCGGACACCTCAAGTTCCCACTGAGCGCCGGGCAGATAGCTGTCGTCGAGCGTGAAGATATCGGAGAGCAGCTCGGCCTTTCTCAAGAACGTCTCATCTTCGACAACGAAGAACTGCTCGTCCTCGTCGTAAAACAAGTACGTGCCCAGATCGGAGGCCTTCATGAAGAAGCGTGAGGCCGTCGCCTCGTCACTGCCAGTAAACGCAAAGGCCGAACCGCCTTCGGCAGACACCAGATAGGCCGCCGAAATGCTTGTGGGCGCGGCCGCATCCATGCGGTAGCAGCCGTTCACAAAGCTATAGATCCCCTCGTGCGCAGGTCCCGGGTCGCGCTGGGGCAGCGGCTCGTCGGGCGTCGCATCCGTCGTATCGGCGGTTTGCGACGCGTCCGGCTGGTCCTTGACGACCTTGTTATTTTCATCTTCGCAAGCCGCAAGCAAAAACAAGAGACCAAGCAGCACAACGCCCCTGAGAGCACATTTCATCGTTCCAAACCTTTCAGAAAATCAATTCAAACATGGGTCTAAAGTCGCCTCGTGGCTTCATCATCGCTCAGGAGCAGCCCGAGATATTGTCGGCGCAGTTGTCGGAGGCATTCATCATGATGCACACCCTCGCTGGCGAGGCGCTCGTCGCAAGGGCCTGGGCCTGGCACGTGGGCAAGGCGGAGTTGGAGATCACGAGCAGCAGCCCGCCGATGCTCGTCAAAGAAGGAAAGCTCACGCTTTGTAAAGCGGACATGTTGGCAAGTGTCAGCTCGCTGGTCGCCTCCAAGCTCGGGAGCGCGAGCGTAGCGAGGCGCGGGTTCTGGTGCACGTTGAACCCGATGCCGCCAAAGACCTCTTTGAGCTCCGGCATCTCGAGCGTGGTGAGCAAGGCGTTGTTCCAGATATTGACCGAGGGCACCAGAAAGCTCACCAGATCCTCGCCGACCATGCCCAACACGTCAAAGCGCACGCTTGTGAGCGCGTTGTTCGTGATCACGGCGAGCCGCTGGCCAACGCTTGTGAGCAGCGGCAGGTGGAGCTCATCAAGTGCGTGGTTCTCATCGATGACCAACGCCACGCCGATCGTTCGAAGCCCCGAGAGATCGAGCGAGGTCGTCGCATCCTGCAGGCGTATGACGAGCTCTTCACCAACATCTTCGAGCAAGGGCAGCGCGATGCTCTGCACACCCAAAGAGACCTCGATGACCAGGGAGCCCGGGATAGTGCGACACGCTGCAACATTGCGCAGCTGGCTCGCCTCGGTCACCGTAATGCTGTGCGACTCGGGGCAAGCGGCAGGCTCGCTGGTATCGTCGGCGTCCGGCTCGTCGGCATCGTTTGCGATATCTTCCAGGCGAACATCGGGCTCGACCACGTCGTGTCCGCTATCGGCCGTCGCGACGTCTTGCCCGACGTCGGCCTCGACGACGTCATTGCCCGCGTTGTTCACAACCGGGTCAGGATCTGCGGCACAGCCAGCCAAGAGCAGCCCAACGACCGCCCAAATCAAAGTCTTTTTCGCCATTTCTGCAGCCTCATTAAAGGGAGGCCGACCCTACTCCCGGTCGCGCCCGAACGTCAACTAGCTGCGCGCCCGCGGCCAGACAAGCGCCCGATCCGACGCTCGCCATCAGACGTCGCTCAACACCTTGGGTTTGACTCCCATACGCAGGGCATTGAGCACGGCCAGGAGATCGATGCCCTCCTGGGCCAGCGCGCCGGCCACGGGCGGCAGCAGGCCAAAGGCCGCAAAGCCCATGCCGACAACGCTCAAGCTGATGCCGCCTATCGCGCTTTGCAAAGCGATGCGACGCATGCGCTTGCTGATGTGCAACAGCTCGTCGACCTTGATCAACGACGGCTCCAGGATGACGGCGCCGGCCGCCTCACTGGTGATCTCGTGGGCCTGCCCAAAGGCCACGCCCACCGTCGCCATGGTCATCGCCGGCGCGTCGTTGATCCCGTCGCCTACAAAGAGCGTGGGCCCTCGCTTGTTCTCCTCTCGCACGATCGCCACCTTGTCCTCCGGGCTCTGCTCGGCATACACGATCTCGATGCCGACTTTGCCCGCCAGATAGGCGACCTCGCTTTGACGGTCGCCCGAGACGAGCAGGATGCGATCAAAAGCGTGGCGCGGACCCAGGTGGGCAATGAAGGCGCGGCCCTCGGCGCGAGGCTCGTCGTGAAAGCGGCACGTTGCACCGTAGGCGTCGTCGACGAGTACGACGCACTCAAGGCCGGCCTCGGCCGCAGGCAGCTGCTCAAAGGCGCGATGACCGGCGGCCGCCAACTTGTTGCGGCTCGTGATGTGAATGGTGCGACCGCCGACCTTTCCCGTCAGCCCCTGACCCGGGCGCTCGCTTATCTCGGAGACTGGCTCGAGCGTCAAACCTTGCGCCTTGGCCGCATTGACCACGGCCTTGGACAGCGGGTGCTTGGAGTAGCGCTCGGCGCTGGCCATGAGTTGCACGATCTCGGCCTTTTCAAATCCCGGGCCAACCACGACGTCGGTGAGCACCGGGCGTCCCGAGGTCAGCGTGCCAGTCTTGTCCACGATCAGCGTGTGACAACGGTCGCATTGCTCCAAGACGCGCGGATCTTTGATGATGATGCCCCGCTTGGCACAAAGTGAGATGGCGCCGATAATCGCCACCGGGATGCCAATGAGCAGCGGACAAGGCGTCGCCACGACGACCACGGCCAAAAAACGCACAGGATCGCCGCTGATCAGCCACGCAAGCAGGCCAATCGTTACCGCGAGCGGCGTATACCAGGCACCAAGCTGGTCAGCCAGCCGCCGGATGCGCGGGCGTCCCTGCTGGGACTCACGCATGACCTCCATGATGCGCGCATAGCGCGAGTCAACGGCCTTTCGCCAGGCCCGGATCGTGAGCGCCGACTCCCCGTTGATCGCCCCCGAGAGCACCTCCGAGCCCGGTGCCTTGGACATCGTATAAGGCTCGCCGGTGAGATACGACTCGTCCATGACGCCGTGGCCTTCGACGACCTCACCATCGACCGGACACGTCTCGTGAGGCAAAACGACGAGCAGCTCGCCGACCTCGACCTCGTCGATGGCAATATCGACCAGCACGCCATCAACCTTGCGGTGGGCCACCGACGGCATGCGATTGGCCAGCGCCCTGAGCACAGACGACGCTCGGCCGGCCGCATAGCCCTCCAACGCCTCGCCACCCGAGAGCATCAAGACCACGATCGAGCCCGCCAGATATTCACCGAGCAAGATTGAGGTGACAATGGCGATACCGGCCAGCCAGTCTGCTCCGAATTGTCCCTTGACCATCTTTCTGAGGAAGTCCCAAATCAAGGGCACGCCGCCCACGGCCAACACGGTGAACAGTGGCCAGTCTTGGTAACCCTCTGATCGAAACCCGAAGCGCAAGATCAGGTGCGTGGCCAGCGCCGCCAGTGTAAACGCCGCAATGTAGAGTTCCTTGCGGTAGCGACTGACGACCTTATCGACGGTCTCTGCGGGCACGGAGCACCTTTTTTGATGGGGCAAAGTTGCCTTAGGTGCCACAATAAGCGCTCGATCGTGCCGGTCAACGCCACCACCCATCAGAAAGACCCGATCTGGCAGCCCAAAGGAGTCTCATCGATGGCGACATCTTCCTCCGATTCGCAATTTCGCGGGCGCACCGTCTTGATCACGGGCGCCTCTCTTGGCGTTGGCCGCGCGACCGCTCACGCCTTTCACGCGGCTGGTGCCAACGTCGCGCTCATCGCGCGCCGCGCCGGCCCGCTCGAGGAAGCAGCGGCCGGATTGAAGCGCGCGCTGATCTTGCCCGCCGACGTATGCGACGCCAATGCCATGCGTGACGCTCTGGCAACAACCGTCGAGCATTTCGGCGGCCTTGACGGTGTGGTCAACAACGCCGGGGCTCACTTTCGTGGGCCACTCGAGGAGCGAAGCGTTGACGAGATCGCGACGATGGTCGACGTAAACCTGCGCGCCCCGCTCGTCCTCACGTGCATGGCCTTACCGTACCTTCGCGAAAGCAGTGCAGGCTTTGTCGTCAACGTTGCGAGCCTGGCTGGAAAAGTGCCGCTCGACCGCGCCGCCACCTACTCGGCGACCAAGTTCGGCCTGCGTGCCTTCACTTACGCGATGGCTCAAGAGCTAAAAGACAGCGGTATTACCGTCAGTGTCGTCAGCCCTGGTCCCATCGATACGAGCTTCATCATGGATGAACTCGACGAGGTTGAAGACATCGTCTTCAGCCAAAAGATGTGTTCCGCCGACGACGTTGCCGCAATGATCTTGGCCTGCGCACGCGATGGCAAGGTTGAGCGCGAATTCCCGGCCCTGGGCGGCTTGCTCGCCACCGTCGGCTACCTCTTCCCCGGCATCCGCCAACGCCTCAAACCCTATCTGAGCGAGAAGGGCCGCAAAGCCAAGCAAAGGCTGCGCGAGCAACGGTGATGGTCGGAGGGAGGTCGGGGTGTCAAAAAAAACCGACCAGCCCCAACGGCCTCTTGCGCCGTGAGGCGCACCTAGTCAGCCGCGGGCCTTGCGCCCGTCGGTCGTCGCCCGGTGAGGTCGGGGTGTCAAGGGACCGACACGCACTCCGCGCAGCATCGAGATTGAGTTTCCGTCATGATGCGACATGTCAACTAAATTGACGGCGACGTTTTCACGGTGGTAGCTTGAGCGCAATCTGACCTCGTCGACGTTCATTGTCGCAAACGCTTCATATCCATCGCAAACCGCGAGCTTCGAGCATTACCATGAAAAATGATGTCCCAGAGATCCGCATTGCGCTGTTTGGTCCAACAGCGTCAGGCAAAACAACCCTACTCGCGAGCTACTACGGAAACCAGCAGCGCAATTCGTTCGAAGAGGCACACGGATATCGACTGGAGGCAGAGGACAGCTCGAAAGGCAATCAACTCCTTGCCCGCTATTATCGATTGGAGATTGGAGAAAGGCGAGTTTCCAGAAGGGACGCTGCATTTCTCAGATTTCCGATTCGGTTTCAAGATTAGTGGGCTCCCGGAGCCTGGCTTACGTGTAGTTTGGTACGACTACCCGGGTAGCTGGTGGGTTAGTATGGCAAAGGACCCCTCTGAAAAGGCACACCGCCGAAATGCACTCGCAAAGCTGCTAACCTGCCACGTCGGCATTCTTCTTATTGATGGAATCAAGTACGTCGAAGAAGGCATGCCTTACGTACGCCATTTACTTGACCAGTTCCGCACAGAGGCACGGCGGATATCAGATGACTTCGCCGCCAACGGGGAACCCTTGGAGCCCTTTCCGCGTCAGTGGATCATCGCAATTTCTAAGGCAGATCTGCTCCCGCCAGAAGTTTCGGCTGAGGTCGTTTGTAAGGAAATTGTGAGGGGTGCAGTAGACCAACTTGAAGGCGTCGCTAAAGCAGTCAATTCACCATCATTTGGAAGTCAGTACCTGCTACTTTCGTCAGTTCAAGGTGACGGAGAGCGCGTGGTCGATGCTCATCAATTCATCGGATTGCAGTTGGTCGCGCCCATAGCGCTGGTCTCGGTACTCTCCGAACTCGCGAACAAGGCTGCGAAGGGAGAGGGTTTCGGGTACCTCAGGGCGATCATGGAGCGCCTCGCGGCGATTGTCGATTTTGTAGACAAGCTCGATGATTTCCTCCCGCCCAAATACAAGGTTCTCACACAACTCTTGAAGGCGCTGGCACTTAAGGACGGGTTGAACAAAGGGTCAGAGTACTTCCGTGGAATGCAGGCAGCTGCCGCAAAGCGCGGACAAGTGCTAGAGGCATCGGCAGCTGCAATGCGTGCTGAACTCGCCTCTCCTCATGCACAAAAAGCATTCTTCAGGAACCAGAATTAGGGAGGTGCGTTCAATGAGAATCGATCTCGACTGTTTGCTGTGGCGGACTCGTGGGCACAAATGGGACTACAGCTTTGTTCTGCGCCCCAATCTTCCCGTCATCGAATGGTGGTACGATTTTCACGAGGGAATTTTTTCCGGGATTACACCCAGCATCCATCCGAAAAACATCGGTGGCATCTTACACACAAACGGAAAAAAATATCCATTCATAGCAACAGCATTTCAGGATGTCGATGCCAAGGATGAGGCGGGACGATCGGTCGCTCATTTCCTGGTCTGGTTTCATTCGCCTGAACACGACGACACTGCGTCACTTGAAGTTCCAGCGGGATGGGGCTCTGAGGTCGTGCGGGCGTTCGGGCCCGACTGGAGATCCGCATTTGCCGGAAACGATGATCCTGACGTGGATCTTCTCGCTGCGGCCCGGACACGGCTTAAATCGGTCATGCTGTCTGGAGACAATCCAGTCATAGTCGCCTTGGAACATCAAGTAATTCAAAAAAAAAAGTCGCGCGCCCCCAAGCGAATCTCTCGACGTTTATTAATGATAGCAGGAGCGGCCCTGTTCCTGATCCTGTTACTGATCTGGCTCGCGAGCCAGGAAGTTACATAACGCCATCTAACCAAACCAAGGTAGATGACGCCGCCGTGCAGCGCGCGTTGGTTGAGGGCGATGCCTACGCTCTAGAGCTGACCGGCCCGCTTGGAACCGCTCGGGTCGTCGCCGACGGGTTGAAAGCAATGTTGAAAGGACGAGACGACCTTGCTGAACGGGTCGCACACTCCTTTGGCGGCGCTGTTACGGATAGGTTCACACAGAACAGACTGAAGGAAATTCACCGCAGAGTGGTTAAGTGCATGCTCACAGAACAACCTCGTCGTGGGTTCGATGCTCTGGTGTCGGTACTGTCCTCGGATACAGACTTGATAGAAGGGGCTACAATGGAGGCGCAGGTCGCAGAGTTGATCGGTGCCTCGCAGGACGACATGGTCGTTCGTAATCTCGTGGTTCGGATCCGCCGCAAGGTTGAGGACGATAGTTAGATGGCGCCCCAACAATTGAAGTGCCGTTCAATGCAATCTGTCATCACACCAAGTTCGCTGACGCCAAGGTCCTAATCGTCAAAGAAGGATAACGGAGACGACGAGGAGCCTGTCTTTGTGGAGAAGGCAGACCTCGCCAAAATTCCCGTCGCCGAAATCCCCGAGGGAGTCCGTGTCGGCGTGGGCGAACTCCGCGATGGTGTTATACACGTCGACTGGGATGGATTCCTCCAACGTGAAGGCGAAGAAGTGGTCGCCACCATCGAGTTCTTGTGGACTCGAAAGTACTGGTACTTGCCTCTCAACTTGGAGCATTACGCATCGCTGGTGCGCCGCGCAGTCGAGCGACGCGCGTCAACTCACAGCGATGTTGAACTAGAGCACTCGAATGACGACGGTGCGTATGTCTCCCTCCACTATACTATTCGAGGCCTGCCCAAGCGCTCGGCGCGTGACGCCTATGAAGTGGCGACCGCATTACAACGCTTGTTGGAGGAAGAGGCTGACTCCATCGCTCTTGCCACTGGGCAGATGGTCGAGGCCGCGGCGCGCCGGATCGAGGGCTGGGGTGAGCAGACACTGGATGCACTACTCGACGCAGTCAGTACCGCGAAGACATCTGACGACAAGGGGAAGAGCCTCGAAGAGCTCGTTGCCAGGCTGTTCGAGCAGATCGATGGGCTGAGAAGCAACGGGCGTCTGCGCACGCAGACGGAAGAGATCGACATCACGATCCTGAACAACAGCGATGATGCTCGGCTCAAGCGTGAGACAGCGATGCTTCTGGTCGAGTGCAAAAACTGGTCATCGAAGTGCGGCAAGGACGAGCTTGTACTTTTTCAGCAGAAGCTGAAGAACCGTAGCGCTCGTTGCGGGTTGGGATTCTTGGTCTCATGGAATGGGTTCGCAAGCACTGTGACCAAGGAGATGTTGCGCGATTCAAAGGAGGCCACGCTCGTCGTCCTAATTGATGGGAAACAGATACGCCGCGCCGTCCGTGGCGGCAGCTTCACAGAAGTGCTTCTGACCTACACTTAGCGACCGCCCCACATGGTTTAAGCTGGGTCCATTTCTTCGGTGTGTCTCTCAGGTCAACGAATTTGAACGCTTCTGTCGACTTGACTTCGAGAGCACACAGGCTGCCCGCCTGTTTGACAAGGAAGTCTGGCTGCGGAAACCGTGAGCCCTTGATCGGCTGCCCTTGTCCCCGCTGCCAGGAAACGACGCGGAAGACTTCGCGGCAGTCTCCAAGATTTAGCAAGAGTGCGAGCACCTCTCCGAAGTCACCGAGCTGAGATCCCCCCATACCGCGGGTCTTCGCGCGGTACAGTCCTCGAACGTACCTCTCGGCGTCCTTCGCGAGACACTCCGCGTCCCGCTCAAGTTCGTCTGCGATGAAATCGAGTGCATCGTCATCTAACTCGATGTTCGTTGTCGTGCCGGAATTCGAGAAGGCTTGGTGCCAAGGATCTTTGTTTGTTGCCTCGACCACGCCGAACAGCGGAGTCTGGATTTTCTTCACTTTGAAACTGGTCATCGCATTCTCTCTGTCATCCTATCGTCTAAAGACTCAGCCCTATTAGCCACTGATGGGCACTACGCGCAATAAGTATGACGGTCTTGCCGTAAGCGAGCGATACGAGCCGGTTGCGCGCGCCGGCACCCCAGCCCCCTCAGGGGATCTGACCTTCGCTGCGACCGCATCCACGGCCGAACGCTGGTTCGCACAAAGCGAAACCTGATCCGCCAGCTCACCCGCGAGCGCGACGCTCCCATCGCGACCTTCGACCGCCTCAAGGCCGACTACCGTCAAGACGGGGTCACCCTCGTATCCGGGACCGACGCCGCCCCGGCCGACGACCAGGCCCCTGCCGAAGTCGAATAGCCTGGCGTCACCACCACGACGCAGGAAAAAACGTCGGATGTTCAGATCGCTGAAAAAAACGGCTTGCAGCGCGCGATCTCACCCGCTAAGTTGGGTTTATCGCATCAACAACGGAGGAGCCCAGGCAGTGAGAGGCGACTCTGGTCAACCCAATCCGCGCCGTACGTCTTGGATGTATGTGTGCTTGGCACCCAAAGGAGCCAGTGATGACCAGTGTTTCGAAGACGACTGTGGACCGTGAGCGAATCATTCAAAATGTCGTGGATGCCATCGACCACCACCTCGTGCCGATGGCCGGCGAGGTGGTCCGGGTGATCTATGAGGACAAGCCACTCGAGCGGGTGACGGTGAGCGAGCTCTTCTCGGCGGTCGGGCGCACGCTGGTGCGCAAGATGGGCGAGGAGCGCGCAGCCGACATGGCCTTTGCGCTCGACGAGCTCGAGACCGAAGAAGCCCGCGCGCTGCGCGACGACGTGTTCGGCACCAAGGTCGAGCGCGTTCGCGCCTACCGCAATGGCCTTCAGGCGAGCTACGGCAACGCGGTGCTCGCCACCTTCGGCCTGAGCGACCAGGTGCCCACCACCCCCCACCGCCTCGTGCCCTACGCCGAGAACGTCGCCATGCGCCTCGAAAAGCGCGAGTTGACCCAGACCCCCCACCCCGGCATGCCCATCTTCGACACCAAGGCGATGGCCGCCGAGCTGCGCACGATGAACAAGCAGCTCGAGGAGGCCCTCGAAGGCGTTGGCCGCGAGGTGCGCGAGGACCAACTCGCCCGAGCACGCCGCGACCAGATCCGCGCCTCGTCCTGGCGCACCTACCAGGCACTCACCACCGCCGTCGAGGGTCTCTTCCGCCTGATCGAGCGCGACGACCTCGCCGACCGTGTCCGCCTCACCAACCGCCGACGCGCCGGCCTGCCCGAACCCGTCGACATGGAGTTCGGCGACCCCCAAAACACCCCGTTCCTCGCGGAACCCGCCCTCGACGACGCATAAAGCACGGTCACGAGCTCGCCGACCGGCCACAACCACGGGCATGGCCGGCCGGCGAGCCCTCGCACCGAACAACATCCCTCCAAAATCTTTCCCAGGCGAGCGCGCCGCGCTCGCACAAATGGAAAACCTGTTTCGAGCGACAAATTCGGAACATGACGCTTCGTTTTCTTGTCTGGAGGTGCGCCGCACCCCCAGAATGGTCGCGAAACTTTTGCGACCGATCGCGCCTGTGGCCGAGACCTCCCGAAATGTTTTCGATATGTACGCTCGGCGGCCGCGAGCTTCCAAAAGATGTTTCAGAGGGTGAAGCACTGGCGGCGAGCGCCAAACAAGTTTTCCAGATGTCTCGCACCGGGGGGAAGGGCAAAACGGATTTTGGGAGTGCGTTTCGGATTGAAACGCCCTCGCGGCGCAAGAGGCAGCGAGGGCCGCAAAGCCAAGCTGAGGCTGCGCCAGCAAGGCCCCCAATAGCCGCCGCCCAACGGCGCGCAACGCGAGGTGAAGATATGACGTCTAGACTGTACCGTGGGCAGTGGCACCCAACAGCCGCGCATACAGGCGAGCGCGCAGTGCGCTGACGTCGGCAAAGCTGACACCTGCCAGCCCAAGGTGCAGCCCGCTGACATCCAACGTCTGTGGCCCGATCTCGAGCAGCTGCACCGACAAACCACGGCGTCTGTCCCGCACGCCCTCCAGGCCAGCGAGCAAGCCGCGCCCCTGCTCGGGGTCAAGCGAGACGACCAGCGCGACGCTCAAGGCGCGCTCTTGTTCGAGGGCTTCGAAGTCGAGCGCGTCCACGCAGGCGACGCCGGCTATGCCCTTGTGGATCTCCTCGCGCAAGACCAGCGCGAGCAGTCGGCTCTCCTCGCGCACACGCTCGGCGTGCAGCTCACCGGCGCCCGCCAGCACGAAGGTGATCGTTGCGCCGAAGGCCTCCTCGGCGAACTGGCGTGCGCAGTCGCGAACGAGCTGGGTGACCAGCCCCGCCGTCAAGGTGGAGAACGGGTATTCGTGCTCGGGCGTCTTGGCGAAGAGCGCGGCGCTCGCGTCGATGTAGACGTGCAAGCGGCGACGGCGGCGGCGCAAGATGCCCTCGTTTCGCAGATAATACAGCAGCTCGCCCTCGACAAAGCGCAGATCGAAGAGGCTCAGCGACTGGTCCGACTCCATGTAGACGAGCTCGGAGCGAACGAGGTTCTCAAAGCTGCCGCGGTTGGTCAGGCCTGAGAATCCGCCGCGCGGATAGGTGCTCTCGTCATGCTCGTCGGTAAAGGCGTCGTGGGCGGGCTCGTAAACGCGCACCCTGGGCAATTGCGCGGCGAGCAGGCGGTTTGCGACCTCGTTGATCTGGCGACAGCCGATGCGAAGGCCCTCGTGGTTGAGCACGCCGCGGTGCTCGAGCTCGAAGATGTCTTCGCCACTGAGCAGGTCGGTCCAGACCATCCGGGTGATCAGCGCGCTCAAGAACTCTTGCAGACCCGCGCCCAGATCGATGCCGCGCTCCGCCACGCGACCAGCGGCGTCTTCGAGGTGACCGGCGCCAATTTCGGCTGCGCTGGGCAAGCTGACCGAGCGCAGACCGATCGTGTTGATCTCGACGTGGGTCGGGTAGAAGTGGGCGATGCGACGTAACAGCATCTCGACGAGTCGACAGACCGCGTCGATGTCGCTGCTTGGCCCCTGGCTGGCAGCGAGCCCCATGCGCTCTCGCGCCGTGCCAAAGGAGAGGTCTTGCAGGATCGCTGCGAGCACGAGGTTCTCGTAGTCGAGCCGCAGGGCGCGCTCGCCTGGGGCCAGGCCACCGGGTCTGTCGGAGACAAAGCACGTGCGATCGCCGGCCGTGGCAAGGGCGACCAAGTCGAGGATCAAAAACAGTGGCAGGTGCATAAAGCCCGCCTGCCCGTTGCGGTAGCTGCAGCTCGCCAGGTGGCGAAGACAATCCAGCGCGTGGCCGAGCAGGCCGGGCTCGCTTCGCCAATCGACGGCGCACCAGCTCAGGCTGGAGAATAGATAGTCGTCGAGCAGCTCGCGCTCGATCACTTGGCTCGCCATGGCTTATTCGACCTGCAACATGCGGTCGACGGCCTCGCGCATCGGCTCCATGTCATCGAGGCGGTCGGCGATGTAGCGCAGCAGCGTCAAATCGCTCTTTTGTGCCACGCCGCCGTGCAGCAAGAAGGCGCGGGTGCGAATGAGCTTGTAGAGCTTGATCACCTTGCGGTCGCTGACCTCGAAGCGAAACTCGCGCTCGAGCGATTTGAGCACGCGCACGAACAGCCGGTAGACCTGGTCTGGAAAGTAGCGCTCGCGGTGGTGGCGACCGTCCTCGAGCTCGCTGACAAAGACCTGATCGAGATAGCTCTTGAGGCGCACGAAGTCCTCGATGCTCGTGCGCGAGGCCCAGGGACGCTGGCCCTGGGACTTGTAGACATCGTTTTGCAAACCCTTTTCGAGCAGGGCGTCAAAGGCATGGTTTCGAACGCTGCGGCTCTCGATCTTGAGGGCGAAGCGGTCTTTGAGCGCGCCAAGCTCGGTGTGCTCGGGCACCTCGTTGGTGGCGCCAAAGAGCATGCACAGCGCCACCGGCACGGGCTTGCCGTCCTGGTAGAACTTGCGCTCGTTGATGATCGTCAACAGCGTATTGAGGATCGCCGAGTTGCCCTTGAATATCTCGTCCAAAAACACCAGACGCGCCTCGGGCAGCTTGCCGCCGGTGCGCCGAATGTAGCGGCCCTCCTTGAGCTCGTTGATGTCGATTGGGCCGACGATCTCGCTGGGCTCTGTGAACTGGGTGAGCATGTACTCGAAATAGTCCGGGCTCATCGTATCGAGGCCCATGGCCTGGGCGAACTTGACCACCAGATCGCTCTTGGCCGTGCCGGGCTTGCCCACCAAGAGCAGCGGCTCCTGGGCCAGCGCGCAGACCGTCATCAGATCGATGATCTCGTTTTTCTCCACCCAGTAGCGGTGCAGATCGGTGCGCATCGCGTTGAGGCGCTTTCGAAGCCGCTCAACCTCATCAGCCGAGACGGGCGAGCCATCCAGCGTTGTTGTCGTCATATCATGCTCCTTGGACGGGTCGGTCGGTGCGAAGCCTGCGGCGAAGGTCGTACTCGCCAAACTCTTCAAAATCTTGCAGCCGCTTTTGCACCAGCGTGTCGTGGCCAACGGCGGCCTCGAGCACCAGGTCGAGCATCTCGAGAAACTCGCGCGCAAAGACCGACAGCTCGAGCATCGAGCCGTAGGCATTGCCCTGGGAAAATAGCGCCTCCTGGGCGACGATCGTCTCCATCAATCGACGCAACAGCTCGAGGCGCTCGCTTGGTGAGCACAGCTCGATGAGCACGAGCACCTCCTTTCGGATCAGGTCGATCAGATCGAGCAGCTCAAAGTGCTGGTCGCGCATCCAGCCAAGCGTGGCTGCGGCCAGGGCGATGCCAGCCTGGCGGCGGCCGACGTCGATCAGCCCGCGCGCCGTGGTCAGGCGCACCAGCGCAAAGTACAGCAGGCTAGGCTCACTGCGGTCGGGTTGGGCGGCAAGCCGGCCGGCGAACTGTTCGAGCTCGTGGACGACCTGGTCGTTGGGATCCCAGCGGTAGATGCGCAAAACGGCGACGATCTGGCGGATGAGCTGAGCGACCTCGAGCGAGGTATGGCGCGAGCGCACATCGAGCGCAGCCAACGTCTCATGAAAGGCCGCGCGCATCATGCGCGCGACGTCACCGGAGTCGAGCTCCCCATCGGCGGCGCTGGCCAGCGGCGTAAGCACGCTGGCCAGCTCATCGGTGAGCGCGTGGGTGGCGAAAAACGAGCGCGTGCGCTGGGCAAGGGCTGCGAGCACCGGCTGGTCGCCGCCGCGTGCTCGGTCGCCTCGCTCGCGCGTCTCGCGCTGTACGCGCTCGAGCTGCTCGAGCTCGCCGGTATCGAGGCCGGCCATGGCCTGCCTGAAGCGCTCGACCAACTCCGCCGGCACACTCGCGCGAAGCTGGCCAAGCGCCAGGTAGGCCTGGAGCAACAACCATGCGTGAGCCATCGGCGTTGGATCCTGGGCGCCCTGGGCTGGCAGCAAGGCCAGCGCCTCGCTGATGTAGGCGCGCGCATCGTCGCTGTGGCCGAGCACGGCTTCGATGCGCGCAAGCGAGCTGACAAATGCCGCGCGCAGCGACGGCGTGCACAGATGCAGCACGTGGCGGCGCACAACCTCGATGTTGCGCTGGCGGCTTTGCGACTCGGCGTCGTTGCCCGCAGCGTCGCTGGGGTCGACGTCGTCCTCGTCGATGTTCGGATCGTTTAAGATGCGACGACGCACAAAATCGGGCGTCTCCACAACGCCGCTGCCATCGCGAAGGCGCAAGAGCAAGCGCTCGCGAACCTCCTCCTGGCTTCGCCGGTCGGCGTTGATCGACCAGATATGCGCCCACGCCAGCCAAAGCGTAGTGCCAGCGAGCAGCTCCTGGTGAAGCGTCAGCTCGCCCTGCAGACGGACCAGGCTGGCCAGATCGAGGCGGTCGGCCTCGAGCGCGAAGACGTTCGCGACGACCTTGTGCTCGGCGCTGGCCTCGGCGTTAGCTTCTACGGCCTCGATAAATGCCCGGTGCAGCGCCCTGTTCCGCGCAGGCGTTGCGTTCGGCGCAAAGCGCTGCTGCCACAGCGCGCCGGCTGCTGCCGCCGTGGCATCGACGTGCTTGCCCATCTTAAGCTTGAGTTGTGAGAGCTCGAGCCACTCTTCGACGCTTGCCAGCCGGCGCGCGATACGCCGCTCGAGCAAGGTCTCGCGCTGCTCGAGCGCGTCGGCTATGGGCACAAGCGGCGTGTCGAAAAACTCGCTGGCTGCGGTTGGCGCGGCGTCGAGCATGGCATCGCCCGCAACCACGACCGGCTCAACAACGGGCTCAACCGGCGCTCGCGCCACACCGACCACTGTGCCGGCCTTCTTGGGCCCAGCAGCATTTTGCAAATCGGGGCGCGAGGGTGCCTGGCGGTAACGGCCCAGATCGAACGGCGAGTTGGCGATCACGTCGTCGAGCGTGACCTGATCAAAGCCTGATAGATGCTCGACGATGTGCGAGAGCGGGTGAAAGCTGTCGCGCGCGACCTCGAGGCGGCGAGGCGAGCCTTCGCCAGCCAGGAGCAGCGTGAACATGTGGGCCTTGAGCCCGAAGACGTGGCGGTACTGGTCGCGGCGAAGTCTGGGCTCGAGCGTCAATTCGACCGGCACGAGCAGGCCGTCGATGCCACCAAAGGAGGCAAACCCCTGTCCACCAAGCTGCATGAGCGCTAAGCCTCGGCCGCGTCGTCTCTCGCGCACCAGATAGAAGTGCTCGCCGGCCTCGTCTTGCTGGGCGCTGATCTCGAGCTCGTCGAGCTCGCCGGCGTGGGTGAGTGTGAGGTGGCGCTCGATCTGGTCGCGCTCGCTTTCGCGCAGCAGCAAGAGCTCGGGTAGCGCCGGCACGTGGCGCGCCTCGAGGCGCACGCTGACCTGGAAGTGCGCTCGGCCAAGCTCGCGCGTCTGCCAGTGCGCCGGATCGCAGTCAAAGTCGAGCTCGAGCAGCTCGTAGACGCTCTGCCAGCCGGTGGTCGCCAGCGCGCGTGAGGTGCCGTCGAGCTGCAAAAAGAGCGAGCGCTCGTCGTCAGACCAGCTTCGCTTGAGCAAGGCCGCACCGGTCAGCTCAAAGCCCCACGGGATGAAGACCCCGGCGTTGGTCGGCGACGGATAGTAGACCTCGGCCTGGCCTGCTTGCTCCAGACACCACGAGACGATGTAGTAGGGCGCGGCCGCAACACGCAGCAAAAAGCAGTCGCGCCCGGCGTGCTCGACGCGCGTGAGCTGGATGCGGTCGTTGCCAAGCTGCAGGCAACGCGTTGCAACCGAGGCCAATAGTGCCTGCTCGTGCAACCAGATGACGATCACCTGGTCGAGACCTGCCTCCTCGCGCCAGGGTGCAAGCACACGTGCCACGCTCACGGATCGCCCTCGCCATGAGCCGTGCGCGTGCGCTCGCCAGGCTGCTCGCCAGGAACAGGTGCGTCGGCCTGGCCGGGGCGAATGCGCTGGATGATCACCTCGCCGACTTCGCCAGGCTGCAAGATCCCCTGGCCGAGCAGCTTCTCGATGAGATCGCGGTGCTCCTGCTCGTGCTCGAAGGGCAACGCGTCGCGCTCGGATTCGTGGTCGATGATGATGTCGCGCTTGCCGCTCTTGGCGTTGGAAACCAGACGGATGGTCAGTTGAGCCATGAATGTACCTCAGCGTTGGGTCGGATGGTCATGTCAAACTAGCTCAGCCGTCGCGCTCACGCGCTTGAACTCAACCTCACCGAACACCTCGCGCAGGTGCTCGCCGGTCAGTGTTTTCTCGGCTAACAGGCGCTTGACGAGCTCGTCGAGCGCGCCACGGTGTTGCTCGAGCGTGTGTCGGGCGCGGGCTTGCTGGGTCTCGAGCAGTTGGCCGATCGCCATATCGAGGCGCTCGGCGGTCGCCGGTGCCAGCGCGCGGCCCTCGGAGTCGTCGCCGCCGCCATAGCTTCGAAGCGGCAGCGACTCGTCCATGCCCCACTGCTCGACCATCATGCGGGCCAGGGCCGTCGCGCGCTGCAAATCTCCCCAGGCGCCCGAGGAGATGTCGCCCAGCACCATGGCCTCGGCCTCGCGGCCAGCGAGCGCAACGCAGATGTCGTCGAGCAGCTCGCTTCGGGTGTGCACGAATTGATTGCGCGCGATCTCCTGGAGCACGTAGCCCAGGTGGTCGTCCTCGCCAGTGGCAATCGTGATCTTTTGAACGGCCGGGCAGTTGGGCAGCACCCAGGCCGCCACGGCGTGGCCGGCCTCATGGATGGCGATTGTGTGCTCTTCCTCTTTTTGGATGCGCGGGCGGCGCGCCTGGCGGCGATCGCCGATCGCGCGGTCGACGTCTTCAACCCCGACTGCCATGCGCTCGGTGCCCCGTCGAAGCGCCTCGCGCTTGAGCGCGCGCAAAATCGCGTAGATGTGGTCGCCGCTGTAGCGCGCGCCCTGGGCATCGACGTAGCCGGCGGTCTGCTCGACGACGTAGTCGACGATGTCCTCGGACATCTCCAAAGCGAACTGCTTGCGGTAGATGTCCACGATCGCGCGGCGCGCCGGGGCGTCGGGATAGGGGATCTCGATCATCAGCTCAAAGCGCCCCGGGCGCAGCAGCGCCGGGTCGAGCGAGGAGACAAAGTTCGTCGTGCCCACCACAAAGACGAGCTCCTCTTTTCGAAAGCCGTCCATCTCGGTGAGCAGCTGGTTGACCATCGAGTGCTCGACGCCGCTGCCGGTATAGGTGCCCCGCGCGCTGGCGAACGAGTCGAGCTCGTCGAAGATGATGATCGCCGGCGCCGAGCGGCGCGCCTGGGCGAAGACGCGGCGCAAATTCTCCTCGCTCTCGCCCACCCACTTGCTCTTGAGCTCGGGCCCGGAGACGACGCTGACCGTGGCGTTGAGCGCGGTGGCGATCGCCTTGGCGAAGAAGGTCTTGCCGGTGCCGGGCGGGCCGTAGAAAATCATGCCCTTGGGTATGATCTCCTCGATCTCGCGAACCTGCTCGCCGGCCGTGCAGCCCTCTTTGATCGCGAGCAGCTCGAGGATCTCGGTCTTGATGCGCGCCTTGACATCGTCATAGCCGCCGATGTGACGGTCGAGGTCGACCTGAGGAATCTCGAGATCGCCCACGACGGTCATGCGCCGGATATCGCGGTAGATCGCATCGCGGCTGGCGGGCATGGCCGGGTCGAAGTCGATACGCCCGGCAAGTTGGCTCAAGATCTGACGGCAGCGAACGGCGTTGAGCCCGGAGACATACTTGAACAAGGCGAAGGGATTGAAGGTGTCCACGCCGAGCTTTCTGGCCTCCTGCTGCAAGACCAGCGACGCCAAGCGCTCGCGCCCCAGACCAACCACGGCGTGCTTGACCGCAAAGACCTTCTCGATCACCGGCGGAATCTCAAAGCCCGGATCGCGAAATCCCAGGTAAACGATGTCCGGGTTCTCGTACATGATCGCGGCGGCCTCGCGCGCCTCGACGTTGAGCCCGCTGCGCGTGGTCGTGGTCAAGATGTCGAGGTGGCTCAACACGACGATCGCGCTGTTCTCGGCCGAGTAGACGACCTCTCGCAGCTCGTCGAGCAGGCGCTGGGGCAGCGGTGGCAGCGGTTGGGCAAGCGCCAGTCCGTCCTCTCCGGGCGCCGGTGGGCGCGGCTGGCCGGCCAGCAGTTGCAGCGACGGAGTGCTGCGTGACGGGTCCAGCGGTGCGGCGCGAAAGCGGCGGCGAAGCGCGAGGTAGATGTAGTTGGTGAGCTGCTTGTCGCACTCGACGAGCACGCTCAGGCGCTGGCGCAGCTTCTCCTCGATCCAGTCGAGATCGTCGCGGTAGGCCGCCTCGACGGCCTGGTCGTAGGTCAGCGCTAGCGGCAGCGAGCTGATGGAAACTTCGAGCTTCATAAGAGTTCCTGGCTGGCGTGGTCAATCACAGCTCGATCTTGATGACCAGCTCGTACTGGCCATCGGCGTTGGTGCCCTCGTGCATCTCGACGACGTCGCCGAGCTGAGCGGCGCGCGTCTTGAGCGCCTTGCTGTAGACGCGCTCGAGCACACGGTTGAGCTCCTCGACGCGCGCGCATTCCCCGGCCTCGAGGCGTTGAATCAGGTCGCGATTGGCCGCGAGCCGCTCGTCGGCCATGACCTCGGCGCGAAGCACGCGGCCTGCCTCGGCGGCATTGTTGTTCTCGGTGCGCACGCTTCGGGAGACCTCGACGTCGATTACACGCTCATGGTCGGTCGAGGTCGTGACCTCGAGCGTAGCGAGATCGACGCTGCTCAAGAGCCCCTGGCCATCGTCTCGAACCAGCGTATTCTGATCGGCCCGGGCAAAGCCGACATCGACGAGCGCCTCGACGAGCAGGCGCACCATCTGCTCGCGCGCGAGGATGTCGCGCAGCTCGAGCTTGTGGCGGATCTCGTCGGAGGTCACAATCCGTTCCTGGATGCGAAGCGATATCTGGTATCCGTAACTCATCGAATCTCCCTGGTGTTCATCAGCCTACGACTCCTCGAAGCTCGCGCGAAAACACGTCGACGCGCCGGGCGACAGGCCCCATCTGGCGCGCCTCCCACTCTTTCATGAACAACTGCTCGCTGGCTGTGCGCTCGACCGGGTGGCGCCCGCGCAGCCCGAGGTAGACGCGCTCGATGGCGAGCAGCTCGTCGAGCGCGTCGGCCCAGAGCACGCGCAGCTCGTGGCGGGTCTGGAACAGGTGGCCATCGGTCAAAACTTGAAACTGCGCGCGCAAGCGTTGCTCGGCATGGGGATCGGCGAACAGGTTTTGGTAAAGCTCGACGAGCGCCGTGAGCTGGTGGATCTGGGCGTGCTCGACGGCCACCTGGCGCCAGACGCAAAACACTTTTGCCCAGTTCGTGACCACGTTGCGCATACGCCGATGGGTTTGCCACATCTGGTCGAGCTCCCCAAGCCAGCGCTCACTCAAATAGCTGCCCAGCCAGGGCAATAGCGGCGCGAGCGATCCGCTGAGCAACCAGCCGACAGCCGCCTCTAGCGCATCGTGCGAGCCGCTCAAACGGCAAAGGCGCGTGAGTGCGTTGTCTTCGAAGTACAGGCGCACAAGCGGGTTCAAGCCGTGATGGGCAAGGACTTTGTCCCCGAAAAAGTGGTGAACGAGCACGTCACCAGCCAGGCGCCTGGGCATCGGCTGGGGCGCCAGCGCCCTTTGGAAGTCGCGCTCGTTCAGGGATTGCAGGGCGCTCGCGTTAAACGCGATCAAGACGGCCTCGATGCTGCGCGTGCTGTAGCGAAGCTCGACGTTGCGACGGTTTCGCACGTTGCCAAGCCTCAGGCATTGCTCGCGGCCGTCGACGATCGTCGCACAGGCGCGCCAGCCGCCAAGGCGCACAAGCTGGCCGAGCACACCGCGCGGGATCATGCGCACGAGCGCCTCGACGGCTTCTAGCGTGAGCGCGTCGGGCTCGCCAACGGGCAAATGGCGACCGGTGCCCGTGCCGCGCACCACGTCGCCGGCGAGCATGGCCATCGCAAATGGCACCAACTCGCGATTGGCCATGATCGCGTGTTTGTTGCGCTCGGACTCGACCTGGCTCATGGCACATCCCGGCGACCGGACAGGCGCAACACACCCGGCTCGGGAAAGCCATTGACCGTGAGCGTGCCGCCGACGAGGCGAAGCTCAACCGTATTTGCGCCGGTGTCCCAGCTCGTAGGGCCTTGTTCGAGGTGGCGGTAGCGCTCGCTCAAAAAATGCGTGCGCTGGTTGGACGAGCCGATCCAGCGACGGTCGGTGACGCGCAAGCGCTCGAGGTAGGGGCCATCGACGAGCAGGTCGGTGTGGACGAGCAAGGCGTCGTAATCGGCGTTGTCTGCGCCCCGAAGTCGAGTCAGCGTATGCCCGGAGAAGACCATCACGCTTTGACCCATCGCCTGCACGCCTCGCGCAAGCTCGGCCAGCGCCCCGGCCTGAAAGAATGGTTCACCACCCAGAAAGGTCACGCCCTCGATTCGATTGGCTTGCTCGGCGATCTCAGCCAACAGAGCGGCCACCGTGACCGACTCGGCGGCCCGGTCCTCGAGCATGTGGGGATTGCAGCATCCCGGACAACGCAACGGACAGCCCTGAACCCAGAGGGCAAAGCGGCTCCCCGGTCCTTCGGCTTGTGTGCATGGAATGCGTGCGGCCGTGTTGACGATGCTGGCGCGTGCATGAAGGCTGGTCAGTCGCGGATCAACCATCGACCAAGGCCTCCATAGCGTTTATTGGCTTGTTCCCTTGCCAACATCTTCTCCCGCGCCATTATCCCGGTGCCACACGTGTAAAAGTCATCCTCGACTTCGTCCGAATTAGCGGGCTTGGCGCCGGCCACGACGACGCCACCGGCCACGGGGCGACAAGTCAGAATTGCGATGCTGTTACCAAGCGAGCCGCGCACCTGATAGTGACAGTTGTTCTCGGAGGCGCTCTCGCCGGCGTGCCAGGCAACCCAATCGGCCGAATAGACCCCGTTGGGTAAGATATTGCGCAAAAATATACCGCGCACGGCCGGCACAGCGAGCAGAAGCAACAAATAGGCGACTAAGACCACGCCGACGATCTTGGGAAGATGCTCGGTCCATCGGATTTCGGTCTGGTCGGGTTCTGGTGCTTGATTCATCGAGCAGCTCCGGCAGCAATCACGTCCCTGGTTTGATAAGTCAGTGCTTGGCAGAGAGTGTAGCGGGCAGACCGGGGTGTGTCCATGGCCACGGGCGGACAAAAAAAGCCCATCGCAGGACTCTGCGATGGGCTTCATTTTGCGTGATTCAACAACCAAACACGATCAGATCAATGCGCGTGACCGTGATGGTCATCGTGATCGTGGTCGGCGGCGCCTTCGCCCTCGGCCTTCTTGGCGCCGTGCTCGCAGCCCTCGCAGCCGCCTTCGCCACAGTTGTGCTCGCCATCGGCTTTGGCCATCTTCTCTGCACAGCCAGCGCAGTCACAGCCGGCCTTCTCACCGGCGGCGACGGTGGCCGCACCCGGGGCGCTGTATTGCACGAGCTTCATCTTGCAAAGCGGGCAGGTGCCGTCGCCCTGCTCGGTGCGCGCATAGTGGACGGTGCCCATGTCGCAAATCCAGCTACCTTGCGGGATGCTGGCCTTCTCGATGGCCGGTGCGAAGGTCGAGCCCTCAGCCGAGACTTCGACGAGCTCGGCCTGTTTTTCTGCTGTGGGCTGCTCGGCTGTCGCCTCGGCGGGGGCTTCGGCCTTGTCACATGCCACGGCGAAGAGCATGACCAACATCAATGCGAACGTGAACTTTTTCATCTTGTAAACTCCTTGAAAGTGATTGAAGTACAGAATCGACACCTTTCCATTAATGACACAATTTCTGAGCGCAGCCCAGCGCAGCAATCAAAGTTTGGGTGAATCGATGTGTTTTTGGTGCGATATTCGTGTCGAGGTGGACTACGATGCCCGGTGCGAATGCGCTGAACCAAGGAGAGCGAACAATGGCAGAAGACTTACTCACAGCTTTGCGTGACGAGCTCAACGGCGTCGACGAGGAGCTCGTACGCCTGGTCGGTCGGCGCCAACACCTGGTCGCCGAGATCGGGCGCACCAAACAGCAAAGCGGGCGAGGCACGCGCGATTATGCGCGCGAGAAGGTGGTCGTCGAGCGCGCTCGCGCGCTTGCCACAGAGCTTGGCATCGATCCGGGCGCCGTCGCCGCGCTCTTTGAAGGGCTGATCCGCGCCTCGCTGGCCGTCCAAGAGCGCGATCGAATCGTGCAGCGCGCCGGCGGCCTCGGCCGCCCGGTGCTCGTCATCGGCGGCGCCGGCTTGATGGGCCGCTGGTTTACGAGCTTTCTCGACGCTCAGGGTTACCACGTCACCATCGCCGACCCCGGCGGCCCGGTCGAGGGATTTGCCTCGGTCGACGACTGGGCCACGCTCGATCTCGACGCCTTTTACATGGTGCTTGTCGCCACCCCGATGCGTGCCGCAAACGACATCCTCGAGGCGCTCGCGTTGCGCTCACCGAGCGCGATCGTGCTCGAGATAAGCTCACTCAAGGAGCCCGTGCGCCCGGGGCTCGATAGCCTGGTCAAAGCCGGCGTGGCCGTGGCCTCCTTGCACCCGATGTTCGGCCCAGGCGTCGATCTTTTGTCCGGGCGCCACGTCGTGCTCATCGATCTGGGCCACAAGCCAGCCCTCGAGGCCGCCCGCGCCCTCTTCGAGGACACCATGGCCACCCTCGTCGAGATGGAGCTCGAACAGCACGACCGCGCCATGGCCTTTGTGCTCGGCCTCTCCCACGCGATCAACATCGTCTTTGGCGACACGCTCGCCAGAAGCGGCCACCGCGCCGAGCGCTTAGGCGAGGTCTCGAGCACGACCTTTGCCCGCCAGTTGGCGGTGGCCGGTGAGGTCGCCCATGAAAACCCCCATCTGTACTTTGAGATTCAGGCGCTCAATCCCAACACGATCGACGTGCTCGACGCCTTGAGCGAATCGGTCGACCGGCTGCGCCGCCAGATAGCCGAGGGCGCGCAGCCGGAGTTCGTCGCGATGATGGAAGGCCGCCGCGAATTCTTGCGCGCACGCGCCGAGCGCATGAAAGGCTAGCCCCTCCCCACGTTGTGGGGAGGTGGCGCTTTAGCGCCGGTGGGGCCCTTGACCCTCCCACACGCCACGTGGGGAGCGCCGGTGGGGCCCTTGACCCTCCCACACACACGCCACGTGGGGAGGGTCAAAGCCGCGTCAAATCCTGGGCGCGATTGAGCTGAAACTCCAAGAAATGGTCGGCTATCACAAGCGCGGCCATCGCCTCGAGCACGGGCACCGCGCGGGGCACGATGCACGGATCGTGGCGGCCTTCGGTGGCCATCGCGCCCACCGTGCTCGCGGGCTTGAAGTAGGCCAGCAGGCGGATGCGCTGGCCGTTGGACATGCCACCCTGAATGCCGTTGGCCGAGGGGCTGTAGCCGCTCTCGGGGGTGTAGCCGCTCTCGCCGGAGTGAAAGTCGAAACCCGATTTGGTGCAGTCGCTGGCGGCGTCGCCAAGGGTGACGCCGACGACAGCGCCGACGCTCATCATGGCGTTGGCCAGGGTGTTCTTGATCTTGCGAAAGACCGGCTCGCCCAGGCCGACCGGCAAGCCGTCGATCCACAGCTCGACGATGCCGCCTCGCGAGTCGCCCAGCGCCTTGCACTCGAGCAGTTCGGCCTCGATGCGGGTGGCCACCGCCAGGTCGGGGCAGCGCGTGGAGTGCTGGTCGACGCGCTCGCGGGTGAGCCCCACGGGCACGTTGGTGGCCTGATGCTCGCCGATCTGGCGCGTAAACCCCACGATCGAGATCTGCTCGGGCAGGATGCGCTCGGCGACGGCGCCGCCGATGACGCGCGCCGCCGTCTCGCGGCCCGAGGCGCGGCCGCCGCCTCGGTGATCGCGGTGGCCAAACTTCTCCTCCCAGGTGCGGTCGGCGTGGCCGGCGCGAAAAAAGAGCGGGTCGTAGTTGTGGCTGCGCTGGTCCTCGTTCCAGATCACCACACAGATCGGGCTGCCGATGGTCTTGCCCTCAAAGACGCCGCTCAAGATTTGAGGGGCGTCCTTTTCGTCGCGCGCTGTCGTGATCGCTGACTGGCCGGGCCTGCGCCGGGCCAGGTGGGCCGCGATGTGCTCGGGCGTCAATGCGACGCCGGCGGGCATGCCATCGATCACCGCGCCAAGCGCTGCGCCGTGAGACTCGCCAAAAGTCGTCAAGCGCAAGAGATTGCCAAAAGTGTTGCTATGCATGGTCGTCGTCCTGTGGGTTCGCCCCTTGCCAGTACAAGCGCTGGGCGTGGGCCTGGGCGTCGAAAAAAGTGTCGCCATTGAAATGCAATGAAATATCGGGAGCGGGCGCGCGCACGCCGGCGTAGTGCAGATCGACCCAAACCTGGCAGCGCGGTGGGCCGACGTAGGCCGAGTCGGAGTCGCCGACGGCGTTGACCACCATCGTGACCTCCTCGGGCGCCGCCTCACTCCAGCCCAGTCGTCCGCTGGCGTGGTGGACGAGCTTCCAATCGGAGCCGTCGATCGCGCGCAAAATTGCCTCGGAGACGCCGCCCTGGCCGATGATCGCCACACTGCCCGGCCCGAAGCCGTGGCTTGCGGCCGCCGCAAGCGTGGCGCGCATGCCGGCCTCGTCGGTGTCGGTGGCCTGCCAGCTGCCCAGCACCAGGCGCAGCGTGTTGACCGCGCGTCCCTCGACAATGGTCTGTTTGAGCGGCGCGGTCACCGAGAGTCCGCTGATGGACAGGCGCTCGCAGGCCACCAGAAGGCGTGCAAGCTCGCCGGCCGACTCCTCGCGTCCAAAGGCAATCTTGACGTACGAGGCCGCCACGCCCTCGCGCCGGGCGGCGCGCCGGTGCCACACATCGCCCTGGCTGGCGTCGACCGGGTCTCCGATCAGGCCCTGAAAGTGCGTTGGTACGGGGCCGCTCATGTGCACGAGCCAGGCCTGGAAATCGAGCGGGGTCTGCACGGCATTGCTCGTGAAACGACGCCTGTGCGGGGCAAGACCCACGGGCACGTAGTTTGTGGCGTTTTGCACCGCAAGCGGCGGGCGACACCAGGCAAAGCGCGCGCCTTGCGGTAAAAAGGTCACGGGCCGGCCGCGCTCGCGCAGCCTGTCGGTCGCGTCGAGGGCCGCGAGCAGCTCGCTGTAGTTCGAGACGACCGGCGCCCACTTGAGCGTGATGTGCTCGGCCCAGGCCGGATAGGCTTGCGCAAAGCTCTCGGCGCCCGCAAGCAGGCGCTCGCAGGTCTGGATGTCGGCGTTTGCCGGATGCGACGACAAAATGAGCGGGCGCGGCGGCATCGATGCCAGCGTGTTGGCCGCGTTAACGGCGTCGAGATGCGCGATATCGATGTCAAAGGCCGCCGACGCGCCCATCGCAGCGAGCCAGTCGGGCTGCGGGGTTCGCAAGCTCGCCATCACGGCCACGCCAGGCGCCTGGGCTTGAGCAGCGTCAACCAGATCGCTTCGTACCTCGACGCCGGCAAGCCCGAAGAGCCTGGCCGCGCGCACGGCGCCCGCAAGCTGGTCGAGGCCTGCGGCAACGACCCATGTGCGCCGGGCAATCGGCGAGCTTTGCAACTCGAGCAACCAGCCAATCCAGGTCGCCAGATCCTCGGCTACACGCTCGATCCTTCGCCCGCGTGAGACATCGAGGCGAAGGTCGGCGGCCTGCTCAAAGCGCGGCTCGCGCTCGTCGATCATCCAGGCGAGCTCGGCCTCGAAATCCACGTCGGGGCGAAGCCTGTGGCGCGCCTCGCGGGCCACAGGCTCCCAGCCGTCGCGGTACAACCAGATGCACGCACCGTCCGTGGGAAGCGGATGAAACCCACCACCGAGCACGATGATCCGGGCTGGCTGGCACGGTTTCGCGACGATCGTGGCCAACACCTTGCGCTCGAGCGCGCGAAAGCGCGGCTCGCTGGCGGCGATGATCTCGGCACAGCTTTGGCCCGCTCTGGCCTCGATCTCGGCGTCGAGATCGATCACCTCGAGGCCAAGCACCTTGCCAGCAAGCCGGGCAGTGCTCGTCTTGCCGCTGGCGCGGTGGCCCATGATGTAGATGTTGAGACTGCCCGTGGTCATCGCGGCACGACGCTCCACCCCAGGCTTCGCACGTGGTGCCAGAAGTCGGGATAGGACTTGGCGACGACCATCGGCCGCTCGATTAGAAGCGAGGCGCCGCTCGCGCTCATGAGCAGGCCGGCCATGGCGAGGCGATGGTCGCCAAAAGTCTCAAAGAGCGCGCCGTCTTGGGCGCGCTGGCGGCCGGGCGGAACAAAAATACCGTCCTCGCGCGCCTCGATGCGCACGCCGACGCGCTCAAAGGCTGTCACCAGATCGCCGATGCGGTCGGACTCCTTGTGGCGCAGGTGGGCGGCGCCGACGATCTCGAGCGCACAATCGAGCTGGCTTGCCACGGCGACGAGCACTGGCGCCAGATCGGGCGCCTCGCTCAGCTCGATGACGAGCCTCTCGAGGCCATCGCGATCCGCCTGGCCAAGGCTTGCGGCAAGGCTTGCAGCGCGGGCGTCGGGCTGGCGGCCCAGCACGGGCGCGCGCGCGATCGCGGCCTCGACGCCGACCAGGCGGCCCATCGCCCAGACCGCGGCGCTGCTCGCATCGGCCTCGGCCGACAACGTACACGCTGTGCTCAACTGCGGCGTCGGGCCAAATCGCCAGCCGCCGTCCTCTCTTTGAACGTTGACGCCTGCGCGCCGCAACAAATCGAGCGTCATCTCAAAATACGGCTCGCTCGCCATCTCACCGGTGCCGCCAAGCGCGAGCACAAAGCTCGCACCGCTCGCGGCAAGCAGCGCCAGCGCTGTGGGGTACTGCGACGAACCTGCGGCCGAGACCTCCACGCGCTCGGGCCAGCTCGCCCAACCCACAACACGCACACCCGGCACGCCGTCGACCACGACGGGCTCAATGCTCGCGCCAGCCGCGCGCAGCGCATCATAGAGTGGGGTATGCGGGCGCTCAAGCAGGCGTGCGGAGGCCAAAAGCAGGGTCTCGCCAGCTCGCGCAGCGCTCACTGCCACCAGAAAGCGAAAGGTCGTGCCGCCCTCGCCGCAATAAATCTGCGCCGGGCCGTCGTTTTCTCGCAGCGCCTTGAGACAGCTCTTGAGCCAGACGACGTCGTCGGCTGTGCTGTGGCCTTCGATCGCCGTTTGGCCCGGGCGCAGATGCTCGATGACCAGCGCGCGATTCATCTCGGACTTGCTCGCAGCGATCGAGAGGCTGGCAACGTGATTTGCGCGCCGCTCGACGAGCGCCGGCGTTGACTCAAACCACTCGACGGCCTCACGAAACGCCTCGAACCAGTCCTCAGGCGAGACTTCGCGCGTCACAAAAGGCTCGCCGGGCGCGCGCAGGCATATCGAGCGCAGATCGGCGTTGATGCGCTTTTTGTCGCGCGCGATGCCTGCCGCAAAGCGCTCGCGGTCGGTGAGTGAGGCGATCGCCTGTGCCGGCGTCAAAAGCGCATAAACGTGGCGTCGAAGCCGCGCGGTCTGCTGGACGTCGAGACCCATGTGCGCGCCCGACAAGAAGCTCGCCGACAGCAGGCCCCAGCACACCGCCTGGCCGTGCGAGACGCCGGTCAAGAGCTCGACGGTGTGGCCCACGGTGTGGCCGAAATTGAGGAAGGTGCGAATGCCCTTGGTCTCGAACATGTCGCGCTCGACGATCGCGAGCTTGACGTCGATCGCGCGCTGCAACAAGGCCATGAGTCGCTCGCCGGCCACCTCAAAGGGCGCGGCGGCCAGCGCATCGACGCCGCCCTCGGCATCGAGCATGGCGAGCGCGTCGGCGTCACCGAGCCACAGGCCCTTGACGAGCTCGGCCAGGCCGTCGCGGCGCTGCTCGAGGGGCAGCGTGGCCAGCGCCTGGTCGACGAGCACGACGCGGCTGGCCGAATAAAAGGTGCCAAGCTGGTTTTTGGCGTGCCCGAGGTTGACGGCCGTCTTGCCACCGTGGGCAGAGTCGACCATCGCCAACAGCGTGGTGGGCACGTGCCAAAGCTCGACGCCGCGCCACAAGACGCTCGCCAGAAATCCCACGGCGTCGCCCACCGAGCCGCCGCCCACGGCCACAAGCGTCAATGGCCGCGTCGATCGGCGCGCGAGCACCTGTTCGGCGAGCTGTTCGATTGATGCCAGCCGCTTGAGCGACTCGCCGGCCTCGACCAGGATGGGATCGCCAAGCGCCTCGAGCCAGGCCCGAGGCAGGCCGGCGTCGGCCACGACCACGGCGTCCTCGGGCAGCGCGAGCGCCGCAAAGCTCGGCACGCGCACGATCAGGCTCTCGGTGACCGTCATACCAGCTCTCGACCCACGGCCGCGACCACCGGGCGAAGGGCCTTCATCAGGGCGACGAACTCATCGGGATGCAGCGACTGGTGGCCATCGGAGAGCGCGTCCTTGGGCGAGTTGTGGACCTCGACCATGATGCCGTCGGCGCCGGCGGCGGCCGCAGCAAGCGCCATGGGCGTCACCCAGCGGCGAACGCCAATGCCGTGCGAAGGATCGACGATCACCGGCAGGTGGGTCTTCTCCTTGAGCACCGGGATGGCGTTGAGATCGAGCGTGTTGCGCGTCGAGGTCTCAAAGGTCGAGATGCCGCGCTCGCACAAGATGACGTTGGGGTTGCCCTCGCACAGGATGTACTCGGCGGCCAACAAGAGATCGTCGATCGTTGCGGCCATGCCGCGCTTGAGCAGCACGGGCGTCTTGCGCTGGCCGACGGCGGTCAACAGGCGCGTGTTCTTCATGTTGCGCGCGCCGATCTGAAAGGCCGCGCCCTGCTCCTCGACCATGTCGAGATCCTTGACCTCCATGACCTCGGTGAAGGCCGGCATCGACTGCTCACGGCTGACCTGCGAGAGAATTCCAAGCCCGTCGACGCCAAGTCCCTGGAAGGCATAGGGGCTGGAGCGGGGCTTGAACACACCGCCTCGAAGAAGCCTTGCGCCGGCCTCGCGAACGGCGGCGGCCGTCTCGGTCATCTGCGCGTAGCTCTCCACCGAGCAGGGCCCGGCGATCACGACGAAGTTGTTGCCACCTACCGCCACGCCGCCCACATCAATGACGGTGTTGGCCGGGTAAATCTCGCGGCTGACCAGCTTGTATGGGGTCAAAACGGGCGTGGCCTTCTCGATGTCGGGATGGCTCTCGAAGTTGATCGACTGCAGCGCGCGCTCGTCACCGATCACGGCGATCACGTTGCGCTGAGTGCCCTCGAGCATGACAGGCTTGAGGCCCTTGGCCTCGATGGTGGCGATCAATTCCTTGGTGGTCTCAATCGAAGTTCCGGGCTTTAATACGATGATCATGGGAGGAGCCTCAAATACTGCATGAGTTGCACATCTGCTCCGAGGCGCATCCATATGCGCCTGAACCAAAACGAAGCAAAACGGCTGGCTAACATAGCGGGCATGACCATGAAATCATAGTGAAATTTGCGCTTTCCAATCCGGCCCCGAACAGGTACCTGAAGACTATGAGCAAGGCCAACGACTCCCAAGACGCACAATCCAGCCCTTCGCCGTGGCGCGTTGCCTACCAGGGCGAGCCCGGCGCCTATTCGGAAGGCGCAGCATTTGCCTCACTTGGCGAGCAAGTCGAGCCCGTGCCCTGCGAATCCTTCGAGCTGGTCTTCGAGGCCCTCGAGCGCGGCCAGGTCGATCGCGCCGTGCTGCCGATCGAAAACTCGCTCGCGGGCAGCATCCACCGCAACTACGATCTGATGCTGCGCCACGACGTTCATATCGTGGGCGAGCATGAGTTTCGCGTGCGCCACCACTTGATGGCGCTGCCCGGTCAGTCCCTGGAGATGATCGAGGAGGTCTTGAGCCACCCGCAGGCGCTCTCCCAGTGCGAGCATTATCTGCGCGACCTCAAGCTTCGCTGGCGAGCAAGCCAGGACACCGCCGGCAGCGCGAGGCTCGTGCGCCACGAGCAGCTTCGCGGCGTGGCCGCGATCGCTAGCCGGCGCGCAGCCGAGGTCTACGAGCTCGAGATCCTCGCGGCCGGCATCGAAGACGATCCCCAAAACTACACGCGCTTCATCATCCTGGCGCGCACGCCCCAGATCCCGGCGGCGACCACGGCGGCGAAGACCTCGATCGTCTTCTCGCTCAACGACCAACCCAGCGCGCTCTTCAAGGCCCTGTCGGTCTTCGCGCTGCGCGACATCGATCTCACCAAGCTGGAGAGTCGGCCCCTTCGCGGCCAGCGCTTCCAGTACCTCTTCTATCTTGATTTTGCCGGAAACGTCGACGACGAGCGCGCCCAAAAGGCCCTTCGCCACCTCGAGGAGATCGCGCCCATGATGCGCGTTCTGGGCTCTTATCCGCGCCACGTGCGCTCCTCGGACATCCCCTAGTAAACAAGGCCGTTTACCATGAACAAACACACCATCGTCATCTTGATCGCGAGCCTCTCGCTCATCGCATGCTCAACCGACGAGCCTGGAGGCGATGCCGCGCTTGACGAGGACGTCGCAGTGCAGTCCGATGCCTCGAGCCCCGAAGACGTTGAGGCGCCCGACGATACGTCGGCTGACGACATCGTCCAAACGCCCCTCGACGTTTCACCCGCACCAGACGCCGATGTGCTCGACGCTGCCAACGACGTTGCCGACGTTGCCGACGAGCCCGACGTGGTCGTTGTGCCCCCGTATGATTTGAGCGAGGGCACCTGGCACCGCGAAAACGTCTCGCAGAGCGAGAACACATTCAGCGGCAGCCAGCAGCTCGCGTTTTTGTCCGACGGCACGGCCTGGGTGGCGTGGTCGAGGCGCAACCCCGATTCCCAGGCGCCAAGCGACGACGACATCTGGGTGGCCAAGCGCACGGGCACGAGCTGGGCGATTGAGCCCCACACGGTCGCCGCGGCCGCGCAGATGACCTACCCATCGCTGAGCGTCGTCGACGACGTCGTGCATCTCGCGCTCAGCGGCTATCCCTTCGGCAACCAGACCGTCTACTACTCCAAAAACGAGGGCGCAGGTTTTAGCGCGAACGTCGATCTGACCACGGTGTTGGCCCAGGGCGTGCCGCGTCGCGACTTCCACCCGGTCATCAATGCCGCACCGTCGGGCGGCTTCGCGGTGGCCTACCAATCCCAATCTCTCACCGGCGCCGACGTGCGCGGGCCAAGCCAGATCCATGTGCTTCGCTTCACCGACGCGAGCGCGCCCCAGGGCCCCGAGCTGGCCATTGACTGGGCCAGCCCGGGCTGCCTCAACCATGACGCCGTATTCGACGCCAACGGCCATCTGCATATCGTCGCAAGCTGTGGCAACGCGCTGGCCCCGACGCTGGTCTATGCAACCGACGCTTCGGGCAGTTGGCAGCAATCCCAACCCGCACCTGGAACCGGGCGCTATGCGGCCGCGCCCAGCCTGGCGCTTGACCCGGACGGCACCACCTTGCACGTCGCCTGGGCCGGCTCGCCGCTTTGCAGCCCCGACACCACCCAGAGCTGTGGTGAGATTTACTACCAACGCGTCGAGAATGGCGCTTTTTCGAGGTCGGTCTCGGTCTCCAACACCGACACCGAGCGCGAACACGTGCCCGCCATCGGCGTCGACGCCAACGGCCTGATCATCGTCGCCTTTCACCGCTTCAACGAGAACAACATCCCGGGCATCTTCGTGACCTGGACCGACGGCACAAAACCCTTCTCCGATGCCCGAAACATCAGCCCGGACACCGCCGATCTGCGCGACCAATCGCCAGCGAGCATCCGATTCCACCCGGAGAGCGGCCACCCCCATCTGCTCTACCGCACGACCTTTCCGGGCACCCAGCCACTTCGAACCGAGGTCTTTCACGCCTACTGGGCGCCGCAGTGAGCTTTGATGCTCAGTTGACCGCAGCGAACGGAGACTGCAGTGAGCGATACGACGATGCCGATCGACGCTTTGATCGACGCGCTTGGCCGAGACGACGCGATCATTGACAGCCTGGCCCAAGCCGGCGAGTTGGCCCTGTTACGCCTGCTCGAGCGACTGGAGCTGGGTACGCTATTGGCGCCCGAAGACGTGCATCCTGACGACTTCATGGACGCGCTAACCCGGGCCTTTGGCCGTCTGACCACCTTGAACCCTCAGGCGTTCTTGGATGAGGTCGAGGCGCGCGGGCTGCAGCGCTTCATCTTCTTGTTGTGGGCGATGAAGAGTATCGACGATCCCCAACACACCGAGCGCATCGTGGTCCTGGCGTCGGCCGCCTACCGAAAGGGCAAGACCGGTGGCGAGCGCTGGGCCGCGGTTCATCTGCTCGAAGGGCACGCTGAGCCCCGATCGGTCAGGACGCTGGTGCGCGCGCTGGGCGATCGCGACCACGCGGTGCAGTTTGCCGCGATTGAGGCGCTCGCCCGGGTGGGAGACGAGCAGGCCATCGCTCCGCTGCAGGCGCTGCTTGGGCGCCGCTGGATCGATGAGCATGCCGGATTTCCAAGGGCGATAAACGAAGCGCTCAGCGCCATCGAGGATCGGCGGGCTGTGGCCCCCGAGTGAGACCTGGCTAGCCAACCAGTGTCGCAAGGCGCGCCTCGAGCATCTGCTCGAGTGAGATCTGAGCGGCGGCAAAGCTCTCGATGCCCTCGGCCAACTTGTCCGTCGCCATGCGATCTTCGGCGTGCATCGCATCAAAGCGTGCGCGGTCCATGGCGATGCGCTCGATCGCGAGCGAGCTCGCCGCCTTCGGGTCGAGCTTGCGAGGCAGCTCACCGGTGGTTTCCTGAAGCTCCTTGAGCAAGGCCGGCGCGATGGTCAACAGATCGCAGCCGGCGAGCTCGCAAATCTCGCCCATGTTGCGAAAGCTCGCGCCCATGACCTCGGTCGCATGGCCAAATTTCTTGTAGTAGTTGTAGATGTTGGTCACCGAAACCACGCCCGGATCTTCATCGGCGGGATAAGCATCGCGCCCGGTGTCTTTCTTGTACCAATCCAAAATCCGCCCCACGAACGGCGAGATCAGCGTGACCTTGGCCTCGGCACAGGCGATCGCCTGGTGCAGCCCGAAGAGCAGCGTCAGGTTGCAGTGAATGCCCTCGCGCTCGAGCTGCTCGGCGGCCTGAATTCCCTCCCAGGTCGACGCGATCTTGATCAGGATGCGCTCCTTGCCAACGCTCTGCTCGGCGTACAGCGCGATGATCCGATGGGCTTTGGCGATCGTCGCCTCGGTGTCAAACGAGAGGCGAGCGTCGACTTCGGTCGAGACGCGCCCCGGAATGATCTTGAGGATGCGCTGGCCAAACTCCACAGCAAGCCGGTCGATCGCCGCGTCGACGACCTCACGCGCCGCAGCGTCGGCGCCGGTCTCGGCGCGCGCCTGATTGAGCGCGGCCTCGACTACCGAGTCGTAGCGCTCCATGGCGGCTGCGGCCTTGATCAAAGAGGGATTGGTCGTCGCATCGCGCGGCGTGAACGCCTCGATCGCGTCGATGTCGCCCGTATCGGCCACGACCACCGTAAACTCTTTCAACTGCTCCAAAAAATTGCTCATCGTTCCTCTCGCCTGTGTGGGGTCATTGTCGTTAGGCATTACTTACACGGTAATTCACGAGCGTTAAACCACATTCCACAGCTGCTGCAAGGATCTGGGCTTCGTCCAAGTCAGGCGCCACTTGCGCGAAGATTGCTCTTCATCGCTTGAATGCGCTTTTGCACGGCCCGATCTACCCGCCCCAGTATGGGCCCGTGGGCGCCAGAGAACGGGTCGTAGGCGTAGCCTGCGCCGAGGTGACGTTGCCGCGACGACGACCACGGCAGCGCTCTGCCCGGCCAACCCAAAACCCAACAAGCCGCTGAAATAAAAAAGGGGTTTTCACGCGTTCTACGACCGTTGATCGCCGTATTGAATCAGCGATCGCCGTATTGAATCAGCAAGCGGCCTGACCTTTGCTCGCGCATTCTTGCGCTGAAGCCCGACTGGAGTATTTGGTGTGACTCGCTCTTCTCAACTCAAAAAAAAGCATGAAGAACGCTTCTGGACGTTCTTCGACGCGGCGCCCATTGGCATGACGATCGTCGACCGCGACAATAGCGTATTGGAAGCAAACGAGGCCATGCAGGAGTTTCTGGGCTACAGCGAGGATGAACTCAAAGCGATGTCCTTCGCCGATCTGACCGATGCCAGGACGTTCAAGGCGTTTCAGCGCAAATTCCATGAGCTGGTCGAGGGAAAAGTGCGCAGCTTCGAGATGCAGACGCGCTACTTTCACAAGGACGGGCACGTTGTCTGGGGAAACCCGGTGCGCATGGCCATCGTCGACACCGACGCACAGTTCAGTCATGTCGTCGTCATGGTGGTCGACATCACCGAGCGCAAAAAGCTCGAGGACCAACTCCTGCGCTTCGAGAAGTTGCGCGCCGTCGGTCAACTCGCCGGTGGCGTCGCCCACGACTTCAATAGCGTGCTGACGATTATTAGGAGCTACTGCGAGCTGTCGAGACAGGAGCTCGCCCCCGACGACGCGGTCCAAGCACACTTGGAGAAGATCGAAGTCGCGGTCAATCGCGGCGCCTCGATCACCGCCCAGTTGGCAAACTTCAGCAAACATGGCCTGGGCCAAATCAAGGCCACAAACCTCAACGACGCCGTGAGTGAGGTCGAAGGCCTGCTGCGCGGCGTGCTACGCTCCGATATCGAGCTCAAAGTCCGCCTCGGGCGCGACGTTCCCACCGTACAGGCCGAAGAGACACAGCTCACCCAGGTGATCATGAACCTGCTGCTTAACGCTCAGGACGCCATGCCCGCCGGCGGCAAGCTCAGCATTAAGACCGACGCGCTGCATTGCGAGGGCCCCGCGGGCGATGCCCCGTCCGATCTGATGCCAGGAATTTACGCCGTGCTTACCGTGCGCGACAACGGCCACGGCATGGACGAGAAAACCGTCAGCCGCATCTTCGAACCCTTTTTTACGACCAAGGGCAGCAAGGGAACCGGCCTCGGGCTGTCCACCATCTACGGCCTCGTCCAACAGGGAGAGGGCTACGTCGAGGTGGACAGCAAACCCGAGCAGGGCACCACGTTTCGCCTCTATCTCAGCGTCACGGATACTCCGACCGAGCCGCCCGAGAGGAGCTCGACGGCATGAACACCGGCCAGCCCAAGGCCATCGGCTTTGGCGCAGATCGCACCTGCGAGGTGTGAGAAAAAATGCGAGCCCCCTTCGCTTCGGTTCCCTTCGGGTGGGGAGGGTTAAAGGCCCGGGCAGATGCGCCTCGAGCGCTTAGATTGGAGAGTGCTGCGCGAGGCCTTGCTCGTTTATGCGGCTCTAATCGGCGCTGGGCTCAATGGTCGCGACGGTGATCCTCGTCAAAGAGGTGCCGCTGGCCGAGGGATTGACGGCGATCGCGGTGCTGCTCGGCTTGCAGTGGGTGGTCACCAAACTTGCGCAGCGCTCGGAGGGATTTGAGTCAGCGATCAAGGCCATGCCGACGATGCTGCTCTACCGGGGCCAATTTCTCGAGGGGGCCATGCGAAAGGAGCGGGTCTCGCGTGAGGAGATCATCGCGGCGCTTCGGGCCCAGGGCTACACATCCCCCGATGAGATCTTCGCCGTCGTTCTCGAGACTAACGCCGAGTTGAGCATATTGGGCCAGGACAAGGGCCCGGCCGATGCGATCTTGGAGAACGTGCAAGGTCGGCTTCCCTGAGGCCCCAGCCCTCCAGGAATGGTTGACCCAGGGCGTGTGAGCAAGCCGGTATTTACCGGCGATTTGGGCCCACAGATAGCACCGTGCGCCTGGTCGATCGGTCACACGCCAAAGCTAACCACTCGAGCGAGTGAGCAAAAGCCCCCGGGCAGCCAGGCTGCCAGCGCCACGGTCGCCTCGTCGGACGTCAAGTTCGTCGGAATCGAAAACGAGGGCGGCGTGCCGGGAATCTTGCCCCCAGTAAAAACGCCATTGTCATTGGATGTAGGCAAGCAGGGCGCGGACCATTCGGGTCAGATGCTCGCGCTCGAGCACGGCCTTTCCGCCTGGAAAATCCAGGCCGTTGGCGAGCTGGCCTACGACGGCGAAGTCGGCCGCCGTCGGCTCGTCGCCAAAAAGAAAGGGCTGGTGCGCGAGCAGCCCGGCGAGCATGTCGAGCTGACTCTCAAAATAGCGGGCTGTTGCCTCGGGCCCGCCGCGGCGTTTAGCAACGAGCATGTTGAAGATCATAGGCAGCATGCGTGACTTGATCGCGAGCTGCAGCCGCGAGCCACTGGTGGGGTGCTCGTCGGCTATCTGGCCAAGAAGCTTTTGCGGGGCATCGTCGCCCCTGCACCAGACTGCCCAGTGGGCTGGACCGGTCAACGATTCGTCAGCCCAATCCTCGAGCAGCGCGCATCGCTGTCGATCGACGGGATCGGAGGGATAGATCGAGCGCTCGGGCCACTTCTCCTCGAGGTAGACCAAGATGTTCGACGAGTCCGGGATCCAACGCTCTCGTGGCCGTGTTGCAAACCCGCGCCAGGACGAGCGCGGACTTCGTAAAGCTCGTCGCCTACATGCAGGACTTCTTGGATCCGAACATCCACCGTGACGGCTTCGAAAGAGGCTACGCGCTCCTGCGCCCGGTCTTCGAGTTAATGGAAAAAATGCTCGAAGGAGACCGCGCTCGAGGTCTCCTACCTCCCGAAGTCATGCCACGCCTTCGGGGCAACGTCGTCTTCGCCCAGGCCGACGCCATTGAAGCCGTCTTCGATCGATTCAACGAATACGGCTGGGACCTGCCCTGGTCCCCCGCGGAGTTGGTCGACGAGATCTGTGCGTCGGTCCTTCGAGGAAGCCGGCTCGGCGAGGGAGAGAAACCATGACCCTCGAAGAGCCCACAAAAGACGCTCGCCGAAAGGCTCGCCTCGAGAAGAAGCGCCAGGCTCGCCGCCAGGAGATCGTCGACGCGGCGCAGCAGGTATTTCGCGAGTCGGGTCTCGAGCCATTTTCCTTGTCCCATGTGGCCGAGGCCCTCGATGTGAGCGAGGCAACGCTCTACTACTACTTCGATGGCAAGGAGGACATCCTTTTTGAGCTCGCTATCGCCGTCGCCCGCCAGGACCAGCGTCACTTCCTGGCAATGATTGACGACGCGCTTGGTGGAGCCGAGGCCATGGTGGCCTTGCTCCGAGGTTTTTTCCGCCATTATATCGATGACGTCGACACCATGGTGCTCGTCTACCACTGGATGTTCAGCAGACTCCAGGACCCCTCGCGCCGCGCGCTTGCCACCGAGCTTTTGCGCCCGCTTCGAGACGCGCTCGTCACGCGTTTGCGCGAAGATCGCACCTGCGGCCGGCTGCTGCCGGGTATCGATCCCGCACGCCGCACCGACGCCTTCTTGGTCCAGTGTTACAGCCTCGTGCTGGCAGTGGTGCGCTTCAAATACCACAAATGGACCACCATCCACCCGTTGGAGGCCTTCGCCGAAGACCTCGCCAGGCAGGTCTACCGGGACTTGCGCGCAAGCCTGCTCGAGCCAGAGTAGCTCATGCGCCCGCAGATTCTCGCGCGGTGTGAGCTGCCCGGGCAGCCAGGCTGGCAGCCTGGCTGCCAGCGCCAGAAACGCGCACAGAAACTAAGTACGCGAGTCATGAGGCTGTCTCTTGATCACAATCTTTTCATTCCGCTGTTTGCCCAAAAACATGTGCCGACTTGACGCGGTTTTGCGGCACGATTGGTGCCGGAATCGACGTGGTGAGGCGACGAAGGGTGGTTAATGGACGCTCTCCCCTGGCTAAACCCAGGGTGTGGACGTCCATCAACCACCTGGCCATCGCCTCACCCCGTCCGTGCCGGCACGGCCGTCGCGGACGTCGCCACCTCATGGCGGACGTCGCCACCTCATGGCACCCGACCTTCTCGCTCCTCATGGCACCCGACCTTCTCGCTGGATGCGACCCATAAGCGTTACCCGGTCTCGCGACTTCGATCGCGGTCGGCGCAGCTTCTTCGATCGGCCCTTCGGAGACAAGCCGTCCTCACAGCTTCCGAAGCTCTCAAAAACCTCGGTCTGGCTCGTGTTGTGAAAGGTATGGGCCTCCCCAGATTTCACGACAAAGGTTTCCCCAACGGCGAGCTTTTGCACCGAGCCCTGAACGGCGCTCAAAGCCCTCCTGCTGCCCGATATGAATGTGCGCATCGCGGGCCCGACCGCCCCTTTTCGCAGGGAGAAAATGACCTCACTGCGCTCTCTTATGAGTTGTCTTTCGGGCATCGGTGACCTCTAGTTTTTCGCCAGAAGCAACCAGATCAATCACGGGTTTTATGGCACCTCCCGGGTGTGTTCATAGCACTACGCCTTGGTTTTGAGGGCGAACACGACCGTCCTCCAGACTTCTCTAGCGCGACATTCTCAAAGTCTAGCTCAATCGTCGTATGGCTGCCCCCGAACGACGCCCATGTGTCGCTATGCACCACTCAGCGCCCGAAACCCTTCGCGCTCAAGAAACTTTTGGACACCCCCGCACCTACCGCCTTCCCCTCCAGTCGAGACGATGTGATTCATCCCCGACCCACTCAACCCTGGAGGCCGCATGATACCCACCAACAATCGCCGGGTGCTCCCCGAGAGCATCCAACGCGCGCTGCGCGAATTCTCTGAGCTCCTCTCCAAGCCCGAACGTGACCTGCTCACCGATGTCGAGAGCAACCCCGAGCAATGGGCCCAGCGCCTTCGGGGACTGCTCGATCCTCTGACGAGCTTTGCGGCTAACATGGGCGCGCCGCTCGAGCGGCAAATTCGCACCGACACCTACCACGAGCTCGCCAAGCTGATCGCCACCGAGGTGCCGCTCGAGGAGCAGCACGTGGTCGAGTGGATCATGTGGCGGATCGAGGACGACCAGCCGATGACCCGCGCTCAATGGGAGCGAAGCGTTGCGACCAACGCGCGGCTCAAGCCCTGGCATATCGTGCTGCACTGCTCCTACCAGCTCGAAGATCGCAAACAGTACTGGCGCGTCTGTCAGGCTTATTTGCGCCAGGGCGACGCGCCGATCAAGGCGCTCGAGGCCAGGCGCCAGGTCACGCTCGAGGACCTGCCGCAGGCGGTCAACGAGGCGTTCCTCTTCAACAAAGAAACCGAGATGAAGTTTGCCATCCTCTAAAAAAGCCTCGAGCACAAGGAGCACCTCATGGACCCTATCACCATCACGATCTTTGCCGGCCTCGGCCTCGCGCTGGCCTCTGTCGTCGTCTTCTGGGAACACATCATCGGCTGGGCTCAGGAGTCGCTCTTCCCCTGGTGCGACCAACACCTGCCCACGATCGCCCCGCTAGTGCGCGAGGCCTTCGTCGTACTCAACAATGCCGTCATGGCCGTACGCAAGGCCGCCGTGCAGGCCTGGCGCAAGCTGCGCCCGCGGCTGCTCAAGATGGTCGAGAACTTCGAACGCGTCGCCCAAAACTATCTCGTCACGGTCACATCCTATCTGCGCGAGAAGCTCGCCGAAGACAAGGTCGAGATCGTCGAGACCCGCCGCACCGTGATGCTCGACGATCTGCCCGCCGACGTTCAGTCCTCCTTCTTACGCGGTGAGGCGGCGCGCGAATACGACATCACGGCCGAGCAGGACGAACAGATCGAGCAGGCCAGTCTGGAATTGGCGATGACGGTGTGAGGACTTCGAGCATGCACAACCGACGATACCCACTCTCGAAACGCCCAACGGAGAATCGACCCATGGAAATCATTCCCACATTCTGGCTCGCGGCCGGACTCGTCACGCTCGTCGGCGTCGCGCTGATCTGGCGCATGGGCCGAGGCGCCGAGCGCGCCGTGCGTGGCCAGCTCGACACCTTCGTCGTGGGCGAGGTCGCCGCCTGGCTCGAGGCCCGGCTTCGCCGCCCGCGCGCCGAGATCGCGAGCCTGCTCACCTCACGCAACGCTCCCGAAGACTTCACCACGGCCTACGATCGTCACATCGACTTCGTCTTTCTGGAGTTCGAACGCCAGCACGCCGGCTACTTCCTCGAAATCCGTATCGAGAAAGACGGCGACTCCCTGCTCAACGTGCGCCGACGCCTGGCGCTCGACGATCTTCCCTCGCCAGTGCAGCAGGCGTTCCTGCGCGGTGAAACGCGCCTGCACGTACCCTGGCATCCCGAATTCCATGAACCCGGCTCCGCCGCCGCCTGAGGTCGCCGATGTTACCTGCAATCCCCGCCATCTTGTGGTGGCTCTTTGGTGGCGTGCTCCTGGGCTCGGCCTTCGGCTTCGTCTTCATGAGCGACGAAGACACCCAGGCCGTCGCCGACTGGCTCAACGACCACGAATTCAACACCTTTGCCCAGGCCTTCTGCATCCTGGTGCGCCTGCGCGGCGGGGTCCGAAAGCAACTCGGCATCCGCGTGCACGACTACAGCGACGAGCTCGAGATCGTTCGCAACGAGACCGTCGCTTACGACGACTTGCCCGACGACGTTCAAAAGCAGCTCGCCCGCAAAGATCGCGTCGTGATCGACGTCACCGAACAACTCTCTATGTCCCTTTCAGCCTGAGGAAAACCATGGGCACCGCCTGGACCCAGATCAAGTCGTCATCCGCCATCCCCGACATGACGCCCGCCGTTGCGGCGGCCCCTGCCGAGCCTCCACCACAACCACTTCCCACACGCGAAACCTTCGTCGCCCGCGCTGCCCGATTCAGCCTCGATCACCTCATCGTCCCCGCCCAGACCCGCGAGCAACTCGAGATCCTGCTCGACAAGCTGCGCTACCAGAAGGTGCTCTTCGAAGACTGGAACCTTCAAAAGATCGCCCCAGGCGGCCGGCGCATGGCGATCAATTTGTACGGCCCACCCGGCACCGGAAAGACCTTCTGCGCCGAGGCCATCGCCAACCACCTCAATCGCCCGATCCTCGACGTCAACTACGCCGAGCTCGAGTCGAAGTTCGTCGGCGAAACCGCCAAGAACATCGTCGCGGCCTTCCAGGCCGCCCGCGAAGACAACGCCGTGCTCTTCTTCGACGAGGCCGACACGATCCTGAGCAAGCGCCTGACCGACATCCGCCAGTCCGCCGACTACGGCGTCAACCAGGCCCGCAGCGTCATGCTCAAAGAGCTCGAAGGCTTCGACGGCGTCGTCGTCTTCGCCACCAACCTCGCCAGAAACTACGACGGCGCCTTCGTGCGCCGCATCCTCGGCCACATCCACTTCCCCCTGCCCGACCTCGCCAGCCGCAAGCGGCTCTGGCAGCTCTACCTCATCCCCGAGCTGCCCTGCGCCCCCGACGTCGACCCCGACCAGCTCGCCGAACTCGCCGAGGGCCTCTCAGGCGGCGAGATGCAAAACGCCCTGATCGCCGCCGCCACGGCCGCCGTGCGCCGCACCGGCGACCGCCAGCACCTCACACTCGCCGACTTCGCCACCCAGATCGACCACGTCAAACGCGCCAAACGCGACATCGGAAACTACGACTACGGCGAGCCCCCCGACATCCAGACCACGCGACGCACCGTCGAGCTCTCCGAGCTTCCCGAGGATGTACGCCAGCGTGCGCTGGCCGATAGTTGATTCCTATGCAACACGATCAATGAACGCCCCTGTCCACGATTGCCACACACCCTCTCCTCGGCCATACTGCGCTGCGTTTCAAAATTCACAGCGCGTACACGGGAGAGGACGCGTGACACACACGTTTCGAAAAAGTTCGCCATCTCAGGCGGAGCTCACGCCGCAGACCTTCGCCGACAGCCTTCGCCATGGCGAGCAGCCGCACCTAAAGCTAGCCTATGACCGGCTGCTGCAGACATTGCGCTCCTTGGCCGGCCATCCGCAAATGCGCGGCTTGCGAGGCAGCGCGCTCGACGAGCGCCTCGCCGACCTCGCGCAAGACTACTGCGCCTATCTGATCAAAAATCCCCGCGCGCTCGCCGCCGCCTCCGTTAAGCATTGGGGCGCGGTAGGCTTCGATCTGCGACGCTTCCTCGACCGCAACGACAAGCTGCGCCACGGCCACGAGGAAGCGCCGATGCGCCGTCATCTCTGGAGGAAGATCCACAAAGTCATGCGCGACAACCCGGCCTTCACCTGCCACAGCAAGCGCTTATCGCTCACCGCACGCTCACCGGTCACGACCACCGACGGCCAGCTCGATCTCGACGTGCTGCGCGCCGCGCTACCGGCGCTCGAATCGGTGCTCGACTCCGGAAGCGACAATCGCTGCCCCGAAATCGTCAAACCGGCCAACCTCGAGGCCCATCTGATTGTAATCCTCGAGCGCGCGAACCGAGCGCTCACATTGGCCGAGCTCTGCGACCTGTGTTGGTCGAGCCTGCGACCGCCGCCAGTTTGCTCGCGCATCGCGCCCGGCGACGATGCACTCGACTTAGCCGGCGAGGTGTCGCGAACACCCGACTCGGAGATCAACGCGATCGCGGCTCACTTCATCGACGGGCTATCCGAACGCGCCCGCCTGGTATGCGCTCACCGCTTCTCGGCTGCCGAGCCGTCCGCGCGCCAGATCGCCGAGCATCTCGACATCTCCCACGGCACCGTGGGCAATGAGTACACCGCGTTCAACACGCTCTTTGGCGACTGGGTGAAGCACCACCAACTTTGCGAGTCAGAAGCTGGCTTCGCCCTCGAGCGCATTTTGGACATCCTCCGAGCTGACGCGTTCCACACCAATGAGAGCAAGGCCCCTGCCACCGTCGGAGACGCTACATGAACCACAAACGGCTCGTAGATCTGACAAACCAATTCATCGACGCGCTACGCGAAGACCAGCAAACGCTCAGCGATCGCGGCGAGCAAAGGCCGCATGCGCCGCCCGCTCAAACCCCGGCCCCCGGCCAGCTCTGGCATGTTGCACAACGAGGCGCCTCGTTGCCGGCCCTGTTCTACGTCGCCGCCTGCGAACTGCTCGCAACGCACTGCGACGGCTACCTCGTCCACGACCACCCATGGCTCGCCGCCACCGACGACCTCGTCCTCGACGCCTTTGAGTCGCCCACCGGCGCCGCTCTCGTCGTTTGCATCTGGCGCCCGATGAGCGTGCACACAGACGAGCTCGTCGAATACATCGACACCCTATCTTCGACCGTCGCCGACGCGCTGACCGCGCTCACCGCCCAGTCCCATAGCCCGCGACCTAAGGCGATCGGACACGACATGATCGACGATGCACCCGTCATCGAGTGGGAGGCCGAGCTTGCCGACGGCATGGAGCTTCGTTACTTGACCGGCGCCCGCATCCTCATCGACGACGACCCTCGCAAGCTGGCCCGCCAAGCGCTCCTTGACGCGACCCTCGCACACCCGACCGCTCGTGCGGCCAAGACCGCCGACGCGCTCCCATCGGGCCTGCACGAGCTCTTTACCCGCTTTTGTGAAGCCGCCGCCCAATGGATCCAACCCGCGCTGCCCGACTTCGAGCTGCGCTGCGCCTTCCCCGTGCTCGACTTCGGCGCCGATCCCATGATGCGCCAGAACGATGTGGACGCCGCAATGCTGCTCCACGAGTTCACAATCGCCTGCGGCACGGTCACCGCGACGCTTTGCCTCTCCTGCGGCCCCACCGGCATGATGCTCGACGGCTACGCTCAGACCGAGACCGGCGACGAGTTCGAACATCTGGACGTGCGCTGGTCCCAGAAGTCCCACGACGGCTTCGAGCTCGTCTGGGCCGGTCAAACCGACGCCCAGGGCCTGCTCCAGAGCCCCGCGCTCCAGCCGGACTACGACGCAACTCAGCGCATCGAGATCTTCGCCAACGACGTCTCGACCACTTTTGACTTCTGAGCCGCCAGCCCATGAGCAGCGAAGACATCCTATCCACGGTCGATGCTCTACAATGGCGAAACGACCGCCCTGCCTTTGAGCAGTCGCTGGCCTTGCTCGACACGCTCGCGCCAGACGAACGGCAATCCGCCCACGCGCTCGTACTTCGCGCCTACGCGCTCTTTCGCCTCGACGAGGATGAAGACGCCTGCATCACCCTTAGCCAGGCCCTCGCCCACCCCGAATGCACAGGCCGCACGGCCGTGCTCGCCAGATTGCGTAGCGCCCAGTTGCTAAAACACGCCAGGGTGCCTCACGACGCGCTAAAGTGCCTGCAGCAAGCGCACGTACTTTGCGACGAGGCCGGCATCGACGACTTGCGTGTTCAGGTCGTTTTCCTCGAAGCCCGAGTTCACCTCGACCTCGACCAACTTGAGCAGGCCGAGCCCCTCTTTCGCGAAGCACTCGCCAGCTTTGAGGCGACCAACGACCTCTTTCGTGCGACTTGGGCCTTTTACGAGCTCTCGCAGATCCCCACGCAATCGAAGCGTTTGAATGAGTCGGAAGCGGGCGGCCAACGCCTACTGCTCAGGCTCGCCACTGAGCTTGAGAACGCAGCCGCGTTAGCCGACAACGAGCGCAATGACTTGTGGAGCAGCGCCTGCCAGCTTGCCAGAGTCCTTAGCGACAAGGGTCATGGCGTACACGCTCATGATCTACTCATACACGCGCGCCGACAATGCGGGATCGACGGCCCGCGTTACGCCCAAGTTCTCGACGAAGTCGCCATACTCATGGTCAACCATGACATGCCCTTCGTCGCCGAATGCTACGAAGAGATCTTACGCGACGACCTCGATCCCGAAGCACGAAGCGCGGTTCACGTCGCACTCGCCGATATTCTCGTCGAGCTCGGAGAGAACGAGCGAGCGCGCCTTCACTACGAATACGCACTCGAAGATCCCGACATCGAACCTCATTTACACACGACGGCACGCGTCACCCTCGCCATCGCGCTGATGAACGAAGGCAACCAGGCCGACGCGGCATACGTCCTACCAACTCACGAGGAGATCGAAGCGCTCGAGAATCCCGACATGCTCATGATACGCGGCCGCGCCGAGGCCGTGCTCTGGAGCCTGCGCGGCGCAAACCAACGCGCCCTGGAGATCCTCGCCAGGCTGCTCGATTCAATCGAAGATGAGGCATCCCCTCGTCAGCGAGTCCACACCATCGCCGCCTTGGCCAGCATGGCCGCGAACGCCCGTCACTGGGAGTTCGCCCACGACGCCATCGAAGAAGCAAAAGCCCTGCTCGCCACGTCACCACTCGGCGAGATCGAGGTCGGCACCGTTCACTTCTCGATCGGCTACGTCGAAATGCAATGCGACGAGTTCGCCGCATCGGTTGCCTCCTTCGCGCTCGCTCGCCAGCACTTCCAAAACGCCCACCACCGCAACATGTGGGTGCTCGCATCGGTCAACCTGCTCGTCTCGACCTCAATGCTCGAAGACGACGAGGCCACGCTGCGCCTGGCCGATGAGCTCGAACCACAGGTCGAGTACCATCCAGCCTACAGCGCCGCGATCGATTACCAGCGCGGTGAGTGCTATCTGCGCCGAGGCGATCGGCCCCGCGCGATCCGCCACTACGAGCGGGCGGCCAAAAACTTCGCCCGCGCCGGCCGTGTCATCAGCGAAGCCGAGGTCCTCGACACGCTCGCCATCGTCGAAGAAGACCCTCACCGCGCGATCCGCCACGCCCGAAAGGCCCTGCAGCTCGTCCTGGCCCTGGCCACCTTCCTCGACGACGAAGACCAGCGCCTCGACCTGCTCGCCAGCAGCCGCCACATCGGCGCTCGTCAGGCCTACCTGCACCTGCACCAGGGCGACGTCGCCGCCGCCCTAACCACCGTCTTCGAGGTCAAGAGCGGCGACTTTCTTCGTCTGCTCTACGAGCGCCGCGGCACCACACCCGAGCTCGACGACGCCCTGCAAAACGCCACAGGCTCGGCCACCGCCGGCCCCGGCGCGTTCCACCCCGCGATGCACATGCGCCCGGGCGACGCCAACGCCTCCCACCGCGTCCTCGAAAAGTACATGGAGCTCGTCCGCGCCCACCCCTTTGCCACGCCCCAGCTCGTGCGCACCCAAGACGTCCTCGACCGCCTCGGCCCCGACCGCCTCGCCATCGAGTACTTCCTGCCCGACCCCAACGCCGACCACTTCCTCATCTTCGTCGCCCACGACGGCCACGTCGACTGCCTCGAACAGCCCTGGAGCCCTAGCGAAGCACAGCGCGTCCAACGCGTGCTCGAACGCGTTTGCGGCAGCCGAGGCGCCGGCTCCCGCGTCCACGCTCGCCAGCTCACCCGCGACCTCGTCCGCCTCTACGAGCTCTTCTTCGCCCCGCTCGAAGCGCGCTACCTCACCCGCAAGACCCTTCGCCACCTCACCCTCGCCCCTGGCGCCGACCTCGTCCACGTCCCCTTCCAGGCCTGCCTCACCCCCGACCTCACCCCCCTCGTCAACCGCTTCGCCATCGACTTCACGCTGACTTTAGCCCAGCTCGCCATGCACCCCCAGGCCGTCCCCCACCCACCCAAGACCGCCGCCATTTGGCACCCTCACGACCACACCAGCGACGCCCTCCCCCAGGCCGACCAGGAAGCCCGCTGGCTCCACGAGCTCCTCACCCACCACGGCCTCACCCCCACCCGCGTCGACCACTGGACCGACGACGCGATCCGCCACGCCGACCTCATCCACTACGCCGGCCACACCCACCCCCACCACCACCAC
>JACCWM010000182.1 GCA_013697635.1 Lujinxingiaceae bacterium | reverse complement strand
AGCTGAGGGTGGAGTCTCAGCTTTTGTGCGTTGACGATGAATCGGTGGGGATCGATAGGCGCGCGGCGCCCTATTGGGGGACAAGGGCGCGGGGGTGGACTCAGGCGTCGACGGGCTCGTCGAGGTTGATGTCGTCCTCGATGAGCTCGCGGCCGGTGTCGGGATCGATGTCGGGCGCCTTGCGACGTCGGCGGCGGTAGCTCGCGATGCGCTCGTTTTGATCATTGAAGACAGCGAGGTAGGCCAGGCGACGCTCGACGTGCTCCTCGCTGGCCTTGCCCCAGGTGCCGACGATGCGGGCGACGACAGCGAGCAGGTTCTCCTGGCCGTCGTGGTCGGCGGCGCGCAGCTTGCTCCAGGTGATGGTGCGGCTGGTGGGGTTTTGGATCGCCTCGCGGTAGGGGCCGACGAGCGCCTCGACGCGGCTGACGAACATCTCGAGACCGAGCATCGCGATCTTGTCCTGCCAGGCCGGGCTGCGCCAGCGCGCGATGAGCTCCTCGACGGCCGCGAGCTGATCTTCGAACTGCAGGCCGGTGATCGCGCCGGGGCCGTCGGTGAAGAAGGCCTCGTCGAACTCGCGGGCGACGATCGCGACGGGCTCCTCGGCATCCATGCTGCGCAAGATGTTTCGCGTGTGGCCATGGCAGGCGCTCATCGCCCGATCCAGCTGGTTATCGATCCGCACGGCCTCCGGACGCGTGCCATGGGAGCCCTTGCGATCACGCTGCCAGACGGTGAGCAGCGTGCGCACCGAGCGGTCGTGCGCGATCGCCTCCTCGGCCTGCACCTCGATCTCGGCGTCGTTGAAGCGGCGCGCCGCCCCGAGCATCGCAAGCAAGGAAACCAGACGACGACCGACCGACAATTTGTACGATTTGACATAACGGGCATTGGAACGTGCCATGATTGCCACCCTCAAAGCATGCGCTCTCGCGCAAATCATGGACTGCTCGCCAAAAAAAAAGATTCGCCACAAGGCGCAACGCGAGCAGTCGGTCCGAGACCACGACAACCGCCAATCGGCGCCGCGACTCGGTGCATCTACTGCTCCAACGCCAGGTGAACCCCCTGGACAAAAGGAAGATGTGATTTCAGCGATAGCAAATTCGATCCGTGCTGACAAGTTGCGAGATCGACGCGGTCGTTAAATTTTTTAAGGCTCGCTGTGATCGTGCCGGGTGTGAGGGTGGCCTCGAGGGCTGTGTCGTCGTCCTCGTAGAACAAGTCCAGTCCCGTGCTCGCCCCCCAAATGGCGACGCCGTCGACGACGACGCCGACTTGATAGGACTCGGCCGGCGCGCCCGTGGGCGCGGAGCTGACCTCAGCGGCCTGGGTGACGACGCCGTCGGGCAGTTCGCGCCGGTAGATGCGGTACTTGCTTGCGCCGGTGACCCCGGTCCAGCTCACGTCGACGGCGTTACCTGGCCGGTGGCCATGACGCCGGTCGGGGCCGCGGTGAGCGTCACAAAGCTGCGCTCGACGCCGTCGGACGTGCCGGCGTTGTTGGTTGCATAGGCGCGCACAAAATAGGTGGTGGCGGCCGAGAGCGTGACCGTCTGGTCAAAGCTCGCCGTCGAGCTAGTCGGGCGCGCTGGTGGTCACGGTGGCGGCCAGCGCCTTGTAGCCGGTGTCGGTGCTCGAGTTGAGGCTGGCGGCGCCGGGCGCGCTGAGCTCGATGTAGTAGTGACGATCGACGCCGGCTGGCAGCGAGGCGTCGGTGTCATTGCTGCTCGCGGCCTGGGCGCCGGCCAGCGCCACAAAGGAGCCGGGCGCGCCGTCGGCCGAGTAGTACCACTGGTAGCCAATCGTGCCCGCGCTTCGGTTACCCGTTCGAACGATCGAGGCGTCGCCAAAGGAGTTCAGGGTGTTGAAGGCGCGCACCTGGTAGCTGTGCGAGGCGCCGTCTTGACTGGCTGCGCCCTGGGCGTCGAGCGCGACGCGATCGCTGTGGGTCCCTTTGCTTGCCGCGATTGCGGTGAGCGAGAGCGAGCCAAGGGTTGTCGCCGAGCTGTCGAGCCAGCTCAGCGCACCGTCGAGTTCGGTGGCCGTAACGGTCGCAAAAGCGGCCGCGCCGACCTTGACCTGATAGCCGGCGACAGGCGCGCCAAGGCGCCGACCGCTTGCCGAAGCGCTGGGTGCGCTCTCGAGCGCGTCTTGGCCGACGGCGATCACCGTGTAGCTCTGCACGGCGCCGTCAACAAGGCCGACCGCACTCCAGCTCAGGGCGATGCCGTCGGTGCGCGCGCTGGCGGCGCCGGTCGCCGAGAGGGCCGGTGTCAACGGCGGCCCGCCTGGCGCGGCGCCGGTGTCTTCGAGGCCGAAGCGGCCCTCGCCAAGATCGACCACCGTGGCGCCGACGATCGCCTCAGAGGCCGTGCCAGCGTTGCGCACCACCTTGTAGCTTGCCGCGCCACTGACGCTGTCCCAGCTCACCGCGACGTGGGCCACGGCGTTCTCGGTCGAGACGTTTTGGGGAGCGCTCGTGCGGGTGTCAAACGTGACGACGTCGCCGTAGGCGTAGCCGGCGCCGACGGCGCTCGTGCGCACGAAGGCGCGCACGTTATAGGTCGTGCCGGGGGTGAGGCTCATCGCCACAGCCCAATACTCGCCAGGCTCGGTGAGCTGAGCCACCGAGAGGCAGACCGCGCCCTGGCCTGCGTCGTCGATGGAAGGCGCGGCGATCGTGGCAGAGTAGCAAAAGCCCATCGCCGCGGGTGCAGGCGCGCCCAGCGTCGTCAGATTGGCGTAGAGTCTGGCCGAGGTGGTTGTGATGTTGTCCGGGTCGCGGACCAGGGGATCGAGGGTTTCGACCGTGGCCTGCACGGCGCGAAAGCCCGTGCCTGCGCTCTGGGTGACGTTGGTCGCGCCGGCTGCGCTCAAGACCACGCGGTAGTGGCGAGCGACGCCGTCGGCAAGCTCGGCGCTGGTGTCGTTGAACGCGCGCGCCGAGGCGCCGGCCAAAATTGCCCAGTCGCTTCCGTTCTCGGAGCGCTCCCACTGGTAGCCGATGGCCCCGACGCTGCGATTGCCGCTGGTGGAGAGGGCTGCGCCGGGCTCAGCGGCGGTCGTCGCGCGCACTTCATAGCGCACGGTCGTGCCTGCTGCGCCCGTGGCCTCGCCGGTGGTCAAGACCACGTGCGCGGTATGGGTGCCGTCGCTCGCGGAAGCGCTGTCGGGCACGATCTGGATCGAGCCGGCCGGAGCGAGCATGTCCTCGTGGTAGAGATTGGCGGGGTTGGAGGCATCAGACCAGGCGCCAAAGGCCGCCTCGCCAAGCGCTGCGCGCACCTCGTAGCCTGTGACGCTCTTCGGGGCGCGCCAGCCCTCGGCACCGGCCGAGGAGGCGCTCGAGCCTGCGCTGTTGAGGGCGACCACCGTGTAGATGTGGGCGGCGCCGGCCGGCGTAACGGCCGCAAGCCAGGCGATGCGCACGCGGTCGATCATGTTGGTCACCAGCTCGAGCGCGGGCGCAAGCGGAGCGGGCGCAGCGAGCGTGGCCGCGTCGTCTTCGAAGCTGTAGCTTGGGGTGGCGGCATCGGTGACGGTGATCGTCTCGACGAGCACTTTGGTGCCTAAACTGTCCTCGCGGTAGATCTCGTAGCTCGTCGCGCCGGCGACGGCATTAAGGCCGACGAGCACGTGGGCCTCGATCGTGCCCTGGGTGGCGCTCACGTTGGTCGGCGCGCCCGGCAGCATCGAGACGATGCGCTCGGCGCCGTAGCTGGTGGCAGCATTGTTGGTCACGTAGGCGCACAGCTTGTAGCTCTGTCCGGCAGCAAGTGTGAGGGTTTCGGTGTAGGTCTCGAGCGACGTGCTCGCGCCAAGCGTCGTACAGGTCGCGCTCGCAGCCGTGCACGAAGCGCTCGCCAGGGCGTAGCAGAAGCCGTGCTCGCTCACCGTCGGACGGCCGAGATCGGTGATCAGGCCGGCGATGCGCACCGAGCTTGTTGTGATCTGATCGATCGTGCCCGTGGTCACGCTCGCTGCCCTGGCGCGGTAGCCGCTATGGACGGCCGAGGAGGCCGTGGCGGCCCCGGCGGCGCTGAGCTCGATGTAGTAGTGGCGATCGGCGCCGGGCACAGGAGCCGTGTCGGTCGCGCTGTCGGCCGTGGCGCTGGGCGGCGAAGCGAGCGCCACAAAGGGGCCGGCCGCGCCGCTGTCGGAGTAAAACCACTGGTACAAGATCGTGCCCACGCCTCGGTTGCCGGTCTGTGCGGACGAGGCGCTGCCGGCTGCGTCCTGGCTGTTGATCGCGCGCACCTGATAGCTGACATTGGGGCCATCTTGCTTGTCGGCGCCCACGGCCTCGAGCTCGATGCGGTCGGGGTAGGCGCCCTGGCTTGCGAGGATCGAGTCGATCGAGAGCTCTCCTTGCCCGCTTGCTGAGGTGTCGAGCCAGACCAGGCTGCCGTTCTCGGTGGTGTGGGTGATCGGAGCAAAGTCGGCGGCGCCAACCTTGATCTCGTAGCCTGTAACCGGTGCGCCGATGCGCCGTCCGGGCTCGGGCGGCGCGCTGGCCGCGCTCTCAAGATCGTCTTGGCCAAGGGCGATGACCGTGTAGGTGTGCTCGTCGCCAGCGGGTACGCCGGGCATGCTCCAGCTCAGCTTGATGGCCTCGGTCAGGGCATCTGCGCCGCCGGTGACCGAGAGGCTTGGCGCCGCGGGCAGGCCGCCGGCCGAGGCGCCTTCGTCCTCGACGCCGACTCGGCCCTGGCCCAGATCGATCAACTCCGCGTCGACTATCGCCTCGTTGGGCGAGCCAATGTCGCGGATCACGCGGTAGCTGGCGGCGCCTGTGACCTCGTCGAAGCTGACCAGGACGTGGCCGACTGCGCTCTCGGTCGTAACGTTTTGGGGAGCGGCGGTGCGGGTGTCAAAGGAGACGGCCGCGCCGTAGTGGTAGCCCGTGCCGGTGGCGATCGTTTGCACGAAGGCGCGCACATAATAGGTCGTGCCGGCCTCGAGATCAGCGATGCCGGCAGAAAACTCACCGGTCGCAGCAAGGGGGGCCACCGTGGTGCAGAGCGCGCCGTCGTTGTCCAGGTCGATGTCGGCGTGGGTGGGAGTGGTGAGCGTGTGGTGGTAGCAAAAGCCCATGGAGGCCGGTGCGGGCGCGCCCAGGGTGGTCAGCGCGCCGTACAGCGTGGCCGAGCTCGTGGTGATGGTCTCGGTGTCACGGGTGAGCAAATCGATGGTGGTGACCTGGGCCTGCAGGGCGCGAAAGCCCACCACGGCGTTGGAGTGCTGCGTAGGCGCGCCCTGGGCGTTGATGCGCGCGCGGTAGTAGCGCGCGCTGGCGTCGGCCGGGGCCGTGGTGTCGTTAAAGGTCGTGGCCTGGGCGCCTACAAGGTCTGTGAAGTCCGCGTTGCTGTCTGCGGCCGAGCGCTGCCACTGGTAGGTGACGCCGGTGACGCCGCGATAGCCCGTGGCTTGCGGCGAAGTTGCGCCGGTGCCGGCGGCGTTGACCGCACGAAGCACGTAGCGCTGCGAGCGGGTCTCGACCGTGGCCGGACCCGAGAGCGCGAGCGCGACGTGGGCTGCGTTTTGGCCCTGGCCGGCTGTGGCGACGCTGGGCACGATCGTGCCAAGGGGCGCGCTCGTGTGGTCATAGACCAGAGCTGCGCCGACATCAAAAAAGGTGCCGCCCTCGATGCTCAGCTCATAGCGGCCCAGCGCAAAGGCGTCGCGATAGCCTACGACGCCGGCGCTGCTCGTGCTCTGGGCATCGGGGTAGACGGCCACGACGCGATAGGTGTGCATGGCGCCAAGCGTGGCCGTGGCCGCAGGCCAGCTGACGCGCACAAAGTCGGTGTGCGTGCCGGCCGTGGCCGACAGACTCGCAACGCTTGGCACGCTGCCAGCCGTGGCGCCCGTGTCCAAGTGGCCCGCGCTTGCCACACGGGTGAACTCGACATCATCGCGGTAGACGATGTACTCGCTCGCACCCACAATGGGCTGCCAGCCAAGCGCGACGTGCTCAACAAAGCTGCCCTTGCTTGCGGTGAAGGCCTGCACGGGCGGCGCCAGCGTGGTGAAGTTGACCTCGTTGGCATAGGTCGTGTTCTGGCCGCTGCGTGCATAGGCGCGCACCACGTAGGTGCGACCGGGCAAGAGCGCCGATTCGACGTGGCTAAAGGCGCGCGGCTGGGGAAGCGCACCCAGGGTGCGGCAGATTTCGGCCTGGCCCGGGCGCTTGAAACAAAATCCGTGGTCAGTCACGAGGGCCTGGGGGAGCACGCTTGCCACAGCATGAAAGGTGGCCCAGCTTGCGCCAATCGTGCTCGCTGCTTCGGTTGCGAGCGTGAGCTCGGGACACGGCGTCTGCGCGCTGCAGCTAACCGTCTGCGCGCTCGTGCACTGTATGGTGTCAAAGCCACAGGGCCCACATGGCGAGCCCGGCTGGTCATCGAGCACGTCGGTGCCGCCACAGGCGTTTTTGGTGGTGTCGCTCTGGCAGGCAAGCCTTGCATCATCGGTGCAATTCCAGATTGCATCGGCGCCACATGCCTCGCCAGGCGCGGCCGGCAGCAGCGCGCAGCCGCCGCAGACGTTCTCAGCGCGCGCGCCAATGCAGGCCGTGCTCTCGAGCGAGGCGCAAACGATGTGGCCGTCGCCGCAGGGGCCGCAGGCGTCGCCGGGGGTGGCCGAGAGCTCGCTTTGTCCACCACATGCGTTGCTCGCTTGCGCCGGGCAAACCAGGCTCTCGGCGTTCGCACACACAAAAACGCCGGAGGCCGAGCACACCTCGCCAGGCTCGCCCGCGCCCAGCAGCTCACAGCCACCGCAGAGGTTGCGCGCGGCGTCGTCGCACAAGACGTCGTCTTCGCCAGCGCAGGTCCACCGGCCCTCGCACACGCCGCAGGACGACTCCGGCGCGCCCGCAAGCGCCATGCAGCCGCCGCAGGCGTTGGAGCCGCGCTCGGCGTCTTCGCACAGGGTGGTATTGAGGCCGTCGCAGGCCACCACGCCCAGGTTGCACGTGCCGCACGGCGAGCCAGGCTTTGCGCTCAGCGCGCCCGGACCACCGCAGGCGTTCTCGCCAGGGGCCGCACAGCGAAGCGTCTCGGCGCCCGTGCACGCATAGGTGCCGGCCGTCTCGCTGCTGGTCGTGCAGCCGTGGCCGGGTGCGCCTGCAAGCTCGGCGCAGCCGCCACAGGCGTTGAGTGCGCCGGCATCCTCGCACTCTAGCGTGCCCTCGTCGGTGCACTGGTAGGTACCATCGCCGCAGCGCCCGCAGGCGTCGTCGATGGCGGCCTCGAGCCTGATGCAGCCGCCGCAGGCGTTGAGCGCGCCGGCGCCCAGACAGCGAAGCGCGTCGGCGCCGTCGCAGACCAGCACACCGTCGTCGCATGCGCCACAAGCACTGCCCGGTGCGCCGAGCTCGCCCTCAAACAAGAGCGCGTCAAAGCCGCCGCAAGCATTGGGCTCGCCGGCGTCGATCACGATCGGCGTGTCCTCAATGACGGCCACATCCGGCGTATCGGCGACATCAAAGGAGACCTCGTCCGCATAGTGCACGTCGTCGACCACAAATACGTCGAGCTCAATGCCCACGTCGCTGACGTCGCTGCGATCGATCGGTATGACGGTCGTCGGGGTTTGGTCGTCGCCGCAGGCAGCGAGCAAACAAAACAGGACCAACACGCTACAAAAGCGGCGCACAGACGTGGCATACGAGCCGGTATCGATGGTGAAATTCACGGGGTCTCCCTAATGCTCAATTCCTTCAGGCGTCCAATAAACAAGCTCGAATGTCTGGTCACAGGATACAAATGACCCAACCACTCCCCGTCTTGTCGAAACGATGACTCAACGGCTAGTTTTGCATCGCACAGACGCTATGTCGAGGTAATTATTAAGGAAGACGCCTGGCGCGCGGGCGCACATCCGTCATGAAATTGACAGAAGCCGCAGTCAGGCAGCCCTCGAGGTTCTCGCGATAAACGCTTGGCATGATCGAGGAGGCGCAGCTCACGAGGTTGGTGGCCGAACTGTGAAAGGCCAGGTAGCGGCCATCGGGTCGTCACGGCACGGGGGCCTTGTTGGCCTTGGCCTATTCAGGCCACAAAGCCTTGGCTTTCTCGACGAGCTCCAAAAACTCCTGCTGCTCGGCGTTGTCGGCGTAGGCGGCGGCCGCAGCGATCGTGCGCACCTCGTCAAAGCGCGCACCCTCGGAGAACTTGCTCTGGCGCAGGATGCTGGCGAATTCGGTCACGGCTGCAGCAAAACGAAAGCCTTCGCTGGCGTCGTCGAAGCTATCGCGCACCTGGGACATCTTGATGCCGTGGCTGCTCTCGATGCTATCGGCGCCGTACTGCGATTTGTGGCGCACGCGCACCTCGGCCAAAAACGGCTGCTCCTCGGTGGCGCCCTCTGTGAGCTCGATCTCGTAGAAGGCCGTGACCGTGTGGCCGGGGCCAACCTCGCCAGCGTCCTTGGCGTCGTTCTCAAAATCCGAATTGGCGAGCAGGCGTTTTTCGTAGCCGATCAGACGGTAGCGCAGCACGCTCTCGGAGAAGAACTCCACCTGCAATTTCACGTCGGCCGCGATCACCTCGATCGTCGAGGGCAGGTGCGTGCCAAAGATGCGCTTGGCCTCCGCCAGTGTGTCGATGTAGAAGTAGTTGCCGTTGCCGTCGCGGGCCAGAGCCTCCATGGTTTGGTCGTTGTAGTTGCCATGGCCAAAGCCCACGCAGGTCAGACTGATATGGCGATCGCGGTAGTCGCGCACCAGATCGACCAACGCCTCGCCAGTCTTGCCCACGTTGAAGTCGCCGTCGGTCAGGATGATCACGCGATTGTTGCCGCCCTCGATCTTGGCCTGCTCGGCCAGGTTATAGGCCTGGACGATGCCGCCCTCGGCATGGGTCGCGCCTTCGGCCACCAGGCCCGTGATCGCCGCAGCGATCTTCGCGCGCTCGCGTACTGGTGTGGGCGTGAGCACCGTCGTGCTGCCGCTGGCATAGGTCTGGATCGCCACCGTGTCGTCGTCGCGAAGGTGCTCGAGCATTAAGAGCAGGGCCTGCTTGGCCAGCGGCAGCCGGTTGGACGAGCTCATCGAACCGGAGACGTCGACCAAAAAGACCAGGTTGCTCGGCAGCATCTCGGCCAAGGAGACATCGCGGCCCTTGACCCCGATGCGCATCAGATGGCGCGCGCTGTCGGCGGCCCCAAAGTAGCTCGGCGCGATCTCCATGTTGACCGAGAAGGGCTGGTCGATCGGCTCGGGGTATTGGTAGCGAAAGAAGTTGATGTACTCCTCGGTGCGCACGCTGTCCGCGCCGGGCAGGCGACCGCGATTCAATTCGCTGCGCATGATCGTGTAGGAGGCCGTATTGACATCGACCGAAAAAGTCGAGGTGTTCTCCACGCTCGTCTCGATGAACTCGTTCTCAACAAAATCCGGGTGGCTGTTGTCCGGGATGATCGGCTCGAGATAGTCGCCTTCGCTGCTGCCGCTGTCGTAGTAGCCGCCGATGTCGTACTCGTAGTTGTTGTTGTTGTTGTTGTTGTTGTTGTTGGGGCTGGTGTTGTTCTTGGTAACCGGCTGTTTCTCGTCGGGCGTCGAATGGTCCACGGGGTCACCGGCCGATTCCAGGCCGGAACAGGCCGAGCCCAAGGCTGCAATGAGGCCAATGGCGACGAAGATTGTGGCCTTGGCCCCGATAAATTGGTTGCAGCTCGTCTGTCGCATTCCGTGCTCCTTCGTCCGTTGTCGTGCGTGCGTGTGACGGCCCTGAGTGGGCCCAAGCGGGTATGGACAAGAGGATTTTGCAGCAAGCATGCCAGCGCGCCGAAGTGCAGCGAAGTCGGCTCTAAGTGGTTGAACTTGATGGGGTGTTTTGGATCCTTGAGACAAGCTAGCATCTTAGGGAGCCATGACATCGCCGTCATGCGTGAGGGCAGGGCAGCGACATCAAAGTCGCATCACAAAAAAGGGCCTGACTCATCATGAGTCAGGCCCTCTGTATTCTGGATTCCGAGCGCTCTCTCAGACCTCTTTGAAGACCTCGCGCGCGATGATCATGCGCTGGATCTGGCTGGTGCCCTCGTAGATCTGAAAAATCTTCGCGTCGCGGTAGAGTTTTTCGACCGGGTACTCCTCGTTGTAGCCGTAGCCGCCGAACACCTGCACGGCGTCCTGGGAGACCTTGGTCGCCATGTCGGCGGCAAAAGCCTTGGCAAAGGCGGCCTGCTTGGTGTTGCGCTCGCTCGCGTCGTGCAGCCAGGCCGACTCCCAGACCAGGTGGCGCGCGGCCTGAATGTTCATCGCCATCTCGGCGATCATGAAGCTCACGGCCTGATGAGTGGCGATAGGCTTGCCGAAGGTCTTGCGCTCGAGCGCGTAGGCGCGGGCGTGCTCGTAGGCTGCGCGCGCAAGGCCCACCGACGCCGAGGCGACGATCGGGCGGCTCTTGTCGAAGGCGGCCATGGCCTGAAACCAGCCGGTGCCCTCGGCGCCGCCGAGCACGTTCTCCTCGGCGACCTCGACGTTCTCAAAGGTGATCCCGCGCGTATCGCTGGCGCGCTGGCCCAGGTTCTTCTCCTTGCGCCCGACGATGATGCCCGGCGAGTCGGCCGGCACGATGAAGCCGGTCATGCCCTTGTAGCCCTTCTCCGGATCGGTGTGCGCGAGCACGAAGAACCACTTGGCCACGCTGCCATTGGTGATCCACATCTTCTGGCCGTTGATCACATACTTGTCACCCTTCTTCACGGCCCGCGTCGCGATGCCCTGCACGTCGCTGCCCGCGCCCGGCTCGGTGACCGCGTAGGCCGCCATCTGCAGCTCCTCGGTCATCGGCCCCAGAAAGCGCTTCTTCTGGTCGTCGGTGCCCGCCACGATCAAAGGCGCGGTGGCAAGCTGGTTGGCCTCCATCGCGGTTCCGATGCCCGTGCAACCCCACGCGATCTCTTCTGAGAGGATGCAGGCATCCAGACAGCCAAAGCCAATGCCGCCGTAAGCCTCGGGGATCATCGTGTTCAACAGCCCCAGATCAAAGCCCTTTTGCAGCACCTGCCAGGGAAACTCCCCGGTCTTGTCGTGATGCTCGGCCGCTGGCCGAATGACCTCCCGCGCAAAGTCCTGCGCGGTCTTCTGGTACATTTTTTGTTCTTCGCTCAGTCCAAAGCCGATCATGGCCATACCTCGTCAAGCAGTGGTTTAAGAAACGCACACCGGTCTTTCTGCAAGACAGGTTGGTGCAACCACCCCAAAATGGCAAATGAAAAACCCTCCCCGCCCGCAGCCGGGCAGAGAGTTGACCTGGACTTAGTCCAGCATCGAGACCGGCTCGCCCTCGACGACCGCCTTGACCTCGGGGATTTGTCCCCAGCGGCGCAGCTTGTCGGGCATCTTCAACGAGATGTTGGGCAGCGTGCCGTCGCCGTAGAGTCCGGCGTAGGTGATGTAGCTCGTCATCACCTTGCGCACGTAGCCGCGCGCTTCCTGGTAGGTGATCGACTCGACGAAGACATCGAGCTCGCGGTCGCCGTAGCGCTCCATCCAGCTCTTGAGCGGCGCCGGTCCTGCATTGTAGCCGGCCAGCGCCAGGGGAATGTGGTCAACGGCGTGGGCGGTGTGAACGCGGATGTACATCGTACCCAGGCGAATGTTCGTCTCGGGATCGAGGATCTGCTTGTCGTTGGGCGCCGGGGTGCCATCCAAAAAGACGCGCGCCGTATAGCGCGCGGTGGTGGGCATCAACTGCATCAGGCCCATCGCGCCAGCATAGCTCGAGACGGTTGGGCGAAAGCCGCTCTCCTGGCGAATGATCGCCTGCACGAGAAATGGCGAGACGCCGTAGCGCGTGCCGTACTTGTGGGAGATCTCCATGTAGTCGAGCGGGAAGGCCGTGCCCCAGTCGCGAAGCGAGGCGTGGGTGGGGCCGCTCTCGGCAATCTCGCTCTTCATGATCCAGTGGCCCCAGTTGGGCTCGCCAAGCGCCAGGTGCAACGCTCCGCGCAGGCGCTGGGCGCCCTCGGGAACAGGATAGATGGCGATTTGCTGGCGCACCTCTTGGAGGGCGTCTTGCCAAAGACCGATGCGCACCATCTCGCTTGCCACAGCGAGGCGGCTATTCTCGGGCACGCGCAGATTGGAGAAGTCGCGCAGGTCGGCCGCGGTCAACCGAGAGTCCGGCAGGTGAAGCGCGTACTTCATGCCGGCATCGTCCATGCGGGCCACGGCCAGGCGTCCGTACCAGGTCAGCGGGCCGCTGTTGATCGTGTCCTGCAGCCAGCGCGCGGCCATCACACGGTTTCCGGACTTGAGCGCGCTCACGCCGATCCAGTACTTGGCCTTGAGGCCCATGGTCAGCTCGGACTCGTCTTTTTGGTCGCCATAGTGCTCGACGATATCCTTGAGCGGCGGGATCGCGCCTTCGAAGTCGCCGACCAGATAGGCGCTCAGCGCCGAGCGCCACAGCGCGTCGGGCACATGCTCGCTAAAGGGGTGCATGCCCACGAGCGCGAAAAACTTGGCGCGCGCTTTTTCGTGCTCGTTCAAAAACTGGTAGAGGCGGCCGGCCTCGTAGAGCGACTCGTCGCAGAGCAGCCCGGAGGGAAACTCATCGCACAGCCGCTCGTAGAGCGCGATCGCCTCGCGGTCGCGATCGAGGCGGCGAAGCGCGCGCGCCCAACCAAAGTACAGCCGCGAGCGCATCTCGAGATCGTTGATCAGCTTGTCGGCCTGCTCGAACTGCGAGACGGCCAGCTCGCGCTTCTTGTCGCGCTCGGACTCGAGCGCCTGGCGATACAGCGTCCAGCCCTTGACCTCGCTCGCAGACGGGTTGCGAAGGCGTACGTTTTGTTGCGCCACGGTGCGCGCTTGCTGGTAGCGGCCGCGGGCAATGAGCTCGTTCATGCGGTCGATGCGGTCACCAAAGGGGATGATCGTCAGGCCAAGGCGCACCTCGGCGCGCTCGATCTCGGCGATGATCTGGTCGCTCGAGCGCCACGTCCGTGTCTGGCGGTAGATGCCCAAATAGACCTGTTGGGCCTGGTCGTTTCGTCCGGCGTCCTCGAGGATCTGGGCCTCGATCATGCGAATGCGGTAGCTGTCCCAGCCGGTGGTCGAAGCCTTGCGAAGCTCACCGAGCTCGGCCAGGACCAGGTCGACCTGGTCGTTCTTGCGCGCTGACGTGCGGGCCTGATTGAGGCGCTGCGAGAGGTACATACCACCCTCTTCGTCGTCGGCTCCGCGCTCGATCACTTTGCCCATGCCCAGGCGACGCCGGGCCAACTCGGCGACGGCATCCGAGCCTCGGGCGAGCTTGGCCATGATCGCGCGGCCTGCAGGCTCCTGGCCGCCACACATTTGCATGCGTGCATAGGCATAGACGACGGCCGGCTCACCATCTTCGACGCTTGGCGCCGGGCCGAGCACGGTGCTCGCGAGCGTGAGCGCCTCCTGACATTTGTTTTCGCGCATCAGGTCCATGGCCTGAAACCAGCGCGGATCCGAGACGTAGGGCGCCAGCACGAAATTGCTCTCGCCCAGCGGCGAGCGCAGCCGGTCGGTCAATGCCCGAAGCGAGGCGATGCTCACCCCGCTCAGCGGGTTGCTCGACGGGCTCTGGCTGGTCTCGTTTTCGTTGCCCGGGCTCGTATTGGCCACGAGATCGAAGAAGGCGAAGACGCGCTCCATCGAGGCGGCCTCGGTCTTGGCGCTCGCGCTCATTTCGTCGTCGAGCGCGCGCTCGTCGTGCTCGCTGCGCTCAAGGGGCGCCTCGTCGAACTCGGCCAAAAGCGCCTCGGCCGAAGGCAGCTCAACCGCAGCTGGCTCATCGACCTCGACCAGCTCAACTTCGGCCAGCTCAACTTCGCTTACGGCGGCTTCGTCAGCCGCCTCGGCGATCAGTGGCGCGTCGTCGACGTCCAGCGCGCCTTTGGCCTCAGCCAGGGCTCTTTGCGCGGCGACCAGCGCCTCAAGCGCGGTCGAAGCATCGTTTTTGGCCCCTTCGTTGGCCTCGCGCATGCTCGGTGCCAGCGCGTGGGGTTCTTCACCGCGCGCATCTTGCGCCCAGGCCGGGCTGGCAAAGCCCACGAGCGTGCAGACCGAAACAAAGCATACAACCAATAACAGACGGCTCTTATCGTTATACATAAGTCTTCTATTTCCAGTAGTTTGGCCGGTCTGGTCCAGCCCGTCCGCGGTCTTGACCCGCCGGAAGCCACAGTATAGGCGGGTTGACGACGAACTCCAAAAAATCATCGCACACCAATTTAAAAGCACGAGCGGCGCTTGAATTTGCACCGTTTGAGGATTTTGGGCAATCGTACTAATGTTAGGATCCGGTATTGAATTGGAAACACCGCCCTCCATGTTGCGAGCGATTGCGACAAAACACTCGTCAGGCAGTGCAAAATGGCCCAACACCTCAATTTCGAAGCGCTGCTCGAGCGCGCAGCGCCCCCCAAAGAGTTACCCGCGCCCACGCTCGCGCTCTCGCATCTCGACACCTTGTGGCTGCAAGTCACCGGCACGCTCTGTAATCTGGCCTGTTTGCACTGCTTCATCTCATGCGGCCCCAAGAACCATAACCACGAGATGATGACCCTCGAGAGTGTGCAAGACGCGCTCAACTGGGCGCGCGACCACGGCGTCAAGGAGTTCTACTTTACAGGCGGCGAGCCCTTCATGCACCCGCAAATCAAGGAGATGATTTTGGCCGCGCTCGAGCACGGCCCGCTCAACATCTTGACCAACGGCATCCTGATCGACGAGTCCATGGCCGCCTGGCTCGGCGAGGTGTTTCGCACCTCGCGCTACAATCTGGACTTGCGCGTCTCGCTCGACGGCACCACGCCCGAGGAGAACGACGCGATTCGCGGCAGAAAGACCTACGAAAAAATCTTTGGCGGCATCGACCGCCTCTGGGCCCACGGCGTCAACCCGGTCATCACCGTCACCACCTGTCACGCCGATCTGGCTGCCGAAGATGGCCGTCGGCGCTTCTATGAGGTTGTGCGCGCGCGTGGTTTGAGCCAGCCGCGCTTGAAATTTCTCTCCCCTTTCAAGATCGGGCGAGAAGAACACCGCGCCGGCGGCTACGAGGCCCATGAGCGCCTCGTCGAGGGCGACTTGATCCCCGGCCAAGAAGACGCCCTGCAGTGCTCGAGTTGTCGCATGGTCACCGCCAAAGGCGTCTATCCCTGCCCGATCCTCATCGAGGTCGACGAGGCCCTTATGGGCGCCTCGCTCGATGACGCGCTCGTGGACATCAAGCTCGACCACCCGGCCTGCTACACGTGCCACGTTGAGGGCGTCACATGCCGAACCTGACCGACACCACGATCGCCGTCTTCGGAGGCGTCTACAATAATTACCTCAGCCTCGAGGCCACGCTCGCCCACGCGCGCCAAAGCGGCGCCAGCGCGCTGTATTGTCTGGGAGATCTGGGCGGCTTTGGGCCCCATCCCGACCGCTCGATCGCTCAGCTTCGCGATCAACACGACATCCACGTCATGCAGGGAAACTACGACCACTCGCTTGGCAACCGCCTCGGCGACTGCGCCTGCGGCTACACCGACCCACGCGACAACTATTTCGCCCAGCTCAGCTACGACTACACCTTTGCCAACACCTCCGAGCACCACAAGGACTGGCTTCGCGATCTGCCCACCGGCTTTCGCCACCGCTGGGCCGGCAAAGAAGTGCTCATGGCCCACGGCTCTCCGCGGCGCATCAACGAATTCTTGTGGGAATCGACCACCCCGGACGGCTTCCTCGAGCACCTGCTCGCAAGCCGCAATATCGATGCGCTCTTCATCACCCACACCGGCATCCCCTGGATGCGCCGCCTCGACAGCGGCCGCCTCGTCGTCAACGTCGGCGCCATTGGCCGCCCTGCGAACAACGGCCTCACCACCGTCGACTACGTGCTCGTCGAGCTCCAGGGCGACACGCTCGATGCCAGCTTGCAGGCCATCCCCTACGACCACGAACGCCTCGCCAGCGAGATGCGCGCCGAAGGGCTCCCCGAGGAGTTTGTGGAGACGGTGCTGACGGGATATTGGACGACGTGCACCGAAGTGCTGCCGGCCCGGGAGAGGGCGCGCGGAAAGTACTGAAAGGGTGTCAGTTCTGCCTGAAAAACAGCTTGATCCGCGAGCCCGGGCGCACGCGCACGACCTTCTTCTCGGACATTGTGCCGTCTTCGTAGCGCACCTGCACGTCGTGGCGTCCGCCTTCGACGTCGACCGTGCCCGGCGTGGTCTGGCCCATGTCGCGCTCGCCAATGAAGACGGTGCCCTTGGGCTTGGAGTAAACCGTGACGCGGCCTTGTTCGCCGCCGGCCTCTTCTTCCTCGTTGGCGCTGGGCTCAGGGCGCGGGGCCGGGGCGGCCGGCTGCGAGCCGGCCACGGCCGTGCCGCGGTAGCCGGTGAGCTCGACCATCAAGAAGCGGCGCTCGTCGGGGCGCAGGTACACCTCGTAGTTCTTGGAGTTGCCACCGAAGGTGACCAGCACCTGATGAGGCCCACCCGCGGGCAGCCGCATGCCTTCACGCTCGCCCTGCTCGATGTAGGAGGGATACTCGATGCCATTGACCGTCACGTTGGCCTTCTCGAAGTTGGTGATGACCACCAACGTCGCCATCTGACGGCGATTCTTGCCCTGATGTTTCTGGCCAACCAGCGGCTCAACAGGGCGCTCGATCTCGACCCGCGCCTCGCCAGCTTCGGCAACAGCCGCCTCCTCGGCAACGGCTGCCTCCTCCTCGAGCGCCGCGAGTGCTTGCTCGTCGACCTCTTCGATCTCGTCGATCTCGAATTCTTCGGCAGCGAGGTTGGGCTCGTCGATCACTTCGGCCTGCGCGACTTCCTCGGCCAGCTCGGCCTCGAGCGGCACGCGCGCAACAGGCGCAACAGCCGCCTCCTCAAGGTCGTCCCACTCAGCCCAAGAGGGCGCGCTCGCTGCAGCCGTCTGGGGCGCAGCCGAGCGCAGATGCGCCAGGCCCATGGCCAGCGCGCCCGTGAGCAGCACGCAACCCAGGACGAAAACCAGGAGCCATTTGGTAGAAGGAAATTTCATGAATTCAAGCGTTGAGCGAGCAGGGGGTTAACGACATCAGGTGGTACTGCGTCGACGCAGTGCATGTCAACTCAACCCGGTTGCAGGCCGATTGTATTTCAACCCGGGCGCTAGACCGGTCGGAAGAAGTCGAGCATCTTGCGCTCGCGCGAGGCCGGTCGCGCCCGCCCGTGCGCCCACTCACGTAGCGCTTTGATCTGCTCCTCATAGGTGCGATAGAGCGGAATGGTCTCCTGGGTGGCATAGATCAAATCGTCGTTCTCGATCTCTCGGCCGTCGGCAAAGGCCGTGTACATCGCGCTGACGACGACCTGCTCGAGCTCGGCGCCGGAGAAGTATTCGCAGCGCGCACTGATCTCGTCGAGCAGCGTCTCAGCCAGGCGGCGGCCGCGCCGCTCGAGGTGGATGCGCAAGATGTCCTTTCGCTCGTGCACGTCGGGCAAGTCGATGAAGAAAATCTCGTCAAAGCGGCCCTTTCGCAGCAGCTCGGGCGGCAGCGCGTCGACCCGGTTGGCCGTGGCCACCACAAAGACCGGCGTCGTCTTCTCCTGCTGCCAGGTCAACAGCGAGCCCAAAACGCGCGCCGAGCGCCCCTCCTCGCCACTTGCCGCAAAGCCTTTCTCGATCTCATCCATCCACAGCACGCAAGGCGCGAGCGCATCGCAGGTCTTGAGCGCGTGGCGAAGCGCTTCTTCGGGCGCACGGCTGCCGTCGAACACCGCGCCCATATCCAGGCGCAACAGCGGCAGGCCCCAAAAGCGCCCCACGACCTTGGCCGTCAAGCTCTTGCCACAGCCCTGCACGCCGATCAGCAGCAAACCCTTGGGCGCAGGCAGCCCGTAGGCGCGCGCCTCCTGACTGAAGGCGCGGCTTCGCTCTCCCAGCCAGCCCTTGAGCGCGCTCAGACCGCCCACGTCCTCCATGCCCTCGCTGAGTGGGTGAAACTCGAGCACCTCGCTCTGGCCGATAAGACGCTGTTTTTCCTGAAGAATCGAGGCCTGTACATCGAGCGCCACGTTGCGCGCGCGCGCCTCCTCGAGCTGGCCGCGCACGCGCACAAAGGCGCGCTGCGCCTCGCGCTGGGTCAGGCCCATCGCGCCGCTGACCAGGTCTTCGCGATCGATCTCGGGAAAATGCTCCGGCTCGAAGACGGCCAGGCACTGCTTGCCGATGATGTCGCGATCGGGCAGCGGCATGACCACCCGCGTGAGCTCCTTGGCAAACTCCGGGTAGTTCAGGGCGGTCGGCCCCAAAAAGATCAGCGCTTTTCCCGTGCGCGCACACAAGCTCTCGAGCTCGCGAAGACGCCGGCGCAGCACGACGTTGTCGAGCAGGGCGTTGGCATCCTTGAACACGAAGATCCCGCACTCCACGGTCGCCGCGATCTGGGCGAAGGCCTGATCGAGATCGCCGGCAGGCTCGTCGCCAAAGCCAGAGGTGACGCTCCAATCCCACACCGGGCGCTTCTCACGCGTGCCGATCTGACAGATCAGCTCGAGGGCGCGCTCCTCTTCGTGGGTCTCGAGATGAATCAGCGCATAGGGCGCGCGCAACAGCGCGCGAAGCTCGCGCGCGAAGCGAACCGTGGGGCTTGCGGCTTGCTGCATGGACTTAAAACCGCTGTGAGGAGGTGAGCGTTTAGCCGGGAGTCAGCGACCAACGAAGTTCTTCGCGAAGCGTGTCGATCTCTTGATTGAGCACGCGCTGGTCGGCAGCACCCAGCACGACGCCGTGAAGCCCGATGAAGGTCAGATCGATCTCGTAGTAGGGGTCAGCCCCGTCGTGCTTTCGAAATTGCACGTCGAGCTCGACCGGCTCCTGATGGATCGTCGAGCGGCCCATACAATACAAGAATAAATAGACGAACAGCGGCAAGACCAACACGAACAGGGGCACCAGCGCAAGGATGAAGGTCACGCTGCCGCGCTCGAAGCGCACGCGCTCCTCCTCGCTTTGCTTGACGCGGTAGCCAAACGACTCGAAGAGGCGCTGCACGTGCTCGCGCAAGACCTTCTCGGAGCTGACACCGTGCACGCGAAGCTGGCGCATGAACACCGTCTGCGAGGGATCGCAAAAGCTCTCGCCAGTGGTCTCGACGCGAAAGGGCATCAGCTCGCCGCCGCGCTGCAGGGCGGTGACCGCCTCGTCGACGTGGGCATTGTAGGCGATGATCGGGGCAGGGCGCGGGGCATCGAAGATATGCCCGTCGGCGCCGGCATAACGCTCCTCGATATGGGCGCGCAGCCCGGCAGGCATCTGAGAACGATCGGCGACCGCGCGCGCGGTCTGGAGCTGGGGTTGGGGCTGTAGCTGGGCTTGGGCCTGTTGTTGATGGGCCGGATGCTGCGCCGATTGGCTCTCCTCGGCCTTCCACACCGGCACCGGCAGCGGCTTGTCGCGGTCAACGCCCGGAATGCGGTACTCGATGCGCCCGTCGTCGTTGATCTCCATCTCGAGCAGGGCACTGTGCGTGGCGTGCTCGAGATAGGCGCTCACCGTCTCATGGGGCAAGCCCAGCGCATACGCCAGATACGATGGCTGAAGGCTGTCGAGGCCGTCTTCATAGACCAGCCGCAAAATATGCCACTCGAACTCCTCGTAGGTCATGATGTTCTTTTTCAACCTTAATCTCCACCTCAAGCCACGGCTAAAAAACGCATGGCATGGCGAGGTTCATTCCAGCACGAGCGCGAATGAGATCTTGCGTCAAGTCCTCGAGGGCATATGCCCATCCGTCCTAAGTAGTTTAGGCACGTTTATCGGCCGAATCAATCTTGCAAAGCGTCTGCGCCCATTGCACACTTCCGCGCACATGTGCTGTATGGAAAGAGCCTGGGCCTGCTCAGGCCATCACGATCTGACCGATGGAGGACTCCCATGGCCGACCAAGAAAGCATTCAAAGCATCCTCAAAGAAGACCGCCTCTTCGAGCCGCCCGCAGCCTTTGCGGCCCAGGCCCTGCTCAATGCCGACAAGCTCGCGGCCCTTCGAGCAGAGGCCCAGGCCAACCCCGAGGCCTTCTGGGCGCGCCTGGCCCGAGAAGAGCTCGTCTGGGAAAAAGACTTCGACACCACGCTCAACTGGCAGCCGCCCTTTGCCAAATGGTTCGAAGGCGGCAAGCTCAACGTCTCGGCTCAGTGCCTCGATCGCCACCTCGACTCGGCCACCAAGAACAAGGCCGCGATCATCTGGGAGGGCGAGCCCGGCGATCAGCGCACGCTCACCTATGGGCAGCTGCACGCCGAGGTCTGCAAGTTCGCCAACGCCCTTGAGGGCCTGGGCGTCAAGGCCGGCGACCGCGTCGCCATCTACATGCCCATGATCCCCGAGCTCACCGTCGCCGTGCTCGCCTGCGCACGCATCGGCGCCCCGCACAGCGTGATTTTTGGCGGCTTTTCGGCCACGGCCATTCGCGACCGCGTCGAGGATGCCCAGTGCAAGGTGATCATCACCGCCGACGGCGGTTGGCGCCGCGGCAAGGTGCTCCCACTCAAGCCCCACGTCGACGAGGCCGTCAACACCGGCTGCCCCACCGTCGAGCACGTCGTCGTCTACAAGCGCTGCGACAACCCGATCCACTGGCGAGACGAGCGCGACCACTGGTGGCACGATCTCGTCGAGCACGCCCCGGCCACCCACACCGCCCAGGCCTTTGACTCCGAGCACCCGCTGTTCATCTTGTACACCAGCGGCACGACCGGAAAACCCAAGGGCGTCGTGCACTCCTCGGCCGGCTACGCGCTCTGGACCAAGCTGACCACACGCTGGATCTTCGATCTCAAAGAGGACGACACCTATTGGTGCACCGCTGATGTCGGCTGGATCACCGGCCACAGCTACATCGTCTACGGCCCGCTGCAAAACGGCGCGACCAGCCTGATGTTCGAAGGCGCCCCCAACTGGCCCGAGCCCGACCGCTTCTGGGATCTGATCGAGCGCCACCGCGTCAGCATCTTCTACACCGCCCCCACGGCCATTCGCGCCTTCATGAACTGGGGCGACGAGTGGGTCGACAAGCACGATCTCTCCAGTCTGCGCCTGCTCGGCACCGTCGGTGAGCCGATCAACCCCGAAGCCTGGATGTGGTACAAGGACAAGATCGGCGGCGAACGCTGCCCGATCGTCGACACATGGTGGCAGACCGAAACCGGCGGCATCATGATCTCGCCCATCCCCGGCGTCGTACCCACCAAACCCGGCAGCGCCACACTTCCCTTGCCCGGCATCGAGGCCGCCGTCGTCGACAAAGACGGCAACGACGTACCCGCAAACTCCGGCGGCTTCCTCGTGATCCGCCGCCCCTGGCCCAGCATGTTGCGCACCGTCTATGGCGACGACGAGCGCTTCCAGACCAACTATTTCGGCCGCTTCGGCGACATCTATTTCGCCGGCGACGGCGCCCGCCGCGACGAGCACGGCTACTTCTGGATCATGGGCCGCATCGACGACGTGATCAACGTCTCCGGCCACCGACTGGGCACCATGGAGATCGAGAGCGCGCTCGTCAGCCACCCCCAGGTCACCGAAGCCGCCGTCGTCCCCCGACCCGACGAGATCAAAGGCCAGGCGATCGTCGCCTTCGTCACCCTGGAAAAGGGCCTGGCCGGCACCAAAGAGCTCATTCAGCAGCTCAGCGACCACGTCGTCCACGAGATCGGCGCCCTCGCCAGGCCCGCCGAAATCCGCTTCACCGCCTCACTCCCCAAGACCCGCAGCGGCAAAATCATGCGCCGCCTCCTGGCCGACATCGCCGCCGGCCGCGAAAGCGGCGACACCACCACCCTCGAAGACGAGTCCGTGCTCGACAAGCTGCGCGCCCAGGCCGACGACGAGTAATCCGCGCGCAGGGGGGCCGTTAACACCTCCCCACTTTGTGGGGAGGTGGCGCTTTAGCGCCGGAGGGGGCCTTTGACAGCATCCAAACTCCGCGAAATTCTCCACCCGGTCGCCTTGTTTCTCACCCGACCGAATCCCCGACCCCGGAGCCCCACCGCCCATGAAGTCCGAAGTATTTCACACGCCCAACGCCGCCGGCTGGAATCTCGAGATCCGACGCTTCTCCGATCCCGCGCGCCTGGACAAATCACGCCGCCCGATCGTGATGATCCCGGGCTACTGCATGAACACCTTCATCTTGAGCTACCACCCGGCAGGCACCTCCATGGTGCACTACCTGGTCGAGCACGGCTTTGAGGTGTGGACGGCCAATCTGCGAGGGCAGGGCGGCTCGCGGCGCATCCAGGGGCCCCGAAAATACGGCTTTCGTGAGCTCGCCCTGGTCGACTTTCCCAGGGTGCGCGACTTCGTGCTCGCCAACACGGCCACCGAGGCCAAGATCTTCGACGCCGTCGGCTGCAGCCTCGGCGCCACCGTGCTCTTTGCCTATCTGGGCCACAACCCCGAACAACACGGCATCGGCTCGCTCGTCACCGTTGGCGGCCCGCTTCGCTGGAACCGCGTCCACCCGCTCGTGCGCGCGCTGCTCTCCTCGCCATCGCTCGCTGGCTCCGTGCCCGTCTTCGGCACTCGCCAGCTCGCCCGCGCCGTCTTGCCGGCCTTGCAAAAAGCCCCGTTTTTGCTCTCGCTTTACATGAACCCCAAGCTCGTCGATCTGAGCGCCGCCGACGAGCTCGTCAAGACCATCGACGATCCCAGCAGCCACCTCACTCGCCAGATCGCCCACTGGGTGCGAAACCGCGACCTGGTCGTCGGCGGCCTCAACATCACCCACGCCCTGCACCCCGTGCAGACCCCCACCATGGTGATCCTCGCCAATCAAGACGGCATCGTCCCCCCCGAGGCCGCCCTCTCGGTCTTTGACCACATCGGCTCGACCGACAATGAGATCTTGCGCGTCGGCACCCCCGAGGTGCCCTACGCCCACGCCGACATGTTCATCTCCAAAGACGCCGACAAGAACGTCTTCGAGCCGATGGCCAACTGGCTCGTTCGACACTACTAGGCCCAACCGATGCCCGAGTTAGCCGAAGTCGAAGTCGCTCGCCAGAACCTCGCGCGCTGGTGGCAAGACAAAGCCGCCACCGAGGTCCACATCCTCGACGCCAGGCTGCTCGTCGCCACCGACCCAGAAGCCCTCGTCGAAACCCTGCAGCACCCGCTCACCACCATGCGCCGTCGCGGCAAATACCTGATCGCCGAGTTTACCAACGACCACGCCATCGTCTTTCACTTTCGCATGACCGGCAAAATCGTCCTCAGCCCCATCGAATCCGCCCGCTTCGCTCGCCTCGCCTGGCACATCCCCGAAACCGGCTGGCTGATCTTCAAAGACCAACGCCGCTTCGCCCATCTCCAACTCTTCGCCCCCAACACCCTCAAAGACTACGCCCCACTGGCCAAGATGGGCCCCGAACCCCACGACTTAACCCCCGAAATCTTGGGCCAGCGCCTCGCAAAGCCTCGCCTCCTCAAGGCAGCCCTGCTCGACCAGGCAACCGTCGCCGGCATCGGCAACATCGCCATCAGCGAGGTCTTCTGGCGCACCAAAATCGCCCCCGACGCCAACACCTCCGATCTCACCGACGCCCAAATCGAGGCCCTCGCCACCGACCTGCCCGCCTACTTCGACGAAGTGATCGAAAAGAGCATGGCCGACGAGATCATCTACCTCGAGGAGCGAAGCGCCGAGAACATCTTCGAGGTCTACGCCCGCGAAAACGACCCATGCCCACGCTGCACAACCCCAATCGTGCGCACCCGCATCGCCGCCCGCTCCACCTTCTACTGCCCCCACTGCCAGGCCATTTAACCCTCCCCACTTTGTGGGGAGGTGGCTCGAAGAGCCGGTGGGGGCCTTTGCATGGTGCAAAGTCGGATCCCCTGGTACCCCGACTCTCGCGGTTTACGGAGCCATCCGCTTCAAGTTGTCCTCGAACAGCTCGATCATCTCCGCATCCCCCGACTTCTTCGCCAGCGGCAGCCCCGCTTTGAGCGCCGCGACGGCCTCGTCGCGCTTGCCGAGCTTCAACAACGCGCGCCCAAGCCCGCTGTACGCCCATGCCTGGCTGGCCGCATCGCCGGCCTTGGCCCCGTCCTCAATCACCAGCTTGAGCTCGGCTGCAGCCACATCCCACTGCTCGTCGGCCAGGCGCATCTGAGCAAGCTGCGTGCGAAGCTGCAAACGGTTGGCCAGCAGCGCCGGGGCGCTCGCAAGCGCGATGCCCTTTTGAAAGCTCTCGGCGGCGCTTGGCCGCTCACGCTTGATGCCAGCCTGCATCGCGCCCAGGCGCAACAACGCGTCGGTAGCCAGCGCCAGATTCGGCGGCGCCAGGCCTTCGGCGAGCTCGGCGGCCTTTTGCAGATGGTCCATGGCGGCCTTCACATTTTTGTTGTTCGCGGCGCTCACGCCGATCGCGTAGTGCGTCAGCGTGATCATCGAGTCCTGGCGGCCCGCATCGGCCTGCGGCGCTTTCTCCACCGCTTTGAGCGCATCGAGACAGCGCTTGTGCGCGCCCGTCGACTGCAAATTGAGCTCGACCTGACACAAGTTGGCGTACTGCGTGGCAAGCGAGGTCGCATCGCGCGACGACTTTTCGACGCGCTTCTCCATGATCTCGATCACCTCGAGATATAGCGTCTGCGCCGCCGCGAAATTGTTCGCGGCTTGCTGCAACCTGGCCTCGGCCGCGCGCGCGCGCGCCATCAGCGCCGGGATGTTCGCCTGCTCAAAGAGCTTTGCGCTCCTGCCACAGTGTCCGATCGCCTCCTGGGCCGGATAGCCGCCCTCGAGTTCGCACAGCGACAGGTGGCCCTTGGCGATCAACTGCGGGCTCTTGGTCTGCCCGGCGACCTTCAAGGCCCGCTCCAGATGCCCCACGGCCGACTTTGTATCGCCTCGCACCTCGGCGTCCCTGGCCGCAAGGCCGAGCACGTTGACCAAAAGCGGGCGATTCTTCATCGCCGCGAACTGGTCGATGAGCCCCGTCAGGTGGCCGCGCGCCTCATCATGGCGGCCCTGCTCCTGCAACAGCGCAGCGATACGCATGCGGTTTCGGGCCTGCGCCGGCACGCTGCCCGCCAACTTGAACTGCTCGCCGGCCTGCACCAGAAACTGCATCGCGCGCCCATGATCGCCGTTTTGCTGATAGAGCTCGGCGGTCTTCGAGAGCGACGCCCCCAGAGAGAGCGGCGCACCGCCGGCCTTGAGCGCCGCCACGTCCGCCTCGAACTGCGCCTCGCTGCCCGCCGATTTGCCCTGCAGCGTGCGCACCATGCGCACGTTGAGCCGGCACAGCGCCTGAAATGTCACGTCGCGCTGCTCACCGGCCATCTTCACGCAGATACTGAGCGTATTCTCCGCTTCCCTCAGCCGCCCCTGGCTCGCCTCGATATGGCCCAGCGTCAAGAGCAGCCGCCCGATCGCCGAGTCCATCTTCAATTTCTTGGCCCGCTCCAACGCGTCCTTGACCCGCACCTGGGCCGGCCCATACTCGCCTTGCTCCCAAAGAAGGCTCGCCCACTCCAGGGCCGCCTCGGCCTTGAGGTGGCTCTCCTCCTCGGCCGCTTCATAGGCCGCGGCATAGGTCTCGCTCGAGCGCTCCCAATCGCCCGAGGCATAGTGCGCGCGCGCCTGCTCAATCGCCGAGCTTGCCAGCTCATCGCCAAAGGCGTGCGACGAGACAAGCGAAACCATCACCAAAACAAGCACCACGCGAAGCATTGAGGACATGAGCATCTCACCATAATTGAAGACGAAGACTTTCGACGCCCATCCTACCCAATCCGGCGCGCCTTGTGAAACGCCCATCCCGACGCTTCAAACTTCAAACGCGCTTGATCCCTTCGGCCCACAGCCCCAGATGCTCGCGGCGCTTGGCCACGCTCATCGTCGGCTCAAAGCGCGCATCCTCGCGCCAGGTCGCGCGGATGGCCTCCAGATCCGAGAACACGCCCACGGCCAGGCCGGCCAACAATCCGGCGCCCAGCGCCGTCGTATCGGTCATCTCCGGGCGAATGATCGGGCGATTCAAGAAATCGGCCTGCATCTGCATCAACAAGTTGTTCGCGCTCGCGCCCCCATCGACCTTCAACACCTTGAGCGGCTCGCGCAAATCGCGCTCCATGGCCTGCAAGATATCGACGTTTTGCAACGCGATCGCCTCCAGAGCCGCCCGCGCGATATGGGCGCGCGTCGTCCCGCGCGTCAGCCCCCACAGCACACCGCGCGCGCCCGGATTCCAGTGCGGCGCGCCCAGGCCCGCCAGACTCGGAATGATCACCACGCCGTCGCTCGACGGCACGCTCAGCGCAAGCTCCTCGATCTCGGCGGCGCTCTTGATGATCCCCAACCCGTCGCGCAGCCACTGAATC
>JACCWM010000140.1 GCA_013697635.1 Lujinxingiaceae bacterium | reverse complement strand
ACGACAGCGACGTGCGCGCCGAGGAGATCACGGCCGCGCTGATCATCAGCGTCGAGGAGTCGCGCGCGCGCTATCTCGACTTCAAGGTCGGCCTCGAGGGCCGCGATCTGCTCGGCGACAGCCGCCGCCTGCTGCTCACCGGCGAGGTGCAGTACAACGACTCCAACCTCTTTGGCCTTGGCCAGCGCTTTCGCCCGCGCCTGATCGCCGCGATCGACACCCTCGACGTGCTGCGCGCAGGCGCCGATACCGCCCAGGAGCTCGAAGCCGCCCAGGAGTTCGCCGGCCTCGACTACCTCTTTGGCGCCGAGCTTATCTACAACCACCCGCGCTTTTTGAAGGGCTGGACCAACATCGACAAGCTCAACCTGACGATCACGCCCTTCTACATGCTCGATCTGCTCGGCGTGACCAACGACCAGGTGCTGCGCGAGGAGTGGGGCCTTCGCCTCGAGCTGCGAAAGGAGCTCTTCGAGCTCATGGAGCGCCTCTATGTCAGCCTGGGCATCGAGGCCAAACAGGCCGCCACCTGGACGACCACCGATCTGCGCATCGGCGACGAGCGCATCTTCTCGCCCAGGCGCACCACCGGAAAGCTCAGCCCCGAGATCACCCTCGATCGGCGCGACTCCCCGCTCAACCCGCGCGCGGGCTACCACCTGCAGCTCAAACCCCAGCTTGTCAGCGGCGACGCGCTCACCCAGGGCGCCGAAGACGTGCTCGGCGACTCGTATCTGCGCCTCAACTTTGCGGCCAGCGCCTACGTGCGCATCTTCGACGACGTGGTCTTTGGGCAGGGCCTGCGCTTTGGCCAGATCATTCCGCTCTTTGGCCGCCAGACGCTCGTGCCGCCCGACGAGCGCTTCTATCTGGGCGGCGTCGGCAGCGTGCGCGGCTTTCCCACCAACTCGCTTGGCCCGGTCGGCGCGCGCCAGCAGGCTTTGGGCGGCGAGTTCTTGCTCAATTACAACGCTGAGCTACGTTATCCGCTGATCAAGGACATCAATCTGTACGGCGCCACGTTCTTTGACGCCGGACTGCTGACCGACTGCTTTGACACCGGGAACACCCGCAGCGTGGCCAACTGTTACAAAAACGCTTTTCCCGACGGCGATCGTTTGGGCAACATCCGCACGACGGCCGGCATCGGCTTGCGCTACTTGATCGTCGATCAAATCCCGCTGCTCTTCGACTACGGCATCGTGCTAAACCGCAAGCCCGGCGAGAGCTTTGGCAGCCTCCACTTCAACCTTGGCTACACGTTCTAAAGAGATGGCAAACACGGTGAAAAGAAATCTCCAGACGGCCTCGGCCCCGCGCCCGGCCCCGCTCGCCACGGTGCTCGCCCTGCTCTTTGCCCTGCTTTTGAGCACGCTGACACCGGCCAGCGCCTCGGCCTTCCAACTCATGCCACCGTGGGGCAGCGGCGACAGCCGCGGCGAAGATCTCTCGATCAGCCTTGTAACCTTCGAGCCTGGCGACGACGTGCCCTCCTGGTTTGGCCACACCGCCCTGGTCGTCGAGGATGCGCGCCACAATACCAGCCGCCTCTACAACTACGGCATGTTCTCCTTTGATAAGGCGATGCTGATCAAGTTCGTCATGGGCCGGCTGTGGTTTTGGGTCGGCGACGCCCACGTGCGGCGCACCTATGAGCACTACAAGCGCTTCGACCGCGCCGTGCGCATCCAGGAGCTCAACATCTCGCCCGAAAAGCGCGTCGAGGTCGCCAAGTTCTTGGCCACTAACGTGCTGCCCGACAACCGCGAGTACCTCTACCACCACTATGACGACAACTGCGCCACGCGCATTCGCGACGTGATCGATCTGGCCGTCGACGGCCAGTTCAAGCAGGCCGGCACCGAGCCCGCCCGCATGACGCTTCGCGGCCACACCCGCCGCCACTCCGGGCGCAGCGCCTTTGTCGACGCCCTGCTGATCTTCTGGATGAACAACGAGATCGACCAACCGGTCACCCGCTGGGAGGAGATGTTCTTGCCCGGCGAGCTCGAAGACGCCATCGACAACTTCGAGTACACCGACGCCAGCGGAAAGCTCACCCCGCTCGTGGTCAACCGCAGCGCCTACTACACCTCCGAGCGCGCCCCCGTGCCCGACCATCCACCCCTGCACTGGCCCTATGCAATCGCCCTGGGCCTGCTCACCGCCGCGATCGCCGTCGCGCTTGCCCGCTGGCGCGCCCGCAACCCCAAGGCGCGCACACCGCGCATCCTCTTTGGCCTGCAAAACGCCTTTCTCGGCCTGCTGCTGGGCTTGCCCGGCCTGGCGCTGGCCGGCATGAGCCTCTTCACCGAGCACACGGTGACTTACTGGAACCAGAACATCTTTTTGGCCAACCCCCTGACTTTTCTGGCCTTTCCCCTGGGCCTTGCCTACGCCATCGGTTACGCCCGCGCCCAACGCTGGCTGCCCTACATCTGGCTCACCCTGGCCGCCACCAGCCTGATCGCCCTGCTCCTCTACGCGGCCGGCCTCGCCATCCCCGCACTCCACCAGGACACCAGCATCACGCTGTCGTTCATCCTGCCGGTCAACATCGGCCTGGCCGCCGCCTTCTGGTGGAAGAAGACCGCTTAGGCGTTGGTGCAGGGGCTTTGTGGGGCGTAGACTGCCAGCCTGCGGGCGGCACGACCGTCGCACTTGCGAGGTGTCGAGCGCTTCGTCTGAAGAGTTGCCGATCTGACCGGAGCGTTCATGGCGGCAGGTTGTGTTTCCGTTTCCGTTTCCGTTTCCGTTTCCGTTTCCGTTTCCGTTTCCGTTTCCGTTGATCGAGAACGTGATCGAGAACGTGATCGAGAACGTGATCGAGAACGTGATCGAGAACGTGATCGAGAACGTGATCGAGAACGTGATCGAGAACGTGATCGAGAACGTGATCGAGAACGTGATCGAGCACTTGGGAGTCCAGTGGCGCATGGCGCCTGGCTCGAGGTTCTCGTGCAATTTGGGGAGAATGTCCCTTTCTGATCGTGCGTTCTTTCGGCAGGACTTATCCGTGCCCTTTGACCGGTTCTTCGAGCGATGCTCTATCGACTGATCGCCGACATCTTATTTCTCGTGCACTTCGCGTTCATCCTGTTCGTGATTTTTGGGGGATTTTTGAGCCGGCGCTGGCCCAAGGCCGCGGGCGTGCATCTGCCGGTTGCGGCCTACGGGGTGGGCATCAGCGTGGTGGGGTGGACCTGTCCTTTGACGCCGCTGGAGTGGCATTTTCGCTGGCATGCCGGAGCGGAGGGGCTTGAAGGGGGTTGGATCGACCACTATATCGTGCCCCTGATCTATCCGGCCGGGCTGACCCCGGGCATTCAGCTAGGGTTGGCGATCGGGCTGGTCGGCTTGACGTTGTTGGCCTACTGGCCGTTTCTCAAGAGACGCGGGGCTGCGTAGATGGTAGAAGGCGGCGCTCGTATTCGAGCTTGTGCGGGCGCTGAGGCGACAGGGCCAGGAATATTTCAGCGGATTCCCCTGATATCCAAGGCCCTTACCAACTTGGCGGTGGCGTCCGGCCTGCAAATCATGTACATGGCCGAGTCTTGTTTCAACCGTTGCGACGCGCTGCGCGGGTTTAGGATCACTTTTAAGGAGTAGTATGCGGATACCGCCACGACTGGTGCCGCTCATCGAGTACGGGATCATTCAAAGCGTCGTTCGGCCGCTGCTAAGCGGCAAGGAGGCGCAGGTCTATCTGGTCGAGTCGGGCGGCGAGCTTCGCGCGGCCAAGGTCTACAAGAGCGTGCAGGAGCGCTCCTTTCGCAATCGCTCGAGCTATACCGAGGGCCGCCAGGTGCGCAATACGCGCGACCAGCGTGCCATGGGCAAGCACAGCCGCTATGGGCGAGAGCAAGAAGAGGCCGCGTGGAACTCGATCGAGGTCGACACGATCTACAAGCTCGACGCCGCCGGGGTGCGCGTGCCCAAACCCTTCGCCTTTGTCGACGGTGTGCTCGTCATGGAGTGCATCGGGGGATCGGATGGAGGCGTGGCCCTGCGCATCTCGGATTGTCATCTCGATAAGGAGCAAGGACTCGTGGTCTGCGACCAGATCTTGGCCGAGGTCGTCAAGATGCTCTGCGCCGACGTCGTGCACGCCGATCTCTCGGTCTACAACGTGCTGCTCGAAGAGCGCGGCCCGGTGATCATCGACTTCCCGCAATCGATCGGCGCGTCCAAGAATCCCCACGCCCGCAAAATCTTGCTGCGTGACGTGGCCAACATCACCTCGTTCTTTCGATTCGGCCGCGCGCCCGAAGAGCTGCGCTACGGCTACGAGATGTGGGACCTCTACGAGCGCGGCCAGCTCGCGCCCGACACCGTGCTCACGGGCAAGTTCGACATCCCCGAGCACCTGGTCGACGCCGACATCCTGCTGCTCGAGATGCAGCAGATCGAAGAAGACGAGGCGCTCGCTGAGTTCGGCGAGGATCTCGATTTCGATTCCTGATCCGGCCATCGCTGCCCCCAAGTACCGAAGCATTTTACTCCTGGCGGCCGAACACCTGCACCCAGTAGGCCTCGAAGTCGTTGAGCCGATCACCATCGACGACGCCGAAGCCGACCTCGGTGGCGTCAGGATTCATCAGGATCTTGCAGTGCTTCTCGGAGTCGAGCCAGCCCTGCACGACGCCCTCGGCGGCGCGATAGGTCGCCGCGATGTTCTCTCCCATCGCCAGACCGGGGTAGTACGCGCGGGCGATACGGCCGGTGAAGTCGCTGCCGTCGGAGCCTTCGTGGGAGATGAAGTTGTGGTCGACCATGTCCTCGGCGTGGGCCACGGCCGCGTCGTCAAGCAGGGCGTGGCGCTTCAGGGGAGCGACCGATGCCATCGGGCCAAAGCTGCCGCAGACCTGGGGCTGAGCACGGGCCTCGTTGGTGGCAACGAGCAAGCCTTCGAGACGAACCTGGTTGAGGTCGCTGAGCTCGACGATGCCCCAGCCGCCATGCTCGCCCAGAGGCGGCGCATCCGTGGTGCTCGACCCCTTGTCGTCGCCCTCGATGATCATGATTTGTTCACTGCCGCAGGCGGCGAGCAGAAAGACAAGCCAGACGGTGCAAAGACTTGAGGCAAAACCACGACCAGACAGCATCAACGCCATTAAAAGCTCCTCGTTCATGGGCCGAAGAGGCCCGGGGCAACGGAGTCTCAGGGTAGTGATTTTGGTCGCCGATTTCAATAAAAATGCTTGTTTACTAATGACTTACTACACCTTAACTGAACTAAACCGCTTGCCTGCCCGACGACGTTGCTCGACACGATGCGCGAATTTTTGTCGAAGCTTTTCGGTTGAAGACCATGCAGTCTCGCTCTAAGGTAGTGCATCCTCCATTTGAGGAAGCGACAGCCCGAGCGGTTTGGCGGCAGTCTCTGACCTTATGAAGCGCAATTTCCTTTTGATATTCCCGATGTTTGCATCACCGGAGGTAGCAGTGAGCTCGCAAAATTCCAAGGCTTCGAGCGTTGAAAAAATGCGGACTTCCTTCTCTGGTGAGGCGCCGAGTCAAGGCCCGATCAACATCGAGATCCATGGCCAGCGACTCACGATTAGAAGCGATCGTGACCGCGCCTTTGTCGAAGGACTCGCCGAATATATTGACTCAAAGGTCGCCCAACTGCAGGACGCAGCGCCGGCGGCCCCTTTTGACAAGTTGCTCATGCTGGCCAGCATGACCGTGGCCGAGGAGCTCTTCGAAGCTCAGAGCCAGCTTCGCGAGCTGCGCAATCAGCTCAAGGCGCGCTCGGCGGTGCTGTCCGATCTGCTCGATGAATGCGAGCGGCTGTGAGCTAAAACAGAGACGCTTTGCCAACACCCTTCGCGCAGCCGCATCCAACCGTTTACTCGTTGGGGAGCTCGTCGATGGCAGCGCCAGGTTCGACACCGCAGCAAAAGGCCGCGCTGCGCGCGTTTTATCGCGACCAACGGCAACAAATATCCGCCGAGCAAGCGCTAGAGGCCTCCCGGGCCGTCTGCAAACGCCTGCAAGCCGCTGATTTCTTTACGAAGTGCCACCATATTGGTGGTTACGTCTCTTTTCGCAATGAGATCGACATTCACCCATTTCTCGATGTAAAACGTGCGCAGGGTTGTTCTACGTACCTGCCACGCGTTGGTGAGTACGGACGTCTAGAGTTTGTAGCCGTCGACGACTCCAGCGAGCTGGTCACCGGCGCCTTTGGAATCTTGGAGCCCACGGGCCAGCCCGCACCTATTGAACAGATCGAACTCTTCCTCGTGCCGGCACTGGCCTTTGACCTCAGCGGTCAAAGATTGGGGTTCGGCAAGGGATATTACGACCGCATCTTGCACTCCGAGAACAGCAGCCACCGCCCGATCGCCGTGGGTATCGCCTACCACTGGCAGTTGGCCGAGGTTGCCCTGCCCTTCGAGCAGCACGACGCACCCATGGATGTTATCGCGACCGACACGGAGCTCATTTACTGCTCCGCGCGCCTCGCGCCTTTAAATCAGGAGTAATTGTAATGGAGATTGTCATATATATCGTCGCCGGCCTTATTCTGGGCATCGCGGCGGGCATCTTCTACGCCCGCGGCAAGTCCCAGGACGCCGTGCGCGTGAAGGTCGACGAAGAGATCACCAAGCTGCGTGACGAGACGATCGAGAAGACTCGCCGCCGCGTCGAACAAGAGGTGCGTGAGGATCTGGCGGACAGCGTGCGCCGCGAGCTCACTGAGAAATACAGCACGGAGGTGCGCGCCGAAGTGCGCGCCGACGCCGAGGCCGAGTCCAAACGCATCCTCGAGCGTGGCGAGTCCAAGGTCGAGTCACTGGTCAAAGCGGCCGAGCTCGAGGCCAAGTCGATCGTGCTCGAGGCCCAAAAAGAGGCCGACCAGGAGCTCAAGGAGCGCCGCGGTGAGGCGCGCGAGGTCGAAGATCGCCTGACCAAGCGCGAGGCCACCCAGGATCTGCGCGCTGTCAAGCTCGACGAGCGCGAGGCCGACAACCACCGCCGTGAGGAGGCCGCGCTGCAAGCCGAGAAGAAGCTCGCCACGCGCGAGATTCAGCTCGTCGAGCGCGAGTCGAGCATCACCAGCACGCTGGAAAAAATCGCCTCGTTCACCGTCGAGGAGGCCAAGCGCGATCTGATCGCGCGCATGACCGGCGAGGCCACGATCGAGGCTGCCCGCAAGGTGCGCGAGATCGAGGAGGCCGCCGTCGAGGAGGCCGACAAGCGCGCCCAGAAGGTCATCGCCGTCGCCGTACAGCGCTACGCCGGTGACTACGTCGCCGAGAAGTGCGTCAGCGTCGTCGCCCTTCCCAGCGACGACATGAAGGGGCGCATCATCGGCCGCGAAGGCCGCAACATCCGCGCCCTCGAAGCCGCAACCGGCATCGACGTGATCATCGACGACACCCCGGAGGCCGTGATCATCAGCGGCTTTGACCCGGTTCGCCGCGAGATCGCGCGCCTCACGCTCGAGAAGCTGATCAGCGACGGCCGCATTCACCCCTCGCGCATCGAGGAGGTCGCCCTCAAGACCGAGCAGGAAGTCGCTCAAATCATTAAGGAATACGGCGAGAAGGCCGCCTTTGAGTTGGGCATCCACGGGCTGCACCCGGAGATCATCAAGCTTCTGGGCCGGCTCAAATACCGCACCAGCTACGGCCAGAACATGTGGGCTCACTCGATCGAGGTGGGCTTTTTGTGCGGCCTGATGGCCAGCGAGCTCGGCGTCAACGTCAAGCTCGCCCGGCGCGCCGGCCTGCTCCACGACATGGGCAAGGCGCTCACCCACGAGCAAGACGGCAGCCACGCCGTGATCGGCGCCGAGATTGCGCGCAAGCATGGCGAGCACGAGATCGTGCGCAACGCGATCGGCGCTCACCACAACGACGAGCCGCAAAACTCGGTGATCGCCCATCTCGTGATCGCCGCCGACGCGCTCTCCGGCGCTCGCCCCGGCGCGCGCCGCGAGATCCTCGAGACCTACGTCAAGCGCCTCGAAGACCTCGAGCGCATTTCGATGGGCTTTGACGGCGTCGAGAAGACCTATGCCATCCAGGCCGGCCGCGAGATCCGCGTCATGGTCGAGCACTCCAACGTCAGCGACGACCAGGCCTACGTTTTGAGCCGGGAGATCGCCCGCAAGATTGAAAACGAGATGACTTACCCCGGCCAGATCAAGGTCTGCGTCATCCGTGAGACCCGCGCCATCGACTACGCCAAGTAAGCCTATGACCGCCCACAAGAGTTCGATCCTCCAGGAGCTATCCTGGAGGGCCATGATCGCCCAGACAACCCACGACGAGCTCGACGAGGCGCTGTTCACCTCATCGACGACGCTCTATTGCGGGTTTGACCCGTCAGCGAGCAGCCTGCACGTGGGCAATCTGGTGGGGATCATGGCGTTGGCCTTTTTTCAGCGCCACGGCCACAACCCCGTCGCGCTCGTCGGCGGCGCCACGGGGCTAATCGGCGATCCGTCGGGCAAGAGCGAGGAGCGAAACCTGCTCACCGACGACGTGCTCGAAGAGAACCTGGCCGGCATAGGCGCACAGCTTCGCACCATCTTGGACCGCGCCATGGCGCTTCATCCCGAGACCGTCGGCCCCGGCGCGCACCCTCGCCGGGCCGACGTGCCCCCGCTGGTCAACAACGCCGACTGGATGAAAACGTGGAGCTACATCGACTTTCTTCGCGAGGTCGGCAAGCATTTTCGCGTCAACGCCATGCTCGCCAAGGATTCCGTGCGAACGCGCTTAGAGGAGCGCGAGCAAGGCATCAGCTACACCGAGTTCAGCTACATGCTGATCCAGGCCTATGATTTTCTGCACCTCTACCAGCAAAACGGCTGCACGCTGCAAATCGGCGGCTCCGATCAGTGGGGCAACATCACGGCCGGCACCGAGCTCATCCGCAAGAAGACCGGCGCGCCAGCCTTTGGCCTGACCTTCCCGCTGATCACCTCGGCCACCGGCCAAAAGCTCGGCAAGAGCGAGCAAGGCGCGGTCTGGCTCGACGCCGAGCGCACCAGCCCCTACCAGTTCTATCAGTACTGGATTTCGATCGACGATCGCGACGTAATCAAGCTCTTGCGCTTCTTCACGTTTTTGGGTCAGGCCGAGGTCGAAGTGCTCGAAGCCGAGCTCGAAGCCGGCCAGAACCAGGGCCAGCTCCAGCGCCGCTTAGCCCTCGAGGTCACCGCCCTCGTGCACGGCCAAGACGAGGCCGACAAGGCCCTTCGCGCAAGCCGCATGCTCTTTGGCGAGCGTATTGAGGGTTTGAGCGACCGCGACCTGAACTCGGTCTTTGCCGACGTTCCCTCGACCACCGTCGCCCGCGCGTCCCTGGCCGACGGCGAGCTGTTGCTCGTCGACTTACTCGTCGAGACGAGCCTGCAAAAATCCAAGGGTGAGGCGCGCCGCCTGCTCGCCCAAGGCGGCGCCTACATCAACAACGAGCGCGTCGACGACCCCAACGCCCGCGTCACTCTGGCAAGCCTGGCCAGCGAATCGATGCTCGTCCTGCGCGCCGGCAAAAAGAACTACCACGTCGTACGCATCGGCTAGCCTATTGGCCTGACTTCCTGCAGCCCGCCGCCAAAGGTCGGCCCTCAGGTCACCCGACTATGCGAATTCTGATCCCCATCGCGTTGATCGCAGCCCTGACGGCTCTGGTCTCCACCTCGTACGCGCCGCGCGAGCACCTCGCGATCTTTTTTGCGCTGTTTGCGTCCTCGGCGCTCGTGCTCGCAGCGTTGGCCTGGCGGGTGCGCGCGCGCTTTGCGGCGCAGACGCCGCGGGGCTGGCTGGTCTTTGTGGTTCTAACGGCCGCCGTCTTGCGCCTGGGCGCGCTGGCCGCCCCCGTCTCGCTCTCCGACGACGTCTATCGCTACGCCTGGGACGGCGAGCTGGTGCTCGAGGGCCAAAACCCCTATGCGTCCAGGCCCTCGCAGGTGCTGGAGGGCGCGCCGGCCACGCGCCAAAGCCTGTACGCTCAGCTCAACTCGCCGGACTACCACACGCTCTACCCACCGCTTGCACAGGCCACCTTTGCGCTGGGCGCGGGGATCGCAAGGCTCGGTGTGCTCTCGAGCGAGCGCGCGATCCGGCTGCTCTTCTTGCTCGCGGATCTGGCAAGCGTGGTGCTGCTGGTCAGGCTGCTCGCCATGCTCGGGCGAAGTCGCTGGCTTGCGCTGCTCTATGCCTGGAACCCGTTTGTCTACTGGGAGCTCATCGCCGGCGGCCACACCGAAGCCCTGCTGATCCCGTGGCTGCTGCTCATGGTCGGCTTTGCCCTGCGCGCAAAGCCCTACCACCTCGGCCTGGCGATCGGCCTGGGCGCGCTCTCCAAGCTGACGATCCTCGCCGGGGCACCCGTGCTGGGCTGGTACATCGCCCGCAAGCACTCCTTTGTCGCCATGATCGCCGCCGCCTCGACCAGTATTGCGACCATCGCCGCAGGCTACGTGCTCTTCTGGCACCCCGAGCTGCTCGCCAACCACCAAAGCTCGTTTGCGCTCTACGCCGAGACCTTCTCGTTTAACGCGCCCATCTACTACGGCGCGCTGCACCTGCTCGGCTACCGCGAGGGCATCACCGACCCCATGGGCCACCTGGTGACGCCCTGGCTGACGCTCATCACCGTCGCGACAGTTGTCTGCGCCACCCTGGCCCAAGACGGCCGCGACCCGCGCCGCCTGCTCGCAGGCCTCACCGCAGCGCTCGCTGGCTACCTGCTGCTATCGCCCGTCTTTCATCCGTGGTACCTCGCTCCGGTCCTTGTCTGCGCGCTGCTTGCCCGCACCTACGCTTTTTTGCTGCTCGGTCTGCTCGTTGCAGCGAGCTACCTGTTTTACGCCCCCTCGATTCCCAAAGACGCGCACGCGAGCATCATGGCCGCTCAGTTCATCCCTTTCAGTGTCGTTTTGCTCGTCGAGGTGGCCCGAAAAGCCCTCGACGCGATCTTGCGCCAGCGCGCCCGCGACAAATTTGCCACGATCGCGGCGCACCTGAGCCCTGGCGAGCGCCTGCTCGATATCGGCGCCGGCGAGGGCTATGTCGGTCTGAGCGCATCCGAGGCCGGCTTTGAGGTCGAGCTCGTCGACGTCTCCAGCCGAAACCGCACGCACCTGAGAGCCGCCACTTACGACGGGCGCACGCTCCCCTTCGCCGACGGCGCCTTCGACGTCGGCATCCTCTCCTACGTGCTCCACCACTGCCACGACCCCGACCAGGTAATCCGCGAGGCCGGGCGCGTCTGCCACAAGCTGGTGATCCTCGAGACGACCTACATCGCCGCCTGGGACCGTCGCCTGACGACCTTTCTCGACCACAGCGCCAATCGCCTGCGCGGCATGCGAAAGGAGCCGCTCAACTTCGATACGCCGGCGGGATGGCGGCCGCGCTTTAGAGCGGCGGGCTTTGAAATCACGCACTTTGAATGGCTGGGCAAAGGGATTCACAAGCACGTGGTCTTCGTTTTGGAGAATAGGTCAGCGGCAGGCCTGGTTTCGTGAGCGTGCCGATCCATTGAGCCCAATGTCTCTTGGCTCAGCGCTCTCGCCTGTTGTATACAGCACCCCCGATTTGGACGCGCACCCTACGATCACCGACACAGCGAACCGAGCAAGCCCATGAAAATCGATCAGAGTTACGATCCGACTGAAGTTGAAGCGGGATGGTACGAGTTTTGGCTTGAGAACGGCTTTTTTCACGCCGATGAGAACAGCGAAAAAGAGCCCTACACGATCGTCATTCCCCCGCCCAACGTCACCGGCAGCCTGCACATGGGCCATGCTCTGTTCGTGACCCTGCAGGATCTGCTCATTCGCTGGAAGCGTATGGAGGGCTACGAGGCGCTGTGGTTGCCAGGCACCGATCACGCCGGCATCGCCACGCAAATCATGGTCGAGCGCCAGATCGCCAAAGAGGGCCTCGATCGCCACCAGCTCGGGCGCGAGGCGTTCTTGGAGCGCGTCTGGCAGTGGAAGGCCGAGCACGGCGGTCGTATCATCGAGCAGCTCAAACACATGGGCGCCTCGTGCGACTGGGAGCGCGAGCGCTTCACGCTCGATGAAGGCCTCAACGTCGCCGTGCGCGAGGCCTTCGTGCGCCTCTACGAGGACGGGCTGATCTACCGCGCCGAGCGCATGGTCGACTGGGACGTGATCGGCCAGACGGTGCTCTCCGATCTCGAGGTCGACCGCGAAGAGGAGATGGGCAAGTTCTGGTATCTGCGCTATCCGCTGGCCGATGGCAGCGGCCACATCGTCGTGGGCACCACGCGGCCCGAGACCATGCTGGGTGATACGGCCGTGGCCGTGCACCCCGACGACGAGCGCTACCAGCACATGATCGGCAAGATGGTGCGCCTGCCAATCGTCGGGCGCGAGATCCCGATCATCGCCGACGACATCCTGCCCGATCCGACCAAGGGCACTGGCGCCGTCAAGGTCACGCCGTCCCACGATCCCAACGACTTCGAGTGCGGAAACCGCCACGGTCTCCAGCGCATCCAGGTCATCGACTTTCACGCGCGCATCAACACCAACGCCCCCGAAGAATTCCATGGCCTGGATCGCTACGACGCTCGAAAGCTCGTGATCCAGCGCTTTGAGGAGCTCGGCCTGCTCGACAAGATCGAGGACAAGCCCTTTGCGCCGGGGCGAAGCCAACGCACGGGCGCGATCGTCGAGTCGCTGCCGATGTTGCAATGGTTCGTCAAAGGCAAGCCCTTGGCCCAGCCGGCGATCGATGCGGTCGAGAGCGGGCGCACCGAGATCATCCCGCCGATGTGGAAGAAGACCTACGACCACTTCATGTACAACATCCGCGACTGGTGCATCAGCCGACAGCTCTGGTGGGGCCACCAGATCCCGGCCTGGTACTGCGCCGACTGCGAGCACATCACCGTCGCGCGCCAAGACCCGGCGGCCTGCACGGGCTGTGGCTCGACCAGGCTCACGCGCGACGAAGACGTGCTCGACACGTGGTTCTCCAGCGCCCTGTGGCCGTTTTCCACGATGGGATGGCCGGAGAAGACCGCGGTGCTCGACAAGTTCTACCCCACCCAGGTGCTCGAGACGGGCTTCGACATCTTGTTCTTCTGGGTGGCGCGCATGATGATGATGGGCATCTACTTCATGGACGAGGTGCCCTTTGACAAGGTCTTCTTGCACGCGATGGTGCGCGACGCCGAAGGCCGCAAGATGTCCAAGACCTACGGCAACGTGATCGATCCGTTGCACATGATCTACGGCGCCAAGAGCGAAGACCTCGACCCCGAGCTGCACGCCGAGCTGCTGCGCCAGTACCCCGACGGCGTCGATGCCCACGGCGCCGATGCGCTGCGCTTTACTCTGGCGATCTATGCGGCACAAGGGCGCGACGTCAAACTCGACATCAAGCGCGTCAGCGGCTACCGCGCCTTCTTGAACAAGCTCTGGAACGCCGCGCGCTTTGGCCTGATGAACCTGGCCGACTTTCAGCCGCCGGCCTACCGCACCTACACCCAGGCCTGGAGCGACGAGGCCTCAACGCGCCCGGTCGTCTTCGACGATCTCTCGATCGCCGATCGCTGGATCCTCGCTCGCCTCGACGACACCGTCGCCCAGGTCAAGCTTGGCCTCGAAGAGTTTCGCTTCAACGAGGTCGCCCAGATGCTCTACCGCTTCGTCTGGAACGATCTGTGCGATTGGTACATCGAGCTTATCAAGCCCGCTCTCTACGACACCTCCGAGCAGGGCGGCCCCACGCGCCGCGCCGCCCAGGGCACGTTCTTGTTCACGCTCGAGGCCGCGCTTCGCCTGCTCCACCCGATCACGCCCTACATCACCGAGGACATCTGGCAGTCGCTGCCACGCGGCGACGATGCGCCCAAGAGCATCATGATCGCCGACTTCCCGCTCGCGCGCCCCGAGCTCGCCATGGCTGAGGCCCGCGAGTCCATGGAGCTGCTCATCGGCATCATCACCTCGATTCGCACGATCCGCGGCGAGACCAACGTCAAGCCGGGCGTGGTGATCGAGGAGGTGTTCTTCGTCACCGAGGACGCCTCACAGCGCGCCACCATCGAGCGCGGCGCCGCCTACATCTGCCGCCAGGCCAAGGCCACCACCTTGACGATCGTCAGCCGCGATGTGGGCGCAAAGTTAGAGGGTGTTGCCACAGCCATGACCGACGGCATCGAGATCCGCATCCCGCTCAAGGGCTTGATCGACATCGAAGAGGAGCTCGCCCGCCTCAACAAAGAGATCGGCCGCGTCGACGCCGACATCGAGTTTATCAGCCGCAAGCTCTCCAACGAGGGTTTTGTCGCCAAAGCGCCGCCGGCAGTCGTTCAAAAGGAGCGCGAGAAGCTCGCAGGCTTTTACGACGAGCGCACCACGCTCACAGCGAGCCTGGGCGAGCTCGAGGCCCTCAAGGGCTGAGCTTCTTGAAGGCTGACAACGATTTTCCCCTCGCCCGGGAACGCATGTTACCCTCAACGCGGTTACAAGACTCAGGATCCGCAGGCGCGTCCGCATTTTTTGGCCGCTCAGTGCTCATCGCCAGACGTAGCTCGACGAACATGAACCAGCGAACCTTATGGGAATGGGTGGAACTGCATACGCTTCGTGAGAGCGCAAACCGCACCTCCACGCGCGGCGCGCTGGTGCTCAACGAGCTGCCCTCGGACATGCGCATGGCCATCGCCGAGGCCCAGGCGCTGCACCGCTCGCTCGAGCGCGAGCTCGGCGTGGTCGACCTGGTGCTCACCGACAACCGCCGTCGCATGGTCAGCTCACGAAAGCGCAAGAACCGCTACGTGGTGCGCATCCACCACATGTTCATCGGCTGTGACCACGCCACGGCCGACGCGCTGATCGGCCTTGCCAGAGGCCAGGGCGAAGAGAGCCGCGAGCTGATCCGCGCCTACATCGACGAGCACCGAGACGAGATTCGCTTCGAGCAAGACGCCGACAACCGCCAGAGCGACGGCGCCCACCACGATTTGCAGAGCATGCTCGACGTGATCCGCGCCGAGCTCGGCCTCGATGGTTTCGAGGACATCGCGATCACCTGGGGCCGAGATGGCCGCGGCCGGCGCAGCATCCGCTTTGGCAGCTATGATTTTGACCAGCGCCTCATCCGCGTCCACCCTGTGCTCGATCAGGACTGGGTGCCCGACTTCTTCGTCGCCTTCATCGTCTACCACGAGATCTTGCACGCCGTTCATCCCCCGAACCGCAACAACTCCCGACGCTGCGTCCACACCCCCGAGTTTCGCGAGATGGAAATGCGCTATGCGCACTACAACGAGGCGCTGGCCTGGGAACACTTGAACATCCACAAGCTTCTCAACCGAAAATGAGCCTTTTGCCGACCCCAAAATTCACCCACAACGCCTGCACGGCGCTCCTGACCATCGCCCTGCTCTCGGCCGGCTGTGATCGCAACAAGGTTGCGCCCGAAGACACCACCACGGCGACGCCCTTGGAGCAGCCCAGCGTACTGCCCGCCAAGAAATCCTTGCATGGCGGCGTGGTGCCAGGATCGCTCTCGCCCCAGGATCTGGGCCCTGAGGCGCCCGCGCTCTACTTCGTCACTGGCCTCAAAGGCTATACCGAGCCTTGCGGCTGCACGGCCGACATCCTGCTCGGCGGCATCGACCGCGTCACCCAATACGTGATCGACGCCAAGGCGCTGCACCCCGGCGCGCTGATGATCGACACCGGCGACATGCTCTTTGAGCACGCCAAGCTCGACGCCCACCTCGAGCCCCAGGAGCGCGCCAAGGCCGACGTGCTCACGGCCGCCCACCGCGCGATGGGCACCGCATTTACCGTGCCCGGCGAGCGCGATTTCGCGCTGGGCACAGCCTTTTATCTCGAGAAAATGGCCCAGGCCACGCTGCCCATCGTTGCGGCAAACCTCACGATCGAGGGCCAGGGCTTCGAGGCGACCCATGTCGCCAAGCTCGGCGAACTTAAGCTCGGGCTGATCGGCGCCGTCGATCCCATGCACTTCGAGGGCATCGAGGGTGTGGCGACCACGCCCCACGCACCGGCCATCGAGCGGGCCCTGGCCACGCTCAAAGCGGCCGGCGTCGGGGCAACCGTGCTCGTCTTTCACGGCGAGCTTGGCCCCGCCAAGGCGCTGCTCGAGCAGTTTCCTGCGCTCGACTTCGTGATCGTCGGCCACGGCCCGCGCGAGACCGACCAGGTCGACCAGGCCGGCCAGGGCTTTACGCTCGAGGCCTACGATCAGGGCCGCTACATGGGCGTGCTCAAACTCTACGCAAAAGATGGCAAGCGCCCCTTTGTCAACGCGCGCGCCGGCGGCAAGACCGAGCTCGAGACCATCGATCGCCAGATAGCCCACGTCCAGGAAAGCATCGCCCGACTACCCGCCGCCGAGGGCGGCAGTGAGTCCCCCCTGGCCGCTCGCCTGCGCGAGCGTTTGGGTGAGCTCGAGGCGCGAAAGTCAGCCATCGATGGAGCGGCGATCGAGCTGCCCGAAGAAGCGAGCGCCTTCTTGTACCGCCCCGTCCCCATGGAGCCGGGCTACGGCCTCGAGCCCCAGGTCAAGGCCGCCCGCGAGCAGTTCAACCGCAGCCTTCAGGAGCTCAGCACCCAGATCGAGCGCGACCCGCTGCCCATTATCGAGGGCCAGCCCTTCTTTGTGGGCACCCAGCAATGTCAGATGTGCCACAGCGCCGCACATGACTTCTGGCAGACCACGCACCACAGCAAGGCCGTCGCAACCCTCGAGGCGCGCGACAAGGCCTTTGACCAGAACTGCATCGGCTGCCATGTCGTCGGCTGGGAGCAGCCCGGCGGCAGCGTGCTCAACAAGCTCGAGTACAACTTCGAGATCAACGGCACCACGGTCGTCAAAGACCTCAAGAACGTCGGCTGCGAGAGCTGCCACGGCCCCGGCTCCGAGCACCGCATGGCACCGATCAACGCCCAGGGCACGCCCCAACACATCGTGCGCAAACCGGGCGTCGAGCAGTGCACGAGTTGCCACGTGCCCGAGCACTCCCCAACCTTCGACTTCGACAGCTACGTTAAGCGAATCACCGGCGACGGCCATCGCCTTCGTGTCGACTGACGAGACAAAATGCTTGCGGCAGTGCCGCGAATGTGGGACTTTTCCGAGAGTTCGAAGCGCTCGCTAATTCACACTTCGATGGTACCCATTGTACCGTTGTTCGTGGAGTGTCGTCTTCGTCAATGAAGTCGGTGCGCCCGCGCCCGTCACCACATTATGGCCTGGCCGATGTCGGTTATGTTGAAGCGATTCCTCAAATTATTGAAAGGCTCCCCCGAGCCGCCTGCGGACTTCGAGGGCACCTACCTCGATCACCTCCTGCTCAAGGTGCGCCCGCGCGTGAGCAGCCGCCTTGCAAACTGCCCGGCCCACGACCCGCTGCTCGTCGTCGTCGCCGAGGTGCTCTTGCAGACGGTTCCTGACATCTGGGAGCCCGACTATCAGGCCCCCCTGCTCGACCCCCAGAGCCCAGGCTTTAAGCCGCCACCGCCGCCTCAGAACAACGAAGTTATCGACCCCGCCGAGGACACCGGCGAGTTCGAGGCCGTTGAAGAGGTGGCCGATGACGCCGAATCGGCCATTGACGCCGATGACGCCGATGACGCCGAATCGGCCGTTGACGCCGAACCGGCCGATGACGCTGAATCCGACGACGACGCTGAATCCGACGACGACGCTGAACCGCAAGATGGCGACGAGGTCGAGATCGTCAGCGAGCAGGACGTCGAGAGCGAAAAATCGGCTAGCGACGAAGCGCTCGACGAGCTGGCCGGCTTCATCAACCCCTTTGACGACACGGCCGAATTCGCATCACCGCTCAAGCGTCGCAGTGGCACTGCCAAAACGCCGACCAATCTTCAAAAGGTGCGCCTCGACAGCAAGGAGATTTTGCAGGGCGGGCGCGTGCTGCTCACCATGCTGATCAACAACGACCGCTTGCCGCCCGATCAGCAGCTCAGCGTCGCCGAGATCCTGCTCGCCAGCGAGCTGTGGATCGGATTCATGCTCGAGAGCGACGGCCTCGATCCCAAAGCCCAGAAGCTGCTACAGCTCGTCGAGCAGAAATTCTCCGAGGGCCAGTTCAGCCAGGCTCGCCTGCTCCTGCAACTCTTCCAGACCGACCGCGCTACCCAGCTCAACAACGATCGTAACCTCTTTTATGAGGACATGATCCTTCGCATGGGGATTCGCCGCCGCCACCAGATCTCAAACGATATTGGCACCGCCGTTCAGACCAAGTTTACCGGTCTGACCCACGACGATTCGGTCGGAATCCGCGCGGCCCTGGCCCTGCTGGCCGAGCATCTGTTCATCCAGTGTCATCTCTACACGCGCAGCCCGGCTAGCGTTGCCCAGTGGCGCTCGATCGTCGAAGTCTCGACACGCCCCAACGCCGTGCCCTATTTTCTCAATCACATCCCGCCAAGGCGCTGGCGCATGCCCGATGGCACGGACGACCGCGCGCTCAAGACCCTGGCCAAAGAGCACATCGTGCGCCCTATGATGCGCGAATACGTCGTGCATCAAATCAAATCGGCCTACTTCATCCTGCGCGCCGTGGGCGACACCGGCCTCGAAGACTACCTCGACTGCTTCTTCGACTGGGCGACCACCACCTTCGAAGTCGACGCCCCCGTTTTCATGCCCGAGATCTACAAGCGCACGATGATCGGCGGCGAGATGGTCTCCTCGATCTTCAACAATCTCTACGAGCGCCACTTCCGCCGGCGCGCCGACGAGCTCCTCGACGAGCTCGACGACGACGCGATCAACCAGGCCCTCGACACCACCCTCGCTCGCATGACGGCCTGCGATTTCAACGAGATCCCTCCGGGTAACTTCGATCTGGGATCTTTCCTGCTCGACGAGCTCACGGGCATGACCTATCCCACGCCCGAGTTCGCCTTCAAGCTGCACCGCATCACCTAGTCGGCGGCGGCATCGAGCTTGTAATCCTTGATCTTGTACAAGAGCGCCCGGTGGCTGATCTGCAGCAACTTGGCCGCCGAGGTGCGATTGCCCTCGGTCTTCTCCAGCGCCCGGCGGATCAGAATCTTCTCCATGGCCGAGCTCATCTTCTTGATCGACAGCTCGTCGGTCAAAAAGAGCTGGTTGATCACGTCCGATGATTCGCGAAGCCGCCTTGGCAAGTCACGCGCGTCGATCTTGTCCGCCTCGCACAAGACCACGCCGCGCTCGATACAATTTTGCAGCTCGCGCACGTTGCCCGGCCACGCATACTCCATCATCACTTTCATTGCCTCGGGCGTAAAACCCTTGATCCGCGTTCCCATGCGCGCGTTCTGGCTGGCCAGAAAGTGGCTCGCCAAAAGCGCAATGTCGTCCTTGCGTTCCCGCAGGGCCGGCAAGCGGATCTGAATCACGTTGAGCCGATGATACAAGTCCTCGCGAAACAGCCCTTGCGCGACCCGCTCACCGAGCTCCTGCAAGCTCGCCGCGATGATGCGCACATCGACCGGCGTGCTCGTATTCTCCCCGACGCGGCGAAGCTCGCCCTCCTGGATGACCCGCAAGATCTTGACCTGCAAGGCCAGCGGCAGCTCCGCTATCTCGTCGAGAAAGATCGTGCCCTCGTTGGCCTCCTGAAACATGCCCTTTTTATTACTCGAGGCATCGGTAAACGCGCCCTTGACGTGCCCGAAGAGCTCGCTCTCCAGCAACGCCTCCGGGATCGCCCCGCAGTTGAGCGGCACCCACGACTTGTTACGACGCGACGAGAGGTTGTGAATCGCCCGCGCCACAAGCTCTTTGCCCGTGCCCGACTCCCCGGCGATCAACACCGTCGACTTGAAGGTGGCCACCTTCTTGATCGTGCGATAGACCTCCTGCATCGACTCGCTTCGCCCGATGATCCCCTCGAAGCTGTCCGACTCCTCCAGCGTCTCCTTGAGCTTTTTGTTCTCGCGCTTGAGCTGCAAGCGCTCCGCCGCCTTGAGAATCGTCAGGATGATCTCGTCTTTCTTGAACGGCTTATCGATGTAGTCATAAGCGCCTTTCTTGAGCGCCTCGATCGCCAACTCCCGGCTGCCAAACGCGCTCATCACGATCACCGTCGTCTCGATCGCGCGCTGCTTGAGCTCCTCGAGCAGCTCCAAGCCACCCATCACCGGCATGCGCACATCGCACACCACCACGTCAAAATCGCCGGCCATCAACTCGACCAGCCCCTCCTGACCATTGGCCACCGAGCGCACCTCGCAACCCTCCTTGCGAAGCACCAACGTCAACATATGACGAATGCTCTCTTCGTCATCGATTATCAAAACACGCAGTTTGAGCATGGATTCTTTGGGGCAACGGGGAGCGACAACACGGCCTACAGGATAAGCCGTCGAACTCCTTGTGACAACTAAGCTGCGCGAAACACCAACTCGAACAATGCCCCGCCCTCGGGCGCCTGGCCAACGACGATATCGCCCCCAAAGCGCTGCATGATCCGCAAGCTTATCGCAAGGCCCAAGCCCGTGCCCGCGCCCGGCTCCTTGGTCGTATAGAACGGATCGAAGATCCGCCCGGCCGCCTTGGCTGAAATCCCCGGCCCGTTGTCGCGAACACTCACGACCACGTCCCCGCGCTCGCCACCGCCGCGCCGAGCCTCCACCCACACCGCCGCCTGCTCGCCAGCGAGCTCTGCGCCTGCCAGGGCGTCGGCCCCGTTTACCACCAGGTTGACCAGGACCTGCACCACCGCCGAGTGCACGGCCGCCACCTGGGGCAAGCCGGCCTCGATCGACTTGTGCAGCACGACGTGTCGCGCGCGCGGATGCGCCGACATCAGGTGCAGCGCCTCTTCGACGCAGCCCGCGAGATCGGTCGGCTCGACGGCCTCCTCGCTGTCGTCGCGGCTGAAATCGAGCAGCTCGCGCACGATCTTTTGGATGCGCTCGACCTGAACCTGCACGCGATCGAGGATGTCGGTGGCGACCTCTTCTTCGAGCTCGCGGTCGCGCAAGATGTCGGTGTAGCCAAGGATTGCCGCCAGCGGATTGCCCACCTCATGGGCAACACCTGCCGACAACTGGCCCACGCTGGCGAGCTTCTCCGCGCGCACGAGCGACCTCTGAGCCTCCTCGATCACGCGCAGGCGCTCCTCGAGCACCCCGCGATTGTTCTCGAGTTCACCGAGCATGCGATTGAAGCTGCGACCGACCTGGCCAAACTCGTTGCCGGGCAAAAACGCGATCGGGCTGGCCAGATCTCCGCCCGCCGCGCGCTCGGTGGCCACGCCGATCGCGCGAATCGGACGCACCACCAGGTAGGTGAAAAACGCGTAGCCCACGATGATGATGAACAACATGTCGACGAACAAATACATCAAGACCAGCGCCTCGGCCTCGTCGATCTTGGCCTGAACCGGCGCAAGCGAGACGCCCACCGCAGCGCGCAAACGCCGCCCCTGCACCTGGCGAGCCGTGGCAACCAACAGATGCGGTGAGCCGGCGTGGCTGAGCACGCGGTAGGTGCGCTCGCCATCGAGACCCTCGAGCGCCTCATGCAGCGCGCCGGGGCCAAAACTCTGCCAGGCGGCGCCCTCGGCCGTCTCGACGGCCGCAAACTCCAGCGAGCCGGCGCGCGCAAAGCGCTCCAAGGACGACGATTCGAATGTATCGGCGCCCCCGGCCTGCTCAGCGAGCAGCTCGGCCAGCGCCTGGGCGTGGCCAAGCGAGGCCTGTTGGAGCTGGCGCTTGGTGGTGTGCACAAAAGTGATCGAGACCAGCGTCAGCATCGCGAGCAACAAGGCCCCAAGGCCGAGCAAGAGCTGTGCTCTCAAGCCTCCCGGAAAGCCCATGCGACGCGTCGTGGGTCCCATTACCAGATGCCGTAGATGTAGCTCATCGTCAGCTCGGCCGGCAAAAACTCGCCCAAAAAGAAGTACTCCAGGCCGGCCAGCGCGATAAACGGCCCAAAGGGCACCGCCATACCGCCGACGAGCTCTCCTTGCTCTTCTTGCTCGCCAGGCTCGCCCACTGCAACAACCTCGGCCTCGCCACCAAAAGCGGCGTCATGCTCGGCGATGATCTCGGCGGAGTGTTTTAAAAAGCGCCCGCCCATCAGATGACCGATGCCCGCGGCGATCACGCCCTGAAAGCTCGCTGCAAAGAAGATGAACACCAGACTAGGCCACCCGAGCCAGGCTCCCATCACGGCCATCAAGGTCACATCTCCGCCGCCAATGCCTTCAGCACCGCGTATCGCATAGTAGAGCACGAAGATCACGACCACCGTCAGTCCACCCACGAGCAGGCCGATGATGCTCACCGAGGGCGTCACCGGCGGCCAGAAGCCCCCCATCGAACCCGGCGCCATGATGTGCTCGCTGGAGAGCGCGAACGCTGCGGCGATGCCGATGGCCATGCCGGGAAACGTGAACTCGTGGGGAATCAAATAATGGTCGAGATCGACGAAGGTGACGACCACCAGCAGGCAGATAAAAAAGAAATAGAAGCCAAAAGGCACGGCCAGCGTGGAGACGGCCAGCTCATTGAAAAGATCGATGTCCTGAAAGTGGCGCCAGCCGATCTTGAACCACAGAGCGAGCGTCAAAAGCCCGGTAAGTGTCTCGACCAGCGCATAGCGCGCCGGGATCGGCGCGGCGCAGTCGCGACAGCGTGCACGCAGGAGCAGGGCCCAGGACAGGATCGGAACGTTGTCATACCAGCGAATAGCATGGCCGCAGATCGGGCAATGACTGCCCGGCGTCACCACCGACTTGCCGGCCGGCACGCGGTAGATCACGACGTTCAAAAAGCTGCCAACCACCGCGCCCAGCGCGAAGGCAAACGCCGCAAAAGTCCAAAATATCGTCATCAACGTCATGTGCGTGCCCTAAGACTTACAGCGTTCAGGCAGTCTTTGCCTGGTCAACGGATTTAACACGCAGTCGCTTGACGCGGTAGCCTCGCCCCAGAAAAACCATGTGAAAGACGAGCAACGCCGGATTGACGACCATCATCCAGCACGCCCAGACAAGGCGCGTGACCTCACCGCGCGCGACGAGCTCGCCGGCTATCGCGACGAGTTGGGGCTGGCCCTTCTCCCAGCTCAGCGCAGCGAGGCCAAGTCCCATGACGACGGCCATCAGAAACGAGAAGTACTTGATCAAGGCGCGTCGATAACGGTAAGCCACGCCGTAAACCCAGTTCCAGATAAAGAGCAGCACCCAGGCGGCCACGACCATGCCCAGCGCCCACTCGCCCGTGTCGATGGAATAATTGACCACCAGGCTGCCCGAAACGAGCACGAGCAAATAACAGGGATACAACGTCCAATTCACCTCCACGCGCCCTGGCAGCAGGCGAGTTTGGGGCTTCTCGCGGGCCTCCTCGCCACCAAGCACGACCTCGGGCAGCTCCATGGAGCGAGCAGGCACCGCGGTCTCGACATGTAGGCTTCGCTCTTGGGTCACGAAAGGGTCTCGATAACTTGGAAGGGGGGCGGGGCAAACGGCGGCTCGCGAACCATGCGCAATAACCGCGCCACAAAGCGCCCGATTCCCTGACATGATCCAAGCCACTAGCATGGCCGCCTGCCCAATCGCAACTTGGGCAGTGTTGGCGCGCTGATTTCTGGCCCCCACACTATACTACCTGTACTTACATGGTGTGGTGTCGAATATCTGTTATCGAGTCAGCGTAGAAATACCCGTACCCAGGATAACCATGCCGGACCCAGCCAACTCACCGCCGCCCTTCGTCGGCAACGGAAGTCTCAGCGAGCTTGAGATTGATCTGTTCTACGAACACTCGATCGTGATGCTCAGCAACATGCTCAAAGCAAGAGACCCCGTCACCCACAGCCACTGCCAGCGCGTCAGCGACAACGCTCGCCAGATAGCCGAGCACCTGAACCTACCGCAATTGACGGTCGAGCACATCGCCGACAGCGCCTTGATTCACGATATTGGAAAGCTTGCTCTGAGCCTCGAAGACCTGCACAAGGCCGAGCCGCTGAGCGCGCTCGAGTACGAGCAGTTCAAGAGCCACACCACCAACGGCAAATGGATTTTGGAGCACATCCGCTTTTTGCACCCGCTCATCGGCGGCGTCTACCATCACCATGAGCGCTGGGATGGCGGCGGCTATCCGCTTGGTTTGGCCGGCAACGCCATCCCGCTGATGGCGCGCATCATCGCCGTGGCCGATGCCTTCGACGCGATCACCAGCCAACGCGCCTACCAGAGCGCGCAGTCGATTGAGTACGGCCTCGAGGAACTCGCCAGCTGCTCGGGCACCCAGTTCGATCCACAGATCGTCGACGCTTTTTTGATCGTCATGCAAGAGCGCGTGCCACCGCGCAGTCGAATGCAGCTCGTCGCGCTCGAGCGCTAAATCCAAGATTTACGCGGGCCAAGAAATACAAAAGGCAGCCCCCTGAAATTCACCTCAGGGCGCTGCCTTTTCTTTCTCTGGTCGGGGTTTTCTCGACGAGTCTTCGGCTCAGGAGGCCGCTTCAACCTTGCCGTTGCCCTCTTGCATCTCCTCCAACTTTTGGCGACGCACCGAGCGGCGCGTGCGGTTGGACTCCTCGTGCAAAAACGGCTCCCGGTCGCGAATGATGCCGCGCTCGTAGGCGACCTCGACGAGGTTCTCGCGCATCATCTTGCGCCCGCGAAACAGCCGGCTCATCACCGTACCCACGGGGCAGTCGAGGATGTGGGCGATCTCCTTGTAGGAGAAGTCGTTGAGGTCGGCCAAAACGACCACCATACGAAACTCCTCGGGTAGCTCTTCGAGCGCGTCTTGAACATCACCGGTGAAGGTCTTGTTCATCGTCTCGCGCTCCGGGCTATGGTAGAACTGCGAGCGCTCGCGATTGAAAAAATTCTGCTCGATCGGGCGCAAGTCGTCGGCGTTGAGGATCTCACGCTCTTTCTTCTTGCGCCGATACTTGTTGATGAAGGTATTGGTCAAGATCGTGAACAACCACGCACGGCAATTGGTCCCTTTCTCGAACCGATGCCAGTTCGTATAGGCCTTCAAAAACGTCTCTTGGACGAGGTCTTCGGCGTCTTTCTCGTTTTTGGTGTACCGAAGGGCCGTCGCGTACAACTCGTCGAGGTGGCCCAGTGCGGTCTCCTCGAACACACTAGTTCGAGGATCGCCCGCTGAACGATTGAATTGATTGAGTTTTAACATGGCTGACTCCCTTGAAACGCTTCTCTACTAGCTCTTCGCGTTACGACTTCGAGGTGCTGTGCTGGCGCCGCCGCTGCCAACTTGGCCGATCTGTTCGTCAGCCTGATGACCTGTATGGCTGTTTAGAAGCAATCGCAGCCAAAAGGTTTCAAAAGAATCGCGTAGGCTTACAAAAATCCAACCATGCCAAAATTGAGAACAGTGAGTATTAGATTGAACGAAAACTGATGACGCAGGAGGGAAATTCCCGGCAAGTAAGCAGGGGACCGCATACGCCCTGAACACCTTCTTAGACAAAGCTAGCCACACACACGCCAACAACAAGGCACGCGCCCGAAGTTTCTCTTCAAAACTACAGCCCAACTGAAATAACCCGCCCGCCCGGTGCGTTTTTTGCGCGGCTTGCAGGCACGGTTTTCACCCGCAGAAACCCCGGCGCGGCGAGCCCTGCGAAGGACACCGCGAGGGACACCATTTTTCGGTCGGCCTTGCGGCGGCAAGCCTTGTGATTCCTGCGTGTCCTTGGTAGGGTCTCGCGACTTTTGGCGGGCACAATTGCCACACAAAAAGCGGAAGCCGGCGCAAACCCAACATTTGTGGCCTTCGCACAGATTTACCTCCTTAATTGAACAAGGCACGGTGAGAAGAGACGTATGACTGACTCCGTCAACATCATTCCCGTCAATATCGAAGAAGAGATTCGCCAGTCCTACATGGACTACGCGATGAGCGTGATCATCGGTCGCGCCCTGCCCGACGTGCGCGACGGCCTCAAGCCCGTGCAGCGGCGCATTTTGTACGCCATGCGCGAACTCGGCCTGTCCCCAAACAGCCGCCACCTCAAGAGCGCCAAAGTCGTGGGCGAGTGTATGGGGAACTACCATCCGCACGGCGACCAGGCCCTTTACGGCACGATGGTGCGTATGGCGCAGCCGTTCAGTTT
>JACCWM010000095.1 GCA_013697635.1 Lujinxingiaceae bacterium | reverse complement strand
TCATCAGCGGGCTCCGTTTGCAAAGCCTGCTGGCTCTGGCGTTGCTGGGCCATCTCATTGCGGTAGCTCTCGCCGGTGAGCTCCACAATCGTTGCGTGGTGGACGAGCCGGTCGATGGCGGCGGCGGTGGTCATCGGGTCCTTGAAAATCTGGTCCCACTGCGAGAAGACCAGGTTGCTCGTTATCATCACGCTCTTGCGCTCGTAGCGCTGGGCCAAAAACGTAAAGAGCACCTCCATCTCTTCGCGCGATTGCTGGACGTAGCCCAGGTCGTCGAGGATGACCACGTCGTAGTGGTCCAAGGCCTTGAGCTCGGCCTCGAGGCGGTAGTCGCGCCGGGCGGCGAGCAGGTGCTCGACGAGGCGAAAGGTCGGGCTAAAGCGCACGGCAAAGCCCTTGCGGATGAGCTCGTGGCCGATGGCGCAGACCAGATGCGTCTTGCCCCGGCCGGGCAGGCCAAAGACCAAAACATTCTCGCCGCGCTTGACGAAGTGGCCCTCGCAGAGCACGGGCAGGCGGCGGCGCACCTGGGCATCGAAGCGCCCAAGCTCGAGCATGCGCAAACTCTTCTCACTGGGCAGCTTGGAGCTGGCCAGCAGGCGCTCGATACGTCGCGCCTGGCGCCCCTCGAGCTCGCCTTCGGCCAGCTGGTGCAAATACTGGGCGAAGCTCCATCCCTGGCGCTCGGCCGTGTGGGCGAGCTCCTGATGACGCGCGCGCATGCCGGGCAGCTTGAGCTCGCGCATCAGGTGGTCGAGGCTGGTGTTGTTTTCGATGCTCATCTGGACACCTCCACGGGGCTTAGCAGGCTGTCGTAGGCCTTGAGGTCGACGACGATTGGGACCATCGAGGCGACGTCGGCTGGCGCAGTGCGCGGGGCTTTATCGACGAGCTTTTTGACCGGGTCGGCGCTCTTGAGGCCGCCGGCCTCGAGCAAGAGCTCGAGCGCGCGCTCCACCTCGGCCTGGCCGGTCGATGCCGCCAGATGCAAGACGCGCAAGTACTCCACGCTCGCGCCCCGTACATCGAGCTGCTCGCTCAAGGCGTCGTAGGCCTTGCGAAAAGTGAGGGTGGGAAAGAGGGCCTCGCGCCAGCGGTAGCGCTCAAAGGCCGCGGGCTTTTGCACCATCGACCAGATGACGTGGCGGTAGTCGACGAGGTGGCCGGCGCGGCCCACCAAACGCTCGATGCTCAGCTGGTGGCTCTGCGCGTGCCAGACTTCGAGGCGCTCGTCCCAGACGCGCACCACCACGCGCTCGCCAATCAGCCTGGAGGGCACCGAGTAGCTGTTGTACTTGACGCGGATGGTGCTCCAACTCGTGACCTTGACCACAAGCTCCGCGTAGGCCGGCAGGCGTTTGACGGCGAGCACTTTCATCGCCCCGAACTCCTCGAGGAAGCGGCGCTCACGGGTGCGGTTGGCACGGGTCACCACGCCCTCGAGAAAGGCGCGATAGGCCTCGATGGAATCGAAATCACGGCTCTCGCGCAACAAGAGGTGCTGCTCCAAGCGGCGCTTGAGCGCGCCGTTGCTCGACTCCACGTCACCGTTTTGCTCGCTCTTGCCGATGCCGATGGTGCGCGCCACCATGCCCAAGTGGCGCATCAGGTCGAGATAGGTGTCATTGAAGGCGCGCTTGCCCGAGCCCAGGTTGTGGGTCGCCGCCGTGGAGTTGTCCGTCTGGTGAAACTGGGGCACCCGGCCCAGGCGAAAGACCGCCTCTTGAATTCCTTCGCTCAGCGCCGCCATCGACTCCGAGCGGCAGATGGTCACGCACTGCCAGTTCGAGTAGGGAAGGACCACGTTGCACAAAAGATGCTCGAAGGGCTCGCCGCCGAGCGTGATGCCCAGCCGATTGGCAAAGGTAAAGTCGGTCTGCAGGGCCTCGCCGGCGCGGTGCTGCTGAGGAAAAAAGACCTCCTTGTCCGGCCCCATCTGGGCGCGCCAGCGCTTGACCTTGCGCTGAAAGGTGCGCAGCTGGCCTTGCTCGTAGTGCTCGGGCTTTCGCTCGAGCAAATCCTCGAAGAGTGTCTTGGCCTCAAGCTCCGGGGCGTCTTTGAGCCGCAGCGCCAGCTCGGGCCAATCTTCATCGAAGGGGTCCTCGCGGGTGCGCCAACTCCTGACCGGCTTCTCAATCTGTGAGGGCAGCTTTCCTTGTTGCAAATACTTGCTGGCCGTCTTGCGGTCCATGTCGGCGTGCATTGCCGCCTTGGTGACGCTGGCTTTCTTCTCGTAGGCATCCATCAATTTCCACACCTGGGTGTCGGTCACCATCTGAGCACCTCCTTGGTATGGGTGAACTCAGACGCTGTGCCTTAGTTGCTGACGCCGTGTCCAGAATGGGGAATTCTAATTGTCGTCACTGAGGCGAAGTAATTGTCGCTG
>JACCWM010000066.1 GCA_013697635.1 Lujinxingiaceae bacterium | reverse complement strand
GGCTTGTAGCGGCTCTCCTGGCGCATGATCGACCACATCAGCTCCGGGGGCAGATCGAATTCGCCCGTGGTCGACAACACAATGTCCTTGTAGGCGCGCGGATAGGCCATCACCGTGCGAAGCGCCTTGGGATCGGGCACGGCCGGCATCGCCGAGATGCTGCCGCCCGTGGCGAGCTGCCACATGCGATTGTAATCGCCCACATAATAGCCCAGCGCATGAATCCACTGATCGCGCTCTGCGGCGGGCACCAGCGCGATCAGCCGCTCGTAGATAGGCTTGAGCGCGTCGCGGGCGTGCTCGCGCTCGTCGAGCTCAACGAGAATCCTGACGCGCTCCCAGCTCTTTTTTTGCGCCGCGTTGAGCCCGGCGATCGGAAACTCGTCGATACGCTTTCTCGGCCGATCGTTGGCCGTGCCGCTGCCCTCGGGCCACCAGACCTGCGAGGCGCGCGCGTCCTCGCCATTGATCTTCGCGCGCAACTGCTCGCCGAGCATGCCATAGTAGCTGACCGAATAACGGCTCTTGAGCACGTTGAGCCTGGCCTGCGCGTCTTTTTGCTCGCCAAGTTTTTCGAGCGCATAGGCCTGCCAATACAGCGCCTTGCCCTCGACGAGCGTGTTGCCATAGCGGCGCATCTGCTCCCAGACGCCAACAGCCTCCTTCCACTGCCCCAGGCGCATGTGCGCCCAGGCCCAAAATCCCAGCACATAGGACGAGTGGCGCGAGCGATAGCCATAGCGGTCCATGTAGGCCCGAAACCCCACAATCGCGCGCTCATTGTCGCGATGATCGTAGTGCAGCCAGCCGCCATAGTAGTGGATCACCTGCACGTGGGTGCCACGAGGATAGGCTGCCAGGTAGCGGTCCATGGTCTTGAGCGCGTCGTCGTAGCGCTCCTGGCGCATCTGCGAGCGCGCCAGTAAATAGAGCGATTCCTCTTGTTTGGGCCCGATCTTGGCCAGCTCGGCAAAGTAGCCCTCGGCCTCTTTGGGCCGGTCGCGAAGCCGATTGAGCGCGATCTCGGCCAGAAACCAGCGCGATTCACGTTGATATTTTGCGTCCTTGTAGAGCCGCTCGAACTCCTCGCGCGCCCCATGGTAGTCCCAGGTGTCGAACAAGGTCTTTGCGCGCCCAAAGCGCTCCGCATCGCTCAGATCCTCAACGCTCACCAACAGCCCGGCGCGCTTGGTCGCCGCCTCGGCCGGATAGCCCTTGATCAGATCGCGCGCAAGACTCTTCGCCCGCGCCTGGGCGCCCTTGTCATCGGAGCGTGAAGCATAGATGTCATGCTGCAAGCGCATCAACCGCGAGAGAAAGAAGCGACGCTCGACGCGCCGCCCCCCAATCTTCGAACCACGCAGTGATTGCGCCAGGCTAAGCGCCTCATCGCCCTTACCCACCAGCAACAACAGCTCAGCGCGATCAAGGCGCGCTCGAAACGCATGACCGTCGTCCGGCGTCGCCCTGGCAAACGCCTCGAGCAACTCGATCGCCTCGTCTGTCATCCCGGCCGCCATCGCCGCGTCGGCCAGCAACCCCACCCGCAATTCATCGACACCGGCAAGCGGCTCGAGCCCCATTGCGAGCTCGTAGGCCTGTTTTGGAGCCTCGCTCAACAGCTCCCGCGCCTGCTTGTAGCGCTCGGCCACCGTGCCCTGGGCTGCCGCCCATCCCGGCCCCACGACCAGCACCAACGAGAACACCATCATGGCCCAAAACCACCGACTGCCCCGCGCGCTGGACGCGCCCCGGGTTCCGTGCGAAAAAGCATCCGTCATTATGAGCCGTCCCGTTATCATCAGGAAAAATCCAAGATGCCGACCTACATACCAGAATCGCTCGAGCAGGAATTGCTCGATTACGGCACCGAGCCGATGATCCGCGTCGTCATGATGCCCAAGGACACCAATTACCACGGCTTCATCTTCGGCGGCGTCATCCTCAGCCACCTCGACCTCGCTGCCTCCGAAGAAGCCCTCAAGGCGGCCGGCCGCAACATCGTCACCAAGGTCATCCGCGAGGTCAACTTCATCGCCAAGGTCGAGGTCGGCGACTGGGTGAGCTTCTACACCCGCACCGAGCAAACCGGACGCACCAGCGTCACCGTGCGCGTGCTCGTCGTCGCCCACCGCGGAACAGTACGCGAAAAACTCTTCAAGGTCACCTCCGCCGAGGCCGTCTTCGTCGCCATCGACGACGACGGCCGCCCCGCCCCCCTGCTCGGCAATCACCCAGCAACCACGCCAAAAGCCGGCCCCTCAGGGGCTGTCTCTTGATCACAAATATCTATTCCAATTCAGTTTTTCCCTTCATCTCCAAACGTCATGGTGCGATGCCGGCTTGCCATCGGTCGGCCCGCACGGCCGACTGCGGACGTCGCCAAAAGCAAGGTTTTGCGCCAACTCCAACCCCGACGGAAACGGAAACGGAAACGGAAACGGAAACGGAAACGGAAACGGAAACGGAAACGGAAACGGAAACGGAAACGGAAACGGAAACGCCAACAAAGATTGGCGCCAGGAAGCTGGGCTTCGATCTCTGAAAGCCGGTATTGGTATAGGTCGTTCGGGACAAACCCCCCTTGTGTCAGGATAGTTGTCGCCTCTATTGAACACGAACTAAGAGGGGCGAGATAAGGGTTGTACGATGGTATTTACAGAGGGATTTCGAACACGCATGGTTGAGCAAATGGTCGGTCCGAATC
>JACCWM010000065.1 GCA_013697635.1 Lujinxingiaceae bacterium | reverse complement strand
GATTCGGACCGACCATTTGCTCAACCATGCGTGTTCGAAATCCCTCTGTAAATACCATCGTACAACCCTTATCTCGCCCCTCTTAGTTCGTGTTCAATAGAGGCGACAACTATCCTGACACAAGGGGTTTAAGTGCACCGCGAGTTCCCTGATATACTTTTCTGCAGCACAAATTGCTGTGTCAGGAGAAATTACGCTTGGCTGTTTGTCAGACCAAACTGACGCCGGTACAAATCCGTCCCAACTGTCGTTGAAGAACAAGGCAAAGATGGGTTCAATCTCGAAATCCATGGATGCATAGTAAAAATTCCTAAAACGCCCCTCTCGTACCTGCCTTAACCATTTCGCCAATTCGATGGCAAATTCAACCAGAAGAATCCCTTCCATATTCAGAAATACGACATTCTGGATCTCGATGGTCAAACTGCCTTCCGTATAAACGACCAGATTACGGTCAGCAGGATTATCAGGTAATGATCGGTTTCAACCAGGGTGTGGATGTCCATCAACCACCCGACCATCGCCTCGTTACGTCGATTTTGGCAACGATTGCGCCGGGGCACCTCGTCGATTCCGGCAACGATTGCGCTGGGGCACCTCGTCGATTCCGGCAACGATTGCGCTGGGGCACTACGTTGATTCGGCACCAATTGTGCCGCAAGACCGCGTCGAGTCGGCACAAGTTTTTGGGTAAACAGTGGAATGAAAAGATGTGATCAAGAGACAGTGCCAGGGGACCCGACTTTGCTGGTGCCGTCGAGGCCTGATCCCCTATTCAGCATTGAGGACGCGGCCCGGTGGCGTGCACGCATCAAGTTGAGTTATTGAGGAGCGCTCAAGGCGCGTTCAACCCACCTCCCGATCGACTCGAGGAGAAAAAAGGGCTCCAAGTCCGCCCGATCGGCGACTCGAGGAGAAAAAAAGTGCGTCCAACACACTTGCGGGTCGACTCGATGAGCCAAGCAGGCGCCCTCATTGCATCGCGCTGTCGACTCGAGGAGAAAACCGGCGCCTGTGCCCGGGGACTCGAGGAGAAAACGAGCGCTACCACCCCACCTGCCCGCCGCGACCGGTGGCCCAGCTTGCACCATGGGGCAAGACGATGTCTATTGAGCGTCGAGCGCTTCGGCTCCAATAGCCCAGGAACGACGATCATGCTCCGCAGATACCTCGTCATGGTGGCGTTGCCGCTGGCCCTTCTAGCCTGTGAGTCGGGCGAGCCCGAAGGTTCGTCGTCGGTCCCAACCACGGACACAGCCAGCTCCGACGTTGTTGTCGATCCACAGGACGTCGCCGAAGCTGAGGACGACACGCCGATTCCCGACGCGAGCGGCGTGATGGGGCTCTCCCTGATGGCGAAGCTCCCCGGCCTGTGGACCGGGCCCGTCACCTTGACTCCACTGGGCTCCTTTCCGACCATGCACATGGACATGCGTCCCGCCGGCGAGGGCCGCCAGATCGTCAGCCGCAGCGACGTCGATGCCGACAACTTCCTTCGCTTTGGATTCGTCGTTGAGACCCACGACGGCGAGGATGTCCTCGTGTATCGAAACGGCGGCTTTTTCTTGGGCAATCTGCGCGACTCCCGGGCCCGCCTGTTGGAGCACGACGTCGACGCCCAGCGCTGGCGTTTCTGCTCCACCGTCGGGGGCTGCGACTACATCGACGCCACGATTCACTTCGAGAGCGAAGACCGCTTGCTCTTCGACGTTAAGGTCCGCAAAGCGCCTCATATGAACTGGTCCGGGCGACGCGTGGAGACCCGCGAGGCTCCCGAGCCCTTTCCGGCGTCGCAGGAGGCCGTCGGAGCCGGCGATCGTCCCTGGCCGGCGATGCCCTCGCTCCAGGTCGACACCACCTGGACCGAGCCCCTGGCCCAGGAGACGGCGGTCTGGCTCCTGCTGACCGCCAATGGTTGTGGCCTGGCGAGCTGTGTTTTCAGCCGGGCCATCAGCACCGTCGCTGCGACCGGGGCCACCAGCGCCACATTGAATCTGGAACAGTTGCATCCCGGCCGCTACGAGGTCATGGCCTTTATCGACGACAACGGCAATCGCCAGGCCGATCGCGGCGAGCTCACAAACCTCCCCGGCCGCGTCGTCAATGTGTCGAACGAAGGCTCCACGACGACCAGTGTCGCAATCAGTTTTCGCATCCCATGAGTGTGCCAATCGCGCAAAGTCGGGTGCCCTGGCACCCCGACCTTTGCCGTTTCCGTTTCCGTTTCCGTTTGGGCAAAGTCGGGTGCCCTGGCACCCCGACCTTTGGCGTCGTTGCTTGATTAGACGACGTTTGCGCTACCAGTCCTGGCTCGTGTCGCGTACGCGCTTGTCCTCGACCAAGATGTACTTGATCAAGTCGAGCGCGTGCTCGCCGGCGAACAGGGTGATCTCGAGGCCCATGGCCAGGCCGCCGGCGTGGCCTTGCCAGGTCTTGTCGTTGGCGCTGAAGTTGTCGTTGCGGCCGAGCATCGTTTCGCGAAAGGGGATCTGGCCGTAGCCGCCGTAGAGGCGAACGGCGATGGCGTTGTGGTGGTAGTAGACCAGGCCGACGTCGGCCCACCAGTTGGGGGTGGAGCTGGGCTCGGCGGCGGCGCCGGTCCAGATCTCGAGGCTCTGGCGGTGGCGCATGATGCCGGGGTATTTGAAGGAGCCGCCGTTCTCGAAGTCGCGAAGGCTGATCAGGGGGATGTCGAGGCGAAAGGCTCGAAACTCGTTGACGTCCTTCTTCTTGAAGTAGCCGTTGGGCTCGGCCGAGCCGGTGATGTCGATGCCCAGGCCCTCGTAGGGAAAGGCCAGGCGAAAGTAGCGAAAGTCGGCGACTACGCCAAACTCGATGCCGGTGGCCGAGCCTGAGACCTCGCCCTGCTGGCCGTGTTGGAACTGTTGGGATTGGACTTGTTGATGGCGAACGCCGACCACACAGGACGATGAGAGGGCGGCAACGAGAAGCAGGAGGCAATGAACTTTGTACATCGTGTGGTCCAGGGGTCGTGACCTTGTGGCGCTACAAAGGGGCGGTGCGGCCCCATGGTATGGTATTCGCTGGGGAATCGGCAAGTTGCTTCGTTTGAGGTCTTGCTCGTCTCAAGGCTTGACACCACAACCCCAAATCCTGTCAGATAGCGCCAACATACACTGGACGAACGTAAAGGACGAAGACGATGACAACGACAACGCAATTCTGGCTCAACGACAGGCTGATCACGACGTCTGCGTCGGCTGGAATGTTGGTGCTCGACTACTTGAGAAAACAAGAGCGCCTGGTCGGCACCAAGGAAGGCTGCAAAGAGGGCGACTGCGGCGCTTGCGCCATTCTCATCGGCGAGTTGGTCGACGGGCGCATGCACTACCAGCCGGTGACCTCGTGTCTGGTGCCGCTTGGCGAGATGCATGGCAAGCACGTCGTCTCGATCGAGGGCTTGAACAGCCGCGAGCTCTCGCCGGTGCAAGACGCGATGGTCAACCGCTGCGGCTCGCAGTGCGGCTTTTGCACGCCGGGCTTTGTCGTCTCGATGTCGTGGTATGTGATGTGCGCCAAGGGCGAGCCGTCGCGAGACGGGATGAAGCGCGCGATCAGCGGCAATCTGTGCCGGTGCACGGGCTACGCATCGATCGTTCGCGCGGGCGACGATCTGGTCGAGGGCTTTGGCCCTGGCGGCAACTGGGAGAGCATCTGGCAGGCCGACGATCGCATCAAGGCGATGGCCGAGGCCAATATGGTGCCTGCCTACTTCAACGAGATGCCCAAGCGACTGGCGGCGATCGCGCCGCACGTCGTCGAGCCGGCTCACGAGGGCGCGCCGGTCGACTTTCATGTCGCTGGCGGCACCGATCTCTACGTGCAAAAGGGCGAGCATATCCCCGACGGGCAGGTCAAGATCCTCAACCGTCACCCGGAGATGAAGGGCATTCGCCTCGAGGGTGACACCTTTCATGTCGGCGCGCTGACCACCTTCGAGGAGTTTGGCGCCAACGCCGACATCGCCAAGATGATCCCGCGCATCCAGGATTACCTGTTTTTGATCGCCTCGCTCCACCTTCGAAACCGCGCCACGCTCTCGGGCAACATCATCAACGCCTCGCCGATCGGCGACATGACGATCTTGCTGCTGGCCCTCGACAGCGAGCTCGTCTTCTTCGAGGACGACGGCCAGCGCACCGTGGCGATGAAGGATTTTTTCAAGAGCTACAAGGTCTATGACAAGCGCCCGCGCGAGATCATGACCGAGATTATCTTCCCCAAGGTCGACGCCAATACGCGCATTCACTTCGAAAAAGTCTCCAAGCGAAAGTGCCTGGATATTGCCACCGTCAACAGCGCGATCAAGATTCGCACCAGCGACGAGGGCGTAATCGAGGCGGTCAACCTGACGCTTGGCGGTGTCGCCGCCGTGCCGCTGTGGTTGCCCGAGACAGCCAAGTACCTCGTCGGCAAGAGCATCGAGCCAGCCACGCTGCACGCCGCGCTCGACATCGCCCAGGGCGAGATTTCGCCGATAAGCGATGTGCGCGGCAGCGCCGATTACAAGCGCCTGCTCGCTCGCCAGTTCATCATCGCGCATTTCGTCGAGTTGTTTCCCGACCGCATGCGCTTTGAGCAAGTCGTTTGAGCACCGGATCATCACAAAAAGTGAGCACACCCATGAAACACTACGATGCCATCCTCCATGTTCGCGGTGAGTCCGAATACGTCGACGACGTCACGCCGCCTGCGGGTATGCTGCACGCGGCCGTCTTCGCCTCGAACGTGGCCCACGGGCGCATCGTGAGCCTTGATTTGGAGGCCGCGCGCGCAAGCGACGGCGTCGTGGCGATCTTGACGGCGTCGGACATCCCCGGCGCCAATCAAATCGGCGGCGTGATCGAGGACGAGGCGCTGTTGGCCGAAGGCCACGTGCACTTTCAGGGCGAGCCGGTGGCGCTGGTCGTGGCTGAGAGCTTTGAGCAGGCGCTCAAGGCCGTGGCCAAGATAAAAATGGAGGTCGAGCTCGGCGAGATCATCGTCGATCCGCGGGTGGCTTTTGAAAAAGGCGAGGTGATCGGGGTGCCGCGCACGTTCGAGATGGGCGATGTGGAGGCGGCCTGGGCGGCGTGTGATGTGGTGATCGAGGGGCGCTCCGATGTCGCAGGCCAGGAGCATCTGTATCTGGAGACCCAGCGCGCGCGCGCCGTGCCCTCTGAGGGCGGCCGTCTTCGGGTCTATTCGTCGACGCAGGGCCCCTACGCCGTACAAAAAACGGTCGCCAAGGTGCTCGGCGTACCTCACCACGTCATCGAGGTCGACGTGCGTCGCCTCGGAGGTGGCTTTGGCGGCAAGGAAGACCAGGCCACGGCCTGGGGCTGTCTGGCAGCGCTGGCGGCCTGGAACCTGAAGCGGCCCGTCGAGCTCGTGCTCAACCGCATCGACGACTTGAAGATGACCGGAAAGCGCCATCCCTACTCGGCCGACTACAAGATCGGCGCGACCAAGGACGGCAAGATTTTGGCCTACGCCGTGCGCCACTATCAGAACGCCGGTGCGGCCTGCGATCTCTCGCTCGCCGTGCTCGAGCGCACGCTCTTTCACTCGACCAACGCCTACAACATCGCCAACGTGCGCGCCTTTGCGGCGTCGTGTCGCACGAACCTGCCGCCGAACACGGCCTTTCGCGGCTTCGGTGGCCCGCAGGGCATGTTCGCCATCGAGAGCGCGCTCACGGAGGTGGCCGAGGCGCTGGGCACCTCGCGTGAGGAGATCCAGTACCGCAATCTGATTAGCGACGGCGACATGTTCCCCTACGGCCAAGAGGTCGAGCACGCCCAGGCCCAGCGCACCTGGGAGGAGGCGATCGACTCCTTCGACTACGCCGGCATGCGCCGCGCCGTCGACAAGCACAACGCGACCAACACCGCGACCAAGAAGGGCCTGGCGATCATGCCGATTTGTTTCGGCATCTCGTTTACCGCGACCTTCTTGAATCAGGCCTCGGCGCTCTTGCACATCTACACTGATGGCAGCGTGAGCATCTCGACGGGCGGCGTCGAGATGGGCCAGGGCATTAACACCAAGATCATCAATATTGCGGCCAAGGCGCTGGGCATCCGCGAGTCGCGCATCTTTGTCGAGAGCACGAACACGTCGCGCATCGCCAACATGTCGCCGTCCGCGGCAAGCGCCACGACCGACTTGAACGGTGGCGCCACGATCCTTGCCGCCGGCGAGCTCATGGCCCGCTTTCGCACATTGATGGCCCAGGAGTTCCGCATCAACGATCCTGGCACGATCACGATTGTCGACGAACAAGTGCTCTACCGCGGCGAGGCCACCGGCTGGGACTGGGAGAAGCTGGTCAACAAGGCCTACATGTCGCGCATCGCGCTCTCATCGCACGCCTTCTACGCGACACCCAACGTCTGGTTCGACAAGACCAAAGAGAAGGGCCGCCCGTTTGCCTACCACGCCTATGGCACGGCGATCATTCAGGTAACGCTCGATTGTCTGCGCGGCATCTACGATTTTGACACCGTGCGCATCGTCCACGACCTGGGCCGCCCGATCAACGAGCTCGTCGATCTGGGCCAGATCGAGGGCGGCCTGGCCCAGGGCCTTGGCTGGATGACGCTCGAAGAGCTCGCCTACAACGACCAGGGCCGCCTGCTCTCGCACGCCTTGTCGACCTATAAAGCGCCCGACGGCTTCTTCATGCCCGACGACATCCAGGTCATCCTGGTCGAGGACAGCGACAACGAGTCCGGCCCTTACGGCTCCAAGGCCGTCGGCGAGCCGCCGCTGATGTATGGGATCGGCGCCTTCTTTGCGATCCGCGAGGCGGTGCGCGCGTATACCGGCGGCCAACCCATGGCCTTCGACGCTCCGCTGACCCCAGAGAAGGCCCTGCTCGCTCTGCACGCCGACAAGCTCGGCGGCTTGAGCGCCAAGCGCACCGCCAAATCCAGCGTCAGCGCTGCCATTGCCGCCGCGGTCGTGGCCGTCATCCCCGGGAAGTAGATCGTGGCCCACGCATTCTGGTCTAGAGTCGCAAGCCGTCTGGCGGCCGGGGAGTCGGTGTTTGTCGCGCTCGTCGCCCACAGCACACGCCACTCGCCAGGGACCAGCGGCGCAAAGTTCGGCGTGACGGCCGGCGGTGAGTCCTTTGGCACCATCGGCGGCGGCATCATGGAGCTCGAGATCGTCGCCCGCGCGGCCAAGGCGCTTGCTGGGCCACCGTTTCCTCCACAGTTTCAAACGCTCGTTCACCGCCAGGAGGGCAAGGGCGACAAGTCCGGTCTGATTTGCGCCGGCCACCAGACCAACGTCTATGTCGTCTTGCGCCCCGAGCAGGATACCCAACGCGTCAAAGAGATCATTGCGCGCCTGGCCGAGGACCGCGCGGGCCTCGTCGAGCTCATCGAGCTCAACCCTGACGGTTTGCGCCTGCTCGACCAAACTCCTGGGCCCGACGAGGCGCCCGTCGCGCTCTCAAAAGACGACGACGGCCGGTGGCGCTACACTGAGCAGCTGCTCAATTGGAAGCGCATCGCGATCATCGGGGGTGGACACTGCGGGCTGGCGCTGTCGCGTACCATGGCTCAGCTGGGTTATGTCGTGACGGTGTTTGATACGCGGGACGTGCCGACTTTTACTGAAAACATGCACGCTCGATACCGCCATAGGGTCTCGGATTTTGTCGAGGCCGGGGCGCTGATCACACACCCCGCGCTGACGCACGTCGTTGTGATGACGACGGATTTGGCCGGTGATGTGCGTGGGCTGCTCGGCGTTTTGGAAGACGACTACCCCTACATTGGTGTGATGGGGGCGCCGGCCAAGCTGGTGCGGATCAAGAGTGAGCTTCGCGAGGGCGGATTTAGTCGCGAGCAGATCGATCGCGTTTGGGCGCCGGTGGGGCTGACGATGACGAGTAATACGCCGGAGGAGATCGCGGTGAGTGTTGCGGCTCAGATCCTGCAAATGCGTGAGAAACTGTTCGCCCAGGCGGTGCCGCAGGCGACGTGAAGGGCTCGGGGCCTTACGTTTACGGTCTCGATCAGGGTCGCGATCACGATCACGGTCGCGATCACGATCACGGTCGCGATCAGGGTCGCGATCACGGTCGCGATCACGATCACGGTCGCGATCACGGTCGCGGTCGCGGTCGCGATCACGGTCGCGGTCGCGGTCGCGGTCGCGATCAGGGTCGCGATCACGGTCGCGATTTCGGTGTTAGGCGTCGTCTTCGCTGCGCCAGGTTCGTAAGCGCGCGGCGGTCTCGGCTTCGTCCCCGCTCTCGCTCGGCTCATAATACCGCCGCCCCCGCAGCTTCTCCGGCAAGTACTGCTCGCCGGCCACATAATGGCCTGAGAAGTTGTGGGGGTACTTGTAGCCGCGGCCGTGGCCGAGCTCGGCCATCAGCTTGGTCGGGGCGTTTAAGATGTGCTTGGGGGGTGGCAGGTTGGGGTGGTCGAGGACGTCCTTTCGGGCCTTGGCGTAGCTCGTGAGGGCGGTGTTGGTCTTGGGGGCGCAGGCCAGATAGAGGACGGCCTGGGTCATGGGGAGGACGCCTTCGGGCATGCCGATGAAGCGAAAGGCCTCGGTGGCGTTGAGGGCGACTTGGAGCGCCTGGGGGTCGGCGTTGCCGACGTCTTCGCTGGCGAAGATGACTATGCGGCGAAGCACGAAGAGGGGGTCTTCGCCGCCCTCGAGCATGCGGATCATGTAGTGCAGGGAGGCGTCGGGGTCGCCGCCGCGCATGCTCTTGATGAAGGCGCTGACGGTGTTGTAGTGCTGCTCGCCGGCCTTGTCGTATTGCACCATGTGGCGTTGGACGGCTTCCTCGACGTCGGGGCGAGTGATCGCGCGGCTGCCCTTTTTGCGGGCAACGATGGCGTCGGCTGCGAGCTCGAGGGTGTTGAGGGCTGCGCGGGCGTCGCCGTCGGCGGCTTGCAAGATGGCGGCCTTGGCGTCGTCGTCGAGGCTGAGATCGAGCTTGCCGAGGCCGCGCGTTTCATCGCTGAGCGCGTGGTCGACGATGCGGCCGATGGCGTCGTCGCCTAGCGCCTCGAGCACGACCGTGCGGCAGCGGGACAAGAGCGCGGAGTTGACCTCGAAGCTGGGGTTCTCGGTGGTCGCGCCGACGAGGGTGATCGTGCCGTTTTCGACGTGGGGGAGCAGGGCGTCTTGCTGGGCCTTGTTGAAGCGATGGATTTCGTCGACAAAGAGCACCGTTTGCTGGTTGAGCATGCGGCGCAAGTCGGCGGCCTGGCTGACCTTCTCGCGGATGTCCTTGACGCCGCTCAAGACGGCCGAGATTGGAACGAACTGGGCTTTGACGCGCTCGGCCAGAAGTCGCCCGAGCGTGGTCTTGCCGCAGCCTGGTGGGCCCCACAAAATGAGGCTGGGCAGGTGGCCGCTGTCGAGGGCGTTGGCCAAAATCTTGCCGGGGCCGAGCAGGTGCTCCTGGCCGACGAATTCTTCGAGGGCGGCCGGGCGCATGCGCTCGGCCAGCGGGCGGCTGTCGGTTTGGCGGCTCACGGCTTATCTAGAAGGTGTCGGAAGGGTTCATGTGTTCGCCGGAGACCGAGGGCAGGACGCGCCCAGAGACGCGCGACTTGGCGGCCACGTTGTGCTCAGCCATCAGCGCAAGGCGCATCGTGCGGCAAAATTTGTGGTTGAAATGCACGTCGGGATAACTCTCGCGCACCTTGGCCTCGAGGTGCTGAGGAAAGTCGATGAAGGAGGACTTGTACGCCTCGCACGACGGGCAGTTTTGTTTGGGCTGGCCACCCTCGTAGACGAAGCCACAGGATTTACAGGTCCACAACAGGGCTTGCATGAAGGGTTGATACTTGGTCACGGCATGTACTCACGGGTCAAAAGAGAGCGTTGAGGCAAAAGGGACTAGCCCTGGATCGTCGTCTTCAAAAAATTGAGCAGCGTCTGCTCCATCGCGGCAGGCAGCTCCTTTTCGAGCGCGCACTTGCACACTTTGCCGGTCTCTCGATAGGTCTCGAGAAAGGCCACGCAGGGCGGACAACCGGCAAAGTGGCTGTCGAGCTCGGCGGTCTGTTCGGCCGATAACTCGCCCTCGAGATAATCGACGAGCAGCTCGACGATCTGTGAGCAGCAGTGTTTCATAGTGCGCGCGCTCCTGTCATCAGGTCTGAAGGTACTTGCCCAGAAAGACGCCCAACTTGTTGCGCGTCAACTCCGAGATGCTCTCGGGTTTGGTCATGATCGCAAAAGCCAGAGCGCGGCTCGCGTCACACTCCTCCTCGCGCTCGAGCGGAATCGAAGGGATCACGCGGCGCAAAACGCGGCGCACGTTGTCGAGATTCTGGCGCAAGGTCGCGAGCACCTGCGAGACGTCGACCTCCTCGTCGTGCCAGCAGTCATAATCGGTGGGCAGGGCGATGGTCGCATAGCACATCTCGGCCTCGCGGGCCAAACGCGCCTCGGGCATCGCCGTCATGCCGATAAGCGATGCGCCCCACGAGCGGTGCAGCTCGCTTTCGGCGCGCGTACTAAATGCCGGCCCTTCCATGCAGACATAAGTGCCGCCGTCGTGCACCGGAACGCCGACGTCGTGCACGGCCGCCAGCAGCACCTCGCGCAGCATCGGATGAAAGGGCCGCGTCAGCCCCACGTGCACGGCCAGCTCGTCGTAGAGCGTGTTGGCGCGCTTCAAGGTCTTGTCGATGATGTTGTCCGGAATCACGAACTCGCCAGGCTTGATGTCGGCGCGAAGCGAGCCCACTGCGCTCACCGTCACGACCCAGAACACACCCAGGCTCTTGAGCGCCCAGATGTTCGCACGGTAAGGCACCTGCGAGGGATTGAACTCGTGGTTTTTGCCATGGCGCGGCAGGAAAGCCACGCGCCGATCGCCGAGCTTGCCGATCAGAATCGGCGCGCTTGGTGCCCCAAACGGGGTCACGATCTCGCGCTCTTCGATGATCTCGAGACCATCGAGATCGTAGAGGCCGCTGCCACCGATGATCGCGATAGGGACCCGCTCGGCTCCGGTGGCGCCATAGTCGTAAGTCATCTTTGTACTCCCTTAAACAACGGTTCAAATCCAAGAGGAACCACATCCGGCTGCCCGAGAGTTTCGCCGCAGCACGGTGGATGCACAAACTAAGGGATAAGTTTCAAAATTTCCAGCCCAGACACCCGGATGCCCCGTGGCTTTGTTCGTCAGCCGGGCCGTGCAGCCGGGAAGTGTTTAAGTTCGGATGGTGACCGATACGAGCACTTGGAGTCTACCATGGCCACCTCAGAACCCGCCCACGACGCGCTCTCCGCTATCGACACCGCCTGGTATCGCATGGAGGAGGCCATTGACCCGGTCGACATCGGCGCGCTCTTGATCCTCGAGCGCCCGCTCGAGCTCCAAGAGCTTTGCCGCGTGCTCGACAAGCGCCTGCTGCGCCTTCGCCGCTTTCGCCAACGTGTCATCGACTCGGCCATCCACCTCACCGCCCCCCACTGGGAGGACGACCCCGACTTCTCGCTTCGCGCCCACCTTCATCGTGTCGTGCTACCGGCACCGGGCGACAAGGCCGCGCTCGAGGAGATGGTGAGCAAGTTGATGAGCGTGCCGATCGATCTGAGCGGGCCGCCCTGGCAGATGTACTTGATTGAAGGCGTCGGAGAGGGCTCGGCCCTGTTCGCGCGCTTTCACCACTGCATGGGCGACGGCTTTGCCCTGGCCCACCTGCTGCTCTCGGTCGCCGACGAATCGCCCCATCCCGATTCCTCAGACAAGCCTCGCCAGATCGCAAAGAGCCCCGACTCGCCCAAAAAGCGAGGCGGCACACAGCTCGTCGACGGCGCCAAGAAAGCCGGCAAGGTCGCCGCCTCTTTGGGCCATCTCGTGATGTTGCCCTTTGACCCGCACACCGTGCTGCGCCAGCCCCTCGAAGGAAGGCGGCGCGCGTCCTGGTCGCGCGGCATCGCGCTCACCTGGATCAAGGCGATCGGCCGCGCCCGCGGCGGCGCCACGGTCAACGACGTGCTGATGACGGCGCTCACCGGCAGCCTTCGCCGCTATCTGATCGGGCGCGGCGAGCCGGTCGACGCGCTGAGTATCCACGCGATTGTGCCGGTTAACCTGCGGCCCGTGCGCTTTATCGAAGAGATGGGCGACGATCTCGGAAACCGCTTCGGCCTGGTCTTTGCCACGCTGCCGGTCAAGGTCGCATCACCCCACGAGCGCATGGAGCGCGTCAAAGCCGAGATGGACCGGCTCAAGGCCTCGGCCGAGGCGTTCGTCGCCTTCGGACTGCTCGGCGTGCTGGGCCGATCGCCCACACCGCTCGAGCGCGCCATTCGCGCGATCTTCGCGCGCAAGGCATCGATCGTCGCCACGAACGTGCCCGGCCCCCGGCGCGCGCTGTATCTGGCCGGCAACCGCATCGTCGACGTGCTCTTCTGGGTTCCCCACCCGGCGCGCCTCGGCCTGGGGCTGAGCATCCTCAGCTACGACGGCTGCGTGCGCATCGGCGTGCGCTCCGACACGGCCGTCGTGCCCGATCCCCACACGCTCGTCGAGGCATTTGAGGACGAGCTGGACGCGCTGGCCCAGGCGTTTGGGCTGCAGCGCCACTGACGAGCGGCCGCCTCTAGCACGCCGGGCAGTTGATGCTGGAGCCGCAGCCATCGGCGATCGTCATGCCGCACTGAAACGACTCGCAGCTCGTTTGCACGCAACACGTGCCCGAGCTCTGACACACCTGGCCTGGTGGGCACGTCCCGCATTCGTAATACTGGCATCCGTCGAATGCCAGACCGCACTGTCCTGGCGAACAAGCTTGATCGGAGTCGGGACAGCACTGGAAGCTCGAACACGTAAAGCCCTCATCGCAGGTGCCGCAATCAAGCTGGTTGCCGCAGCCATCGTTGACCAGGTCACAGACAAAGCCATAGTCGTTGCACGTTTTGGGAGCGCAGCATCGGCCGTTTCGGCAAACGCCCTGATCGGGGCAGTCCCCGCACTCCTCGATTTGGCTGCAAGGGCCCACGGCCGTGCCGCAGGTTCTGTTGGCGTGAGCGCACGGCGAGGCCGGGCAGCCGTCGCACTGATTGGTGTTCGGGTTGCAATAGGTCTGGCCTTCGCACTCATCGCATTGGATGTAGTTGCAACCATCGTAGACCGAGCCGCACTGCGCGCCCGGATCGCCGCAGCTTCGAAAGGGCTCGCAAATCACACACTCCAATGTGCCCGGATCACAGACTAGCCCCGTATCGCACTCGCCGCAGCTCGTCACACCACCACAGCCGTCATCGAGATCACCACAGGAAGCGTTAAGCTCAGAACAGCTCTGCGGGTTGCAGCATTCGCCGCCGACACAGCGCGCGCCGCCTTCACATGCCGGCTCGCAGGGCACCGCGCAAAGCCCGTTCTCACAGACTTGGCCTGAGCGACAATGCCCGCAATTGACGACGTTCTGATCGCAGACGCTCGCCACGACCCCACAGCGCGTGCCCCCGTCCACAACACAGGCCGCGCTCGGACACGCCCCGCAATTGATCAGTTGCCCGCAGCCATTGGACACCGAGCCGCAGCGGCCATCACACGCTCTGGGCGAACACTCTCCACAGCGCTTATTGATCGGATCGCAGAACTCACCGACCGCACAGTGCCCGCACTCGAGCGTGCCACCGCACCGATCGCCCTGCGTCCCACAAAATGCCGAAAGCGTTTCACACGTACTGGCTACACACGTCCCACACCGGTTTGTCTGTCCATTGCAAACGCCGCTCTCACAGGCCCCACACGTGATCGCCGTTCCGCAGGCATCAAGGATCGTCCCACACTCCGCTCCCTTGTTTGCGCACGCCTCCTGGCTGTTTACACAGACATTGGTTCCCGCCTCACACAGTCGCCCAAAGGCGCAACGCCCGCACTCCATCATCGCCCCGCATCCATTGGGCACCTCCCCACACTGCTCCGCCCCACACTCTCGCACCGTACACGGCACACAGACCTTGTTCTCGTCACACTGCTGCGACCCCACACACGACCCACACGAGATCGTGCGCCCGCAGCCATCGCTCACCGCCCCGCAGCGCGCGCCCAGCTCACTACACGTCTTCGCCACACACCCGGAGACCACGTCATCGTCCGTCCCCGTGTCTTCTTTGAGTCCGTCATCAACATCAACCTGCTCCCCCGTATCCGGCAGCCCCTTGGGATCCTTGTCCTGAACCTTGATTTCGCTGTTGCAACCGACAAGGCAAACGACGAGCAAAAAGGCCAAGAGAAGGCTCGATGAAAACGTGGAGTGCTGGGGCATGCGACAGCTCTGGCAAGTAGATGCAGGTTAGTTTTCCAAGGAACGAGCGCATCTTAGAAGTTGGCCAGCCGGGCTGTCAAATTGGCGCGCCGCCCGCCGTAGGCTCCGCGAGCTCGTCGGCCACGCCACGTCCGCCGTAGGCTCCGCGAGCTCGTCGGCCACGCCACGTCCGCCGTAGGCTCCGCGAGCTCGTTGGCCACGCC
>JACCWM010000063.1 GCA_013697635.1 Lujinxingiaceae bacterium | reverse complement strand
CTCTCGAAGAGCTCGTAGACGGCCTCCTCGTAAGCGTGCTGCTTGGTGGCGAAGCCGGCGCGGTAGACGCCGTTGTTGATCGGCTCGTAAATCGCGTCGAGCGTGGACTCAATGCGCTCGCGGTACTTGGGCGGCGCGAGGTCGATGTCGTTGGTGGCAAAGCGCGTGAACTCGTGGTCGAGCATGCGGATGATCTCACGCGACTCGTTGTTGACGATGGTCTTTTTGTGTTTGTCCCACAAGATCGGAACCGTGACGCGGCCGGTGTAGTTGGGGTCGGCGGCCACGTAGATCTCGCGAAGAAAGCTGGCGTTGTTGAGCTCGTCGGGCGTCGAGCCCTGGTAGTCATCAAATGTCCAGCCGTCCTCGCCCATGAACGGGTGCACGACGCTGACGCTGATCAGATCATCGAGGCCTTTGAGCCGACGCATGATCAAGGTGCGGTGTGCCCAGGGGCAGGCCAACGAGACGTAGAGGTGGTAGCGGCCGGCTTCTGGCGCAAAACCGCTGGAGCCGTCGGCCGTGACGCGTCCGTGGAATTTGGATGCCTCGCGCTGAAAGTGTCCTTCGTTGTCGCGCACCCATGTCTCTGTGCGCCATTTTCCTTCGACTAGCTTGCCCATCGACTGCCTCGGCTTGGGGGGTTGGGGCCTGAGTCGCTCGTTTACGAGCTTTGACTTAAGCACGAGTCCAGGGATTGCAACAAGTGCGCTATCGGGCGTTCACGACTCCGGCTTGTAGATTGCAAGCATGTGCCCAGATTACGTCGAGGTTGTCTAATGGTCAATAGTTGTTCATATTGCCATTGGCGAGGCGGCTTGACGTTCATAAGGTGTTCATGAAGAGGGCTGCATGACCGAATTATCGGAAGCAGGGATGACAATCGGTGCGCTTGCGCGAGCAACGGGAGTACCGGCAGAGACGATTCGGACCTGGGAGCGTCGGTATGGATTTCCTGTTTCGGGCAGAAACGAGGTGGGCCATCGCGTCTACGCGCTCGAGGCGGTGGAGTACGTGCGCCTTGTGGCGCTTGCTTTGAAGCACGGTCATCGTCCCAAGAGTTTGGAGGGCGTAGCCCTCGAGGAGTTACGCCGCCTGGTGAGGGCAACCGTCGGCTCGCTGCCGGCACTGGGTGAGTTGGGCACCCTGGGCGAGGCGGGCATCTGGTTGGAGGAGTGGATGACGGCGGTGATCACCCTGGATCGGGTGGCTTTGGAGCGCTCGATTCATCAGACGCGCGCCGGCTTCGATACGATGACTCTGTTGAACGAGCGACTTCACCCGTTCATCGTGGAGATTGGTCAACGTTGGTCCAGTGGGCGCATTGGCGTGTTGCACGAGCATTTTGCCAGTGAAGTCGTGCGCGATTTTCTGAGCGGTGAGTGGCGCTCGCTGAGCGCAACGGCGATCGGGCCGCCCTATATCCTTTGCACCTTGCCTGGCGAGCAGCACACGTTGGGCTTGCACATGGCGGCTTTGGTCGTCGCGCTTTGCGGGGCGGAGCCTGTTTTCATCGGGGCCGATACGCCGGTTGTCGACATCGCGTTGGTGGCGGCGTACACTAGGGCGCCGGCCGTCATGCTGAGTCTGGCCAGGGGCCGGCCGATGGTCGAGACCCGGCGCGATCTGGTCGAGCTACGCGGGCTGCTCGACGCCTCGATCAAGCTTGTGATAGGCGGCGCGGGGGCGCCCGAGGCGGTCGCCGGCGTGGAGCACCTCCCAGATTTCGAGGCTTTGCGCCACTGGTTGGGCAAGAACTCACCGCGCTTGGACGCATGACACTAACTCAAGAGGCTCAAATGGCGAACAAACGCGTAGTGATCAGCGGGGCATCGGGGCTGATTGGCAATGCGTTGAGTCAGGCGCTCTCGCTCAGGGGCTATACGGTGCATCCCTTGGTGCGCCGCGTGCCCAAGGCGCACAGCTCCGAGATTCGCTGGTCGCCCCAGGACATGGTGATCGACGTTGACGCGCTCGAGGGCGTCGACGCCGTGGTGCATCTGGCCGGCGAGAGTATTGCCAGCGGGCGGTGGAGCAAGCTGCAAAAAGTGCGCATTTTGCAGAGCCGGATCCAGGGCACCCAGCTGTTGAGCCAGGCGCTGGCCGGCCTCGATGCACCGCCATCCGTGCTGGTTTCGGCCTCGGGCGTGGGTTATTACGGCGACGGCGGCGCGACTCTACTGCGTGAGGATGCCCCGGCCGGTGAGGGCTTTTTGGCCGAGGTGTGCGTGGCCTGGGAGAAGGCGACGGAGCCGGCCTCGACGGCCGGCATTCGCGCGGTGATCGCGCGAACGGCGATGGTGCTCTCGCGAGAAGGGGGCGCGCTGAGGGCGATGATGCCGCTGTTCAAGCTCGGAGGCGGTGGCAGGCTGGGATCGGGTGAGCAATTCATGAGCTGGATCACGCTCGACGACCACGTGCGCGCGCTCGTGCATTTGATCGAGACTAAGAGCCTCGAGGGCCCGGTCAACTGCGTGGCTCCCAACCCGGTGACCAACGCCGTGTTCACCGCAGCGCTCGGAAAGGCGCTGAAGCGTCCGTCGATCATGGCCGTTCCGGCGGCCGTGTTGCGTTTGACGCTCGGGGAGATGGCCGAGGAGCTGCTGCTTAAAGGTCAGCGCGCCAGCAGCGCGAAACTCGAAGCCAGCGGCTTTAGCTTTCAGCACGAAGAGCTCGAGGCGGCGCTGGAAGCGGCGCTGAAGTAATTTCGCGCTGGAACTCAGAGTTTATAAGGGAAGCGGAAGTGAAGCACTGCAAAGCCGTGCATGATTTGCCAGAGGGTCGGCCTGCCGTCGAGGCCCAACGAGAACACTGAGCCGCCGATGGTTTGCGGGATATAAAACTGGGGCGTTGCGCCAACGCTGATCAAGAACAGGTCGTCGAGCACGGAGAACTCGAAGCTCAAGCCGAACTCGACGCCGGGGCGCAGAAAAAAGGGTCGGAGAGGGAATGACCGTGGAGGTGATGGAGGCGATGGTCGCGATCACGCCGCCGTGCACGACGATGTCAAAGGGAAGCAAGTCGGACTCGAGGAGCGTCATGCCGATGCCAAGAGGCGTCCAGGTGAGGGCGAAAACACGGGTGTTGCGAAACGGGGGTGAGAGGATCAAGGACGTGGGGATGAACGCGACAGCGAGCGGTCGGTAGCGAATCGTGCCCATGGCCCTGGCCGGCGCGCGAAGCGGGCCGGGGATCAGGTGCTCGTTGTCGCGAACAAAGGCGTGGTCGAGCAGCACCGAAGGCGAAAGGCGCAGGCCGAAGTGTATGGGCTGATCCTCGACGATCGGGCCGGATGGGGCGCCGAGCATGCTGAAGGCCAGGCCGACGGCAATGTCGACGGGCACCGTCACCGGCTTGGGCGCATCCGAGCGCTTCTTTTTTTGCTGCCTGCGGCCGAGGCCGTTGCTGGGCGTCGGCCTCGGC
>JACCWM010000032.1 GCA_013697635.1 Lujinxingiaceae bacterium | reverse complement strand
TCAGCCCCTGGTTTCAACCAGGGTGTGGACGTCCATCAACCACCCGGCCATCGCCTCTGTCAAAAGAACTGGCCCGAGCCCATGTTGAAGTTGGCCTCGCCGGGCACGAGGAAGGTCCAGGCGTAGTCGAAGCGAACGGTCAGGCCGGCGATGCGGGGGACGATGAGGCGAAGGCCGAGGCCGGTGCTGGCGGCGGTGATGTTGAGCATGTCGCGGGGAGTGGCGCCGATGCGGGCGGTGTCGGCGAAGAAGACATGTTGGAGGACGAAGTAGCGGTTGTTGAAGGAGGGTACGCGTAGCTCGACGTTGGCGTTCCAGAAGGTGGCGCCGTGGAAGCGCGAGTTGTCGTAGCCGCGCACGCTGTTGAGGCCGCCGAGGAAGAACTGGTAGGGCTGGGAGGAGGTCGTGGAGGTGGCGAGGTTCAGGCGGGCGCCAAAGGTGCTCTGCAGGGGCAGTGTGCGGAAAAAATCGAAGTGGAGACGAGGGCTTACGAAGCTCTCGTCGGCGCCAAAGGCCGAGGAGGCTACCTCCAGGTTGAAGGCGGCGCGCTGGCCGGAGACGAGAAAGCTGTTCTGATCGAGGCCGCCAATCTCGGTGCCGAGAACGACGATGGCGAGCACGGTGGTGGGCGGCAGGCCGATGATCTGCTGGCCGGCGCGGGCTTGCTCGGGGACGCCGTCGAGGCCGAAGTCGTCGAACGTGATGCGCAGGCCCACCGTCGTCTTGACCGAGCGCGCCCACTCCTGCTCGAGGCGCATCAAGGCATAGTGAGAGCGGTGGACAAAGCCGGCGGTGAGCGTGCCGTCGATGTCGTAGAGCAGGCGCAGATTGCTCGCGCGCCACAGCTCGAGGTTGAAGCGAATCCGCTCGCCAAGAAAACTCGGCGCGCGAAACCATGCGCCGGCCGAGTGCGCGCCGGCCTCGTAGCGATACAGCCCGCCAAGCTCGAAGTTGCGCCCGGCAATGTTGAGATCGTAGATGCCCAGCGAGAAGCTCGTCGCGTTGCCGCCGAAGTTGAAGTTCAAGATCGGCAGGATCGTCCAGCGCTCGACCAGCACGAAGGTGAGCACGCGCGCGATGTCCGGGTCGACGTCGGGGCCCTCGAGCGCAGGCTCGAGCGTGAAGTCGACGCGGTCGAAGATCGAGAAGTTGCGCAAGCGGCGCACGCCCTCGTCGATCTCGTGGACGAAGACCTGGGCTCCGGCCTCAAAGTTGAGCTGTTGGTAGACGACGAACTCCTGGGTGCGATCGAGGCCTTCCACAACGATCGCGCTGACGTTGACCAGGGAGAAGGGATCGAGCTCTCGCTCGAAAAGCTCTTCGACCGGCTCCTCGGCGGCCTCGTCGATGGGCTCGTCAATCGATTGCGCCAGCGCCGGCGCCGTGCTCGCCACGAGCAGCAAGACCAGGCCCAGCAAGCTTGCGCGCGCAATGAAGTCCGACAAGCGAACGGCTCGAGGGTGCTTGATCGGCAGGATGACTTCTTCTCACATCGCTTGTACGGTCAGTTGGGGCTCATGTTTGGGCTGCTCCGCTAAGCTACGCCGCCGGCACGTTTATGATGTGTATCACTCAATGCGCGTGATCGTGATCATGATCGTGATCGTGGTCATGATTATGGCCAGCTGCCGGCATGGCCGCGCGCTGGACGAGCTTCATCTTGCACGCCGGACACGTGCCGTCGCCCTCCTCGAGACGAGCGTAGTGCACCGTACCCATGTCGCAGTACCAGGCGCCGGCGGGGATCTGGGCGACTTGCAGTGCAGGGTCGAAGGTCTGCCCATCGGCGGTGAGCACGGCCATCGCAAGCTCCGCTGGGGCGCCGGCTTGCTCTTTGGGCGCCTCCTGCTGGGCAGCAGCTGGCGGCTCAGCCTCGAGCGCTGCCTCTTTGGGTGCCGAGTCGCAGCCGGCCAGTACGAGCAGTGAGGCGATAATGAGGGCAAAAAGGCTCTTCATGGTGATCTCCTTGACTGGATTGACGCCATCTCAAATCTGAGGCTGGCAAGCCTCGCCGAAGCGAAGATAAAGCGCGGGAAGTACGAACATATTAAGCAAGGTTGAGCTGGTAAGGCCCGCGAGGATGACGATCGCCATGGGGGCCTGAATCTCGCTGCCCGGCTCACCGATGGCCATGGCCAGCGGCAGCAGGCCCAGGCCAGAAGCCAGCGCGGTCATCAGGATGGGCACCAGGCGCTCTTCGGCGCCGCGGCGAACCAGAGCAATGGTATCGGTGATCGCTTCGGTGGCACGAAGGTGGCGGATGTGGGCGACCATCATGATGCCGTTTCGCGTGGCGATGCCAAAAAGCGTAATGAAGCCGATGATCTCGGCCACGGAGAGCACGCCGCCGGCGATCCAGACGCCGAGCGCGCCGCCGATCAGCGCCAGAGGCAGGTTGAGCATGACGAGCAAGGCATCGCGCCAGGCGCCAAAGGCCGCGTAGAGCAAGAGCAAGACGCCGGCAACGGCCAGCAGACTGAGCCAGAAGAGCAGACGTGATGCGCGCTCGGCCGCCTCGAACTGGCCGCCGACGTGAAAATCATAGCCGGCAGGCCGCTCGATGCCGACAAGGCGCGCCTTGATGTCCTCGACGGTGCTGACGAGGTCGCGCCCTGCGACGTTGCACGTGATCGTGACGCTTCGGCGAGCGCCTTCGCGGCTGATCGATGCCGGCCCGAGATTGCGTTGAATCTCGGCGACCGACGACAAGGGCACGAAGGCGCCGTCCGGGGCGCGCAGCATGATGTCATTGAAGTCCTCGAAGCGGCGCCGATCCTGGCCGTCCTCGCGCACGACGAGCTCGATGGGCACGCCCTGCTGGACCACTCGGCCAACGCCGTGGCTGCCGAAGATCACCTCGAGGGTCTCGGTTACGCTGTGGGCGCTCAGCCCGTAGCGGGCAAGCTCGAAGCGGCGAAGGCGCACGTGGATCTCCGGCAGATCGACTTGCTGCTCGGCCGACAGATCGACGACGCCGCGCACATCAGCCATGGCCTCCTGGGCGCGCGTCATCAGACTGCGCAGCTCGCCGAGCTCGGGGCCCTGAATGACGACGGCGATGTTGGCGCGGGTACCCGAGAGCATGTGGTCGATGCGATGCGAGATCGGCTGGCCGATGGTGATGTTGACGCCGGGAATGGCCTCGAGCTCGTGGCGCAGGGCAGCGAGCAGATCGGCCTCGCTTCGGCTGGCCATCTTCAGAGCGACGTCGATCTCGGAGGCGTTGATGCCCTGGTCGTGCTCGTCCATCTCAGCGCGCCCGGTGCGCCGGGAGGTGGCGACCACCTCGGGCTGTCCAAGCAGAGTCTGCTCCACGAGTCTGCCGAGCTCGTCGCTCTGGGCGAGCGAGGTGCCGGGCAAGGTCACGGCGCTGATGGTGAGCGCGCCCTCATTGAAGGCGGGCAAGAAGGCGCGCCCGACGAACGCCATCGAGGACAGCGCGACGGCCAGCGCGAGCAGTGACACGGCGCTCAGGGTGCGCCAGCGCGGCACCAAGGGATACAGCACCTTGCCGTAGGTCTCGCGCAGTCGGCGCGCAAGTGTTGGCTCCTCGCCACGCGCGACCAAGCGCGAGTTCGGCAGCAGCATCGAGCACAGCACGGGCGTGACCGTCAGGGCGATGAGCAACGAGGCGACGAGCGAGGCGATGTAGGCGATGCCCAGCGGCTGGAGCAGGCGCGCCTCCACGCCGTGCAAGAAGAACAGCGGCGTAAAGACCAGGATGATGATCAGGGTCGCGAAGACGATCGCCTGGCGAATCTCCTTGCTCGCCAAGAAGACGACCTCCAGGAGCGGGCGGCGCTCCTCGGGCGGCTGCAAAGCGCGCTCGCGCAGGCGGCGAACGACGTTCTCCACGTCAATGATCGCATCGTCGACCAGGGCACCGACAGCGATTGCCATGCCGCCAAGCGTCATCGTATTGAAGCCCATGCCCAAAAACTTCAAGACCAGCACGCTCGCCAAAAGCGAGAGCGGGATGGCCAGCGCCGTAATCAGCGTAGCGCGCGCGCTCCACAAAAAGAGCAAGACGATCAGCACGACCAGAATCGCCCCATCACGAAGCGCGTGACTGACATTGTCGACGGCGCGCTCGATGAAGTCGGCCTGTCGAAAGATGTCGAACTCCAGGCGCATACCCTCGCCCAGGCCGCGCTGCAGCTCGACGAGCACGCCATCGAGCGCTGCCGTCAGGGCAAGCGTGTTGGCCTCGGGCTGCTTTTGAATGGCGAGGATGACGCTGGGCTGGGCGTTGAACGAGCCCTCGCCACGCTTGAAGGCCGCGCCAAGCTCGACGCGGGCAAGGTCCTCGATGCGCACCGGGTGGCCGGCGCGCATGGCGACGACGGCCTGCTCGATGTCCTCGATGCGCTCGATGCGGCCCAGGCCGCGCACGAGCGACTCCTGGCCGCCCTCGATGAACACGCCCGCCGAGCTGCTGTCATTGGCCTGGCGAAGCGCTGTGACGACGTCCTGGTGGGCGATCCCGTAGGCTTTCAATCGCCCGGGCAGAATCGAGACCTGAAACTGGCGCGTGTCCCCGCCGATCGCGACGACCTGGGCGACGCCGGGCACAGCGAGCAGACGCTTTCGCACCTGCCAGTCGGCGGCCGTCTTGAGCGCGGCAGGCTCGACGCCCTGCCCTGTCAGCGCGACGAACATGATCTCGCCCATGATCGAGCTCATCGGCGCGATCATGGGCGTGGCGACCTCCGCCGGCAGCTCCGCGCTGACGGTCTGCAGGCGCTCGGAGACGATCTGGCGCGCGCGGTAGGGGTCGGTGTCCCAATCGAACTCGACGCGGATGATCGCGACGCCGGTGGCCGTCGACGAGCGCACCCGGCGCACGCCCGCGGCACCGCTGATCGCGGCCTCGATCGGCAGCGTGACGCTGATCTCCATCTCTTCTGTGGCCACGGCGTGCGCGTCGACGATCACGGTGACCACCGGCGCGCTCAGATCGGGGAACACATCGACGGGCAGACGCCACGCCTCGAGCGCGCCCCACGCACACAGCAAGGCCGCCAGGGCCAGCACGAGCAGGCGGTTTGCCAGCGACCATTGGATCAGCTTGTCAATCAATGGGAATGCCCGTGTGAAGGCAGGCCGCCGGCGGCCGCGGCCAGGCGCACAAGATAGGCGCCCTCGGTGACGACTCGCTCGCCGCGGGTGAGCCCGTCGGTGATCGCGATCCACTCGGCATCGCTGGCGCCGGTGCGAACGACGCGTCGCTCGAAGCCTTCGCCAGAGACCTGAACGTAAACAATATCGAGGCCGGCCTCGTTGACGATCGCGCTCCGGGGAACGGCCAGGACTTCATCGCCAGCCTGCCCGCTGAGATAGGCGGTGGCGACCATGCCCGGGCGAAGGGCAGCGTCGGCGCTGTCGATCTCGAAGATCATCGCGGCGGTGCGACTCGTCGGCTCGATGTGAGCGGCCGTGGTGCGCCAGGCATCCGGGGCGACCTGTCGAAGTGCAGGCTCACCCTCGATCTGAAATGCAACGCTCGGCTGGGCGGGTAGCGTGGGCAGGCGCGCGGCCGGAATTTGAAGCTCGAGCCACAGCCGGGATGTGTCGGCGACGATCACGACCGGTTGACCCTCGGCCAGGCGCTGGCCTGGCACAGCGAGGACCTGCTCGATCACGCCGGCTATCGGGGTGTGCAGCGCGTGGCTGCCCGCCGAGCCGCCGGATGCGCGTCGTCGTCGTATGGCCTCCTGTGCGGCGGCGAACACGGCCGAGGCCTCGGTTTGCTCGCGCGTCGCCTCCTCGAGGCGGCTCGTGGCGATTGCACCCTGCTCGTGGAGATGCTGGAGCCTTGCGAGCTCACGACGCGCCTCGTCGAGTCCAAGGCGCGCGCGCTCGAGGCGCAGATCGAGGCTGATGTCGTCGCCACCCTCCCCGGCTGTCAGCAGCACGATCGTTGCGAGCTTTTGTCCGGCTACGACGCCGGCCCCGGGCACAAAGACGCTGGAGGACTCCAGGCGCAGCCGCCCGGACGCCGGCGCTGCCACCTCCACGCGGTGGGTCGGGCGCGCCTCGAGGGTGGCGTAAAAGCGCGCCGCGGAGCTCACCGCCCGTTGCACGACCGGGGCCGTGCCAAAGCGCACGCGCCACTGCTGCTCCTTGAGAAAGGAGATCTCGGCAGGCGGTGGCGTGGGCGCATGGGCGGCGTCGTGGGCGTTGGTGAACACGGCGATCGCGCCCAGATCGTGGGTGTCGACGCGCCCGTTGGCCTCCCACTCGATCAGCACACGGCGACGGCCGGCATGCGCGGGCTTGACGCCGACGACAAAGATCCCGGGTCTGCTGATCGCGGCGGCCTCGAAGCTCTCTTCGGGGTGATCGTTGCTCACCAGGCGCACGCGCAGCCTGCCCTCGCGAACCGCGGCGAACTGTTCGAGCACGGTGAGGTGCACGGCAAAGCTCGACTCCTGGCCGACGACCATCGGTGCGAACTCAACGAAGAGCTCGCTGAGCTCGGTCCATCCGGTGTAGGCGAGGATGGCCTCGTCGTGGTCGTGGCCGCCCTCGCCGTGATCGGGCACGCCCGGCGTGCTCGGGTGATCGTGACATCCGGCCGTGGTGGCCAAGACCAGCGCCAGCGCCGCAATCCATGCGATGGAGTGAATCATGGCGTGCTCCTGAAGACGAGTGATTCGATGACGATGCGCGCTTGACGAAGCTCGAGGCCAACCTCGAGAAAATCCAGTTCGACGTCACTGCGCGCGCGAAATGCGTCGAGCAGACCGCGAATGTCGCCTTCGCCGGCCTCGTAGAACGCGCGCGACAGCCTCACGATGCGCTCGGCGCGCTCGCGGTTTGCCTGCAAGCCGGGGCCGATCGATTTGAGCCGGCCTTCCACGACGCGCGCGGCTTCGAGATCGGCTGCCAGCGCATTGTGCGTCGTGGCGCGCTGCCACTTGGCGTGGGCAAGCTGCGCCCTGGCCGCGAGTTCGTCGGCTTGGCCTCGGTCAAAGAGCGCAACGGGCAGCGAAAACCCGAGCAGCAGGCCAAAGGCTGCGCCGTCGAAGTGGCCGGCACGTTTGAGGCCGACGGTAAGCTCGACCGCCGGAATCCAGCCGCGTGCGGCCGCCTGAGCACGTCGCTCGGCGGCATCGGCTCGGGCTGCTTCGGCACCCAACAGTGGATGCTCATCGATGCTCGCCGCCGTGGTGCTCGCGCCCGTCGTCCAAAGCTCGCCAGCTAACCGGGGCCATGGACCGGCGGGCGACTTGGTCGCGGTGAGTGCCTCCATTTGCGCCCAGCCTGCGTCGCGACGAAGCGCGTCGCGCTCGCGGTGTGCGATGCTGCGCTCGACGTCGAGCTCGATGCGCAGGGCATCAAGCGCTGAAATATCGCCGAGATCACGGCGCGCGTTGGCCGTGATCTGCAGTTCTTCGAGCTCGGCGATCAGCGCCTCGTGTGCAGCGACGCGTTGCTGGAAATACATCGTCTGCGCGAACAGGACCCTGAGTTCGCGCCGGCGCGCCTCGCGCAACGCGTTGGCCTCGAAGCCTAGCCCGCGGGCCCCGTGGCCGGCCGCCGCGGCCAGGTGAGCGCGTCGCCCGGAAATATCGAAGACCTGGCTCACCCAGAGCGTCGATTCGCTCGCCTCGTCCTCTCCGCTGAAAAACTGCTCGTGCTCGGCGCCGACGTGGGGATTGGTCCAGATCGTCGCACGAAGCCCTTCACTGCGTGCAGCATCCGTGCGGGCTTGGAGTAGATCGCCCCAGTTCGTGCTCGCCTCAACACGCTCCAAAAACTGCGTCTCTTCGAGCAACGCCACCGGCTGGGCCCAACCAGCCGCCGCAGTGAACAACGGGCACACAAACCCCAGCACGAAGCATAACCGAACAGCTTTGACAGATATGGGCCGCAAAACGAGAGCTCCGGGTCAGTACAAGGCCGCGAGCAAGTGCTCGACGTCGTGATGAAGAAAGTGTGCGGCTGCAAAGATGGCGATCAGCAACAGGCCAATGGCCCACCACAGGCGCAGGTCTGGCTGTGCATCAGGCTGGGGATCGAGCAAGTGCTCGATTCGCGCATCGAGAGAGGCTCCACTTATGCTCGCTGCGCCAAGGGTCGCGCTCAGTGACGGGCTTGGGAGCGCCATGCGCTTGATGCGCACGATCAGCTGAGCCACGGCAAGGCGATCGCCACAGACGTGCGCTGCCTGGTCATCGCAAGCCTGCTCACGCGTGAGACTCAAGTCCTCGAGCAGGCGCGCGCGCGACGTAGGCAGATGGAAGGCCAGGAGCAGGCGCGCGAAGACCTCGCGCAGCGAGTCTCGCCGGGCAATGTGTGCAAGCTCATGCGCAACAAGCACGCCGCGCTCGCTCTCGTTGAGGCCCTCCCAGAGCGCTCGTGAGACGAAGAGCACCGGCCGGAAAACGCCCACCACGAAGCAGATGACGGCCGAAGCCTCAATCAGACGCACGACCCCTTCGCGTTGGGATGCGCGCTCGAGCTGCGACTTGAGGCGCTCGGTGGCAATGAGGCGCCGGAACAGATCGGTCAGGTAAAACACAGGTACGATGCCAGCCAACCCGAGCACCAGCCATCCGACCCATGAACTTGAATGCGCCGGCAGATGAGTCGGGCACAAATGCAGATGGCCGCCTTGCCCATGAGCAAGGCAATGGTCCATACTCGGCACCCAAAGCGCGGCAAGCGCCGGAAAAAGACAGCCTGCAACAAAGACCGCTGCACCGAGCAGCGGCAAGGCTGCGAGCATGGTCAAGGAGCGCTCGCTCCTCGCGCCCGTGCCCGTCAGGCGGGCGCGCAAGCCTCGATCGATCACTCCAAAGGCCAGCGCCAGGATGATCATTGCGCCGGCCATGGTCAGCGCCAGCGCTTGGACAAGGGTCAGCCAGGACATCATCCCTTCCCCCGCTGCAAAGCGGCGCGACGAAGCGCGATCATGCGCTCGAGGCGAGCGAGCTGATCCTCACCAGCGCGCTCGGTGATCTCGACAAAGGCGTGCAACATCACATCCGACTCGCCGGTGAGCAGGCGATCGACCACCTCGCCAAGCACTTCACGCTGAAACTGCGCGCGCTCGGTGCGCGCGCCGTAGATGTAGGCGTGGCTGCGTTTGACGCGATCGACGAGACTCTTCTCAAAGAGACGCTTGAGCGTGGACTGGATGGTGTTGAGCGTGATGTCGCGAGAAGCCAGCGCCTTGTGGGCGTCTTTGACTTCCATCGGGCCGCGATCCCAGAGCAAGTCCATGACGGCCTGCTCAAGTTTACCCAGAACGATCGGTGTTTGTTCTCCCATTGCGAAGCACCCATGGCTGCGAGACGTGGGCCGAAAGTGGCCCGCGATGAGGAGCGCGACTGTAGCAACCAAAAAAACCGATGGTCAATCGGTTTTTAAGCCCACTCCTCTTCATCCACAGATTCTGCGCCGCTAGTTGATGAATTGGCCAAGAACCACAAAGAATCTGGTGGCAAAACTCTCAGAAGAACTGGCCGGACCCGACGTTGAAGTTCGCCTCGCCAGGAACGAAGAAGGTCCAGGCGTAGTCGAGGCGGATGAGCAGGCCGGCGACGCGGGGCACGATCAAGCGAAGGCCGATGCCGGCGCTGGCGGCCGTGATGTCGAATAGATCGCGGGGGGCGTCGATAACGCGCGTGGAGTCGGCAAAGAGCACATGCTGCAGGACAAAATAGCGATTGTTGAACGAGGGCACGCGCAGCTCGACATTGGCGTTCCAAAAGGATCGGCCGTGAAAGCGCGAATTGCCGTAGCCGCGAACGTTGTTGAGGCCGCCAAGATAGAACTGATAGGCCTGCGAGTCGGTGTTGGTGGTGGCCAAGGTCATGCGGGCCCCGAAGGTGCTCTCGAGGGGGAGCGTGCGAAAGAACTCGAGGTTGAGTCGAGGACTCAAATAGCTCTGGGGCGCACCAAAACCCGAGGAGGCCACATCGAGGCTAAGCGAGAGGCGCTGGCCAAAGACGAGGAAGCTGTCCTGATCGAGGCGTCCGAGTTCGGCGCCGAGCACGACGATGGCCAGGGCCGTCGACTGCGGCAGCCCCTGCCCTTGTTGGGCCTGGCGCGCGGTGGCAGGCACGCCGTTGAGGCTGAAGTCATCGATCGTAAAGCGCAGCGCGACGGAAGTGCGCGCCGAGGGTGTCCACTCCTGGGCCAGGCGCACCAAAGCGTAGTGCGAGCGGTGCTCGAATCCGCCGGCGAGCTCGCCGTCGAGCGCGTAGATCAGGCGGCGCACGCTGGCGCGCCACAGCTCGAACTCGAAGCGCATCAGGCGTTGGCCGAGAAAGCTCGGGGAGCGGTACCAGGCGCCGGCCGAGTGCGCGCCGGCCTCGTAGCGATACAGCCCGCCAAGCTCGAAGTTGCGCCCGGCGATGTTGAGATCGTAGACGCCCAGCGAGAAGCTCGTGGCGTTACCGCCGAAGTTGAAGTTCAAGATCGGCAGGATCGTCCAACGCTCGACGAGCGTGATCACCAGCTCGCGCTCAATCGCGGCGTCGGCGTCGGCGTCGGCGTCGAGTGGATCAAGCGCTGGCTCCAGGCGGTACTCGACGCGGTCGAAGATCGCCAGATTGCGAAGCCGTCGAACGCCCTCCTCGATCTCGTGGATGAAGACCTGCGCGCCGGCTGCGAAGGGAAGCTGGTTGAAGACGACGAACTCCTCGGTGCACCGAAGGCCCTGCAGCTCGATCTGGGCCACGTGTACCCGCGCATCTGGATCGGGCGGCGGCTGCTTGTCGTCTTTGAGCTCTTGGGCCCAGACCGGCGTCGAGCAGATCAACAGCAGCACCCAGATCCTCGCCCAGATCCCCACCAAGATAGCCGGCGCGGCGTGCCTTGCCGATCGGTGCTTGGGCGCTGGGATAGGACCTCCTACGTGATGTGCTCGCGCTCACTCGGAGCAGCGCTGGGCGTCAGCGAGCAGGGGTTCGAGGGCGTCTTTGAGTTGGTCGAGCACGCGCACGGGCAGCGCGCTCATAAAGGTGTGGCGCGCGGCTTCTTCGCCGGGCACGTAGGCGACGATGGTGCCAAAATAACAATCGCCCAGCGTGAAGGCCCAGGTCGCGGTGCGATTGACCGTGCGCGAGCCGACGATGTCGCCAGCGCGGTTGTAGAGCTTGTACTGGTTGTCGCCGGTGCCGGTCTTGCCGGCGACGGTGAGCCGATCACCGTCAGCGTCGACGAAGCTGCGGCGCACGGCGCGGCCCGTGCCGCGGCGAACGACCTCCTCGAGGGCATCGCGCGCCACGGCCGCGACCTCAGGCAAAAGAACTTGTACGCCCGGCGGCGGCTGCAGGCTCATGTGGGTCTCATAGGGCGTCTGCTCGGCCAGGTGAAACTGCTCAAAGCGCACCGTGGGCCGGCGAATGCCACCGGCCTGGATGATGCCGACGAGCTCGGCCAGCGCGATCGGCCGGTCGGCCGAGGAGCCAAGCGCCGTGGCAAACGAGGGCACGAGGTGGCCGAAGGGATAGCCGAGCTTGGCCCAGGCGCCATGAATGCGCTCGAAGGCCTCTTCTTCGAGCACGAAGAGAATGCGCCGGTCTTGCTCACGGCCTCGATCTGGCCACAGCAGCCAGGGCTCGGCCTGCTCGCGGGCCTCGCGGCTCTCTTCGAACAACTCCTGGCGCGTCGCCTCGGGGTGCTCGGCCAAGTAGCGCACGACGAAGAGCTCGAGCGGATTGAGATCGTGGCGGCCTGTGCGACGGTTGAGATCCGCGCCGCCGGCCAAATCGCCGGCCAGTTCGCCGGCCCCGGCATCGAGCGCGCGCTCGATCAGCGCGCGCCTTTCGGGCGTGACGCGCGTGCCGCGAAGCAGCAACCGGCGAGTTTGTTCCGTGTCGAGGCCCTGGTAGCGGTCGTAGAACTGGCGCACGAACTTTTGGGCGTCGGCGCGCGCAAAGCGCGTCAGATAAGCCGCGCGGCGCGGATCTTCGGGATCGTCGAGCATGGCGGCGGCATTGTCGGGCAGGCGGCTGACGTGAAAGTGCACGATGTCTTGCATGATGCGCACAAAGGGCAGATTGGCCGAGGCGCTGAACGCGCGGCGCACCGAGAAAGTGCGTTCGTTGTGGCTGGAGTTCGAGTTTTGAAAGTAGTGCTGGCCACCGCCGGTCATGAAGGCCTGCTCGGGATCGGCCGAATAGCTGCGATTCATCGCGGCTTCGAGCATCTGGGCAAGCTCGGCCCCGGGGTTTCGGCCCAAATACGTGGCCGCCCAGCGCGTCAGGCGGTCGGCGCGCCGAATCTCGAGCGCACGCAGCTCGGCGCCCGAGAGATCGCCAAGCTCGGCGTGCAACGCCGCGATCACCTCCAGATAATGCACGAGCGTGCGCAACTTGGCCGTCGATCCCAGATCGAGCTTGGAGCCCTCGTTGATGTCGAGATTGCCCTCAAACGTGTCGACCTGCACGCGCACGCGGTTGACGTCCTCACCGCGCTCGAGGATCACCACGCTGTAGACGATCTCGTCGGCCGGACCGCGCCCGCCGTGGCGACGATCGCCCAGGCCGGATCTGCGAAGGTGAGCGCGGTCCGAGAGTCGTTCGAGCGAGTCGCGCACGGCGCCCTGCACCTCGAGATCGAGGGTGGTCTGGGCAGCCATGTCTAGCCGGTCGAGCCGATAGACGCCGGCGATGCCCAGCGTGCTCGCCAGGTGGCCCTGCAGGTTTCGCAGCAGCTTCTCGTGTGCGCCAAGCGCGCCGGCGGGCTCGGGATCAGGCACATGCTCGCCGAGCGTCAACGGCTGGGCGATCGCCGCATCACGAAGCGCCTCACTGATGATTCCCTCGAGGGCAAGGCGGCGCAAAAACATCGCAGTGCGCTCGTTGAGCGCGTCGATGCCGTCGGGCAGAAAGCTCGACGGCCGCTGCTGGGCCAGCACCAGGCTGAGCATCTGGCGAAAGGCCAAGGCGTAGGCGCCAAACTGCTCGGAGTCCTCGGGCGGCGAGGCATTGAGGCGCCTGTTGACCGCGTCGAAGTCGGCGCCAAACCAGACGGCCAGCCCATCGCCAAGGCCGTGCACCTCGCCCCAGCCTCGGCGCGCGCCAAGCGGCACAGCGTTGACATAGTCGCGCACAATCGCGCGGCGCGCGTCGCCGGTCTGCTCGCCGTCGAGATAGACCCGCAAGGAGGCCGAGGCCATCTGGCGAAACTTCTCGCGCACCGAATCGGTTCGCCCGGCCGGCGAGTGGCGAAACTTCTCCATCTGGGTGGCCAGCGTGCTGCCGCCGGGTACGCCGCGCGGGCTGCCTAAGGCCTCAAGCCCCTTGTCGATCACGGCGCGGCCCAGCCGCATGGGTTCAATCGCCGGATTGCGCGTGGGCTCGTCGGCATTGAGCAGATCCCGATTCTCGATGAACAAGAGCGCGTCGACGACGAGCGTTGGGATCTGCTCAAAGCGCTCATAGTGGCGCTGAGGCGCGTGAAAAGCATAGATACTCTCACCACGGGCATCGATGATCTCGAGGCCGGCGCGCGATTTGACCCGGTAGATCGGAAAGATTCCCTCAGCGTGTGCATCGAGAAACTGCGGCGAGACGCGCGCCTGGCGCTCGACGCCGTAGCCGGCGCGCTGGAGCTGCTCGATCGTGTCGGGCAAACGCGTATAGCCCATGCGCTCATCAAAGGGGCCATCGCGAGGAAAGACGATCGCCGCGCTCTCGCCGGCCTCCACGGCCACGCTCAGCCTGGCGGCCTGGGCGGCGAAGAAGCGGGCCTGAAAGTGCGAGGAACGGGCCTCGTAGGCGACCAAGAGCACGGCGGCGAGCATGGCCAAGCAGAAGGCGAGCATCGTGACCAACAGTGCGCGGCGCATGAGCCTTGCGCGACGTCGGCCGTCGGCAACCGGCGGCAGCCACAGGGTCAGGCTTGAGGGCGCGCGCGCCCGGCCCCGTATGGCTGGCTCACGCGCATCGATCGCTCGAAGAGTGAAACCGCGGGATTCCATACACCCAATACCTTCGCCAATGATTCTCGAGGCCGCCCCAGCGCTTGGGGCACCGGACGACGGTCGTCGGGTGAATGCGCTGACGGCAGCCCATCATCAAAGCTAACCAACAGCGGCGCCGATGCCAGAAACGAAAACGAGCACGGCTGCGCGGTTGCGCCGGGCGAGTCAGTTCGCTACAAGGTGAGCACAGGCACCATCACCTCATCGCGGGGATACCTGCACACCCAAAAAAGGCAAACACCCATGGCGACCTCGACCTTGTTGAAAAACCTTCGCTTATTGATTCTGACGATCGCAGCGATCGGGCTCGTAGCTTGCGCCTCGGCGACGCCTGTCACCCCTGCCCCGCTCGAGGCCGAGCGCCAGTTGGAGCTCACGAACAGCTTGTCGGGCAGTTGGAAATTGATGACCGTCACGGACAAATCCGGCGCGGCCGATGCCGTGGATCCCGTCTCCATCTCTTACACCTTCCAAAACGACGGCACGGGCCAATACGATCAGATCGTGCCCTACGGCGCCGGCAGCGGCATCAATCCTTTCGTCTGGGTGCTCGAGGGGCGAAATCTGGTGCTCAATCCGGAGAAGGGAGACCAGATGACCTATCGCGTCGACGAATGGTCCGAGATCCAGATGAGCTGGTTCAACTACTCGCGAACCGAGCGCTTTCTGCTCGTTCGTCTCAGCGCAGGATCGGCGACGCCTTAAATCCCGCTCACCACTCCAGGCCTTCTGAGGATTCGGCGGCGGGTTGGGGGCTGGCCGCAAACACAGGCATGGGGGCAAGGGCGTGCGAGAACTTGCTCAGATAGGCGTTGATCGCATCCGCCGCGTGTTGTTTGGCTTCTGAGCCCGAGCTGCTGTAGGTGCGAAGTGGCACAAAGCTGCCATTGCTGAGCGTCAGCACGACGCGGTAGACGCTCTTGCCTTTGCTGCCCGAGGATTGCTCGACCTTCGCTTCCACCACGTCGTTGAGCGCAAGTTCTTGCTGTTTGAACTTGAGCAGCCCAACCCAGCGCAGCTTGAGCTGCTTCTTTTCGACATCGATGACCAGGTTGAGCACCGAGGCCATGCGCAAAAGCATTGTAGCGCCGATGCCACCGAACACGGTGAACATGATCCAGGCCAAGACGCGATTGCCCTGGGAGACCTCCAGGGTTTCGATGGTCGGCGAGTCGAGAAAATCGTTGATTTGATTGACTGTATCCGCTTTGCTCTGGTGGCCTGAGCTCGTATAGCTCGTCATCGGAACGATCCGATCACCGATTTGGAGCTCGACTCTGTAGGTGTCCGAGTCATCACCACGGCTGGTGTAAACCGCGGCCCGTTTTAGCTCGCCGCGCCCGATCACCTCTTCGGTGGTCGATAAGAGCCCCGCATAGACAAGCTGGCACTCGTGCTGGGCGCCCTGGACGCGCTGACACTGCAAGGTCGTGACCTGGTACATGAAAAAGAAGATAAAGGTGGCGCTGACCAAGAACATCAGCCCAAACAGCCACAGGGCGATGGGAACCTCGCGCATCACGAGTCGCTCGTCGTTGTTCTCCAAGACTTTCATGGTATCTCGTCGTTGTGCAGGCGTTGATTCGTCGGTTGACCTAGATCTACAAGCCAGAGAGCCCGCATGCAAGCCCTGTCGGTTGCTCGCCGGGTCGAGAGCTGCTATCCAGCGCTCTGCTCCTCTTTGAAGGCCTCCTAGCAGCGAGGATCCGAGCATGGACTCCAAGAAACGCGACATTCGCCACACCAATCCCAAGTTCAAGGGCTGGGCCGTGCCCGGCCCGCTGCCCGACCTCGACCAGATGGTCGCGCTTGCCCCCGGCGAGGGCGAGACGATCGATGCGCTCAGCGGCCACTATCGGATCTTTCAGTTGAAGAGTGGCCATCGTTTCTCGACCGACGATGTCCTGACCGCCTGGTATGGCACGAGCTGGTGCCCGTCGGCCGGGCGCGTGCTCGATCTGGGTAGCGGCGTGGGTTCAGTGGGCATGATCGCCGCCTGGCGTCTGCGCGGGGCGCGCTTTGTGAGCGTCGAGGCGCAAGCCGAGAGCGTCGCGCTGGCGCGAAAATCGGCCGCATACAACGGCTTGCTCGATCGCTACGAGATCCGCCAGGGTGACTTTCGCGATCCCGGCGTGCTCGCCGCCGACGAGCGCTTCGATCTGGTGCTGGGCAGCCCGCCCTACTTCCCCATGGATTCGGGCAGCCATGGCGATCACCCTCAAAAGATCGCTTGCCGCTTCGAGATGCGGGGCACAATCGCCGATTACGCAGAGACCGCCGCGCGCCACCTGGAGGCCGGCGGCCTGTTCGCCTGCGTCTTCCCGGTCGATCCGCCCCACCAGCTCGAGCGCGTGCACGCCGGCGCCCGTGAGGCCGGCCTGACGATCTTGCGCTGGCGGCCCGTCGCGCTTCGCGAGGGCAACACGCCGCTTTTGGGCCTGTTCGCCATGGCGCGAAGCGAGGACTTGCCAGAGGCGATGCGCGCTGGCTCGGGCTTTCAGGAGCCGGCCTTGACGATTCGATCGCTCGATGGCTCGGTCGACCCCGAGTACATGGCCGTGAAGTTGTCGTTCGGGTTTCCGCCCTGAGCGCGCAGGTCTAGGGCCGCGCCACGCTGGTTTGGCCCTCGGTGTTTCGTCCCCGGCACACCGCGATCCCGTCGGGGCGCAACAAACAGGTGTGCGAGCTGCCCGCGGAGATGGCGTCCATGGCGTTGGCCGGCATGTCGCCTTGGCCCTGGTCGTTTTGGCCCCAACAGATCGCGCGATCATCAGATGTGCGAAGCGCGCAGGTGTGAATGGCGCCGGTGGTGACCTGGTTGTAGGTGCCCGCCGGAACCGCGATCTGAGAGTTGGAGCTCGATCCCCAGCACGTGATGGAGCCATCGGTGCGACGACCACAGATATGGTAGGCGCCGATGTCGACCTGGGTGTAGACGCCGGCTGGCACCGTGTTCTTGTTTGAGAAGTTGTCCCCCCAGCAGGTGAGCGCGCCGGCCTTTAGCGCACAGCTGTTCAAGGATCCGGCGACGACCTGATCGAAGGTGCCCGCCGGGGCCACCCTCTGATCGTGGTTGTTTCGACCCCAACAGACGATCGCCCCCGCGGTGCTTAAGGCGCAGCTGTGCGATCCGCCAGCGCTGACCTGGACATAGGTGCCCGCCGGGGCCGTGCTCTGGCCGTAGTCGTTTCGACCCCAGCAGGCCAGGGTCCCGTCGGTATGCAGCGCACAGTTGTGGGCACCGCCGGCGCTGACCTGCGTGAACGTGCCGGCCGGCACGACCAGCCGTTGGTCGCTGGGATCGCCCCAGCAGCGCACGCTCTGGTCGGCGAGCAGCCCGCACGTGTGCAGGCCTCCAGCGCTGACTTGGGTGAACTTGAAATAGCAGCCGCCGTTGACGCAAATTCCGCTCGCAGTACACGCGTTGTCGCAGCTGCCACAGTGCGTCGTGCTGGTTCTGGCATCAACGCAAGTCCCGCCACACACGATCTCCTGGGCGCTGTCGCAGCCGACCACTTCACCGTCGATGCAGTGCTGTGTGGCCCCAATCGCCTCAAAACAGGCGCCGCAGTGCGCGCGGCTGGTCTGGAGATCGACACATTGGCCAGCGCACTGGGTGAGGCTTGCATTTTGGCACTGGCGAAGCCCGTTGACGCAGATCATGCCTGCCGAGGCGGCCTGATTGCACTGGCCACAGTGGCTAGCGCTTGACTGCACGTCGACGCAGTCTTGGCCGCAAAGGGTCAGGCCGGAATTCTTGCAGACGCGGCTGCCTTCGACGCAGTGTTGCTCGACGCTGACCTGTGCATCGCAGCCGCCGCAGTGGTTGGAATCGGTTTGCACGTCGACGCACTCCTGGGCGCAGCGCGTGCACGCCGTCGCTTCAAAGTTTATCGAGGCTAACCGCTGGTCGGGCGCGCCGTAGTGCAGGGCACGGGCGAACTGTCCAAACTGTAGCTCGAAGACGAGCAAGCAGGTGTACGCGTTTTCGGCCAAGATCTGCAGCGACGCCAAGCACGGTGGCGAGGCCGTCTCGGAGTGCGCCGAGGCCGACAGCAACAGGCCACCATCGAGCTCAACGGCGAAGTATTGATGGTAGGCCGGCAGGGGCGCGTTCTCCGCACCGTTGGCAAGGCTCGCCATGACGAAGACAAAGCGGCTGCCCGCCCTCGCCGCCAGGCCGTTGTGCCGACCGGCCTCCCAGGCGCCCTGCACGCTCAGCCCGATCTGGCCAGCCTCGACCGGATCGCTCGTATCGGGTGCCACCTCGGCGTCGAGGCTTGGCGCGTCCTGGTCGCCGGTGTCGGCCTCGACCGGCTGGGCGCGACGTTCGCGCTCGGGACCACAGCCGGTGAGCAAAAGGGCGCAAAGCAGCGCTAGCCATAGGATTATTCGAGAAATGCGCGCCACTTGAGGATTCCTGGGTTGAGGTTGACCAGCGACAAGCTACCATAGCGTGGGGCGCATTGATCAAACAGAATCTGTTCCGATTGGCTTTTATGGCGCCCCTTTGCGATCCTGGCACAAGCGCAAAGCCGACCCTTTCACTCCGGAGACTCCATGGCTCTCTTTCGACGCTTCGCCTATCTAACCCTGCTGCTGCTTTCTCTGGCCGGCCTGATTCTGGCCAGTTGTGGCCCCGATGAATTCGAAATCGTGGGCGCGCCCTGTGAGCTCAACGGTCATTGCGGGGCCAACCTGTGCCTGTCTGGGCCCGCCTACCCGGAAGGAACGTGCTCGGTGCCCTGTCGCAGCACGGCCGAATGCCCAAGCCACGCCATCTGCGTGGCGCGCGATGGCGGCGTCTGCCTGCCCTCGTGCAGTAACAGCCGTGATTGTCGGCCAGGCTATGCATGTGCGCCACAGCATAATCTCGGGCGAAGCGGCACCGATTTGGTGTGTATCAACTCGGGCACAGCCGCCTTCGACGTCGTCGGCACGGCGTGCTCGCGCGACCAGGATTGCCCGGGCGGCAAGTGCTTGACGGGCGGGCGTTATCCGGGAGGAACGTGCACCTTCGCCTGTGACAGCGAGCGTGATTGCCCCAACTATGCCGGTTGCATTGATCGCGACGGCGGCGTCTGCCTGCCCTATTGCGACAGCCGCCTCGATTGCCGGCCGGGCTATAATTGCGTCAATCAAAGGCGACGCGGGCACCCGGGCGGAGTCGACGTTTGCATCGACAATTAATCCCTGGCGCTCAGCCTGGCTCGACGATCTCGTCAACTTTAGTGCGTAGCGCTTCGTCGGGTCCAGGCCCACGGCGGCGAAGCGCGCGCTTGCTCGGCTCGATGCCGGAGCCGAATCGTCGCGCGTAGACCTGGGTCATCTCGGCGCCAAAGAGCACGATCGCCCAGGAGTAGTAAATCCACATCAAGATGACGACAAAGGTGCCGGCGGCGCCAAAGATCGAGCCGACGCTGCTGCGCGCCAGGTAGGTGCTGATCGCAAACTTACCAAGCCCGAAGAGCAAGGAGGTCATCGCCGAGCCGATCCAGACGTCCTTCCAGACGATCTCGACGTCGGGCAACAGCTTGTAGATCATCGCAAAGAGCACCATGAAAAAGCCAAACCACACGAGCAAATCCAGGGTTCGCCACAGATACCAGGGCGCCTCGATCAGATGCAGTGAGTAGCTCTGCAAGGCGGCAAGGCTCGTGCTGGCGGCGATCGAGACGAGCAACATCAGCCCAAAGACGATGATCATCGAGAAGGCCACCAGACGACGTCGCACGGTGTAGAGAATTCCCAGATCAGAGTCACTTTGGACGCGCCAGATCATGTTGAGCGCGTCTTGAAGCGCGTTGAAGACCGCGATCGCACCGACGAAAACGGTGACCAAGCCGATGATTGTCGCGAGGATTCCTGACTCTTGCTCGCGCACCGTGCGCAGCATGTCCTCGAGAAAGATCGCCCCTTCGAGGCCGACGATATCCTCGATCTGAGCCACGATCTCGCCCTGCACGGCGGCCTCGCCGAAGACGAATCCGGCCAGCGCAATGGAGATGACGAGCAAAGGGGCCATCGAGAAAATCGAATAAAACGCCAGTCCCGCCGCGTGGCGAAGCGCCCGATCATCGAGCCACTCGTTGACGCTCGCGTACAAGAAGCGCCAAAACGGCAAGCTGGGGCCGGCCAACTTCTTTGCGCGCAGCGAAGCCGCTTTTACGATTGCTTTCACGGTAATTTCCTTGTTTGAAACACACGGATGCGATCAGTTTGGCAAAGTCGTCCGGATTCTTGACGCCACGATCGAGTCCCTTCGCCTTTTGCAAGCGGGGCAACATTGTGTATAAACGTGCCAGCAACTTTTGCGGATTGTGCCTGAAACATTCGTCGGATGTGCCCAAGTAAAGCTATGAAACTTCTCTCCAAGCTCAAAGCCAAACGCAGCTACGATTATTCGCCGGCTCACCGCCTGCTCGAAGTTTGCGCAATCTTCTCGTTCTTTGCCTTCTTGAGCGTCATTGGCCTGCGCGCCGTCGCGGGCTTTGTTACGGTCAGCCTTTATCAAGCCCTGTGGATCGGCTCGCTGTCCGCGATCTTGGGCTACATCGCCGCGGACTTCGTATCGGGCTTTGTCCATTGGATGGGCGACACGTTCGGTGACATCGACATGCCGGTGTTGGGCGCGGCGTTCATCAAGCCCTTTCGCGACCACCATGTCGATCCCGAGGACATCACGCGCCATGATTTCATTGAAGTCAACGGCAACAACAGCCTGGTGCTGTTGATCATCTTCGTTCCGGCCTTCTTTTTGTTCAAGGAGGCGTCGAACCTGTGGCATTTGTTCATGCTCAGCTTCACGGTCTTTTTTGCCTTCGGCATCTTCATGACCAACCAGTTCCACAAGTGGGCGCATCTGCCCGAGCGGCCGGCCTGGATCGTGCGCTTGCAGTCCTTGTCATTGATCCTGGCACCGGACAACCACAACATCCATCACACCTCGCCCTTTGACACGTATTACTGCATCACCAACGGGTGGTTGAATCCGCTGCTTCATCGCTTACGTTTTTTCCAGTTGTCCGAGAAGTTGGTGCGCTGGGTGCTTCGCATTCCCAAACAAACCACCTGACAACCCTTTGCTAAGCAGTCGTGCCATGGGACTTCAAACCGAGAGGACGGCGAGCAACTACGGTGAAGTCTGGCGCCGTCGCCTGGGCGGCGTCGTGGTCGACAGCTTCTTCAACGGCATCTCGCGCGCGGCCCAGCTTCATCCCCTGGCCAATCCAGATCGCCACGCCGTCGAGGTCATCCGGGACATCCCCTACCGCAAGTCTGGTCGACGCGAGCACCTGCTCGACATCTACCGCCCGGCCGGCGCCGATGGCAGCCTGCCGGTGGTGCTCTATGCCCACGGCGGGGGCTTTCGCATCCTCTCCAAGGATACCCACTGGTTGATGGGCCTGGCCTTTGCCCGCCAGGGCTTTGTCGTGGTCAACATCAACTACCGTCTTGCGCCCAGCCACCCCTTCCCTGCCGCGCTCGAGGATGCCTGTCAGGCCTACGCCTGGACGATACAAAACGTGGCGCGCTATGGCGGCGATCCATCGCGCCTGGTGATCGCGGGGGAATCGGCCGGCGCCAACATCGCCACAGCCTTGACCATCTCGGCCTGTTTTGAGCGCCCCGAGCGCTGGGCCAACACGGTCTTTGAGACCGAAGTGGTGCCCCGCGCGGTGATCGCCGCCTGTGGCATGCTTCAAGTCAGCGATATCGCACGCCTTGGCCGGCGCAGGCCGCTGCCACGCTGGTTGCTTGACCGCCTCGAGGAGGTCGGCGACGCCTATCTCATCGCCCATCGTCCCCACGGCCCGGGCGGCGCCGAGTTGGCCGACCCGTTGGTCATCCTCGAGAATGCCCCAACACCGCTTCGCACGCTGCCACCGTTCTTTGCCCCGGTGGGAACGCGCGACCCTTTGCTCGACGACACACGCCGCCTCACGGCCGCTCTCGAGCGCCTCGGCGCTCGCTGCGATGCCCGCTACTACCCCGGCGAGATCCACGCCTTCCACGCCTTTTTATGGCGCGCACAGGCTCGCCAGTGTTGGCAGGAGTGCTTCGATTTTCTCAGTGAATGTATGGGAATCGAGGCCGTCGATCAGGCCGTCGAAGATTCGGCGGCCTGAGGCCAAAGCCCGCGCTCAAGCGCCGTATTTGTTGAAGCGGCCGGCCTCGGCCAGCGCCAGCGCCAGGATGTCGCGCGAGGGGCGGATACCCAGGGTGCCGCGAATGCACTCGCGCTCGCTGTAGGCCGCGCTGCCGCCGCCGAGCACCTGCTTGCCCCACAGCGCGGTGGGGATCGGATGCCAGGAGTGATCGCCCAAGATCGCCGGCGTGCAGTGGTCGCCGGTGAGCACGACCGCGTCGAAATCGAGCGCGGTGGCCCGCGCAAAGAGTGGATCGCAGCTCTCCAGGACACCGACCTTGCCATCAAAGTCGCGCTTGTGGGCGTAGCTGTCAGTCTCCTTGATGTGCAGATAGAAGAAGTCGTACTTGTCGAAATTCTCCTCGAGCACCTTGACCTCATCCTCGTGGCTCAAGCTTGGCACATGCAAGATGTCCATGCCCAGCAGGCGTGCGATCCCCTTGTACATCGGGTAGGTGGCGATCGCCGCGCAGCGAAGCCCGTAGAGCTCGCCCAAGGTGGGGATCTTCGGCGCGCTGCCGATGCCGCGAAGCAAGACGGCGTTGGCCTTCTGCTCGCCTTTCAAGATCTCGGAGGCCTGGCGCACCAGGCTGTTGACGATCTCCGCCGAGTGGCGCGCTTCGGGGCGCTCGGCCTCGACGAACTTGGGCGGCAGGCCTGACTTCTGCGGGTCGGCGTCGGTCAGACCGCCGGCCAGGTTCTCGCCACGGATCAGCACGGCAAAGCGGTGCTGCTCACCGGGGAAAACGAAGATCTCGTAGCCTTCGATCGCGAGGTGCTCGCTCAGATAGCGACAGACGCGCTGGCTCTCGTCGCTGGTGATGTTGTTGGCGCGCCGATCGCTGATGACGAGCTGATCGCCGCGCTGCTCGAGCGTGGCGAAGTTGCCGCGCATCGCCAGATCCTGCGCGGTCAAAGCCACGTCATGGACCTCTTCTCCCTTGAGATAGGCTTTCTCGGCGCCGAGCACCTCGAGCACGCCTCGTGGCAGATCAAAATCGTCGAGCGGATAGCCAAAGATCGAGAGGTGGCCTGGGCCACTGCCCGGTGCGATGCCGGCGCCGTAGGCCTCCAGTCCACCGCAGGCTGCGCTGCGCGCAAAGGCGTCGAGGTTGGGCGTGTGGGCCGTCTCGAGCTCCGTCTTGCCGCTGTCGGGGTGCGGTAGACCGCCGACACCGTCAAAGACCCAGAACAAGATCTTGCTGTCGTTCTTGAAGATCAGCTCTTTCAACAATTCGAGGCGCTTCATTGAGGCTCCATTTAGTGGGTATCGGCCGGACTGCTCGCGTTGCCCTTATCGATCAGAGCGTTGATACGCTTGAGTCGGCGAACGCCGTCGCCGTGAACCGGATCGATCTCGAGCACACGTCGCAAGGCATCGCGCGCCTCCACCCACTGGCGACGTCGCTCGGCGAGCTCGCTTTGCTTGAGAAACAGCGGGATAGCGTGCGCGAGTTTGTACTCGGGCATGATGCGCATGCGGTAAGCATGGCGCGGCTCGCGCTCGACGAGCACCTTGTAGGCAGCATCAATGCGCTCGCGAATCTCTGAGACGCGCTGATGCACCTCCGACTCGAGCTGATCGGGCACCATGGTCGGATCGAATTGCACGATCAGATCACGGTAGGCCTTCTCGACGACCTCGTCATAGCTCGACCAGTGCACGTTGAGCACCTCAAAGAAGCTCGCCTTGTGCACGCTCAAGTACTTGACGGTGATGTTCTCGCGCAAGCGCTCGCGCACCACCGTGTGGTGAAGCGAGCGATCAAAGCGCAACAAACCCATGCGGTGCAACGCGTAGACGACCGCAAACGTTTCCGCCGGTGCCAGTCCGCTCTCGGTGAACACCTCGCGCAAGCGGCGGCGTCCGGTGACGACGCGGTCAAGCAGGCGGCGATGCTCCTCGCTGACCACGGCGCGATCGAGGCGGTCGCGATCTTGGGCGACCACCTCCGGATAGGTGTCGAGCTCATGGGCGATGATCGCCTCGCGCTCGGGAATCGGCAGTTGGCCAAGACGTTTGATCAGCCGATCGAAGACGATGCGCTCGATGGCAACGTGCACGCGCAGCGGAGGCTGGGGCAAAAAGCCAGCCACCAGCGAGTTCGAGCTGAAAATGCGCACATGCCCGCTGTTAAGCTCGCAGATCTCGCGCAGCAGGTAGGTGAGCCGCCCGGCGATGGCATGGCGAATGCGATCCGGATCGAGCACATCGAGCTCGAGCAGGCTGCGCTCGAAGGTCAAATCGAACTCATCGGCGTGGGCTGCGCCCATGGCAAGCTGGCGCTTGGTGATGCGATCGGCGGCCTGAAGCATCGGGCCAAGCTCTTCTTCGGCCACGCGCGGCGAGCGCGAGGACTCGACCAGATAACCACTGTCGAAGTAGACTTGGCGCTGCAATCCCTGGCCTTCGTACTCCAAAATGCCCGTAAACCCGCTCTCGGAGATCTGCAGCAAGATATCGACGATGCGGTCTTCGGCCAGATCCTCGATGCGGTCGGGATCCTCACTCGGCTTGAGCCATGGCAGCTCCGGGCCGTAGAACTCGCGCGTGGCCGAACTCTTGGGAGTCTTCTCCGTCGTGCTGAGAATGTTTTCGTCGGGATCGGGCAAGTCGACCCGGCGGCGCGTCGTCATCGCCAGTGTGCGCCCACTCTGGGCTGAAGCGCCCCCGCGCGAGGCATAGGGCGCAAACGAGCGCAGCTGATCGTCGCTCGGGGTTTCCTCCACCGCAAGGCCGACATCAAACGCGCCCTCGCTGGATGCGGCGGCGGCCGTGGCCACGGCCTGGGCGACCGGCTCAGACGCAGCGACAAGCGCAGACCCGGCAACGACGCTGACGTGATCGCTGCCACTAGAGGCCTCCGAGCCCGGGGACGGCGCGTCGGCCACCACGTATTTGACGTTGTCTTCGTACATGGCCTGCAAGGCGGCGCGGTCTTCTTTGTTCAAACCGGAGACTTCGATCGCCGTGCCGCGCTGCGAGACGTGAACCACGCGACCACGGGTCTCCAGAGTCAGATGAGCCAGCGGAAACTGCAGGTTCAGGGCCACAATGGCGTTCAAGGGCGGGCTTGGTGAGAGGGTCACGAGCACCGCGCCGACCTGCAGAGTCTGGTGAAGCAGACTCGCGACCTGGTCGACCGAGCTCGCCTCGATGCAAACGGCGGCCATCGCCGCCTGGTCCTCGTCGCCGGCTTGCTGCGGAATCATCGGGAGTACGACGCGACTGGAGATCCGCCCGGTCCAGCCCGAGGCCGAATCCTCCTGCAAATCCGAGGCCTGGGTCTTGACGTGCGGCTTTCGAAAGCGCGTGGCTAACTCCGTCAATGCCGCGGCGATCTCAACCCTGGAGAGCGAGCCGAACTCGCGTTCCACAAGCTGCTCCACGCGCACCTTGAAGTCGTCCGAGTCGGTGTTTTGCTTGGCCTTGCTCATCAGTCTGGTCGCCCTGTATCCAATGGTTCACTGGCCCCGCCTTTGACGGTGGCCTATCGTTTCAGCACGGGGTTGTACTGTCAACTGTGGCGAAAA
>JACCWM010000031.1 GCA_013697635.1 Lujinxingiaceae bacterium | reverse complement strand
CGTGTGGGCTACGCCGAGCCGGGCGCGTATTTGTGCCGGTGCGTCGGCATCGATCGCTCGCAGCACCTCTTCGAGAAAGCTCGCGCCAAGGCTCATCGGGCCGCGCAGCTCAAAGACCTCGGCTGCGGCCATCGCCGTTTTGGAGGCGATCGCGTGGTCGCCGCGCATACTCGCTCGACGCGCGGCTGCCGTCAGGTTGTCGCGCTCGGCGTCGAGCACGAGCAGGCGCTGCACGCCGCCGTGGCGGCAAAGCGCGTCGAGCGCCTGCTCCTCGCCAAACTGCGCGTAGTAGTCGCCGTGGCGCGCCTCGACCGCCTGGCGTGCGTCAAAGCCTTCGTGATCGAGCTTCTCGGCGGCGTAGGCCTGGATGCTCGAGAGCATCGAGAAGACGCGCTCAAAGTGGCTCAGCCGCTGAGCGCGCGAGCCTTCAACGTCGCGGCTTCGAATCAGGCTCTTGTCGACGAGCGAGGCGATGGCGTCCATGACGAAGGGCGCCTCGGGCCAGGGCGAGAGATCGATGATCTCCTCGGCCGCCTCCAGGGTGAAGCCGCGCGCGAACACCGAGGCCTGCACGAGCGTGGCCTTCTCCCAGGCCTCGAGCAGATCCCAGGACCAGTCAATCGAGCCGCGCAATGTGGATTGGCGCGAGGAGAGGTCGCGCTGGCTCGAGCGCAGCAGTTGAAAGCGCTGGTTCATGCGCTGGAGCATCTTGGCCGGCGCGAGCATCGCGATCCGCGCGGCGGCCAGCTCGATGGCCAGCGGCAGCCCGTCGAGCAGGCGCACGAGCTGGGCGACATCGGCGGCGTTGTCCTCGTTGAGCGCAAAGCGGTTGTCGACACTTTGGGCGCGCGCCACAAAGAGCGCGACGGCGTCACAGGCGCTGACCTCGGACAAAGCGTGGACCGCCTCGGACGGCATCGGCAGCGGATCGAGCGGGAGCACGCGCTCGATCTTGAGGTTGAGCACGATGCGGCTGGTCACCAAAAAGCGCGCCTCGGGTGCAGCCTTGACCCAGACGCCGAGCGTGCCCTCAGCGGCGTCGACGATCTGCTCGAAGTTGTCCAGGATGAACAGCGCGCGGCCTCGGCCGCGAAGCACATTGCCGAGCTGGCCGACGCCGTCTTGAGCGTTGAGCGGAATGTCGAGCACGCCAGCCAGCGCGGCGGCGATGGCCTCGCTGTTTCGCACATCGCCCAGATCGCAAAACCATACGCCGCCCGGCCATTCGCCCAGGCTCAGGGCGCCAAACTGGCGAGAGAGGCGCGTCTTGCCCGTGCCGCCCGGGCCCAGCAAGGTGACGACGCCAGCGCCCTGCTCGAAGTGGCGGGCAAGCTCGAGCAGCTCGAGGTTGCGGCCGACGAACGCGTCGTCGCCCAAAGTGTAGGAGATGCGCGCCGACTCAGCCAGACGACTTGTGCCGGCGTCGTCCTTCGAGACCAGCTCGAGCGCGTCGATCGCAGCGAGCAGCGCATGGGCATCACCAAAGCGCTGCTCGCGATCGAAGGCCACGCAGCGCGCCAAGAGCTCGACCACACGCTGGGGCAGGGTGGGCAGCTCCTCGAGGATGTCGGGCAAGCTCAGCGCCTGGCCGGACTTGGGGTTGTCGAAGGGAACCTCGCCCACGAGCAGCTCGTAGAGCACGATGCCAAAAGCCCAGATGTCGATTCGGTGATCCTGGCCCTGGCTCTTCCATTGCTCGGGGGCCATGTACTCGGCGGTGCCCGTCGAGGCGACGCCTCGGCCGAGGTAGGCGTCGAGCTCCTCGGAGCTGCGCGCGAACTCCTCGCGCAGCGCCTCGTGGGCCACGTTGAACAGGGCGATTCCAAAATCGAGCACTTTGACGTTGCCGCTGGTCTCGATGAAGATGTTGCCCGGCTTGAGATCGCGGTGAACCAGGCCGGCCTGGTGAGCGCAGGCCAGCGCCGCCGCCACCGGGCGCATCACGCCCAGAGCTTCCTGCAGCGAGAGCGCTCCGCGCGCGAGGCGCTCGTCGAGCGCCTCGCCGCGCAGATACTCGAGCACCATAAAGGGCGTGGTCTCGTTGTCGACGCCTATCTGATAGATCGTGACGATGTGAGCATGCTGCAGGCGTGCGGTCGCGGCCGCGTCGCGGCGAAAGAGCTGCAAGATGAATTGGCGATCGTAGTCCTCGAGCGCGGAGGTGCGGATGGTCTTGATCGCCACGCGCCGACCGAGCATGCGGTCGCGCGCAAGATAAACCTCGCCCATGCCGCCCTGGCCAATCTTGCGGATCACCTCGAATTGGCCGGCGATGAGCTGGCGCGGCTGAAAAACGCCCTGCGCCACGGCGGTTGGCTTGACGCGATCGTCGCGTTCGTCTTCACTCATCGCTTTTGAACAACGCCTTTGGGATTGCCGACAATCTGGGATGCTGGCGTGGCTTGCCAGGCTTCAGACTCGCCCAAGCCCTGGCCCCTGTCAACGAAGCAGGGCGCAGAGCCGTGGCGAGCGCGGCGCAATCCGCATCGCGTTTGCATATCGGCGTGCTGAGTGTAAAATTGTCGGCTACTCCCCGGGCTGTGGCTGCAAGGGCGTTTTGGTTTGCCAACCCCCTCTTAATTTTTGATCGATGAGATGATGCGATGAATGACGAGATCCATGCTACACAGCGCCCGAAAGTCATCTGGTTCAATGCTTTGTTTCTCTTTGGCACGCCGCTGCTCGCGGCGATCGTGTTGCCCTGGCATATCTGGGCGCACGGGGTGCAGTGGTCCGAGCCGGTGGCCTTCTTTGCGCTTTGGTGGTTGACCGGGCTGGGGATCACGGCGGGCTACCATCGCATGTTCTCGCATCGCGCCTGGTGGGCGCCGCGGCCTGTGCGCTGGATCGCGCTGGTTTTGGGTGCGGCAGCCTGGCAAAACAGCGCGATCTCCTGGTGTGCCTCGCACCGCTACCACCACAAGGACGTCGACACCGAGGAGGACCCTTATGCGATCACCAAGGGTTTTTGGCATGCGCACATGCTCTGGGTGATCATCGAGGGCGCGCGCCACGACGATATCCAAAACGTGCCCGACCTTCGAAAGGACGCGCTCTGTGTCTGGCAACACCGCCACTACAATCTGATCGCGGGGAGCTTCAACTTCGGCGTGCCGCTGGTGCTCGGTCTGCTCACGGACAACGTGCTGGGCATGCTGCTGTGGGCCGGTCTGCTGCGCGTGGTCGTCGTGCACCACGCCACCTTCTTCATCAACTCGCTCGCCCACATGTGGGGCAAGCGCACCTGGAACGACAGCCACAGCGCCCGCGACAACGCCTTTGTGGCTCTGCTCACGCTAGGCGAGGGCTACCACAACTTTCACCACACGTTTCCCTCAGATTATCGAAACGGAATCCGCTGGTATCACTTTGATCCGACCAAGTGGTTGATCTGGTCGTTGAGTCGTGTCGGTCTGGCCTACGATCTGCGCCGCTCGACGATCGACCGCCGGCTTCGCAAGCGCTGGGAGTTCTTGTGTGCGCGCTATCAGGAGCAGGTCGGCACTTTTAGCGACAGTTTGCGCGAGCAGTTTGACGACGCCGAGCGCCGCCTTGAGGCGGCGATCTCGGATGTACGCGAGCGCCGCCGCGAGTGGGGTCAAAAGGCCGAGGAGATGCAGGTCAAGGCCAGCCGCGACTATGAGCGGGCCTGTCGCGACGCCGAGCGCCGCCTGCTCGCGGAGTTTCGCGAGGTCCAGCGCCTGCTGCGCACTCCACGCATGGAAGACGCATAAAGAGGCGTCAATAGGCGTCAATAGGCGGTAGGCACCCAGCGGCCGGCCTCGCGGCGCAAGATCTGGTCGCTTATCGGATAGGAGGCGCCCACGAACATGTCATCGACCATGTTTCGCAGGGCCTGCAGGCCGCCGAGCTCCTCGGTGCCGGTGACAAAGACCAGATCACGCGCCGGTGTGGCAACGGCAAGCTCGCCCTCGAGCAGCTCGCCTATCTGATCCCACAGGCTATCGAGCAGCAGCAGGCTCGCCTCGAAGTTGCCGCCGGCATCGAGCATCAGCAGGGGCGCTTCGCCGTGCAGCTCGAAGTTGGGCAGCTTGCGGCGAAGATTCTCGACGGCGAACGCCCGCAGATCGCCGGCCTCCATGCCCAGCGCGCTCAGATCCGCGTGCTGCATGTATTGAAAGGAATCCGGGGTGTCGAAGGCGTAATAGATCAGGTGGTCGGCGCAGAGCACCTCATGCACGATGCCGTGCATGGTGGCCAACGAGGTGACGAACGCCCGGTGGGCGATCAGCGCGATGATGTCCTCGCGCGCAAGAAGCGGCTGCGACCTGTCGACCATCTGTGACCCCGTTTCAACTCAGTGGTGGTGGCCTTCGGTGCCATCGAGGCCGTGCGGATGGCCGTGGTTGAGCTCGTCGCTGTTCGCCTCGCGAATGCGCACGATCTCGACGTCGAAGAACAAGGTCTCGCCGGCCAGCGGGTGGTTGGTATCGACATAGACCTGCTCGTCGTCGATGGCCGTGACCCACAGCGGAATCGGTTGGCCGCTCGGGCCCTGGGCCATAAACGCCATGCCCTCTTCGATGTCAACGTTGGGCGGAAACGTGTTGCGCGGCAGCGCCTGAGGACCGGGGCCTTCGGCCAGGCCGTAGCCCTCCTCGGGAGGCACCTCGGCGATGAATTTGTCGCCGACGCTCTTGCCCTCGAGCTGGCGCTCGAGGCCCGGCACGATGTTGCCCGCGCCGTGCAGATAGGGCATCGGATCGGTGTCGAGCGAGCTGTCGAGCACCTCGCCATCGCCATTTTTGAGGGTGTAATGGATGAGGACGACTTTGTCTTGGGCGACGAGCTGATCGTTTGCCATGGTCTGGATCCGATGGTTCGTTCTCCTGCGCACGGGCAGAAAAAGGTTTAAAAGGGGTGAGGCCGGGCCTTGGCGTCAAACAGGCCTCAAGCGTAACGAACGGCGTGTGTATCACGGCCCTTGCGGCCTTTCCAGTACCAAAGTACGGCTGCCGGCCGCTGGTTTTTCAGGGCGTTCTCACCCGCGCTTTCGACGCCGGCTGGGGCAAAGCTAAACAGCGATCAGGGCTTAGCAATGTTCAGCGGCGTCGAGCACTTCGCGGATTTTTTGGGCGAGGCTGGCCGGCGTAAAGGGCTTTTGGAGCAGCCGGGTCTGCTCGATCGCGTTTGTGTCCTCGATGAAGTCCTCGGAGTAGCCCGACATATACATGCAGGGCAAGGCCGGGCGCGCGGCGCGAACGCGCGCGGCGACCTCGAGGCCGTTGGCCGCGGGCATGACGATGTCGGTGATCAACAGCGCGATCGTCGACTCCGGGTTGGTGCAGCGCTCAACCGCCTCGGCCACGTCGCTGGTGGCAAAGACACGGTAGCCGAGCTTGTCGAGCATGCGGCGCACCACCTCGAGCACGGCGTCGTCGTCCTCGAGCAGCACGATCTCCTCGTTGCCGCCAAGCGGCGCAGTGCGCTGGTTAAAGGGCGTGGGCCGGGCAGGGCGCACCACTTCGGCGGGGCTAGCCTCGATGCGAGGAAACCAGATGTCGAAGCTCGTGCCCTGGCCGATGACGCTGTCGACAAAAATCGCGCCGTTGCTCTGTTTGACGATGCCGTAGATCGTCGAGAGGCCAAGGCCCGTGCCCTTGCCCGCCGGCTTGGTCGTAAAGAAGGGCTCGAAGATGTGCTCAATAACGTCGGAGGTGATGCCCTTGCCATGGTCGCGCACGCGCAGCGCGACATAGTCGCCCGGGGCGATGCTCGAGTTGGTAGCGTCGGCTATCGCCGCCTCGTTGTGCAGGTTTCTACAGCTGATCTGGAGCTCGCCGCCCTGGCTCATGGCATCGCGCGCGTTGACGACCAGGTTGAGCACGAGCTGTTCGAATTGGCCCGGATCGATCTCGACGATGCCAAGCTCGCCGGCGGTGTCGAGGCAAAGGCTGATGTGCTCGCCGATCAGTGGGCAGATCAGGCGCTCGACGTTGCCGAGCATGTCGGCCAGATTCAGGCGCTGGGGCAGGTAGACCTGCTTGCGGCTATAGGTGAGCAGCTGGCGCGTCAGGGTGACGGTGCGCTGGCCGGCCTTCTCGATCTCGTAGAGATCGAGCGCCGCCGGGCTGTTCTCGGGAAGCTTGTCGAGCGCAAAGCGTGCGTAGTTCAAGATCACTGAGAGCAGGTTGTTGAAATCGTGGGCGATGCCGCCGGCCAACTGGCCGACCATCTCCATCTTCTGGGCCTGGAGCAGCTGGCTCCACAGAAGCTCCTGCTCGGTGACGTCGCGTGCGTTGAAGACCACGGCATTGACGTGGTCGTCGTTGAGGGCATTGCGAAGCGTGGCATTGAGCGCGCGCCAGGAGCCGTCGCTGTGTTGGTGGCGAAAGTTGATCTGCACGGTAGCGCCGGGCTCGCCCAAGATGGCATCAAAGGCTGCCTGAAGCGCTGCGCGATCGTCGGCGGGCGAGCAGGTCGATGCCGATCAGGGCCCTGGCGTCGATGCCGAACACCGATTCGCTCGTGGGGCTCGCGTAGGTGAAAGTGCGTTCGGTGTCGAGCGTTGCGATCAAATCGCTTGCGCCCGTAATCAGCGTGCGAAAGCGCGCCTCGGTCTGCACCTGCTCCAGGCGCTTGCGCTCGCCGATGTCATTGATCAGGATCTGGTTGTAGGCGTGTTGCTCGTGCTCGAAGGCGCCGACGACGAGCTCGACGCTGAGCTTTTCGGCGCTGCCCAGGCAGGCCAGCAGGCACTCGATCGGCGGGCGCGGCGCCTGGCCGTGGGCGCCCAACCAAAGGCGCACACGCTCGCGATCGTCGCGGGCAAACAAGGCGCTGAACTCGGTGCCAAAGAGGCTCTCCTCTTGCTCGATGCCGAGCATCTCGAGGATGCGAAGGTTGCAAAGCCGTATGCGGCCCTGGTCGTCGCACACGATCCAGCCGCAGGGCGCGAGCTGCACGAGCTGCTCGAGGCGATTGCGCTCGGCGACCAGGCGGCGGTAGCGGTTGAGCCGCGTGATCGAGCGCACGCGCGTGGTCAACTCGACGCGGTCCAGCGGCTTGGTCACAAAATCGTCGGCCCCGGCCTCGAAGCCGGTGATGCGCGCCTGGGTGTCGGTCAAGGCCGTGAGCAAGACGATCGGAACCTCGGCTATCTGGGGCGTCGCGCGAATGCGCCGGCAGACCTCGAAGCCGTCGATGTCGGGCATGAGCACATCGAGCAAGATCACGTCCGGATCGAGCGTGACCGCCAGATCGAGCGCCTCCTGACCGCTGGATGCCGTGGCCAATTGGTAGCCCTCTTCGACAAAGACGGCCTCCAGCGCATAGAGGCTGGCGTGGTTGTCGTCGACGAGCAGGACCAGAGGCGTTACGGTCTTTTCGTTCATTCAATGCCTTTGCTACTTCGCCAGATTTCCATGGAGCACTGTGATAATGCGTGTTGCCAATGGACTCCACCCTGCAAGAACGGGCGAGGGGTTGTCAAGACTTGCCATGTGCTTGTTATTGATGGATTAGCTCGAGATTGTAAGCATTTGTAAAGCTGGGGATTGCCTCTTGACGCCGGGGCAAGGGGTTGTCAACACTGGTTTCTTTTCGACTCGAAACCACATCAAGAGACCTCGATGAGCCCTACGACAGTTCAAGCGCCCCCTGGCAACACCGTCGACATGCGCGAGCTGCTCGGCGTCTTGAACGCCGTCAATCGCGGCGATTTCACTGTGCGCATGATCACCGAAGACAGCGGCATCGGCGGGCGGATCGCGGACGCGCTCAACGAGATCATTCAGCGCAACGATCAGCTCCATCAGGAGCTCGAGCGCATCAGTCAGGTCGTCGGCAAGGAGGGCAAGATCGCCCCGCGCGCCGAGCTCGCCGGGGCCACCGGCTCCTGGCGAGCGAGCGTCGACTCGGTCAACGAACTGATCAGCGATCTGGGTCAGCCGATCACCGAGGTCGCGCGCGTCATCGGCGCCGTGGCCAAGGGCGATCTATCGCAGTCGATGGCGCTCGACATCGACGGCCGCCCGATTCGCGGCGAGTTCCTTCGCACCGGGCGCGTCGTCAATACGATGGTCGATCAGCTCAGCAGCTTTGCCTCCGAGGTCACCCGCGTTGCGCGCGAGGTGGGCACCGAAGGCAAGCTCGGCGGCCAGGCCGACGTCAAGGGCGTCTCCGGCACCTGGAAGGACTTGACCGACAACGTCAACTCGATGGCTTCCAACTTGACCGCCCAGGTGCGTAACATCGCCGAGGTGACCACGGCCGTGGCCAACGGCGACCTGTCCAAGAAAATTACCGTCGACGTCAAAGGCGAGATCCTCGAGCTCAAGAATACGATCAACACGATGGTCGATCAGCTCGGCTCGTTTGCCTCCGAGGTCACCCGCGTTGCCCGCGAGGTCGGCTCCGAGGGCGAGCTCGGCGGCCAGGCTGACGTCAAGGGTGTGGCCGGCACCTGGAAGGACTTGACCGACAACGTCAACTCGATGGCCGACAACTTGACCGCCCAGGTGCGCGGTATCGCCACGGTCGTCACCGCCGTTGCCCGCGGCAACCTCAAACAAAAGCTCTTCGTCGACGCGCAGGGCGAGGTCGCCGAGCTCGCCGACACGATCAACAACATGATCGAGACGCTCGCAACCTTTGCCGACCAGGTCACCACGGTCGCGCGCGAGGTCGGCATCGAGGGCAAGCTCGGCGGCCAGGCCAACGTGCCCGGCGCCAGCGGCACCTGGCGCGACTTGACCGACAACGTCAACCGCCTCGCCGCCAACCTCACCACCCAGGTGCGCGCGATCACGGAGGTGACCACGGCTGTGGCCGCCGGCGATCTCACCAAGAAGATCACCGTCGAGGCCGCCGGCGAGGTCGCCGAGCTCAAAGACAACGTCAACGAGATGATTCGAAATCTCAAGGACACTACGCGCAAGAACACCGAGCAGGATTGGCTCAAGACCAACTTGACCAAGTTCACTCAGCTCTTGCAGGGCCACAAGGAGCTGCAGCCCGTGGCCAAGCTGATCCTCTCGGAGCTTGCGCCGCTGGTCAACGTGCAGCACGGCGTCTTCTACATCGCCGAGGAGCAAAACGACGACGTCGAGCTTCGCCTGCTCTCGAGCTACGCCTACCGCGAGCGCGAGAGCCTGCCGATGAACTTTCGCATGGGCGAGGGTCTCGTCGGCCAGTGCGCCGTGGAGAAAGTGCGCATCGTGATCACCGACGTGCCCGGCGAGTACATCGCGATCAACTCCGGGCTGGGCAGCAGCCCTCCGCTCAACATCGTCGTCTTGCCCGTGCTCTTTGAGGGCCAGGTCAAGGCGGTCGTCGAGCTGGCCTCCTTCCACAAGTTCAATGCCATTCACATGGCCTTTCTCGACCAGCTCACGGAGAGCTTCGGTATCGTGCTCAACACGATCGAGGCCAACATGCGCACCGAGTCGCTGCTCGCGCAGTCGCAGCTTTTGACCCACGAGCTGCAAAGCCAGCAGCAAGAACTCACCGAGACCAACACGCGCCTCGAGCAGCAAGCCAAGTCGCTGCAGGCCTCCGAGGAGCTGCTCAAGCGCCAGCAAGAGGAGCTGCAGCAGACCAACATCGAGCTCGAGGAGAAGGCTCGCCTGCTCTCCGAGCAGAAGAACGAGGTCGAAACCAAGAATCGCGAGATCGAGATGGCTCGCCGAGGCATCGAGGAGAAGGCCGAGCAGTTGGCCCTGACCTCGCGCTACAAGTCGGAGTTCTTGGCCAACATGAGCCACGAGCTTCGCACGCCGCTCAACTCGATGCTGATCCTCTCCAAGATGTTGGCCGAGAACGCCGACACCACGCTCTCGCCCAAGCAGGTCGAGTTCGCCGAGACCATTCACTCCTCGGGCGCGGATTTGCTCGCTCTGATCAACGAGATCCTCGATCTCTCCAAGATCGAGTCAGGCACGATGGCCCTCGAGATCTCCAACGTGCGTTTGAGCTCGCTCAAAGAGGATCTCGACCGCATGTTCGGCCAGATCGCCAACCGCAAGAAGCTCGACTTTAGCATTCGCATCGATGCCACGCTGCCCGCCTACGTGCGCACCGACTCCAAGCGCCTGCATCAGCTGCTCAAGAACCTGCTCTCCAACGCCTTCAAGTTCACCGAGCGCGGCCGGGTCTCGGTCGAGATCGGGCGCTTTGACGGCGCGCGTGACTTTGAGAGCGAGACCCTGCTCAACGCCGAGCACATGATTGTCTTCTCGGTGAGCGACACCGGAATCGGCATCCCGGCCGACAAGCACAAGGTGATCTTCGAGGCCTTCCAGCAGGTCGACAGCCGCGACAATCGCGTCTACGGCGGCACCGGTCTGGGCCTGTCGATCAGCCGAGAGATTGCGCGTTTGCTGGGCGGCGAGATGCGTCTGATCAGCACGCCCGGCGAGGGCAGCACGTTTTACTTCTATCTGCCCGAGGAGATCGCCCTGAGCTCGACGGCCAACCGCGCGGTCGAGTTGGCCACGGTGGAGATCGCCAACAGCGCGCCAAACGCCTCGAGCGCGCCCAACACCGCGAGCGCGTTGCAAAATAGCCTGGCTGCAGCCAGCGTGGAGCTTCGCAGCCGTGACATCAAGGAGCTCCAAGACGATCGCGACCAGCTCGAGGCCGGCGACCGCGTCTTGATGATCGTCGAGGACGACGCCAACTTCGCCCAGATTTTGATGATGCTCGCGCGCGGCCCAGGCTTCAAGGTGATCGCGACGAGCTACGCCGAGACGGCGCTCTTGCTGGCGCGCCAGTTCCAGCCGGCGGCGATAACGATCGACATCGAGCTGCCCGGCATGCACGGCCTGGCCCTGCTCGAGCGCCTTCGCCACGAACCCGAGACCCGCCACATCCCGGTGCAAATCATCTCGATCACCGACGAGCTACCTCGCCGCCGTCGCATCGGCGCGCTTCGCCAGCTCACCAAGCCGACCACGGCCGACGCCGTCAACGAGAGCCTCGATCAGGTGCGCACATTCGTCGAGCGCGGCAGCCGCGAGCTCTTGATCGTCGAGTCCGACCAGGCCCTGCTGGCCGAGTTGCTCGAGGTGGTCACCGGTGACGACCTCAGTATCGCGGTCGTAGCCACCGGCGCCGACGCCCTGCGGCGGCTTGAAGCCCAGCCCGTCGACTGTATCGTGCTCAACCTCTCGCTGCCCGACATCAGCGGCCATGAGCTCGCTGAGAGCATTCGCGCCCAGGGTTTTGGCGACCTCCCCGTGATCGTGCACGCCAGCGCCGACGTCGACGCCAAGGCCAAAGAGTCCTTGGCCGAGTTCGCCGACTCGTTTTTGATCCACGGCCCGGACTTCTACGACCATCTGCTCGACCAGACCGCGATGTTCTTGCACCGCGTCGACGCCGACTTGCCCCTCACAACCCAGAAGGCCCTCGCGCGCATCAACCTGCCCGAGAACTCCCTGGCCGGCAAAAAAGTGCTCGTGATCGACGACGACACCCGCAACATCTTCGCCATCCACAGCCTGCTGGAGCGCTACAACATCGAATCGCTGCACGCCGAAAACGGCCGCGACGGCATTCAACTCCTCGAGACCGCCCCCGACATCGACGCCGTCCTCATGGACGTCATGATGCCCATCATGGACGGCTACGAGACCATGCGCGAGATCCGAAAAGACGCCCGCTTCAAGCTTCAAGTCGCTTCCGATCATCGCCGTCACCGCCAAGGCCATGAAAGGCGACCGCGAAAAGTGCATCGAAGCCGGCGCCTCCGACTACATCACCAAACCCGTCAATGGCGGGCAGTTGTTGTGCTTGCTGCGGCTGTGGTTGTTGCGCTGAAGCGCGAGACACAGGTCGCTTGCCCACATCTAGCGCGCTAGATACCAGCCGTCGGCGAAGCTGTGCGGGCCATCGAAGGAGCGCTCGAGGCGGCGCTTGCGGGCCTCGAAGAGGCCGTCGTACATGCGCAAGAAGATGTAGGCGCCGAGCTCCAACCCTTGCTCGATCTGGTAGGCAAGGCGCGCATCGGAGGCGTAGGGCGCGTCGAGCAGATTGAAGAAATCGTCGGCGTGGGCGACGTCGAGCTCGGCGTGCAGGCCGTAGTGGATCATCTGCTCGGGCTCGAGCCAGCCGCGCTCGACGATCCCGGCGCCCAGACGCGCGGAGATGCCGGCGAAGAGGTCCTCGATGATGCCGAGCACGGCGACGCCGGTGTAGGTGTCATCGAGGTTGCAGACGCCGGCAAGGCAGGTGTTGAAGGCGCGCACTTCGGGCCAGAGCACGCGGCGCTCGATCGTCGAGGCCTCGACGCCCAGACGCGCGAGCAGGGTGAGAAAGGTGTTCTCGTGGCTCATCGAGAGATCGCCGTTGCCGTGCTCGTCGGCGACGTTCTCGAGCACGGAGATGCGCAGCTCGGGGCGGGGCAGGCGAGCGGCCAGGACGGCCATCGGGCGAGAAAAAAAGACGACGGCGAAGAGAAATTGGACCTGGGTCTCGACGAAGTCTTCGCGCGCGAAGCTGCCCTCACGCAGCGCCTGAAAGTAGCGCTGGTTGCCAACATCGAGGCGTTCGTGGAGCCGGGCAATGTACTCGCGCATGGTCGCTATATCTCCGAGGTGGCCAGGTGAAACCAGGGCACGTTGCGTGTAAGGGTCGAGCGCGGAACGACGTAGATGGTGCAGATTGCGCCGTGTTCAAAGCCGCGCGTCGCGAGCCAGCGTACATGATCGTGGTGGCGAGCATCGAGCGCAAAACATGCGACGGCGTCGGGGCTGCGCGTGCCAAGCTGCTCGCCGCAGGTGCGCAAGTAGTGGGCGTGGCTTGGGCCCCAGCCGGCGGGGCCGCGCACCAGGTGCTCTAGGGGCCAGGGTTGACCGCTCGATTCCAGACGCAGATCTTTTCGGCCGGCGGTGGAGACGACATCGGCCAGTCCGTGGGTCGCCCTGGTGCTGAGGTCGACGCCGTCGTCGTCAGGCGGCTGCGGGCAGCCGGCCGTGCTCAAGTCGGCGAGCCTCTGCCAGGGCTCGAAGTACAGGAGTAAGGTGGCCGCTGGGCGTGCCAGGTGCATGGGGCTGAAGCGCTTCGCCGAGCGCTTCAGGTCGCCCTTCTCGCCGCGCATCGCGGCTCCGTAGGCGAACTTCCAATCCCAGAGCGCGCGGTCTTCGAAGAGCTCGCCCAGGCAGCGCCACAGGATGCGCGTGGCAAGCTTGCCGCCGCGCAGGTGCGAGGCCACCTTGAGGTCGCCCATGTAGACCGCGCGGGCGACTCGTTCGCCGCGGCGCACCTCCTTGAAGACGCCGGCGATCGTGCCCACGACCTGTTCGCCGTCGAGCGCGACGAGAAAGTGGGCATCGCCCATCGCTGAGAAGAAGGGGTGGTAGTGCGGGCCGTGATCGATGGTGAAGTGATCGGCGCCGTCGCCGATCGGGTAACGGATCGCCTGCTCGAGCTGGCCAAGGCCGCCGGCATGGGGTGCGAGCGCCTCGGGGCGAAGACGCACGATTCGAATCGCGCCGCTCATCGCTTCGCGCCCCGGTGAAAGCCCACCTCGATGCGGTTGTAGAAGAGGCTGCGGTCGCGCTGAAGAAGCTCGGCCCCCAGGGCGTCGTCAAAGGCGAAGTGGGACGCAAAGAAGGGGCGAATCGAGCGCTCGTTGTTGAGCTGGCGCACGAGAATCGCGCTGCCCGCCCGCGCCTGGCGCCCAAGCAGCTCAGCCCACGCGGCGACCAGGCTGTCGTCGGACCAGTCGAAGACGTTCGACAGGCTGAAGAGCTCGAAGCGCTCGAGCGCGCCGACGTCGCTCAGCGTGCCCTCGACGAGCTCGACCTCGAGTGGTCTGCCCGCCTCGATGAAGGCAGGCGCGTCGGCGCGCAGGTAGCGACCGAGCAAGACGTGCTGCAAAAAGGGATTGCGCGCACCGTCGTCGCGGGCGAGGCCGCGCTCGAAGGCCGCCTGGAAGTAGGCAGGATACGAGCCCGGCGGCGCGTGCTGGGTGGCCTCGGGGCCGAACATCGCATGCAAGAAAGCCGTGGCGAAGGCGACCTCGAAGGCCGCCGGCCAGTAGCCCGAGGCGCGCCACGAAGCGAGCAATGGGCGCCGACTGGCTGGCGTACTTTCACCGGCGAAATAGCTCTCGAGCTCGCCCACGCCGAAGACGAACTCCTCGAGAAAGCCTCGAAGCACACGAAACAAGCCTTCGAATTCGCCGCATTGACTCAGCGCGCCCGGATCGTCGTCTTCGACGTTGAAGCAATCGAGCCCGGCGCCCACGGCCTCGGCTTTGTGCGCGACATGGGCGAGTTGCGCCGGATTAAGATCGAAAGCCGTGACCGCGAGGTCGGGAAAGCGGGCTTTAAGGGCGAGCGCCGTACAGCCGCCAGAGGCGACGACGAGCGCCTGGCGCGCCGACAGCCGCTCGCAGAGCACGGCCTCGATTCTGGGATCTTCGCGCACGACGGCGAGTTTGAGTCGCTGCTTCATCAGTCGTCGCTGCATCCAGAAAAGATCGTGTCAATCACGCCAACCTCCTCGAGCTCGTGAGCGACAAACATATCGAGCAATACGGCTCAGGTCCATCACGGTGCAAGACTTGTGGCGCAGAATATCGCGTGAAAAGTGGTCGCTTGGTCTTCTGCGCCGTGAGGCGCACCTGGCCAGCCGCGGGCCTTGCGCCCGTCGGTCGCCGCACGGCACCGACCAACCGATCGTTGATCCCTCGTCAGGAGGAAGAACGATGCAAACCAGACAATTGACGTATGGTGCTGCCGCCCATTTAGGAGGGGGCAGCCCGATGATGACACCGGAAGATGTCGCAGCAATTGTGCGGCTCAAGCAGCTCGGTTGGGGGAGCCGTCGAATCTCTCGAGAGCTCACGATCAGCCGCAACACCGTCAAACATTACATTCGCGCAGGCGGCTATGTGGCCTACAAGAGCCCGCAGCGAAAAAAGACACTCGATGGGCTCGAGAGCTGGCTCAAACAGCGCTTTTTGATTCACGGCGGAAATGCCTACGTCGTGCGCCAGGAGCTCGAGCATGAGCATGGGATCGTCACCAGCCTTCGCACCGTGGAGCGCGCCGTCGAGCCCTATCGCCATGAGCTTGTCAGCCAGGCCAAGGTGACCGTGCGCTTTGAAACGCCGCCTGGAAAGCAGCTTCAGGTCGATTTTGGCACGATGCACGTCATGATCGCCCAAGAGAAGGTCCAGGTGCAGCTGTGCGTGCTCACGCTGGGCTACAGTCGTCG
>JACCWM010000193.1 GCA_013697635.1 Lujinxingiaceae bacterium | reverse complement strand
GAAGAGCGACTCTCGTACAACCGTCTCAAAGCACCGGTCGACATCATAATAAAGCGTACTCCGATTGCAGCCGCCCTCTTCTCGACCGCATAAATACAGCCTGAGAGTGGATGCGGATCGAGTGGGTCAGCGATAGATCAAAAGCGGCCGGTCTTGAGGTAGGATTCGATGCGTTGGTAGGCGTGCGCGAGTTCTTGGGAGAGCTCGGTGGCCTTGGATTCCATCTGGGGGTCGTTGGCAAACTTGTCGGGGTGGTAGTTGCGCATCAGGCGGCGGTAGGCGGCCTTGACGGTGGGTAGATCGGAGCCAAAGGGCACCTCGAGGTTGGCGTAGTAGTCGTGCAGGGTCTTGTTGACCGAGGGTTGGGGGCCGGGCGGTGCGCTGCGGGAGGCACCAAGGCCGATGTCCTCCCAGCCTTCGGCGGGCTCGGCGTCGTCGTCGAAGACGTGCTTGATGCCGCCGCGCTCCTCGAAGTCCTTGACCTGGTCGAGGAGGTGGTTGAGGTTTGCGCGCACGCTGCGAAGCAGCCTGTCTTTGAACTGATTCATGAAGCTTGCCTACTTCTTGGTTGCAAAGGCTTTTTGATTGCTCTGGCGCTTCTCGTCTCGCCAGAAGATCCACAGCGCGGCGCCGACCAGCAGCAGGGCGCTGACGCTCCAGACAAAGGCCCAGAGCGTGGCTGGCACGCCGGTGAGCGTGGCCAGGGTGGCGGCGTCATTGTGGCCGTGGCCGAGCATGTTGAGCGAGACCAGTTGTTTGAGGCTCTCCAATCCATCGAGCGAGAGCGTCACGGCGGTAAAGAGCACGGTGGCGTGGGCCAGCACGCGCGAGCCCAACAGGCCGACGGCCAAGAAGGCGCCGCCTACGGCCAGGCCAATCGCCCAGGTGAGCAGGCCACCGGAGAAGGCCAGATAAGCAAAGGAGAGCGCAATGGCGAGCGCGCCGGCGGCGATGAGTTTGGCTTCGGGAACGTCGTCGCGATGGCCTTTGAGTCGGCCAAAGGCAATGAGCGCGATGCCCAGGCCAAAGCCCAACATCGGGAGCAGGGCGCTTCCGTAGCCGCCAAAGAAGGCCATGGCGAGCAGGGTAGCCGCGCCGAGCACGATCAGTGTGGGCTTGGCCCACTGCGGGCGGCGCCCGGCGACGAGCAAGCCGGCGCCGACGACCATCGAGCCCAGGTAGCCTGCCGAGGCGGTGAAAAAGCGCGAGCCGCCGCGTGACAGCGTCAGACCGCTCGTGTCCCAGTTGACGCTCATACCGACCACCTCGCCGCCGGTGAGTACGGCCGCCAGCGCGTGGGCCGTCTCGTGCACAAACGTGCCAAAGAGGCGAAACGGGTAGATCAGCAAGGCGCCAAACGGGATGATCATGCACGCGACGACCACGCCGATCGCGATGAGCAACAAGGTCTTGGCGTTGTAATTGGTCTGCTGGTCGGTCATGTCGGCTTCCGGGGCTGGCATCAACGAAGTTCGGGGCGCACTCACACTAGCGCTGCCCGCACAAATATACAACCTGTGGGCCGGGCGGCCAGGATCGCACAAGCTGGCCCATGGGGGCCGCCGATCCAAGGTGTTGTTAAAACCAACGCATCGCGCGTGGAATTTCGCTCCTGGCCCAGAGTGCGACGGCATATTCGCTCGCTTCGAGGTGTTTAGAGGCTTGACGTGCAGTGCCTGACGATAGATCAGCGGTGATAGATAAGCGATCGGTGGCGCCCTGTTGCTTGCCATCTTTTGTGAAGCCGTGCTTGAATCCTGTAAGCTGGCCTTCGGGCACTCTCTTGTGAATCTGCTTCCCTGGTGTGGCATGTGGTAACCCAAAAACGATGCACGGCGCATGCTCCTGGCTGCGATCACGACCTGCCGATGATCACGCTGCCGCCGGCGGCGGCCAGAGCGCTGGCCGAGGTCCACTCGACGCGCAGCGTCTTTGACGTCGAAGGGCTGTGCTGCCAGAGCGAAGCGCGCTTGATCGAGGAGAAGCTGCGCGAGCTGCAGGGCATCTTCGACATCGCGATCAACATCCCGGCCGGAACCGTCGCCACCTATTATCGGCCCGAGCTGGTCACGCCGGCGCGCATCACGGCCTCTTTGAACACGATTGGCATCAAGGCGCGCGTTCGCGATTCGGTCGTTCGCACCCAGCCCAGCGCCACGCCCTTTGCCAATGCGCGCTTTGCGACCATGGGTATCGGCGTCGTGCTGCTGATCTTGGCGAGCGTGGCGCGCTACGCGCTGGCCCTGGACGGACCGGCGACGGCGCTGTTCGCAAGCGCCATCGCGATCGGTGGCGTCTTTGTTTTTCGGGCGGCCTTTTTGGCCGCGCGCCACAAGCAGCTCGATATCAGCGTCTTGATGAGCATCGCCGTGGTCGGCGCCGTGGCGCTTGGCGAGTGGTTCGAGGCGGCGACGGTGGTCGTGCTCTTTGCCTTTGCCGAGTGGCTCGAGGGGCTGAGCATGGCGCGTGCACGCCGCGCGATCACCGATTTGATGGAGCTTGCGCCGCCCGTGGCCACGGTGCGCCGCGGCCTGCACGAGGTCGAGCTGTCGATCGATGACGTCGTCGTGGGTGATGTCGTGATCGTGCGCCCCGGGGCAAAAATCCCGGTCGACGGCACGGTGATCTCGGGCAAGAGCGACGTCAACGAGGCGCCGATCACCGGCGAGTCACTGCCGGCGATCAAGAGCGAAGGCAGCCAGGTCTTTGCCGGTACGCTCAACGGGCGAGGCAGCCTCGAGGTGCACACCGATACGCCCACCTCCAAGAGCACCCTGGCCCACATCATCGATGCCGTCGAGGAGGCGCGGGCCAACCAGAGCTCGGCCGAGCGCTTCATCGACCGTTTTGCACGCGTCTACACGCCCGGCGTGGTGATCCTCGCTGCGCTCGTGGCCGTGATTCCGCCGCTGCTCTTCGCCGGCCTCTGGCAAGAGTGGTTCTACCGCGCGCTGGTGTTCTTGGTGATCGCCTGCCCGTGCGCGCTGGTGATCTCGACGCCGATTGCCACGGTCGCCGGGCTTGCCCGCGCCGCGCGCCGGGGCATCTTGATCAAGGGCGGTCGAATCCTCGAGCTGCTCGGCGGCCTCAAGGCCGTGGCCTTCGACAAGACTGGCACGCTCACCGAAGGCAAGCCCCGCGTGACCGCCGTGGTCAGCGCCGAGGGCGTCGACGAGTCCGAGTTGCTGGCGCTGGCGGCGATGGCGGAGCTGCGAAGTGAACATCATCTGGCCGAGGCGATAGTCCAGGAGGCGCGCCGGCGCGAGCTTGCGATTGATGACAGCAGGCTTGGCCACTTCATGGCCGAGATTGGCGAGGGAGTCGAGGCCGAGGTCTTCGTCTCGCTGGCCCAGACGCCCACCCAGGTTCGTGTCGGCACCCGCGCGCTGCTCGAGCGCGCCGGCATCGATCTGAGCGCGCTCGAGCAGCGCTGGGAAGCGCTCGAGGCCCAGGCGCAGACGGTGGTCGGCATCAGCCGTGATGGCCAGCTTATCGGGCTGGTCGCGATCGCCGACACGGTGCGCCCCCAGGCGCGCGAGGCGCTCGCACGCTTAAGCGCGCTCGGCCTGGGCGAGCATCATCTGTTGACCGGCGACAATCCGGCCACGGCGCGTGCGATCGCCGCCGAGGTGGGTGTGGGCGATGCCGGCGTGCACGCGCGCCTCTTGCCCCAGGACAAGGTCGAGATGGTGCATCGGCTGACGGCGGCCCACGGCGTTGTGGCCATGGTCGGCGACGGCATCAACGACGCGCCGGCGCTGGCGGCCGCCTCGGTGGGCATTGCCATGGGAGCAGCAGGTGCCGACGTTGCCCTGGAGTCGGCGGATGTGGCACTGATGTCCGACGATCTCAACAAGATCGCCGAGGCCGTCGAAATTGGGCGGCGCACCGTGGCGATCATCCAACAAAACATCGCGATTGCGCTGGGCTTCAAGGTCGTCTTTTTGACGCTGGCCATGATCGGCGTTGCGACGCTTTGGATGGCGATCGTGGCCGACATGGGAGCGAGTTTGCTCGTCATCTTCAATGCCCTGCGTCTGCTCGCGCGCGAAGCCAACACCGAAGGCAGGACGCCACATGTCTGATCCGGGCTATCTTGGTCATAAGCCGCCGCCGCTGCCAGCTGGCGTTGCTCAGAAAAAGTCGGCGATCGCCGACGCCGACTCGCTCGAGGAGCTGAGTTCGGAGCTGCTGGCCGACGATCCGGATCAAGACGAAGCGCAGGCTCACGATCTGGCGCCGACCAGGGCCGAAGAGTTCACGATTCCAGAGCTGGCAGCGCGCCCGGCGCAGGCGCCTTTTCGCGAGCCTGTTGCCAGCGCACGACCCTTGCCGAGCGCGGCGCTGCGGCCGTCGCGAACGCGGGTCTACCCAAGCCTGGGCAGGCCGATGCTGCCGGCGCATGTGATGATCAAGATGGCGCTCGTGCTCGGTGGGTTTGTCGTGCTCGGGGGCGTGTTTTTTGTGGCCAGCGGCGCCAAAGACGAGGCACCGGCCCCGGTGGAGCTCGCGGCGGCGGTCGTCGAAGAGCCGGCCGTCGTGGAGCCGCTCGCGGCGGTCGTGACCAGCTCGGAGGTCAGCACGCTGACGACGGTTGCCTCCGAGACCGTGTTTTTGGCCGTTCGAAACGGGGGCTGGCGCACGAGCACCGAGCCGCTTCGCCTCGAACTCAGCGATGGCACCCGCCAGCTTCACGCGCGCTTGATCAGGCGCCAATCGGTGATCGACATGACGCTGTGGGAGTTTGGCGACCGAGAAGATGTCGACCGGGCCGTGGCGCGCATCCACCCGCCAGCAAAGAGCGCGGTGTTCGGGACCACCGTGGTCAAGTTTGCGCCCAGCGAAAACGAGAATGTCTCGCGCGTCGGCATGCGCGAGATGGGCGAGCTGCTCAAGACCTTCCAGGTGATGGTCGACAAACCCTCGGCCAAGTGAGCTCAAGCCTCGGTGACGGCCTCGATGCTGCCAAGCTTGGACCAGCAAAAACGCTCAGGCAACTCGCCCTCGTCCATCGCCCACAGCCGGTTGGTCAAACAGACCGGCGCGCCGCCACCTTTCAAGAACAGCTCGCTCAGATCCAACGTGCGCACGACCAGGCCAAAATCCTCGATCGCCGCGCGTGCCGTCTGTGAGAGGCTCTGCGGCGCGATGACCGTCTCGTTGACCTGCAGTGAATTGGTGTCGTAGCCCTGGCTCTGGGCCGCCGAGATCGTGACAAAGCGCGCGTCAGGCAAAAACGCCTGCAAGCGCTCCAGTTCGCCGGGGGCCAGGGCCTCGGGGCAGACGACGACGAGCGCGCGGGGCGCGCTGGGATGGCGAAGGATTTGGAGGAACGTGTTGCCGTGAAACCAGGGGTCGGCCAGAAATTCGAGTTGGATGTGGCGACCGCCCAGGCGCTGTGCGAGCTCGGCATAGGCGGCACGTGTGGTGCGTGCAAAGGGGCCGGTGCCGAAGGTGTGAACGATCTCATCGGCGCCGCTGGCGCGAATCGCGTCACCTTGTGCCTCCCATACCGCGCTGGCACGCTCGGTGGCGATGCCGAGGGCCTCAAAAAAGGGGCCGAGGTGATCGGCCTCGAGGCGGCGGTGGGCGGCAGCCATATTGGGCAACAAAAAACGCGTTTCGCCGCGCGCGTCGCGGTAGAGTTCACCGGCCTCGGCGGTGTAGATCATGCCGGTCAGTGCCTGCTCGGGGTGCGGCGGGCATACCAGCACCTCGCCGCCGGCGGCGACGATCGCGTCAGCGAGCGCGGCCCACTCCTGGCGCGCCTTGGAGGCGTCGGCTGCATCGGCGGCGGCGGACTTGAAGTTGGCCTTGCCGCGAAGCGACCAGTCCTTGCGCGGTGGGCTCATCAGGTAGATCGGTGGGGTCGGTGAGGGCGCCATGAATTCTCGCGGTGGGTCATCTTGAACGTGAGCTGTGAGTCAACGTTGTTACACGGGAGAACTTATTACTTGTCAAGTTGTCCAATTGTTGGAACACATGGTTTGACGCTCCTGTTTCAGGGACTGGCCCTGAGAGCTGCGCCTGGCCACACTAAACGAATCGAGTAGAGCATGGGCGAAGAAGATTCCAAGAAAGTGGCGTCCGCCATCGAGGACGTCGACCTGGAGCGCGAGAACGACGTCTTCGACGAGGAGGACTTCGATCCGGAGCTTATGGAGCTGGCCGAGGAACGATCGCGCGGCTCGCTTTTGCGCCCGATCTTGATGATCGCGGTGATCCTCTTTGGGGCATCGATCATCAACGACTGGCGCGACAACATCGCTTATTTCTTCGCCTCCTCGGAGCCGGTGAACATGGGCAACGTCACCGAGTATCCGCTGCGCATGTCCGAGGAGCCCGGCTGGGTGGCACCCCTGGTGCACAACCGCTATGTGACGATGAGCGGGGTGCCGACGCGGCGAAGCCAGAGCGAGCGCTACAACTACTTCAAGCTCGTCGGCGGTGAGATCTATGTCGAGGCGGCGCGCGACGACTACATCAAAAACGCTCTGGAGCGCGAGCTGGCCACCAAGAAGGTGGGCGATGTCGATCGCACGTTCTTTTCGGGCTCGGGCCGACTGATCGCCTTCTCACAGATATCCGATCGCTACGGCGGCCTTCGCCGCTATTATTCGCAGCGCTACAACACGCAGTTTTGCGAACAATACGACGAGCGCTCGCTGGCCGAGCTTGCCCGGCGACGGCGCGAGACGATTTTGGCCAACTGGGCGCTCGAGTACGAGCAGGCCAGCCCCGAGCTGCGCGAGCAAAAGGGTCTGCGTCCCGAGCCGAGCGCGGCCGAGCTCGAGGAGGTCTTCAACAGCGAGCCGCTGTGCGTCAACGCCTACCTGGTGCAGGTCGGCACACAGCCGCGCGATCACTGGTGGCATGTGACGCTGGCGGCACTGATTGGCTTTTTTGTGGTCTTCAACACCGTGATGCTCGCCCGCTGGATCATTCACTTCTTCAAGCCTTAGTGCCCACGGTCCACGTGCGCATTGACGACATCGTGCGCGGCTACATACTATGCAGTGCGAAAACCGCGTTCGGGTTCATCCTCCTGGTGGCATGCTTGATGGCCGCTAGATGTCACCGCGTCAAAATGTCAGGAGTCTACCTGTGGGTAGGATTGTTTATACGGATCTCTCGGGCCGTGAGCTCAGCGTCCCGCTTGGCCCTGAAGCGCCAGTGGTCACGATTGGGCGGGCGACCGATTGCACCATTCGCTCCAATCGCAAGTCGGTTTCTCGCCATCACGCGGAGTTCCACTTCACCAACGGTCGCTTCGAGGTCATTGACCTGGGCAGCTCCAATGGCACCTACCTGATCATCAACGACGAGCGCCGCCCCGTGCTCGGGCGTGAGTTCATCAGCCACAGCGACGAGGTTTGGTGCGGCGATTTCATCCTGCGTTTTTACGACGAGGCCACCCAGGTCGTCGAAGATGAGTTGGATTCGACGATCAATCGCTCCTCGGGTGATATGCATTCGGCGTTTGCCTCAGCCCACGTCGAGCCCGACTTTGGCCGGGGCTCGGATTATGGCAGCGATTTCGGCAACGGCGCGGATTTTGTCAGCGGGCCGCCGACCTACGATTTTGGTGAGCTCGATCCGCCCACGCGAAACACGCCCTTTGAGGCCGTTGACTATGGCGATCACGATCCGCCCACGCGAAACGCCTCGTTTGGTGCCGTGGACTTTAGCGAGATGGAGCCGCAAACGCGAAACGTGCCCTTTGGCATGGACTTCGCCAAGGAATTTGGCGCCGAATCGCTGAGCTACGACGAGTTCGACGACATCCTCGAGGAGGATTTCACCAACAACGGCGAAGAATCCTCTCCCGGCATCGATTTGAGTCGGCTCCAAGCCGAGAAGGATTCGATCGAGGAGCTCGCTGCTCGCCAGGCCATGGAGGTCGACGATCTGCGAAATCGCCTGTCCGAGCGCGATCAACTCTACGAGACGCTGCAATCGCGCACCGCCGAGCAAGACCAGGAGGTCGACGCATTGCAGGCGCGCGCCGATGAGCAAGCGCGCGAGCTCGAACAGTTGCGAAGGCAGCTCGAGCAGCTCCAGCGCCAGGCCCAGGACAGCGTGGCCAGCGATGCCTACGATCGCCTCTCGGCCGAGTTCGAGGCCGTGCGCGGTGAGCAGATTCGTCTCAAAGAGGAGCTCAACTTTGCGCGCCAGACCTCCGAGGGCAGCCAGCTCGAGCAAAGCCGCGCCAGCGAGTTGGAGTACCAGCTGGCCGAGGCGCTGGCCGAGATCGACGTCCTGCGCACAAGCGTCGACAAGGCCGGACGAAGCGCGGTTGAGCTTGTGGAGCTGCGCGAGATCATCGGCAACAAAGAGCGCGACATCAAGCTGCTCGAGGACGAGCTCGAGCGCTCTCAGGCCGAGCTTCGCACCACGAGCGAGCAGATCGAGCACGTCTCACGCCAGAGTAGCTCCTCGGACAAGGTGCGCGAAGAGTCCGACGCGCTTCGAAAGGAGCTCGAGCGCCAGGGCCGACTGTTGAGCGAGTTCGAGCGTCGAAACCGCGAGCTGCAGGTCGAGCTCGACGCCGAGGCCGCCAGTGGCGCAAGCCTGCGCGAGCTGGTCGCCGCCAACGAAGAGCGCCTCGACGAGCTCGAGAGCGCTCAGGAGAGCCACCAAGACGAGCTCAAGAAGATCACCAAGGAGCGCGACAAGGCGGTCAAGACCCTCGACAAGCTCGACAAGGCGCGGCTCAAGGCCGAGGCCTCGGCTGAGGAGATCGGTGCGAGCGTTCGTGATTTGAAAAACGAGATCGAGGGCCTCAAGCGCCGCCTCAAGATGGAGAAGGACCGCGCCAAGGGCGACGAAGGCCATCAAAAAGAGAACGAGCGTCTCAACGCCCGCGTGCTCGAGCTCGAGGGCGAGCTGGAGACGCTTCGCTCGGCCTATGCCGTGGCGAGCGGCGCGCTGGCCGAGGCCAACGACACCGTCGCCGCAGTGAGCTCAACGGCGGCGATCTCGCCGCAGTTCATCGAAGATCTGCGCGGACGCATTGACACCCTCGATCGCATCGTCGACGCGATCGAGCGCACCGATTTGCAGCCGTTGACCACCGTCGATCGTATTCGTTTGCAGTCGGCGATTCGCGACACCACGCCCAAGAAGACGCTGCAGGATCTGCGGCGCATGACCTCTGAGGTGTTGGATAAGACCGACTAATTTTTCGCCCCAGGAGCAAACCCGAGCATGTCCAGAGACTTTGATTTCTTAAAGTACGTCAGTCGCCAGAAGGCCCCGCAAAGCGGTCGCGAGGAGAAGACCGGCTTTGGTGACTATGCCTTCTCCGGCGATCTGCGTGTGCTGCGAAAGCTCGACAGCGCGCGCGCGGTGCGCGTCTCGGTCGAGGCCACCGTGCGCTTTTGGAAGGCCGTGCGCAAAAACGAGCTCTTGGGCCGCAGCGTCAAGGTCAGCGCTCGCCAGTTTCCCCAGCTCCACGAGCTCGTCGCCCAGTGCGCCAAGACGCTCGATATCCCGATGCCCACCGTCTACGTCGCCCAGAATTTGGCCAGCCTCAACGCCGGCACCTATGGCACCGACGACGAGTCGTTTATCGTGATCAACTCCGCGCTCGTCGATCGCTTCGACGAGGCCGAGCTCAAGTTCGTGATCGGCCACGAGTGCGGCCACATCCAAAACAACCACGTCGTCTACCACACGGCCGCGCAGTTTCTCACCCAGGGCGTGGTCTCCTTCGTCAAGTGGGCGGTGGTGCCGGCCTCGGTCGCGCTCAACGCCTGGAGTAGGCGCGGTGAGATCACCTGCGACCGTGCCGGCCTGGTGTGCTGTCGCGATGAGCAGGTCGCGCTCAAGGCGATCATGAAGATCGCGCTGGGCAGCGAGAAGCTCTTCGAGGAGATCGATCTCGAGGAGTACCTCTCCCAGCTCGACGGCATCAAAGAGGGCATGGGCCGCTTTCAAGAATACTTCGATGCCCACCCCTACTTGCCAAAGCGCGTGCATGCTCTGAAGTTGTTTACCGGCAGCAGTTATTACCGCCACATGCTCGGGCTGCCCGGCGGCGTCGCCCTCGACGAGGTTGACAGGGCCGTGGAAAAGGTCATACAAGTCTACTAGCGCATCGCCTTCGGACGGTGTGCGGCAGCCCACGCGGAGCTGGCAAGGAGTAGATCACGTTTTCGCCCCCACGAGCGAACGGGTTCCCCGGCTGGATTTGTTTGGCCCTCATCGCAATCGATTGTTCGAGGAATCGCGAGAAACATGGCTCGGCTCGACGCTCTCTGGGCGCCCATTCCAAGTCGTCGTAATTCTCGCAAAGACCTCGTTTTACAATCGAAGCGGCATAGGTGCTCGACTTAAAGCCAGGTATACCGCGTAAGTTCACCGAGGCGTATCAAGGACGTACACGAAACTTTGCCCACCTTTGCGTGGGCCTTCTTTTATCTTACGCATGTCTCCCCAGCATGGCCGGGGACAGGAGAGGGGCCGATGGCAGACAATATCGAAGAGACACCACGTTCGAACAGCTCGAAATCGCCCTCGGGCAACGCACATGGTGTGGCCGGCCCCGAGCACGGCCTCTCGGTGAGTCGCGACTACGTCGCCGACCTCTTGAGTGAGCTTGGCGAGATCGCCACGAGCAGCGGCCTGGGCTCGATCGCGCGCGAGGTGCGCGACGAGCGCCTGCCCGCGCTGCACAGCGGGCGCATGTCGCTGGTCGTTTTGGGCGAGTTCAATCACGGCAAATCCACGGTGGTCAACGCCCTGCTGGGCGAGAACGTGCTTCCCGTGGGGATTACGCCGACCACGGCCGTGATCACCCACCTGGTCTACGGCGAGCAGCGCAGCGTTCGCATCAAGCCGCCGCGCGGCGAGGCCGCGATCGAGATCGAATACGACGGCATGGAGGCCGCGATTCGCCACGCCGCCGACGACGGCAAGGAGCCCGAGTACGTCGAGATCTCGTACCCCAACGAGATCTTGAGCGACTCGCTCGTGCTCGTCGACACCCCGGGCGTCAACGACATCTCGCGCCAGAAGGTCGAGATCACCTACGGCTATGTGCCGCGCGCCGACGTCATCCTCTACGTGCTCGACGCCACCCAGGTGCTCAAGAAGAGCGAGGTGAGCTTTATTCGCGACCGCCTGCTCAAGGCCAACCGCAACCGGATCATCTTCGTGCTCGGCAAGGTCGACGCTCTGAGCGCCGACGAGGCCCGCGAGGTCGAGGAGTATGCTCGCCAGCGCCTGGCGGCCCTGATCGGCCCGGTCGAGCTCTACGCCTTCTCGGCGCGGCGCGCGCTCGAGGCCCAGCTCAAGGGCGAGGCCGCGCCCGAGGAGTTCGAGCGCTTTCGCCAGAGCATGTTTGCTTTCTTGCGCGAGAACAAGAGCCTGATCATCATCGACAGCGCCCTTGGCGGCGCGCTGCGCATCGCCGGGGTGCTCGAGCAAAACCTCGCGATCAAGCGCCAGGGCTACACCCTGCACAGAGAAGATTTGCAGCGGCGCATCGACGCCGTGCACCAGAAGCTGCGCGAGTCGCGAAAGCTCATCGCCGAGAACGTCGACCGCATCGAGGAGGGCATCGGCGGCATCGCCGCGACCGCGCGCCACAATCTGCGCGCCTTCAGCGACAACTTTGCCGAGTCGCTGCCCCTGCAAATCGAGCGCGCCGAGGCCAAAGACGTCAAGCGCTACCTGCCGGTGTGGATCCAGGACACCTTCAAGCAATGGCTCGAAAGCGAGGGCCAGGAGGTCGCCTCGAGCCTCGAGGAGCTCGCCGAGGAGATCATCGAGATCACCAACGAGTCGCTGCGCGACATCGTCGGCACGCTTCGCGAGGAGATGGGCCTCAAACGCGATCTCGACTTAGAGATCGACACGATCCGCTACGACGTCAGCGTTTTTGCCCTTGGCACCCTGGGCGTCTCGGTCTTTCTCTTTGCCAACGCCCTGGTCGGCGGCCTGCTCACCCTGGCCACCCCCGTGCTCGCGGTCTTTCTCAAAGGCAAGGTCGACGAGAAGCTCAAGGAGCGAGCGCGCGACGAAGGCGTCAAGGCGATCAGCGCCGCAAGCGCGATCATCGAAGACGAGCTCTTGCGCGTGATTCACGACTACGGCGACCGCCTCAAGAATTTCATCGAGACCGCCGGCGATCGCCTCTACAGCCAGATCGAGGAGGCCCTCGAGCAGGTCCAACGCGAGACCAAAGGCGAGCTGCCCGAGGCCGATCGCGAGCGCCTCGTCTCAGAGGTCGACGCCCACCTCAAGTCGGTGCGCCGTGTTGCCAAGATGATCAAAACCAGCCGCGAGAAGCTTACGCTCAGCTGAGCACTCTGGAGTAAACGATGTCCCTGCTTCACCAGCCTTATGGCTCATTTATCGGTTCAGCCCAGTCGGCCGAAGGGGTGCGCAACGTGCTCTTTGGTATTCCGATGGATTTTACGTGCTGTTTTCGCGCTGGCACGCGCCTTGGGCCCAAAGAGATCCGCTATTTCTCGGACAATCTGGAGACCTATTCGGTCGAGCAGGGCCGTGAGCTGCGCGAGGACTCTTTTTTTGACGCGGGCGATGTGGAGCTGCCCTTTGGCAATGCGGCGGGCTCGCTCGAGGCGATTGATGCCGCCGTCGAGGCGATCTTGGCCAGCGGCAAGCGTCCGATAGCGCTCGGCGGCGAGCATCTGGTGACGGCCGGGATTATTCGCGCGATCGGGCGCCACTATCCGGACGTGGTGATCTTGCACATCGACGCGCACTTCGACCTTCGCGAGACCTATGCCGGGCAAGCGCTCAGCCACGCGACGGCGCTTCGCCAGTGCTGGAATACGCTGGGATTCTCGACCTCGGATTCGCCGTCGCGGCTGGTGCAGCTGGGCATTCGCAGCGGGCCACGCGAGGAGGCGATCTTTGCCCGCGAGCACATATTGCAGCTTCAGGTGGAGGGTGCCTTGGATGTGCGCCGCCAGCTCGAGTCCGTGCGCCAGATGTGGGGCGATCGGCCGGTCTACTGCACCTTTGACATCGACGCGCTCGATCCGGCCTTTGCGCCGGGCACGGGCACGCCCGAGGCCGGTGGGCTGAGCAGTCGCGAGGCGCTCGAGATCATGCGCTTTTTGCCGCGCTTCAACCTGGTCGGCTTCGATCTGGTCGAGGTCAGCCCGGTGCTCGACCACGCGGGGATCACCTCGGCGCTCGCGGCCAAGATGATCCGCGAGCTCTTGATCGCGCTCGATGCCGCCAGTGAAGAGGTTTGCTTGTGAGTTTGGCCCAGGAGCTGTCGAACAACCGCCTTGTGATCGTGTTGCGGTTGTCCGGGGAGATGTGCACCAAGGCGCCGAGCACCCGAAAGCGCTTTCAGAGTCAATTCCTTCGCAATATTGCAGCCGCGCTCGGCGCGGCGAACATCAGCCACACGATCCGCGATCAGTGGTATCGCGTCGACGTCGAGACCGACGATGAGCGCGCCGTCGAGATATTGAGCCGCGTCTTCGGCGTCCAAAAGCTCTACTACTCGCGCGCCCAGAACTGGAGCACGATCGAGGACATCGTGGCGATCGGCGCGAGCCTGTTCGATGCGCGCGTGGCCAACAAGCGCTTCGCCGTCGAGGCGCGCCGCGTGGGAAACCGCGAGCTCTTTGATTTCAACTCCCAGGATCTCGAGCGGGCGCTGGGAAAACGCCTCGTCGAGGCCGGCGGACGCGTCGATCTGAGCTCGGCCGAGGTCCATGTCGGTGTCGAACTTCGGCCCAAAGAGGTGTTCTTCTTCGATCGCGAGTTGAGCGGGCCGGCCGGCCTTCCCAGCGGCGTGGAGGGCCGCGCGCTCTCGTTGATGTCGGGCGGCTTCGACTCGGCCGTCGCCTCGTGGATGATGCTCAAGCGCGGGGTGGCGCTGGACTTTTTGTTCTTCGATCTGGGCGGCCCGCCTCACCAGCGCGCCGTGCGCGAGGTCACCGACGTGTTGGCCAAAGCCTGGGTTCACGGCTATGCGGCCAAGCTGCACATCGTCGATTTTCGCCCGGTGATAGCGGAGATGAAGCAGGGCGTGCGCGGTCGCTTCTGGCAGCTCTTGCTCAAGCGTTTGATGGTGCGCGCGGGCGATCTCGTCGCGCGCGACGGCACGCACATCGCCCTGATCACCGGCGAGGCGCTCGGCCAGGTGTCGTCCCAGACCTTGTCGAATCTGGCGGCGATCTCGGTGCCGCTGGCCACGCCCGTGCTGCGCCCGCTGCTGGGCTTTAACAAGGACGAGATCATCGCCCAGGCGCGCCTCATCGGCACCTACGAGATCTGCTCGGGGGTGCCGGAGTTTTGCGCGCTCGGCGGCGGCAAGCCGGTGACCCGCTCGACCATGGAGCAGCTCGACGCCGAGGAGGCGCGCCTGGATTCGAGCCTGCTCGAGACGCTGGTCGCCCACCGGCGCGTGCTCTCGATGGACGAGCTGGGCGAGCCGCTTTTGATCGACGTCGAGGTCGACCGCGTGCCCGGCGACGCGCTCGTGGTCGACCTTCGCTCGCCGGCGGCCTTCAAGAGCTGGAGTTATCCTGACGCGGTCAACGTGGCCTTTGAGACAGCGATCCACCAGTTCACGCTGCTGCCCCGCGATCGCTGCTATTTGCTGTTTTGCGATGTCGGCCTCAAGAGCGCCTTTTTGGCCGAGGCGCTGCGCCCGCTGGGCTATAAGGCCTTCAGCCTTCGCGGTGGCCTTCGAACGCTCAAGCGTCTGGCACCGCCAGCGGCGTGATTTTTTTCGCTCGCGCGACATTTGCCTGACTCCCAGATAGGAAGCTCCCACGCCGTGTTGATAATTGGTTGCCAGGGGGAGTCACTTCGCAACAACCAACACACACAAAAAAATCTGGGAGGAACTATGCTGAGCAACCACTGGAAAACGACCGGTGGAGCGCGTCTGCCTGAGAACGAGTCCTTGCGCCTGGCGGCACTCGAGCGCTATGAGATGCTCGATACGCCGCCGGAGGCAGCGCTCGACGCGATCACCCACGCTGTAGCACGATTGTTTTCCACGCCGATCGGGGTGATCACTTTGATCGACAGGCACCGTCAGTGGTTCAAGGCCTGCTATGGCACCGATCTGCGCGAGATCGACCGTGAACTCTCGTTTTGTGCGCACGTCACCTTGCCCGAGGGCGTCACGGTGGTGGCCGACGCTCGCTCGGACGCGCGCTTTGCCGACCATCCGATGGTCGCCGGCTTTCCCTACGTTCGCTTCTACGCCGGAGCGCCGCTGATCACGCCCGACGACTTTCGCATCGGTACGTTGTGCGCGATCGACATGCATCCACACGATGTGGTCGATGGCAGCGATATCGACTTGTTGCAGGCGCTGGCCGCCCTGGTGATCGATGAATTCGAGCTGCGCTTTGTCGGGCGCGCCTTGCGCCACAAGGACATCGAACTTGTGTTGAGCAACCGCGCGCTGCAGACCACTCAGCATGCGCTCGATCTGGCGCTGAGCGCCTCGTTGACCGGGGTGTGGCTTTGGGACGAGCGTGCCGATACGATTCACTTGCACCCGACGGCGCAGCGCCTCTTCGAGTTCTCGGCGCACGAGTCCACGGTCAGTCGCGCCCGCCTCATGGAGCAGGTGCTCGCCGCCGATCGCGCGCAGCTTCAGGGGGCTCTCGAGCAGGCCCAACAAAGCGGCTATCTGGCGCCGCTCGAGCTTCGTCTGGGCGGCGGCAGCAGCAGCCGGCCGCGCTGGATCGAGATCGGCGGCGAGCGCAGCTTGGCCAAGAGCGATCCCCCCTTTGTCGGTACCGTTCGTGACATCACCGAGCAGCGCCAAACCCAGCAAACCCTTCGCCAGCTCGAGCGTATGGCGGCCGTGGGTATGCTGGCGACCGGCGTCGGCCATGAGATCAACAATCCGTTAACCTTCATCACGAGCGGCATCAAGTTCGCCCGCGACGTGCTCGCCGAGAGCTTGGAGCACATCGAGATGGCCGCCGGCCGGATCGAGAACGCGACGCTGGCCGAGCTTATCGAGGCCATGCGAGCCCTCGATGACGCGAACGAGGGCACCGAGCGCGTGACGACGATCGTCGAGGAGCTTCGATGGTTCGGGCGTGGTCACAGCGAGCAACTCGCGCCCACCGACGTGGTCGAGGCGCTGCAATTCGCCTCGCGCATGGCCGCCGGCACGCTCAAGCACCGCGCCCAGATTCAATGCGATTTCCAGGCGCTGCCCCCCGTGCATGCCAACAAGGTGCTGCTCTCCCAGCTCTTCTTGAACCTGCTGGTCAACGCCGCCCAGGCGATCCGGCCGGGCGACGCCACTCACAATACGATCAGCGTTCGCACTGAGCTTCGAGACACCACGGCGATCGTCGCGATCGAGGACACCGGCCAGGGCATTGCCGAGGACGACTTGCCCCAGATCTTTGATCCCTTCTTTACGACCAAAGAGGCGCAGGAAGGCACCGGACTGGGCCTCTCGACCTGCCTTCGCATCGTGCGCGAGCTGGGCGGCGAGATCGACGTCCAAAGCACGCTGGGCGTTGGAACCCGTGTGCGTGTGATGTTTCCCACCATCGACCCAAACGACATGCCGGCTGAGTCAAAGCAATACCTCGCCTCGAGGCGCCCGCCCGCCGAGCATAGACCGCGCGTGCTCTTTATCGACGATGAGCCGCGCATCGCCGAGGCCTTCTCGCGCCTGATGCGCCGCCACTTCGAGGTCACGACCACCACGCGCGCCCAGGAGGCGCTTGCATGGATTGGCGCCGGCGAGCGTTACGCGGCGATATTTTGCGATCTGCTCATGCCCCAGATGACCGGCGTTGATTTCTTCGAGCAATTGCAAAGGGCCGCGCCCGAGCAGGCCAGGCGCGTGGTCTTCGTCACCGGCGGCGCCTATACCGGGCGTGCGCGCGACATCGTCGAAGAGACCAAGAGCCCCTTTATCTACAAGCCCTTTCACACCGACCAGATTTTGGAGGCGGCGGCCGCCGCCCAGGCTGCCTGAGGCTGGCCTTCAGGGGCACGCCTGGAGCGCCTCGATCCAGGCCTCGATCAACGCCGTGCCCTGGTCATCGACCAGGTGTGAGCCAATGGGCGGCATCCGGTAGGCGTCCAGAGTTTGCATTCGATGCGCAATCAGCGAGAGGCTGGCCGAGCCGGGGGCAAGCAGGCGCGCATCCTCGCCCAGGGTGCGCCCGCTGGGGAGCACGTCGCAGATGTTGCGATCGCCAAGCTCCGTGTCGTAGCGCAGGTCCATCTCGCTTGGTGTCGGGCCATCGGGGCGGTGGCACTGGGCGCAGTTGGCGTGCATGTAGGCGCTCGCGCGCGCCGCAAGCGCGCCCGTGCCGTGAGGATCGGCAAGCGCCGGTAACGCCTCAGGCAAGGCCCCCAGTGGGGCGCTCAGCAGGCCGATGTGCTCGAAGGTGGCGAGCTGGTTTGCGCGCCGAAGCGTGGGATAGACAAAGCCGGCGTTGAGCTGGGCCGTCTCCAGACCGAGCGTGACGCCGGCGGCCTGAGTGTGGCAGGTCGTGCACTCGGCGCGCCCCGGATAGGACCAGCGCTGGCCGTCGATCATCTTGGTCTTGGAGCCGGCCAAGAGCGTGGCTTCGGTCTGCGCCTCGTTCCACTCGTAGGTGTAGCCGGCCCAGCCGCCATCGTCGTGGCGCACCAGAAAGCGCGTCTCGATAAAACGCGTGCCCAAAACGAAGTGCTTGATCAGCACCGAACCCTGCGGCAACACCCAGTTGCCATCGGAGGCGACGTCGATCGTTTTGCCGTCGGGCAGCGCCAAAAAACGGCGTTTGTCGGCGCCGTCCGACCACAGCGGCGCGTTGACGTCGTAGGGCACAAGCCCGGCCGCCGGCTGGCGCACGTCGTTGGGCTGCACGCAGCCCGTCAGGCTCAAGCGCGCCGGCACCGGATCGGCCACAGCCTCGCCAGCCGGCATCAAGCGGTGGATCGAGCCGCCATGGTTGAGCACGTAGAGCTCGCCGTCTTTGCTCTCGGCAAAGGAGGCCACGTTAAAGCCCGCGCGAAGCAACTCGGCGGGCCGGGGCGCGCCGCTCTCGGCGTCGAAGAGCAGCGCCCAGATGCGTCCGGAGACGAAGTCGGCATAGACGTAGGTGCCGATCAGGCTGGCGATCGCCTGGCCGCGATAGACGTAGCCGCCGGTGATCGACAGATCGCCGTTTTGGCGGCCGTAATCGACCACGGGATCGAGCCATTCGCCGCTGTCGCAGGGGTTGACGTCGTGGCAGCGAAAGCCTTCTTTGGCGCTCCAGCCATAGTTGCCGCCTCGGCGAATGATGCTGACCTCCTCAACGGCGTTTTGGCCGACATCGCCGGCCCAGAGCTCACCGGTCTCGCGATCAAAGCTCCAGCGCCATGGATTGCGAAGGCCCCAGGCAAAGATCTCGGGTGCGCCGCCGCCTTCGACAAAGGGGTTGTCCGAGGGAATGGCGTAGGGCGCTGTGCCATCGATGTCGATGCGCAGCATGGCGCCGAGCAAGGTGTCGGTGTTCTGGCCGTGCTTGAGGGGATCGCCGCTCGAGCCACCGTCGCCCATGCCGATGTACAGATAGCCGTCGGGCCCAAAGCCTATCTGGCCGCCGTTGTGGTTGGCGTAGGGCTGGCTGATGGTCAAGAGGATCGTCTCGCTGTCGTGGTCGATCGTCGTGCCGGCGTCGGTGCTGACAAAGCGCGAGATCCGCGACTGATTCCCTGCGGTGTACGAGAAGAAGACCTGGCCGTTGGTTTCGAATTGGGGATGAAAGGCCAGCCCGAGCAGGCCGCGCTCGCCGCCGGAGGTCACGCGCTGTCGAATGTCGGCAAAGGTCGCCACCTCGCTGGTGGCCTCGTCGTTGTCGAAGATGCGCACGCGGCCGGCCTGCTCGACCACGTACCACCGGTCGGCGCGATGTGGCGCCTGCGTCATCCAGATAGGCTGGCTAAACGAGAGGTTGGCAAAGGCGCGCACGATCTCGACCGACGAGCCGCTCGCCGGCCGCGCCCAGGCATGGCAGGTTGCGTTGACCGGGCGCAAGTCCAGGCCAAAGGCGGCGTCTTCGATGCCGGGCGCATCCGGGCCGATGTCCTGGCCGCCCAGATCGGGGCGATGGGGCACGTCATGGCCGCTGGTGTCGGCCGTGGTGACGGCGTCATTGCCGCTTGTATCGGGCGTGCTGGCCACGTCCTCGACGGCCGGAGCCTGGATGAGCCTGGGCTCGGGCGAGGAGCAGGCCGCGCTCAAGAGTGCGGCAGCGAGCAGGCGGGCGATCGGGCTCTTCATGGGTAACTCTCACGGCTGGTGTAGCAAAGAAAGGCAAACTCCCAACCTAGCGTTGACCGGCACACCGGTCAACCACTTGGGAATCGTGGTGTACTTGCCTTGCGCCAGGTGAGGACGTAGGCTGTACCCCTTTGTTGGTGCCCCATTTGTGGGGCGCGCAAACCCTGTGGACGGTCAATTCGATGTTTACGAGATATTGTCAGGGTCTGGCTTTGGCTGTTTTGGTGATCGCCAGCGCTGGAATATTTGGCTGCGCGCAAAGTGAGCTGCCGCTGAGCGACCAGGATGCGTCACATCACGGCGATACGATCACGACCGATTCGAGTGGCGAGCACGACACCAAAGTCGAGCCCGACACCAAAGTAGTGATTGACGCCGACCGGCCCGACCGCGGCCTGCCCGACGTCCACACGCCGGTCGGTTGCACGAACACTCAAGATTGCTCGGAGAATGGCCAAGTATGCGATACGCGCAGCGGGCGCTGCGTGGCTCCCTGCCTGAGCGATGCCAACTGCGCACCCGATCACTGCAATAACGACAATGGGCTTTGTTACGCCTGCGTCACCGACGGGCACTGCGACGAGGGCCGCTGCGATGCGGCCGGCGGCACGTGCAAGGAGTGCTTGAACCGCGCGGATTGCGAAGATGGACTGGCCTGCTCCAGCGATGGGCGCTGCGTGATCTGCGCCGCAAACACCGATTGCATCGACGGGCAAGCCCCGGTCTGTTCGACGCCAACGAATACCTGCGTGGGATGTGTTGGCGCCGGTGATTGCGCCGCCGGCGAGCTGTGTCACCCCGACGAGAGCCGCTGCGTGCAATGCGTCACAGAAGGCGACTGCGCCAAGGGGCTCTGCCACGAGGGCCGCTGCCTGGGTTGTGTGGAGAACGCCGATTGCGGCCAGAATCAGGTCTGCGATACGGCCCAATCGGTCTGCGTTCAATGCGTTGCGACCAGCGACTGCCCCTCGGGTCACTGCCGCCCGAGCGACAACACCTGCGTGGGCTGCTTTGACGACGTGCAGTGCCCGGGCGGTGCCTGTGACTTGAACGCCGGCGTCTGCCGCGACTGCGTTAACAACAGCCACTGCGGCTCTTTGGTCTGCTCGCCCAACTACACCTGCGTGCAGTGCACGGCCAAGAGTGATTGCCCGCTGGGCCGGGTCTGCTCGTCTCTAAACACCTGTGAGCAGTGCGTGGTGAACAGCGACTGCCCGCTTGGGCGCGTGTGCGCGGCCAACAATACTTGCGTCGAGTGCAACCAGCCGTCGGATTGCCCCAGTAACCGCCCAGTTTGCTCGAGCAATGTCTGCTTTCAGTGCGTCAATGACGGCCAATGCGGGCCGACCCAGCGCTGCTTCAAAAATTTGTGCCACGAGAAGGGCACCTCCGTTTGCACGAGCGACGCCACCTGCCCATCGGAGTCCTGCCACCCCTTTGTGAGGGCCTGCACATGCGATTGGCCCTCGTCGAGTCAATGCAGCACCGGTCAAGTGTGTTGTTTCACCTTCAGCGGGCCGATTTGCAGGCTCTCGGGCGATTGTAACTGAGCTTCGTCGCGCTGTTCGCACCCCAGCCACGGTTTTTCGACATGTCCCACGCGCGAATCCGAGCGTCTCGACGGTGGGCTGGCACGCGCTCAGTGGCGGCACCTGCGATCGGGGCCGCGTCGATGCCGTCGCCCACGACGACGCCATGCGCCGGCTAAACGTCTACCGCTGGCTGGTCGGCCTCAAGGCGGCGGCGCCGGCCAAAACACGGTCAGCCTCAAGCCCGAACAAAACCCCGTGGTCGGCGAGACCTATCGCATCGATGTGCAGTCGGGCAACGATGCCTGGAGCTACGAGACGACCCTGGTCGACTGCGACTGAGCGCGCTCTTGAGCCTCAGCGGCTATCATCGACGTCGAAGCGGCGAAGCCCCGAGAGCGGCGGCCCTTCGAGGATCGAGCCGTCCTGGGCGTAGCGCGCGCCGTGGCAGGGACAATCCCAGGTGTTCTCGGCGCGGTTCCAGGCGACGATACACTTCATGTGCGGGCAGACCGCGCTCATCGCCTGCAGCTCGCCACTTTCGTCGCGGTGAATGGCGATCGGATTCTTTCCGCCGCGCAGCACGACGCCATCTCCGGGTGTGAGTTTGTCGAGCTTTTGGCGCTGATTGGCGCTTAGTCGGTCCCATACAAAGCGCCGGGCCACGTCGAAGTTTTCCTTGAGGAAGCTGCGCGCGCCGGCCACAGGCTTGACGCGCGTGGCGCGAAAGAGCTCGGCGTAGGGGTTGGGTTGCTCGAGCAAGGTGTCGGCTAAAATCATCGCCGAGAGCGTGCCCAGGGTCATGCCGTCGCCGGAGAAGCCGGTGGCAACAAAGACGTGCTCCGCCAGCGGGCTTCGTCCGATAAAGGGCAGGCCGTCGACGGGCTCGTAGAATTGTCCCGACCAGCGATAGAGCACCTCGGCCACGTCAAAGCGCTCGCTGACATAGGCATCGAGCGCGCGGTAGGACTCACGCTCGTCTTGGGAGTGGCCGGTCTTGTGATCCTTGCCGCCGACAATCACCACGTCGGCTCGCTCGCGCGAGTAGCGACGCGTGTAGTTGTAGGGCGATGCGGTGTCCCAGAACAGGCCCTCGCAGAGCGCGCCGTGGGTGCGAACGACCATCACATAGGAGCGATAGGGGGCGACGGCGGTGTGCAAGGCGTTGATGCCAAGCGGGGTGTGCGTGGCCAAGACGACATGGCGGGCGCGAAGCCTGCCGTGGGTGGTGTGGACCATGCAGGGCTCGCCGTCTTCGAAGTCGACCACGCCCGTTTGCTCAAAGACGTGGCTGCCCTGGCCGTCGACGGCGCCAGCGAGCGCATCGAGATAGGCTATCGGCTGAAACTGGGCTTGCTGGGCGACGACAAAACCGGCGGTTGTGGCAAAGGGCAAGGGCACGCCGGCGGCGGCCTCGATCGCCAGGCCTGCGCGGCGCGCGGCTTGCATCTCAGCCTCGACCTCGGCTGCACCGTCGGCGCTCTCGGCATAGAAGTAGCCCGGCACACGCTCGAAATCGCAGGCGATGGCGAGCTCGTGCACAAAACCCTCGACGCGCGCGATTGCGCCGGTCATCGCTCCGGCCACCAGGCGGGCCTCTTTTGGGCCAAAGCTTTGCTCGAGCACCCGAAAGCGCGCATCGATCAAGGCCGTTAAGTGGGCCGTGGTGCGCCCGCTGGTGCCGGCGCCCACGAAGTTGCGCTCGAGCAGGGCCACGCTCAGCCCCTTGCGCTTGAGCTTGAGCGCTGTGGTGAGCCCTGTGATGCCGGCGCCCACGACGACCACGTCGACCTCGAGCTCGCCCTCATGGCGCCTAAAGCTTGGCGCGCGCGTGCTCGCATACCAGAGCGCGTGGTGGGTGGGGCGCACCATCAGTAGGCTCCGGCGTGGCGCAGATCGCCGGTGCTCTTGGCGCTGAGCGCGGCGATGACCAGCACGATCGCGCCCACCACGATGCTGTTCCAAAGCGCGCTGGGATAGGCCGAGTAGCCGATGATAAAGGGCGAGACGATCAGCCAAAGCCCCAATACGCCGTTGGTCCAACTGAGCGTCTCAAAGCGCAGCGGGCGCACCATGCGCACCACGGCCAAGATCGCGATCGCTGCGCCGACGAGCAGAAAGTTCAAGGTCGCACCCTCGAGCATGCTGATGCCCAGGATAAACGGCGAGATGAACAACCAGATGCCGGCGATGACGTTGACACCGCTCATCCCGGTCACGCTTTTTCGTTTGTCGTCGAGGCTGGCCATAGTACGACTCCTTAACTTCACGTGCTTGCGCGTCACTGCGCCGTCCCTCTTGGATCAAAGGACATCACGAAAAGTGAGAAATCAAGACAGCGCTCTTTTTGAGAAGTGACCTTTGTCACTGCAGCCATGAGAGTGTGGTATAGAATCATTTCTAGTCACGGTGTGTTCTCTAGTGGGTGCCAGTTCTGGACAAAATTGATCGATGCGGTGAGCCTTGAAGTCCACTCCAAATAGAGCACAGTTGCGCCGCCAAATGGTGGCTGACTGCGTACGTGGGACGCATGAGCGCCGGGGCGTGAACGCCGACGCAGCGGTTGTCGAGGAGATCGCCGACGCCCTGGTCGCGCTGCTCGACGACGGGGCCATGGCCCACGACGGCGCGATCTTTCGCACGGTCATCGATGCGATAGCCGATCCGATCTTCGTCAAGGACGAAGACCATCGCTGGATCTTGTTGAACCAGGCGTTTTGCACTTTGATCGGCCACGATCGCGAGCAAATGCTGGGCAAGTCCGATTACGAGTTCTTCCCCAAAGAGCAGGCCGACGTCTTCTGGCAAAGGGACGCCCAGGTGTTTGTCAGCGGCGAGCCGGACGAAAACGAAGAGGAGATCACCGACATCAAGGGCCGCGTCCACGTGATCTCGACCAAAAAGCGCATGTTCGTCGACGCCGCCGGCAACAAGATGCTCGTGGGCGTGATCCGCGACATCACCGAGCGGCGCAAGCTCGAGGCGCGCCTCAAGGTGGCCGAGCGGCTGATGTCGCTGGGCACGCTGGCCGCCGGCATCGCCCACGAGATCAACAATCCGCTGGCCTACCTGATGGCCAACCTCGAGTTCGTCGAACACGAACTCGAAAGAGCAGCCACTGGCGATCGCGCCGGCGCGTTCGATCCCGAGTGGCTGAGCGCCATGCGCGCCGCGCGCGACGGTGCCGAGCGCGTGCGCACGATCGTCGGCGGGCTCAAGACCTTCTCCTGGACCAATGAGGAGGAGCTCGAAGCGGTTGATCTGGGCGAGGTGCTTCGTACGGCCGTCAGGCTGGTCAGCAACGAGATCCGCCACTGCGCAAAACTCGTCGAGCAATTCGACGCGGCCCCGCTGGTCTGGGCCAACCCCAACCGCCTGGGCCAGGTCTTTCTCAACTTGTTGATCAACGCCACTCAGTCGATCGTGGTCAACGACACCAGCCAAAACGAGATCCGGCTGGTCACCGGGACCACGACCGATGGCCGCGCGCTCATCGAAGTGCACGACAGCGGCGCCGGGATCGCCGAGGAGAACATGAGCCGCATCTTCGATCCCTTTTTTACGACCAAGCCCGTGGGCGTGGGCACGGGGCTCGGCCTGTCGATCTGTCACAACATCGTCGAGGCTTTCGGCGGCCACATCGAGGTCGACTCGGTCGTGGGCTGCGGCAGTGTCTTTCGTGTCGTCTTGCCCGCCGCCCTGGCCCACCAGACGCCTGCGCCCATGGAGGCTATCGACGCCGGCGCCGCGGCCAGCGTCGAAGCGCGCGGGCGCGTGATGATCATCGACGACGAGCCCGAGCTTCTCAGCGGCCTGAGCCGGCTGCTCTCGCGCAGCCATGACGTCGTCACGCTGACGAGCGCCAGCGCCGCGCTCGCTCGCCTGTTGGCAAACACCGAACACTTCGACGTCGTCTTTTGCGATCTGATGATGCCCGAGATGACCGGCATGGACCTGCACATCGCCCTGGCCGAGCAGGCCCCCGAATACCTCGATCGTCTGGTCTTCATCACCGGCGGCGCCTTCGCCCCCCATGTGCGCGCCTTTCTCGAGGACATCCCCAACACCCAGCTGCTCAAGCCCATCAACACACGCTTGCTTCGCGAGCTCGTGCGCGAGCGCGTCGCCGCTCGCGAATAAACCATCGGTGGGTCCAAAAGCTGATCCGCCACAAAGCAGATGACAATATGTGGCATGAGCCACGCTCGGGTTTTGTTCGACAAGCGCGGTGATTATCATGGCTGCGCTCTTTGGTCGCATGGTTGCCAGCCGTGGCCGAGCCGTTATACTCGGGGCCGCGCTGTTCTGGTCAGCGCGCTTGAACGTTTTTTGGGAAAGCTATGAAGCAGTTGATCGATCGGTTTGGTCGCGTTCACAACGCAATGCGCATCTCGGTGACAGACAAGTGCAATCTGCGCTGTCACTACTGCATGCCGGTAACGGGCGTGGCCTGTGCGCCGCGCGAGCAGCTCTTGAGCTTCGAGCAGATCGTCGCCACGGTGCGCGTGGCCAATCGGCTGGGCATCGACCGCATCCGGGTGACCGGTGGTGAGCCGCTGCTGCGCCGGGAGTTGCCGGCGCTGATCGGAATGCTCAAGCGTGAGACCGACAGCACGAATGTCTCGCTGACGACCAACGCTTTGCTGCTCGAGCGCCACGCCGAGGCGCTGGCCGAGGCCGGCCTCGACCGGGTCAACGTCAGCCTGGACTCCTTGCGCCCCGATCGCTTTGAGAAGATTACGCGCCACGGCGTGCTCGAGACGGTATGGCGAGGTATCGAGGCGGCCACGCGCGTTGGCTTGGCGCCGATCAAGATCAACACCTTGCTGCTCAGCGGCTTTAACGACGACGAGATCGACGACTGGATCGAGCTGACCATGCAGCATGACATCTCCGTGCGCTTCATGGAGCTGATGCCCATTGGCGAAGGGGCCAAGATGGGCGACATCGGCGGCTACCTCAATTTGACCGAGCTCAAGGATCGCCTCGTCGAGACGCGCGGGCTCGTCGCGCTGGGAGGCGACGGTGGCAACGGCCCAGCCTGCTACTACGGCGTGCCCGGCGCCAAGGGGAAACTCGGCTTCATTACGCCGCTCTCCAACAAGTATTGCGGCACCTGCTCGCGCATGCGCCTGACCTCAACGGGCGAGCTGCGCGCCTGTTTGGCCTTCGACAAACACGTCGACATCTCCGAGGCGATTCGCCGCGGCGACGAGGAGGGCATCGAGGCCGGCTTTGTGCGCGCCATCGGCGAGAAACCCGCCGGCCACAACTGGGAGAACGGGCAGGTGACGCGCATCGGGATGTCGACGCTGGGCGGCTAGATCGCTCAAAACTAGCGGGTGATCATGCAGGTGAAAATCGTATTCTTTGGGGGACTGCGCTACCAGGCCGGCTGCCGTGAGCACTGCTTGAGCGTGGCCGGCGCCCAGACGCTGGCTGCCTCGGCCTTGCTCGAGCTGGTCGCCGCTCAGTTCCCGGCCCTGGCGCAAAACCTTGGCAAGGTTGCACTCTCGGTGGGCCCGGAGATCGTCGGGCGCGACTACCTCGTGCAAGACGGCGACGAGGTTTGCCTGCTGCCGCCGGTGAGCGGCGGCAGCGGCGCTCACCGGCCCAGCGAGGCCCACCTGAGCGAGGCGCCCCTCGATCTCTTGGCCCTGCTCGCCCAGACTGACGATGCGCACTGCGGCGGCCTGGTGGTCTTTAGCGGCGACATTCGCGATCACAATCTGGGAAGGCGCGTGGTCGCGATCACCTACGAGGCCCACGAGCCGATCGCCGCCGGCGTGCTCGCTGCGATCGAACAAGAGGTGCTCACGCGCTTTGCGACCAGGCGATGCCGCATCCAGCATCGCATCGGGCGCGTCGAGGTCGGCCAGTCGAGCGTGCTCGTCGTGGTGCGCGCCGCCCATCGCGCGGCGGCCTTTGAGGGCGCACGCTACGCGATCGACGAGCTCAAGGAGCGCACGCCGATCTGGAAGCAGGAACATTACGAGGAGGGCGACAGCCAGTTTTTGGACGGCGTGCCCATGCGAGAAGGCCCCAAACCATGAAAGACATCACCGATAAAATCGAGACGCTGCGCACGGCCGTGGCCGAGGCTTTCTTGAAGATCGACGCTGCCATCCTCGAGAGCGTCGACCAGGGCCGTCGCACCGACAAGGGCGATGCGCTCGAGGTGGCCCGCGTGGCCGGCGTCATGGCCGCGAAGCGCACCTGGGAGAACATCCCCTTTTGCCATCCGGTGCCGATAACCTACGCCAACGTCGCCTACAGTTTTGAGGCCGACGGCATCGCCCTTCGCGCCACGGTCAAGACCATGGCCTCGACCGGCGTCGAGATGGAGGCGCTCAGCGCCGCGAGCATGTGCGCGCTCACGCTCTACGACATGCTCAAGCCCCACGCACCGGCCGATACCGGCGTGATCGAGATCCAGTCGATTCGCCTGGTCGCCAAATCCGGGGGCAAATCCGATTTCCGGCTCCAGGCCGGCGATCGCCCGCTTCGCGCGGCCGTGCTCATGGTCTCCGATGCCGTGGTCGCAGGCGACAAGGACGACGCTGCCGCCCAGGTCGTGCTCGAGCGCCTCAAGCGCTACGCACACATCGAGCTCGTCGACTACGAGATCTTGAGCAATGACACCGACCTGCTACGCCAGAGCGTCGACGGCCTGCTCGCGCGCGGCCTCGATCTGCTCGTCACCGTGGGTGGCACCGGCCTGGGCGAGCGCGATCTCACCGTCGAGACCCTCGAGCGCGTGCTCGATCGCCAGATTCCGGGGATCATGGAGTTTGCGCGCGCCCACGGCCAGCGGCGCACGCCCCGCGCGATGCTCTCGCGCGGCATCGCCGGCAGCGTCGAGGGCACGCTCGTGCTCGCGCTTCCCGGAAGCACGCGCGGCGCGCGCGAGAGCTGCGATGCGCTCTTTCCCGGCGTGCTTCACTACTTTGAGCAGTGCTGAGCCAGACGCCGATTGGGGTTGCGCTTGTGGGCTACGCTGACTAATTTAGTCAGCGCTTTCAAGCGCTTTTCATGCCTCAGTCCGTGTGCTCCATGCCCAATCCTTGTCCAAATTGCCAGGCGACCAACACCGACGATGAGATCGTCTGTCAGGGCTGCGGTCTGACCTTGCCCGGCCTGCACGCCGTGGTGGCCGAGACGACTCGCCCCGAGCAAAAGATGCCCTCCTTCGACTCGAACGTGGGGCTCGTGGCGCTGTCGAGCGCCGACGACACACAGACGCTCACCGCGCGCGCGAACAATCCCACGCTCACGCAAAAAGCCGTCTCGAGTCCGGCGCTCACCCAGATCAGCGTGGCCCGCGAGGCTGCCGAGCGCGCCAGCGCGCTGATTATGCCCGCGCCCCTGGCGGCCGACGAGCTGCCCATCGATGCGCGTACCTTGCGCATTGGCTACTCCAAGGACAACGATCTGGTGATTCCGGTTCCCCAGGTCTCGGCCCACCACGCCGTGCTCGGCTATTCGAGCGGCGCCTATGTGCTCAAAGATCTGGGCTCGACCAACGGCACCTACATCAATGGCCACCGCGTCTTGCTGGCCCACGTCAAACCCGGCGACAAGGTCGGCCTGGGCAGCTACGAGTTTGTGCTCAACACCTCGATCACCGAGCGCATCAGCGATCAGGCGCCGCTGCAAGCGACCCAGGCGCTGGGGGCCATTGGCGTGGCTTTGCGCCAGCCCGTGGTGATCGGGCGCGATAGCGACTGTGACATCGTGCTCGACGCGCCGCAGATCTCGCGCCGCCACCTGCGCCTGCACCCCAACGCCAACGGCTGGCGCCTGCAAGATCTGGATTCGGCCAACGGCACTTTCGTCAACGAGCGCAACAACCGCGTCGAAGACGCCCTGGTCACCGACGACGACGTCTTGTTTCTGGGCAGCTACCGCTTCCCGGTCAGCCGCCTGCATGACTTCCTCGATGGCGAGCGTGAGGCCGTGCACAGCGGCCTGGTGTACTTGCCCACAGACAAGCCCGTGGTCAGCGTCGGGCGCGGCCTGGACAACGACGTTGTGCTCGACGGCCCGCAGATCTCGCGCCACCATGCGCGCATCATCCGCAGCGAGGGGCAGCTCTTTCTCGAAGACCTGGGCAGCGCCAACGGCACCTTCATCGAAGGCGAGCGCATTCAGCGCGCCTGCCTCGAGCCCGGACAAACCGTCAGCTTTGGCTCGTACACCATTCGCCTCGATCTGGCGCGCGGCACGATCCAGAAGAGCTACAGCGGCGACATCTTGCTGCAGGCCGAGAACCTGCGCGTCGAGGTCGACGACGCCGGCACGCCGCTTCGCATCCTCGACGGCGTCAGCTTCACCGTCTATCCCACCGAGGTCGTCGGCCTGCTCGGCCCCTCGGGCGCCGGAAAGACCACGCTCTTGATGTCGCTCATCGGCTATCTGCGCCCCACCTATGGGCGCACGCTCTTGAACGGCGACGAGCTCAGCACGCACTACGATCGCTACCGCGGCGCGATCGGCTACGTGCCCCAAGAGGACATCATCCACGACCAGCTCACGGTCTACGAGGCGCTCTACTACACGGCCAAGCTGCGCCTGCCCCCGGACACGACCGACGAGGAGATCGATTGGCGCATCACCAAGGTGTTGGCCGATCTCGAAATCCTGGAGACGCGCAACGTCCAGATTGGCTCGCCGGCCAGAAAGGGCATCTCCGGCGGACAGCGAAAGCGCGTCAACCTGGCCATGGAGCTGCTCACCGAGCCCAGTCTGCTCTGCCTCGACGAGCCGACAAGCGGCCTGGCCAGCGAAGACGCCCTCAACGTCGTGCGCCTGCTTCGAAAGCTCGCCGACGGCGGGCGCACAATCATGATGACGATCCACCAGCCCTCGCTGCAGGTTTACCGCCTGCTCGACAACACGCTCTATCTGGCCGACGGCGAGATGGTCTACTACGGGCCGGCCTATCCAGACTCGCTGCTCTACTTTCACCCGGAGCTCAAGACCAACTCCGCCGAAGCCGAGGAGGTCCTGGCCGATCCGGGCTCGTGCATGCGCCCGCTCGTCGAAGCCAAGCGCGGCGGCGAGCCCATGGAGACGTTTGCCGCGCGCTACCGCCAGAGCATGTACCACGAGGAGTTCGTCGTCGAGCGGCGCAAAAACCGCACGGGCGTTCGCGTCACCGGCTCCGGCGAGCGCCGCCCGCCGCGCTTTAGCGTGCGCCAGTGGCTGACGCTTTGTCGGCGCTACCTCAACATCAAGCTCAAAGACCGCGTCGGCACCTGGATCTTGCTCATTCAGGCGCCGATCGTGGCACTGTTGCTCAACCTGGTGTTCATCAGCGAGACGGGCGGCGTCTTGAGCCGCATGCAGTTTACCCCCTACGCACTCTTCTTGATGGTGGTCTCGGCGATCTGGTTTGGCTGCTCCAACGCCGCGCGTGAGATCGTCGGCGAACAGGTCATCTACAAGCGCGAGCGCATGGTCAACCTGTCGGTGGCGGCCTACGTCGCGAGCAAATTCGCCATTTTGGCGATCTTGTGCTTCGTGCAATGCACCACCTTGCTGGCCTTCACCTACTTCGTGCTCGACTTCAAGGGCAACCCGCTCTTTCATCTGGGCGTGCTCTGGGTGTGCTCGTTGGCCGGCGTGGCCATGGGCCTGATGCTCTCGGCGCTGGTGCGAACCAGCGAGGCGGCGATCGCGCTGGTTCCGATCTTGTTGATCCCCCAGGTGATTTTGGGCGGCGCGATCATGCCCGTCGATCGCATGAGCCATCCGACCTGGCTTGCCAGCCACAGCGTGGTCAGCCGCTGGGGCTTTGAGGGCATGCTGCAGGCCGAGCATCTAGCCGACGCCTACGAACTCAGCGCCGATCAGCTGCCCAAGCCGCTCGCTCCCGGGCTGCCGGCGCTGCCGCCGCCGCCAAACCCCCTCGATCGCTTCTTTGGAGACGCCGAGACCTGGTTGGCCGTCGATTTTGGCGTCGTCCTGGGCTTTACCCTGCTCTTGCTGGTGGGCGTCGGTTTGACCCTGCGCGTTCGAGAAACATGGTGATTGCGGTTTTTTTTCGATCCTTGCTATCGAATTCAAGAAAGTAATCTGTTAGTTTAGCCTCGTTAAATGATGTAAGTATTGCAACGACATTGTCTATGAAAGAGAGAAACGGATGAAACGTCGCTCGTCGCTGATCTGGACCTTTTCGTTGCTGTTTGCCCTGGGCGCTTGTACCGACAATTTCCCGGGAAGTGATTCGGACAAGGGCAAATGCCCGGCCGGTCAGACGAAGAACACGGTTACCGGAGCCTGTGTAGGCGACCCGAACCCCAATAACAACGCCAACAACACCAACAACGCCAACAACACCCCTCAGGACGCCGGGCATACCGACACCCCTGATAGTAGCGACCCTTACAATCCGAACAACGGCCTTGACCCCTGGGGCGATGAGTCCGGCGACGGCGTGCCCAACCAGTTCGACAACTGCCCGCGCCACAGCAACCCCGATCAGCGTGACAGCGACGGCGACGGCGTCGGCGACGCTTGCGACAACTGCCCCGACGTTGCCAACGCCAACCAAAAGGTCACGCCGGGCAATCCCACCGATGCGCGCGGTATCGTCATGGGTGATGCCTGCGCGCCAGGCGTGATCTACATCGACACCGACAAAGACAGCGACGGCGACGGCATCCCCGACATCCTCGACAACTGTCCCAGCCACCCCAACTCCGATCAGGCCGACAGCGACGGCGACGGCGTCGGCGATGCGTGCGACAACTGCCCCAACCATGCCAACGCCGAGCAGACCGATACCAGCGGTGACGGCATCGGCGATGCCTGCTCCGCAACCCCCGGGCCGATCGCGATTTGCAACCAGCAGTCCACGGAGTTCGAGCGGCTAAAGCCCAACCTCTTCATCATGCTCGACGTCTCCGGTTCGATGACCTGGCGCGTCGTGCAAAACAACAACTCCACGCCGGTTCGTTGGACGGAGGCCACGACCGGCCTCAACCGCATTGCCGACGAGTTGTGGAACGAGGTGCGCCTGGGTGTAGCCGTCTTCCCCTCGCTCAACCTCAACAGCGACTCTTGCACACCGAGCACACTGTTGCGCTTGCCGATCGGCGACTACACGGCCCAACAGATCAAGAGTTCCTACAATACGATCACGCTCAATCCCAATGCCGGCACGCCGATGAACGACGCGATCAGCGCCGTTCGCACGTCCAACTGGCTCCAGGACAACAACGATGCGCATAACACCGATCGCGCCAAGGCGCTGATCTTGGTCACCGACGGCGAGCCTAGTTGCTACGCTACGGTGTCGAACACGCGCGCCGCAGCCGCGGCGAATTTGGCAGCGGGTCTGCCAACCTACGTCATCGGCTTCGCCCACGGCTCGGCAAACCTCACGAGCATTGCCCAGGCCGGCGGCACCAACGACTACTACCGCGCCAATGACGCCAATGCGCTCGTCGAAGCGATTCGCCAGATCTCCAACTTGCTGATCAGCTGCTCCTACTCGCTCAATCCTGCGCCCCAAGACCCCTCCAAGATCTGGGTCTCGGTCAACGGCAATTATCTGGACCGCAGCGAGTATTCCTACAACGTCGGCGACAACTTGTTGACCTTGGAGGCGCAGGCCTGCCAGCAGCTTCGCGGGCTCAACCAGAATCAAGTCGGCCTCGAGATCAAGATGGGCTGCGCCGACAACTGCAAGCCGGGCTCCCCCGAAGGGCTGTGCGATCTCTACTACAAGACCTGCGGCCAACCCTACCCCTGTGAGAGCTGCTCGCCGGAGGTCTGCGACGGCACCGACAACGACTGCAACGGCATCATCGACGACGGTTGCCCGGACTGTCAGATCCGCGGCGAATCGTGCACCACCAGCGCCGAGTGCTGCGGCGAGCTTATCTGCAATGCCCAGGGCATCTGCGTGCCGCCTTGCTATCCGCTTGGCGTGGTTTGCTCGTCCAACGCCGAGTGCTGCTCGGGCCAGTGCGCGATCGCCGGCGGCGAGACTCGCGGCGCCTGCATCGGCGGCTGAGCCCGCTGTCCTTCTCCATACCCTTTTGCTTGTCCCTACAGGCCGTGCGCGATGGACCACAGTCGCAGCACGGCCTTGTCGATCTCCAGGCCGAGCAGGCGCCCGTCCTGCCCAAACGCCATGCTGCGCAGTTTGACAGCCTGCGCGGTCAAAGTTTGCGAGAGCGCGTCGGCGCCCTGCAGGCCAACCAGTTCAATGCTGCCCGCCGCCGTAAGCATCGCAGCGTGGGTGTCCCCGGCGCGCAGGCTTGATGCGACCCCGTGCTGCGTCAGGCTGGGCAGCTCTTCGGCCACCAGCGAGTCCATGTCGAGCCAGCACAGCCGGCCATCCTTCAAGCCGGCCAGAGTGCGTCGCGCGCGTGGCGAGTAGGAGAGCGTCATGACCGGCGTTTGGGTCTGAAGCAGCACCTTCTTCTTACCGGTGCGCAAATCCAACGAGACGATGCGCCCGTCGTCGTTGCCAGCGACGATTGTATGGCTCATCGCCGCCAAATCCAGGCAGCGCACCGAAGAGCCCTGCTCACTTAAGATCTGGGGCTGCTGGCCGGGCGAACCCAGGCTCCACGAGAAGATCCGTCCGCTGACGTCACCGCCAAAGACCCGACCGTTGGCCAAATCCAGGGCCACGGCCGTGATCGGCGCGCTCGCTCCCACCAACGTCTCGCTGTAGCCGTCTCCATGCAGGCTCAACACATGGATGCAGTCCTTGTCGTCGACCAGCGCGCAGACCTTGCCCCCCACCCCCATCACCACGACCCGCCAGGCGCCCGCATGGCTCAAGATGGCCTGGGGCAGCGCAATATCGTGCATGTGCTCCATCGCCACGCGCTCTGAGCCTTTCGCCTTGGCGTCGACGAGCAGCGCCGGCGGCTCGTTGGTCAACGTGGACTTGACCGCTACCGCGCGCGCAAGCCTCGGCGGCTCATGCGGAGAAGTCGTCTCCTCGAGGCGCACATCACCACGCAAAATCAGATCGATGCTCTGGATCACCTTGTTGAGATTCTCCGGACGATCCGAGGGCTTCTTGGCGAGCATGCCCTGGATCAAGGTGTCGATCGCCGCCGGCACGACCAGTTCCGGGTTGAGCGCGAAGATCGACGGCGGGGGGCTCTCCACGTGACTATCCATGACGTCGAGCGCCACGGGAAAATCAAAGGGCGGCCGCCCCGTCAAGCAATGAAAAAAGACGCAGCCCAGGCTGTAGATGTCGCTGCGATGATCGATGCTCGGGTCTTCGACACATTGCTCCGGTGAGGCGTAGAGCGGCGTGCCCCGAAATCCATGGGTATTCTTGGTCGTCTCGCTCATCTGAGCGATGCCGAAATCCAAAATGCGCGCGAAAAAACCGGCCGCCGGGAGTTGCTCGACCATGATGTTCTCAGGCTTCAAGTCCCGATGCACGATGCCCGAGCCGTGGGCCTCGTGCAGGCCGTTGGCCACCTGGCGCACGATCTCGAGGCAATGGCGATACTTGATGCGACCGACACGGTCCAACATCGCCTGCAGCGTCACGCCTTGAACCAGATCCATCACCAGGATGAAGACCTGATCGGGCAATTGAATCGTCTCGTAGAGATTGACGACGTGCGGGTTTCGCAGCCGGCTCATCGCTTCGACTTCGCGCTCGAAGCGGCGCACCATCTCCTGTTGGAACTCCGGGCGGCTATGGCGGCGAGTATCGACGATCTTGAGCGCAAACGAGCGCTGCACGCGCGTGGCGCGGGCGCGGTAGACCTGTCCGCTGGTGCCGGCGCCCAGAAACTGCATGAGCAAATAGCGCTCGTCAGCGAGCTGACCCAGGTACGGGTATGGCCCGGCCTCGATCAGCGGCCAACCCTGCTCGGGGCGCCGGCAATCGCACTCCAGGCACACGGTCGTCTGAGCCTCCTGACAGCTCGTGCACAGCGGGCAATAGTGAGAAAATTCAGATGGGCCAAGCGGACGGCTCATGGCTTGTGCACCGGCTCAAAGATTCGCACGTACGCCCCTCAGATGAACTAGCGGAGATTGGGGATCGGTTCGGCCAACATGGCTACCGGTTGATAATGCGCTTGCTTTCGCCGCCTTTCAACTCGACAAAATACGTTTTGTTGAGCCCAAAATCCGGGTTGACCAGCCCGATCTTGTGGTTGCCCGACTTGATCTTGAAGTCGATCAGGGGCGTATAACGCCCGGTGTCTTTGTCGTTGATGTAGACACGGGCCACAGGACGCGAGGCGATGCTGAGCATGGCCGTGCCAGAGTCGTCATCGGCGGAGGCCGTCTTGGTCGGCGTCGTGCGCACCGTCGGCTCGGTCTTGGGCTCCGTCTTGGGCTGAGTCTTGGGTAGGTTCGTGCGCGTGGTCGTCGTTGCCACCACGGGCGGTATGACGCGCTCGGTCTGGGTGAAGTCGTCGCGACGGTTGCGCGCCATCTCGGCGGAGAGCGTCGGCGCAGCCTCGAGGCCCGGCTCGAGGATGTGCTCCCAGTTGTCGAAGCCGCGGCGCTCGACGACGATCTTGTAGGCTTTGGTCGCGTCCAGATCGCGCACGACCTCCGGGGTCTTTCCGCTGGCGATGCGCTGATCGCCGTCCTTCTCGAAGACCGTGAAATCCGAGCGATCCGGATTGCTGTTGATCGCCAGCGCGAGCTTCTTGGGCCGCAGGGCGATCTCGATCTCGGCGATCTTCTCGGCCTCGATCTCGATCTCGCGCACCTCCTCAAAATAACCTTCGAGCGAAATCTTGACGCTGTGCTTACCCGCCTTGAGCTGGCGCACGGTGAGCGGCGTCTGCTCCTGGGAGGCGACACCGGCGATCTCGACGCGCGCGCCCGCAGGCGTGGTCTGCACCTTGATTCCGGTGGTGTCGTTGAGCGCGCGTTTGAGCGTCTGGTTGAGCTTGTAGGTCTTGCCACCGACCAGATCGACCGAGCTCTCATAAGGCTCGAATCCATCCTGGCGAATCACCAGCCGGGCCATGCCTGGCACCGCCTTGTACTCAAAGGGCGTGGGACCGTCGTGAATGAGCGCGTCGTTGAGCAGGATCTTGACCGCGCCAGGCTCGGTCTCAAAGACGATCAGCGGCGCCGGACGCTCTCGCGTGGCGTACAAATACATGGGAATGCAACCGAGCACGAGCACCAGCGCGGCGATCAGACCGATCTTGCCAAACTTGGGGCCGGCGGCATTTTGTGCGCGCAGCATCGTCGGCGGAACGCTGACCTGGGCGGTGACCGGCGCGCCGTTGCGGCGCTCGATCGCCTCCAACTGCGCCGTGGGCGCAGGCTTTCGCCGCGCAGCGGGCGCTTCGGGCTCGTCTTTGAAGGTGATGTGGGCAAGATCGAGGTTCACATCCCAGCGATCGAACTCGCGCGTGGGCGGCTCCTCGTTTCGCCCGATCACATCCTGGCTGTAGATGATCGCCGACTCGCCGATCTCCTCTTCCTCCTCGTCTTCGCCCATCGCGCGGTCGAAGATCTGCGTCTCCATCTCGTCCTCGCCCCAGCTGAGCTGGCCGCGGCCCTTGGGCGCCGAGCGCACCGCCTGGCGCTGGCCGCTGGGCGAGGAGGGCTGGGGATCGTCGGACAAAGGCTTGAGGTTGAGGCTTTGATAGTACTCGAATTTCTTGTTCTCGAACTCGATGTCGGCGCTGAAGGCCTCCTTCATGTACGAGGCCAGATCTTTGTTCGTGTAGTAGTAGCCCTGGTTGCGCATGAAGCGCTCGAGCGCCTCGGAGAGATCGTAGGCCGACTGAAAGCGCTCCTCGGGCGTGCGCGCAAGCGCCTTGAGCACGATGTCTTCGAGCTCTTTGGGGATGTGCGGATTGTACAACGAGGGCGGGCTCATCTCGACTTTGCGAATCTTCTCGAGCGTGTCGAAGTCGCTGTCACCCAAAAACAGGCGCTCGAGCGTGAGCAGCTCGTAGAGCACGATGCCCAGGCTGAAGATGTCGCTGCGGTGGTCGACGTGAAGGCCGCGCACCTGCTCGGGGCTCATGTAGCTGAACTTGCCCTTGAGGATGCCCACCTGCGTCTGGCTGCTCTTGCCCTGCGCCTTGGCGATGCCAAAGTCGATGACCTTGACCTCGCCCTCGTAGGAAACCAGGATGTTTTGCGGTGAGACGTCGCGGTGCACGATGTTCAAATCGCGGCCCTGCGAATCCTTCTTGGCGTGAGCATAGCCCAGACCCTCGCACACCTTGGAGATGTTGTAGCAAACCCTGGGGATGCTCACCTTCTCGCCGATGCGACGCGCCCGCTCAAAGCTCGTCTTTAAGTCCTTGCCGCTGATGTACTCGAGCGCGATGAAATAGGAGCCGTCGACCTTACCCAGATCGAAGATCTGCGCCACGTTCGGGTGATTGAGTTGGCCGGCGATCTTGGCCTCGTCGATGAACATGTTGATGAAGGACTCATCCTCAGCAATGCTCGACAAGATCTGCTTGACCGCCAAAAGCCGCTCAAATCCCTCCACGCCAAACGCTTTGGCCTTGAAGATCTCGGCCATCCCTCCGACGTTGACACGCTCGAGGAGGTAATATTTGCCGAAAGCTATGGGTTTTGGAAGGATTCCCGGTTCGCTCATGAGCCTACTATCAAAAGCCAGTCGTTGGGTGCTTGTCAGCCAAGCAAACCAGACGATAAGCGAGTCACCACTATCGGAACCGTCGCAAAGAGCCCAATAATGGGGGGTTTAAGGTGCGCGACAGCGCTAGAATCCTAAAGAAACCAACGGCGAATTGTCAACTACCGCGTGCCGCCTGCAGCCAGCCCGAAGCCGTAATCGATGTTGTTGTCACTTTGCACAAGCCAAGAAAGAATGTAGCGTGCCCAGCGATTGTTCTGATTTCGGCCCAGACGCTTGTTTTAAGCGCCTGTGAGCGGTGCCCCAAGGCACCCGATGACATGAAAGGTCGTACGATGAAAAAATACTTTGAATTGCTGGTCTTTGGTTCACTTGCCTTGCTCGCACCGGCCCAGGTTTTGGCCCACGCCGGCCACCACCACGCCGATTTGGGCATGTGGGCAAGCATAGTGCACGCTTTTAGCAGCTTTGACCACCTGCTCGCCACCTTTGTCGTGAGTTGTCTGCTGCTCGCTGCCGCCTTGCTGCTTCGCAAGCTCGTCACCGGCCAGGCGCCCACCCAAAAGAGCATGGCCGCAGGCGTCGCGATCGCCTGCGCGGCCACGCTCGCACTTCATCTGAGCGTCTTCGCCACCTGAACATCACCCCCTCGCCCGAGCTCCCAAGCATATGCTGCTGACCATTGGTCTACTCATTTTGGGGTTGGTATTGCTCTACTTCGGGGCCGAGGGCCTCGTCAACGGCGCGAGCTCGCTGGCGCTGCGCCTGGGCATAACGCCGCTCATCGTCGGCCTGACGGTCGTCTCCTTTGGCACCAGCGCCCCCGAGCTGCTCGTCTGCCTGCTCGGCACCAACGACGTCTCGGTGGGCAACATCATCGGCAGCAACATCGCCAACCTCGCGCTGATTCTAGGCGCGGCGGCGATGGTGCGCCCGATCGAGGTGCACGCGCGCGTGGTCGCCCGCGAATTCCCCGTCATGGTGGCCGCCTCGCTGCTCTTCATCCTGCTCGCCATCGACGGCACGCTCTCGCGCTACGACGGCATCATCTTGTTGATGGGCATGGCCGGCTACCTGATCTACACCTATTTTCAGGCCAAAAAGGATATGGAGGCGCTCGCGGCCCTGGTCGGCGACGGGCTCGACGAGGTCGATGTGGCCAAGGCCTCGCCCATGGCCGACGTCGCCAAGCTCGTCTTGGGCATCGTCGGCCTGGCCGGCGGCGCCAAGCTCATGGTCGACTCGGCCGTCGAGATTGCCCAGCATTTTGGTATCTCCGAGCTGGTCATCGGTATCTCGATCGTCGCCATCGGCACCAGCCTGCCCGAGCTTGCGACCAGCCTCGTGGCCTCCTATCGCAACCAATCGGACATCTCGGTTGGCAACGTCGTCGGCTCGAACATCTTCAACATCTTCCTGGTGCTCGGTGTGGTGGCCGTCGTCTCCGATCTGACCCTGAGCGGCGACGCGCTGGGCATCGATCTGTGGGTGATGCTGGCCGTCTCGATCGGCATCTGGCCGCTGCTTCGCACCGGCCATCGCCTCCACCGCTGGGAAGGCTTCTTGCTGATAGCCGTCTACATCGCCTACATGGTGTCCCTGTTCCTTCGCTGACGAGGCGCTCATGACTCACGCCGAACAATCGAGCCGCCTTCGCATCGGCCTGGCCCAGCTCAACTACAAGGTCGGAGATCTCGAGGCCAACTTCGCCAAGATTGCGGCCACGATCGAGCGCGCGCGCGCCCAGGGCGTCGAGCTCGTCGTCTTCTCCGAGATGGCCCTGATCGGCTATCCGGCCATGGACATGGTTCATCGAAAGAGCATGCTCGACGCCCAGTTGGCCAACCTCGAGCGCGTCGCAAAGCTCACCGACGCCTCGCTTGGCGTCGTCGTCGGCTACGTCGACTACAACCACGACGCGCGCGGCAAACACCTCTACAACGCCGCCGCCCTGTGCCACGACGGCAAGGTGGTCGCCCGCATCCACAAGAGCCTGCTGCCCACCTACGACGTTTTTGATGAGGAGCGCTATTTTGAGCGCGCCCAGCGCGTCGGCACCCATCTGTTCAAGGGCGTGCGCCTGGGCATCAGCATCTGCGAGGACGCTTGGAATTCGCCAAACGGCTGGGAGATGCCGCGCTACGCCAACGATCCGATAAGTGCGCTGGTCAAAGACGGCGCCGAGCTCTTGATCAACATCTCGGCCAGCCCCTTTGGCATCGACAAAAACTTGTTTCGCCGCGAGCTGTTGGCCGGCCACGCCCAAAAACACGCCCGCAGCTTCGTCTTCGTCAACCAGGTCGGCGGCAACGACGAGCTGATCTTCGATGGCCGCTCTTTTGTGCTCTCGCCACAAGGCGAGTTGGTCTGCCAGCTTGGCGATTTCGTCGAGGACTTTGCCGTCATCGATTTGCCCATTCTAGCCGGCGCCCCGGTCAGCCTCGACCCCGCGCTGCTCCACCCCACAACCACCGCTGAGGCCGAGCAGGCCTACCGCGCCCTCGTGCTCGGCCTGCGCGACTACGTCCACAAATCCGGCTTCAAGGGCGCGCTCATCGGCCTCTCCGGCGGCGTCGACTCCGCCCTGGTCGCAGCGATCGCCGTAGAGGCCCTTGGCCCCGACAACGTGCTCACCGTCGGCATGCCCTCGCGCTACTCCTCCGATCACAGCGTCGCCGACGCCCAAACGCTCGCAAAAAACCTCGGCGTGCGCTTTGAGCTCAGCTCGATCGAGCCCCAGTTCCAGGCCTTTCTCACCCAGCTCGACCCGCTCTTTGCCGGCCTCGCCGCCGACGTCACCGAAGAAAACCTGCAGGCCCGCGTGCGCGGCATGTTTCTGATGGCGCTCAGCAACAAGCTCGGCCACCTCGTGCTCGCCACCGGCAACAAAAGCGAGCTCGCCACCGGCTACACCACCCTCTACGGCGACATGAACGGCGCCCTGATGGTCATCGGCGACACCCCCAAGATGCTCGTCTACCGCATCTGCCGCCACGTCAACGCGCTCGCTGGCTACGAAGTCATCCCCGAAAACATCCTCCAAAAGCCCCCCTCCGCCGAGCTTCGCCCCGACCAGACCGACCAGGACACCCTGCCCCCCTACGAGATCCTCGACGCGATCATCGACGCCTACATGCGCCTCGGCCTCGAAGCCGACGCCATCTGCGCCCAGGGCTTTGAGCGCCCCGTCGTCGAGCGCACCATCGCCATGATCCACCGCGCCGAATACAAGCGCTGGCAGGGCGCCCCCGTGCTCAAAATCAGCACCAAAGCCTTCGGCTTTGGCTGGCGCTACCCGCTCGCGGCAAACTACCGCTGGACCCCCTGAGTACCTCTCCCCGGACGTCGACCCCATGTCGGCCTCTATCGAGGCCACCACCGGGTCTTTGTCCGGGGCTACACAACAGCCCGGATCGCCTCTTCCAGAGGCTCGCGACGCCCAATCCCGTTGCCCAAGACGATCGCGGCGGCGCACGCACTCGAAGGTGTGAGCAAAACCCATGGCTCAAACAACCACGAGCCTCGTAGAGGCGGTCCAGGCTGTTCGCTAGCCCCGGACAAAGGCGTCCGCGCGACCCGAAGGGGCGCGCAGCCGACGTCCGGGGTCGGGCGGGGCGCGCTATTTCGCAGCCGCTGCCGCTGCACGCGCAAAGAGCTCGTCGATGAGCTCCTTGCTTTCGGCGGTGAGCTTGGTGAATGCCACGCCCATGCCGGTGTTGCCCGGTGCCGTCTCGACACGCACCACCTCGCCCTCGCCATCGACGGTTTCGACGTCGTCGAGGATCACGGAGAACTTCAGGGTGACCTTGGTGCCAAGGGCCAGGGGTTTTTTGGAGCGGATGAAGACGCCGCCTTGCGAGAGGCTGATCACGTACTCGGCGATGTAGTCCTCGATGCACTGCAGCTCGACGTTGATGTCGACGCGGTCATGTTGGCGCTTCTCGTCGCCGCCGATGTCGGCCATCAGGTGGGCGGGTTGGTTGACCGTCTCTTTTTCGTGTTCGGAGGACATGGCTCTATTTGGCTCCGGCGATCTCGTACCACTCCTGGTGAACGTCGCGCATGCTCTTGAGGTGTACCTTCTTGTTCACGCTCTTGGAGAGCTCCTCGAGGGGCTTGCGCTCGGCGCTCTGGAGAATTGATACCACACTTGGGTGGGCGCTGACATAAATGTCGTTCTCGGCAACAAGCGGCGCTTCGCGGCGCAGCTCGCGAAAGATCTCGAAGACCACCGTCTCGCCGGATTTGACGTAACCACGGCCCTCACAGTAGCTGCAAGGCTCACAGAGGTACTGCACGAGCGATTCGCGCACGCGCTTTCGGGTCATCTCGACGAGACCGAACTCCGAGATCGCCAGGGCGTTGGTGGTGACGCGGTCTTTTTTGAGGCAAGCCTCGAGCGTGCGGTAGACCTTCTCGCGGTTCTTGGGGTCTTCCATATCGATGAAATCGATGATGATGATCCCGCCGATGTTGCGCAGGCGAAGCTGGTAGACCACCTCCTCGGCGGCCTCGAGGTTGGTGCGAAGGATCGTCTCCTCGAGATTGTTCGAGGAGCCGACGAACTTGCCGGTGTTGACGTCGACCGCGGCCAGGGCCTCGGTCTTGTCGAAGACCAGCGAGCCGCCGGACTTGAGCGGCACCTCGCGCGAGAGCGCGCGCTTGATCTCGATCTCGATGCCGTAGGCGTCAAAGATCGGCTCGTTGGAGGTGTAGAGCTCGATGTAGGGCGAGAAGCTCGGCATGAAGGTCTGCGTGAACTCGGCGACGTGGGCGTGGGCCTTGGGGTCGTCGATGATCAGGCGCTGCACGTTGGTCGTGAACAGATCGCGCGTGGCGCGAAGCAGCAAGTCGGGCTCTTCGTAGAGCAAATAGGGCGCCTTGACCTTGTTGGACTTGTCGAGCACGTCGCTCCAGAGCTTGACCAAAAGCTCCATGTCGCGAAGCAGCTTCTCCTCGTCGATGTCCTCGCTCACGGTGCGCACGATAAAGCCCGTGCCCGGCGGGCGGTTCTCCTCGACGATGCGGCGCAGACGCTTGCGCTCGCGCTCGGATTCGATGCGCCGCGAGATGCCGATGTGCGAGACGGTGGGCATGAAGACCACGTAGCGCCCGGGAATGGAGATATGGCTGGTCAGGCGCGCGCCCTTGGAGCCCATCGGCTCCTTGGCGACCTGGACCAGCACCTCCTCGCCCTCGTTGATGCAATCAGAGATCGTGATCTTACGGCTGACCTTGCCGCGCGAGGGCGGCGGCCAGGCGTCGTCGCCGTCGTCCTCGAGCGCGCCGATGTCCTCCTCGAAGTTGTAAAAGTCGCTGACGTGAAGAAAGCCGGCCTTCTCGTGGGCGACGTCCACAAAGGCCGCCTGCATGCCCGGAAGCACGCGCAGCACCTTGCCTTTGTAGATGTTACCGACCACACCGCGATCGCGGCGGCGCTCCATGTACAATTCGCTCAAGATGCCGCCCTCGATCAGGGCGACACGCGTCTCGGACAACGTGGAATTGACAACGAGAATGTTGGACATGGTACCTCACCTAAGGAGGCAAACCAGTCAGATGAAGTACGAAGCTCACCATGAGAGCCTGCAGCGCGGCGCGCCTATTGGCGGCGCACCCTCAAGGCGCCCAGACCGTAGGGTGTCGGCCGGGCCCAACAAAGCAGAATCTGGCGAGGCGTCCGCGTATCTACATCCGCTAGGACTGGATGCCTGAGGAGAAAATCGAACGTCTATGGGATAATGGACAGCAAAAGAGCGACAAACCAAAACCAAAAAATTGGGTGAAGCGCGCCAGGCGCCGACGCCGATCTTGGCGGCGATGCCGTGGAGCGCTTCAAGCGCCCGCCTTATAACATAAGGTGCCAGGATCGCCTAGCAACGATTGTGCTCGATGCCCTCGCCGAAGCGATCCCAATCCGGTGTGCCGACATTTTCGCCACAGCCTGACATCGATGTCACGGACACCGATTAGTCCGGACGAAAAACTTGCCCCGCAAAAGCGAGGCGTGTTAATAAAGCGCTTTGTTTTCAATGGCTTGCTGTTTATTTTCTGGTGCTTTCATCGAGTGGCACAGCTTCTGCAGAACATGTACTTCAGCATCACAAGGGAGAAAGCGACTACTGTCCCCCCAACACTCCAGAGCGCTCCCAAAACCACAAGGTCGGGCGCCGGGCAAATTGCCCCGGCGCCCGAGCTGGTTTCTTGGCCATTTCGGCCTTCGGAATAAAGCCCAGCGGTCAGGTGTCTTGACAACCACATGCACACGGACTACGAGAATTGCATGTATTTGCTAAACACAATTGCTTCCGCTCATCGCCTGATGTAGTTTGCCGGAAGCATTGCCCCATTCAGCATTCGTGCTTACCACTTTGAAAAATCTCAAGAGCGGCCCATCTCTGGGAGTCCGGCTCTGATCTTTTGACCCAGTTCGCGGTGTCATCCTTCTCGTTTTTGGTATGAAAATCTTGACGTGACCCGAGCTCAAGGCTGCTGGGAGTGTCAAGTCCGCGATCAACGCCTGGCCCAGCGCAACGAATCAGCCACTCTCTTCCAGCATATCCCCAAAAATCCAGTCCAAAATCCAGTCCAAAATCCAGTCCCAAATCCAGTCATAGACGCGCTCAATCTCGTCCCCGACGGCGATTGCACCAGCTTTCCACTTGAAGGAGTACTTCGTGAATCTCAAAGAATTGAAGGAATTAAAGATCGGCCAGCTCACGCAGATGGCCAAAGAGGCCGGGATCGAGGGCGCGAGCAACATGCGAAAGCAGGAGTTGATCTTCGCGCTTTTGCAGGCTCAGACGGAGAAAGAGGGCTCGATCTACGGCGAAGGCGTGCTCGAGATTTTGCCCGACGGCTTCGGCTTCCTTCGCGCACCGGACTACAACTACCTGCCCGGCCCCGACGACATCTACGTATCGCCGAGCCAGATTCGCCGCTTCAATTTGCGCACCGGTGACACCGTCAGCGGCCAGATTCGTCCTCCCAAGGAGAACGAGCGCTACTTTGCGCTGCTCAAGGTCGAGAAGGTCAACTTCGAGGAGCCGGACTCGGTTCGCGACAAGATCCTCTTTGACAACCTCACGCCGCTCTACCCCGAGGAGCGCCTTCGCCTCGAGACGCGCCGCGAGCAGTTTAGCCTGCGCATCCTCGATCTGCTCACGCCGATCGGCAAGGGCCAGCGCGCCCTGATCGTTGCGCCCCCGCGTACCGGTAAGACCGTGCTCTTGCAGGACATCGCCAATGCCATCGGCGAGAACCACCCGGACATCGTGCTGATCGTGCTGCTGATCGACGAGCGTCCCGAGGAGGTCACCGACATGCAGCGCTCGGTCAAGGGCGAGGTCGTCTCCTCGACGTTTGATGAGCCGGCACAGCGCCACGTGCAGGTCGCCGAGATGGTCATCGAGAAGGCCAAGCGCCTTGTCGAGCACAAGCGCGACGTCGTGATCTTGCTCGACTCGATCACGCGTCTTGCCCGCGCCTACAACACCGTGGTTCCGCCCTCGGGCAAGATCCTCTCCGGTGGTGTCGACTCCAACGCGTTGCACAAGCCCAAGCGTTTCTTTGGCGCCGCGCGTAACATCGAGGAGGGCGGCAGCCTGACGATCATCGCCACGGCGCTGATCGATACCGGCAGCCGCATGGACGAGGTGATCTTCGAGGAGTTCAAGGGCACCGGTAACTGCGAGCTGCACCTCGATCGCAAGCTCATGGAGAAGCGCATCTTTCCGTGCCTGGACATCAATCGCTCCGGCACGCGTAAGGAAGAGCTGCTCATGGCCGACAACCAGCTCAACCGCGTCTGGATCTTGCGCCAGCTCCTTCACCCGCTCAACGTCGTCGACTCGATGGAGTTTCTGCTCGACAAGCTCGGCAAGACCGAGACCAACGAGGCCTTCCTCGCGTCGATGAGTGGCTAATCCCTATGTTCGATAAGCTCCAAGAGGTTGAACAGCGCTACCACGAGCTCAACAGCCAGCTCGCGGACCCCCAGGTAGCCGCAGACCAGGCGACGTTTCGACGCATCGCCAAGGAGCACGCCCACATCCAGGCGCTGGTCACGGCCTACTCACGCTACCGCGAGGTGCGCGAGCAGATCGAAGACAACCGCCAGATGCTCGCCGACAAAGATGAGGCCATCCGCCAGATGGCCAAGGCCGAACTCGAGGAGCTCGACGTCGAACAAGAGCAGCTCGAGGCGCAAATGAAGCGCCTCCTGCTGCCCAAAGATCCGCTCGACGAGAAAAACATCTATCTTGAAATCCGCGCCGGCACCGGCGGCGACGAAGCGGCCCTGTTTGTCGTCGACCTGTTTCGCATGTATTCACGCTACGCCGAGCGCCGCGGCTGGCGTGTGGAGGTCTCACGCTTGAGCGAGACCGACCGCGGCGGCTACAAAGAGATCATCGCCCTGATCGAGGGCGACGACGTCTACAGCCGCCTCAAATACGAGGCCGGCGTGCACCGCGTCCAGCGCGTGCCCGACACCGAGAGCCAGGGCCGACTGCACACCTCGGCGGTGACCGTGGCGATCCTCGTCGAAGCCGACGACATCGAGATCGACATGCAGGACAAAGACGTCAAGGTCGACACCTACCGCGCCAGCGGCGCCGGCGGCCAGCACGTCAACACCACCGACTCGGCCATACGCGTCACCCACGTGCCCACCGGCGTCGTCGTGATCTGCCAGGACGAAAAGAGCCAGCACAAGAACAAGGCCAAGGCCCTCAAGGAGCTCAAGGCTCGCCTCTTCGAGCGCGAGCGCTCCGAGCAGCAGCTGCAAATCGCCACCGAGCGCCGCGACCAGGTCGGCAGCGGCGACCGCTCCGAGCGCATCCGCACCTACCACTGGCCTCAGTCACGCATCACCGACCACCGCATCGGCTTCACCACCCACCGCCTCGACGACGTCCTGGCCGGCAACCTCGACGAGCTCATCGATCCCCTCCAGGCCTTCCACCAGGCCGAAGCCCTGCAATCCTCCTAAAGAAGGGGAGCCGGCGCGCAGCGCCGGTGGGGCCCTGGCCGTGCGGATCATCAAGTAACGACGCCAAGAGTCGGGGTGTCAAGGGACCCGACGCCGCGCTTTGGGTGGTCTATCGGCGTTACGTATGATGAACAGGCATGGAAATCGATCGGGTATCAACATTTTCTGACCCGAATGTAAACGGAGTCGGTACCCCCACCGACATTTTCTGACTCGGGTCCGAAAAGGTCGATAGGGGGTCGACATTTTCTGACTCAACATCGAGCGGAGGCGATAGGGGGGGCGGTATTTTCTGACTCGGATACGAAAATGTCGATAGGGGGTCGGTATTTTCTGACTCGGATGCGAAAATGTCGATAGGGCGCTGTCGGCTCCCCCTGACCCCCCAACGCCGGCGGCCGGCCACGCGAACGTCGGCCCCAGGTGCTGTCGGCAGCCCTGACCCCCCGACGCCGGCACCGGTGGGGGCCCTGGCCGTGCGGATCATCAAGTAACGACGCCAAGAGTCGGGGTGTCAAGGGACCCGACGCGCGCAGATCGGGTTAGAACCACCAACCAAGGCCGAGCTTCATTTGGGGAATCACGTCCCAGTTGCGCATGTAATCGCCGAAATCGCCCATGACACCGAGCGCGGCGCTCACAGTGAGGCCGCCAGGGAAGATGTGCTCGTAGCCAAGGGGGTAGAGGTCCATCGAAATACACGCGCCGGCAGGACAGTGGTTTCGCCAATGCCGCTCCACGGTATATACGTCATCGGAGCGTGGCTCGCGATTCTTGAAGAATCGCGCCGAGAAACCGCCGGCGATGACGAAGCGGTTGCGCGCCGAGCCGAAGGCAAGCGACGGCAGCAAGGAGAGCTGCAGGCCGGGCGAGGCGTAGGCCGCGCCAACGTCGATTCGCGCCCTCTCCGATACTGCGTAGGCAATGGTGACGCCCGTCGTGCTTCCGTAACCATCGAGCATCGTCTCGAGCGAGACACGAATTCGGGCACCTTTGGTTTCGCCGGGGTTCGCGCCGGTGCCGCGGGCAAGAGGTCCATTCCACCAGCCCATTCCGATCTTCAGCTGAGGCAGGATCTCGTAGGGCGCCCAGTAATACAGGCTTCCGCGCCCGCCACCGACGCTCTGGAACGGCATCGTGATTCCGGCGCTCAACAAGACACTGCGCCCACTCTCGAAGACGTGCTCGCAACCCAGCGCGCCGAGGTTGAACCAGTAACAGCCGGCTTGGCCTTGGCAACCGTGGACAAAGAGGCCAGCGGACAGGCCTGCTCCCGAAACAAAACGTGTGCGCCCCGAGCCGATGGCGACCATCGGCATGATTGACAACTGCAGGCCTGTCGCCCCGAGGCCCAGCCCAGTTTCGATACGCAGGTTGTCATGGAGAGCATAGGCCCAGGCTGCACCAAGATAGCCTATCGTCGAGCCGAGTCCGGTCTGGAGCGATAGATGATGTCGCGCTACAGCGGGCTTGAAGTTCAATGATGCCATCGGGCTCGGCCCCGGCATCCGCGGGATGAATGACGAGCAGGAGAGCAGCGACCAGCACAACCACAGCGCAAAGCCGAGAGAACATATCGTCGTATCACCACCGATCGACCGCGTGATGCGGTGCAGGGACAGAAGCCAAAAGGAAGACTGGTATTGAAGTGCTCGCAATGTCCTCATGCTGCCTGATCGTGGAGGCGTTGGCAAGCGTCCCTGCCCCCCGCCGGCGTCGGAGTCGGGCCCCCTGCCCCCCCGACGCTGCCC
>JACCWM010000119.1 GCA_013697635.1 Lujinxingiaceae bacterium | reverse complement strand
GTGGAGGCGACCGCCAAGACCGTCGTCACCCAGCGAATGAAGCGCACGGGAAGCCGCTGGAAGATGCACGGCGGCCAGACGATCATTCGCCTGCGCACCCTGGCCACCTCCGATCGATGGGACGCTGTGTGTGATTGGCACGTGAGCCACCTCGAAGCTACACAGCCCGGAATTCAAGATGCGGCGTGATCAGCAGCTGAACCACACCCGGCTGAAGCTGCCTTTTACGACTACAGAATTCACTGGTCCCAAGAGGACCAGGTGTTTCTAGGTCAATGCGTCGAGTGGGGCTTGACGGCCCATGGTGAGAGCTTCGAGCAAGCAACCCACGAAATCCGATTCCTCGTAGGGGCGTCGATCGAATGGGCGGTCGAGGACGGCGAGAAGTATCCAGAGCCAATTTCTCGCAGAAAATTCTCGGGAAAATTCAACGTGCGCATGCCCGCTCAACTCCACCAGGCCCTGGTGCTCGAAGCCGAACGCCAGGGCGTAAGTCTAAATCATTGGGTCATCGCGAAACTATCCGAATGAGCCGGTGCGTATCCCGGGCATCCCTCTGGAGTGGTTCGACTGGTTCGCGCTGAACTTCGGAAAGTATGAGTCGGTCGTGTATCGGTATTTTTCTGATTTGATTGTGAGCGGAATCGGTACCCCTACCGACATTTTCTGACTTGGGTACGAAAATGTCGGTAGGGGTACCGACATTTTCGGACCTCAACTGAACGCGGGTCACTCCAGTGACGCCTGCCCTGGCGGATGCGTTTGAGCGGGCGTTGGCGTTGATTCGAAGTGCGACGGAGGCGCGGGTTAGTAAGGCGGCGTATTTGCATGGGTCGGTGGTCTAGCGGCGGATATTGACTTCTCCCAAACACGCACCGACGATGATACGCTGCGGCGAACTTGTTTCTCGAAATGTCCAAACGCGGTGTGGAGACCTATGAAGGCTCGTGTCTGTGTATTGATGATCTCGTTGTGCGCAAGCGCCGACGCTTTTGCGAGTTCGCTCGAGCTCGACGAGGCCGCGCCCGATGCACCTTCCTGGACGGTGCAGGTCGACCCGCTGACCACGGCGCTGGGCTTTGTCCACGTCCAACTCGAGTATGCCTGGACCGACAGCATCTCGACGTACGTTGGCCCGCACCTGCGGTTGTTTTCCGGTTTCGTTCCTGGCGAGAAAGATGAGTTTTTGGGGCTCGGCGCCGAGTTCTAACATAGCCGCCCAACGCCGTCTCGTCTTCGACCGAGATGTGAGATGACACACACCACGAACAGAGGACTTCTGTATGCACAAACGGATGCTGGTCTGCTTGATTCTCACGTCAGTTTTGGCCGGCGCCTGTGCGACGACCACCATGCATCCTCCTCGCCAGCTCGGGTCGGGCGAGCTGGTCGGGACCGTGGCCATTGACGAGCCGGGCTGGTGGATTCTGCCGCGCCTTGGCGGCCAGCTCGTCTACGGGTTGGGTATCGGTGACATCAGCGCTCATGTGGGCACGGCCTTTGTCACGGTCAACGGTGGCGTTGGTGCCAGGCTCTATCTCAGCGACTTCCTGATCGCCGGCCTGCAGTCCAATGCGCACATATCACCGTACTTTGCTATCTTGAGCCTCACGCCGCGGCTGACGACGAGCGGGCGGGGGCCACGGATCGTGTACGGCGGCGTGTAGAGCACCGTAATCTGGGACAACAACAACGGCGACCGGTGGGCCATGGCCTTGTTCGGGGTCACCCTCGGTGGCCTGGTGGGCTACGAATTTCTCATCAGCAAGACCACGCGAATGCAGATAGAACTGACCGTGTCGCCTTTGCGATTCCATCCCCAAGGCGGCTTTGGCATCACGTTCGACAGGGAATTCATGTTCTTCTTCGCCCAGCTCGGCGTCGGCTTCAACTTCGGCGGCGGCGCCGATCTCGTGGTCGAGCCGTCCGGCGAGCTTTAGCCTTACTGACAATTGATACCTGTTCAACGGAGACGGCAATGCCCTGGCGCCGGTTTGTCTTAATCTTGCTCTTTTGCACCTGCACTTCATTTGCTGGAATCAATGCCGCGCATGCCGAAGCTGCTGTTGTGGATACTCAGGGCGAGCCCGCGCGCCATCTCATGTCGGCGCAGTTGGGGCTGGGGGCGAGTATCGGATTGATCGGGGGCGCATGGGCATATGTAATTGATGACAACTTTTTGTTCGAGAGCGCGGTTGGCGTGGGATTGAGCGGCGCGCAGTTCTCGGTCATGCCGTTGATTGTCTCGAGCTCGAGACCGTCGCGCTTCATCGCAGGCATCGGGTTGGCTCTCTGTCTCTCGCTAGATTTTGACTACCCCGTGGTCTGGCTCAACCTCGATGCGTTGGGCTACCAGTACATTGCGCAAAGTGGATTCACCTTCACACTGAGCGGTGGGCTCACGATGCCATTTCAGGACGTGCCCATTACCCGTGGGTTCGGCTTCGATGCATTCATTCCCTTGCCCCAGCTTAAGATCGGTCTGGGATGGTGGCTCTGACCAATACGACCCGAGAAAACCGTCCGAGAGATACGCAAAGTCAAGAGATGCGCAAAGTCATCTACTTATGCGGCTGTGAGGTGCCCGGTGCGAGGTTGCCAACTTGCCGACTCTCCTGCAGGCTGTTAATTGAGCTCTCTTGGCGATCTTCTGTATGATAAACGTATCGCCAGCCCCAACGGAGATAAAGTCAGTGAATGAGCCACGTCCAATCCGTTTCATCCTCGCTGCGCTTTTTCTGGCGCTGACGCCGGTCTTGTTGCTCACGCACTGCAACTACGAATCGCAGAGCCTGGGCGAGGTGCATTGCTCCTCTGAGGGTGTGAGCGCGCAGGGGCGAACTTGTCGCGACGGCTATTGGATCGACGAGGACAGTGTCGTAGTCGACGTAGGAGTCGATGCGGACGTCACGGCGTGCATCCCTGAGACCAATGCCGACTTCTGCACCCGACAGGGCGCGAGTTGTGGTGAGCCAGCCGGCCTGGACAACTGCGGGAAGGCGCGCACCGGCGCCGTATGCGGCGCGTGCACCGCGCCGCAAGTTTGTCATGGGGATAACCAATGCGCTTGCGCCGGCGAATCGATCACGGCACTTTGCGCGCGCCTGGAATTTCAATGTGGCCGGGCGATCGACGTCACCGATATCTGTAACGCCGTGGTCACCATCGAGTGCGGCTCCTGCTCGCGTGACCTCGACCAGTGCGTGGACAATCGCTGTGCATGTGAGGACGAGCGCACCACGACCGAGCTTTGTGCAGACCACGAAAAGAATTGCGGAACGCTCAGCCTGGAAGACGGATGTGGCAACCTGGTCGAGGACCTCGAGTGCGGTAGCTGCACAGGCGAACACGAGACCTGTGACGACAATCAATGCCGCTGCGTCGACGATCGCAGCACGGCGCAGCTCTGTGTGGCCCACGGCAAGTTTTGTGGCCTCAGCTCCCTGACCGATCGCTGCGGCGTGACCACCGCCGGCGTCGACTGTGGAACCTGTCCCGGCGAGTTCGCCTTATGCAACGCCACCACTTCGACTTGCGCTTGCGCCGACAACCGTACCGATGCCCAGAAGTGTGCCGCTGCCCAAAAACAGTGCAACACCTTCACCTTCACCGACGGCTGCGGCCTCAACGAAAGCGTCGCCTGTGGCACCTGCAGCAGCGAATTCGAGAGCTGCACAGCCGGCAACCTCTGTGTCTGCAACGACACCCGCGACATCGCGCTGATCTGCGAGGCCAACGCCAAGCAATGCGGCACGGCCACCGTCGTCGACGGTTGCGGACAAACTCGCCCTAACGTCACTTGCGGCTCGTGCATCAATGCGATCGAGATCTGCAACCCGGCCACCAACCAGTGCGACTGTCAGGACACGCGCGCCGACAGCGATCTCTGCGACGATCAGGGCATTCAATGTGGGCAGGCCGATGTCTCCGATGGCTGTGGCAATGCTCGCTCGATCAATTGCGGCGGCTGCACCGACCTGGGAACACACTGGTCCTGCGGCGCGACCAACAATCTCTGCGCGTGCGAGGATCTGCGCCTTGGCACCGCGCTCTGCGAGGAAAATTTCAAGCAATGTGGCACCAGCACCCTCACCGACGGCTGTGGCGTCGCGCGCCCGAACGTCAATTGCGGCAGCTGCACGACCGATGGCACCGCATGCGCAAACAACCTCTGCGTCTGCGCGGCCGACACCCGCACCGACGCTCAACTCTGTACGGCCAACAGCTACATCTGCGGGCAGGCCACCGTGACCGACTCCTGCGGCTCGCCGCGCATTGTGACCTGCGCCAATTGCCCGACCAATCAGGTCTGCCAAAACAACACCGCCTGCGTCTGCGTCCCGCTCGGCGTCAAGGCGATGTGCGATTCGATCACCAATCCCAAATGCGGCGACACGACCAACATTGACAACGGTTGTGGCACGAAGCAGACCGTCAACTGCAATGGAACCTGCCAGCAGGGCAACCGGGAGTGCAAAAAGGTCCAGGGCACCTGGACCTGCGTCTGAGGCACCGGCCGCGGAATGTGTCAATGACTTTGAGACAAATTTTGCTTCTAATTAGGGAGGACGCCGCCCCTGGTCAAAGTGGTTGCGGGCCGTCCGATTCGTACCTCTGTGTGTAACTGAGGCGCACGAGGTGCTCC
>JACCWM010000118.1 GCA_013697635.1 Lujinxingiaceae bacterium | reverse complement strand
TCCGATCCAAAACCACGCCAGCGCCAACCTCAACAACTTTCGCCAGAACGTCCAGGGCGACGGCCTCTTCAGCGCGCCCGATCTGGTGGTCATCGCCATCCAGGCGCTTTGCGCCGAAGAAGGCCTGTTGCTCGAGATCGTGATCGGCAATCAGGGCGATCGCGGCGTGCTGCCTGGCACCAAGGTCGCCGTCTTCACCGAGCTTGCCGGCGTCGAGCAGCTGATCACCGTTCTCGAATCGACCCAGCTCTTGCCCCCGGGCGCGCGCGAGACGCTGACCTATGCCTGGACCACGGCCCAGATCAGCCGCGGCGACGGCAAGACCTTTGTCGTTCGCGCTCACGCCGACCTCGACGAAGAAGGAAACAGCCAGCACAACGAGTGCATCGAGGACAACAATTCGCTGCGAATCGAATCAAGTTGCCCGTGTAGAAATGACGATGACTGCATCCAAGGTTACTGGTGTAACGACGAGAAGGTCTGTCGTCCGGTTCCGCAGTAAAGGCAACGAAAACGAAGGAGAGCGATGAAGCCCATCGTCGAACTGCGTCAGGTATCAAAAGAGTATCCGCTCGGCAAGCTCGTCGTAAACGCCCTTCGCGACGTCGAGATGACGATCGCCACCGGTGAGTTCACCACCATCGCCGGCCCGTCCGGCAGCGGAAAGACCACCCTGCTCAACTTGCTCGGCTGCATCGACGTGCCCACGCGCGGCACGGTGCTCGTCGACGGCCAGTCGACCAGCGATCTCGACGACCGGGCGCTGACCCATTTGCGCCTGCACAAGCTGGGCTTCATCTTCCAGAGCTTCAACCTGATCTCGGTGCTCACGCTCTTTCAAAACGTCGAGTTCCCGCTGCTGCTCCAGGGCGGCATGACCAAGGCCGAGCGCACCCAGCGCGTGCTCGAGATGGTCGAGCGCGTCGATCTCACGCCCCAGCTCACGCAGCGTCCCAACGAGCTCTCCGGCGGCCAGCGACAACGCGTTGCCATCGCCCGCGCCCTGGTCACTCGCCCGCGCATCGTGCTCGCCGACGAGCCCACGGCCAACCTCGATTCGGCCACCGGCCAGACGATCATCGAGCTGATGAAGGAGATCAACCAGAGCGACCAGACCACCTTCCTCTTCTCCACCCACGATCCGCGCGTCATGGAGCGTGCCGACCGGGTGATCTTGCTCAAGGACGGACGCATCGCCTCTCTTGGAGTCGAGAGCGAAGCGAGCGACTCCTCGGGCCAAGGCGCGGAGTTGGGCAACGTATGAAGGATTTGCTGGCCACCTGGAAGGTGCTCGTCATCATCTCGATGCGCAACCTTCGAAGCCACCGCGTCAAAACGCTGATCGTGGGCTTCATCATGTTTTTTGGCACCTTTCTGGTCGTCGTGGGCACCTCGCTGCTCGACAGCGTCGAGGCCGGCATGACCCGAAGCATCACCTCGAGTCTGGCCGGCCACCTGCAGATCTACTCCTCCGAGGCCAAGGACAAGCTCGCGCTCTTTGGCGGGCTGGCCTTTGACAACCAGGACATCGACACGATCCGCGACTTCAGCGCGCTCAAGGCCGCCATGGCCGATGTGCCAAACGTCAAGGCCGTCGTCCCGCTGGGCATCGGCGTCGGAACGGGCTTGATGGGTAATCAGACCGACGCCGCGCTCAACGATTTGCGCCTCGCTGTTCGCACCCGAGACGCTGAGGGCCTGCAGCGCGCCATCGATCAGGTGCGACAAATCGCCGTCTCACTCGAGCTCGAGATGAAGAACCGCCTGGCGGTCATCGAGACCACCGACGCGATCAAGCTCGAGCTCGAGCTGGTCGCCCGCATTCAAAACGACGCCTTCTGGTCGGTCTTTACGACCGACGACGAGCCCGAGGCCGTCGCCCGCATGCTCGAACAACTCGAGTTTCTCGACACCGAGATCGCTCCGCTCACCGCCGACGGCCGCATGCTCTTCATGCGCTTTTTCGGCACCGATTTGGACCTCTTCGCCGAGAGCTTCGAGAGCTTTTACATCGTGCGCGGCGAGCGCGTGCCCGAGCGCCAGCGCGGCATTTTGATTGGCGATCGCACCGCCGAGCGCTACCTCAAGCACCGCGTCGCACGCGAGTTCGACGCGCTGCACAAGCAGGTCGTCCAAGAGGGCCGCAAGATCGCCGACTCCAAGGTGCTGCAAAGCCAGGTCCAGCACATGGCCCGCCAGTACAACGTGATCGTGCTCGACTTGAGCCCGACCAACACGGTCGCGCTCACCGAGAAGCTTCGCGCCTACCTCGATGCCGAACAAGGCGCGCTTCTGCCACAACTCGTCCAGAGCTTTCTCGAGGTCGACGACACCACGATCGCCTCTCGCCACGCCTGGTTTTACGCGACCGTCGGCCCCATGATCAAGCTCTACGCCATGGACGTTGGCGACACGGTCACCGTGCGCACGATGACCCAGGGCGGCTTCATGCGCGCGATTAACCTCAAGGTCTATGGCACCTTCCACTTTCGCGGCCTCGAGACCTCCGACATCGCCGGCACCGGCAACCTCGTCGACATGCTCACCTTCCGCGAGCTCTACGGCGTGATGACCCAGGACCAGATCGACGAGCTCCAAGACATCCGCCAGGCCGTCGGCGTCGAGGACATCGCCCACGACGACATCGAGGACGCCCTCTTTGGCAGCAGCGACTCGCTGGTCGCCGCAGCCGTGGTTGACGACAGCGACGAGGCTGACAGCGCCAGCAATGACAACGACAACGCCGTGCTGCTCAGCCGCGACGCCCGCACCGCCGAGCTCGAGAGCGAGGTCTTCACCCAGGAGCAGATCGACCACGGCATCGCCCTCAACGCCGCCGTCGTGCTTCACGACGCAAGTGATTTGCAAGCGAGCGTGCGCCAGGTGCAAGCCGCGCTCGACGCCGCCTCGCTCAAGCTGCAGGTCGTCACCTGGCAGAGCGCCTCGGGCATCGTTGGCCAGTTCATCACGGTGATCCGCCTGGTGCTCTACATCGCGATCAGCATCATCTTTCTCATCGCGCTGGTGATCATCAACAACGCCATGGTCATGGCCACGATCGAGCGCACCGGCGAGATCGGCACGATGCGCGCCATCGGCGGCCAGCGCAGCTTCATCATGACGATGTTTCTCATCGAGACGCTGGTCTTGGGCGCGATCTCGGGCGGCCTTGGCGCGCTCGTCGGCACCCTGACCATCCTCGTCTGCGGCCACTTTGGTATCGCCGCCTCGAGCGACGTGCTCGTCTTTTTGTTCTCCGGGCCAAGGCTCTATCCCGAGGTCGGTCTGCACAACATCGCCATCGCCGTGGGCGCGATCCTCGCGATCAGCGTGCTCTCAACGCTCTATCCGGCCCGCGTCGCCACGCGCATCCAGCCCGTGACCGCCATGAGGACGACCGAATGAACCGTCTGCGGATCTTCCTCATCATCGCCTTTCGAAATCTCATCCAGGCGCGAAGGCGAACACTGCTGCTCTCGGTGGCGATCGCCGCGGTGACCATGCTGCTCGTCTTGCTCATGTCGCTCTCCCAGGGCGTCAACGACAACCTCATACGCTCGGCCACCACGCTCAGCGCCGGCCACGTCAACGTCTCGGGCTTCTTCAAGGCCACCATCGGCGACGCCGCCCCGATCCTCGACGATCGCGCCACGATTCGCACCATCGTCGAGCAGAACACCCCCGGCCTCGACTACGTGATCGACCGCCAGCGCGGCTGGGTCTCGGCGATCACGCCCTCGGGCGCCTTGCAAACGGGCCTGGCCGGCATCGACATCGACGACGAGCTGCACTTCCCGCGCGTCGTGCAACTGGCCCTGGAGAGCGCCTACCGCGAAGGCGGCCAGGATGTAGTCCTGGGCGACGTAAACAAGCTGCGCGAGCCTAACACGGCCGTGATCTTCGAGGGTCAGGCGCGCCGACTCGGCGTCACCGTCGGCGACGCGATCACCTTTCGAAGCCAGACCTACCGCGGCATCACCAACACGGTCGACGCCACCGTCGTCGCCGTCGCCCGCGACATCGGACTGCTCAGCAACTTCACGATCTTTGTGCCCAAGCAAACCGTGCTCGAGCTCTACCAGCTCAGCGACAAGACCACCGGCGGCGTGCTCATCTACCTCAAGGACATCAAAAAGGCCGAGGAGACCATGGGCCACCTGCGCCAGGTCTTTGAGGAGCGCGGCTACGATCTCATGGACCATCAGCCCGAGCCCTTCTTCGCCAAATTCAACAGCGTGGCCGGCGAGGACTGGACGGGCCAGAAGATCGACATGACGACCTGGGAGGACGAGGTCTCCTTTCTGACCTGGATTTTGACCGCGCTCGACACGATCTCGTTTTTTCTGATCACGATTTTGGCGATCATCATCGCCATCGGCATCATGAACACCATGTGGATCTCGGTGCGCGAGCGCACCCGCGAGCTTGGCACCGTGCGCGCCATGGGCATGACAAGGCGCGACGTACTGCTGCTCTTCATGCTCGAGGCGACCATGCTCGGCGCCTTCGCAAGCCTCGTCGGCGGCCTCTTTGGCGCCGCGCTCGCCAGCGCCATCAGCGCCGCCACGATCCCGATCCCGCTCGAAGCCGTGCGCGCCATCTTGCTCAGCGACACCCTGCACCTGGCCGTGAATATCCAACACCTCGTGCTGTCTATCCTTGCCATGACCCTGGTCACCGGCCTCTCCGCGCTGTGGCCATCCTCGCGCGCCGCCCGATTGCAGCCTGTGCAAGCCATGCAAAACACATGAGTCTCCCTATGAAAACCTTCTCAATGCTCGTCTTCGCCCTGCTCGCCAGCCTTTTGGTGCCGGACAACGCCGCCGCACTCGACCAGGCGGCCACCAATGCGCTCGTCAAAGATCTCGACCAGCGACGCTCGAGCACCGGCGACTACAAGGCGCTGATCTTCATCGACCAGAAGCAAAAGGACAAAAGCGACCTGGTCTACGAGCTCGCCTTTTACCGACGCGAGGCCAGCGACCGCATGGTGATCATGTTCATGCAGCCCAAGGCCGAGGCCGGCAAAGGCTATTTGAGAATCGACAAGAATCTGTTTCTCTACGACCCCGCCGTAGGCCGCTGGGAGCGCCGCACCGAGCGCGAGCGCATCGGCGGCACCAACTCACAGCGCGCCGATTTTGACGGCCTCAAGCTCTCCGAGGAGTTCACCGCCGAGTTCGTCGCCGAGGAGAAACTCGGCGCCTTCACCGTCAACCACATCAAGCTCAAGGCCAAGCCCGGCGTCGACGTCGCCCACCCGATCCTGCGCATCTGGGTCGACAAGGCCAGCGGCAACATGCTCAAACAAGAGGAGTACGCCCTCTCCGAGCGCTTGATGCGCACGGTCTACTATCCCAAATGGCAGACGCTTCGCAGCGAAGAGAAGGGCACCGACGTGCACTTCCCCGCCGAAATTCGCATCTTCGACGAGGTCGAAAAGGGCAACCGCACCACAATGGTCTTTCGCTCGATCGAGATCGGCGCCCTGCCCGACAACATCTTCACCAAGGCCTGGCTCGAGAGCAAAAGCCGATGAAACGCCCTGTAGTAGTCGTCACACTCTGCCTGCTCCTGCTCCCCTCGCTGGCCCTGGCCCAAACCGAGGTCGACGACCGCGAAGCCGACATGTTCGGCGAGACCACGACCGCCACCGAGAACGTGAACGAGAACGAGACCGTGATCGAGACCGTGAACGCGACCGTGAACGAGAACGCCATCTCCCATCGCCTGGCCGAGCACCACGACCCCCTCGCCATCGGCGGGCGCATGTACTTTCGCCTCCAGCAAAGCTTCATCCGCGAGACACCCAACGAAAACGTCCTGACCCAACCCTCGTTTTCCAGCCCCGCGCTCGTCGATCTCTACCTCGACGCACGCCCCAACGATCGTCTGCGCGGCTTCGCCAGCGGCCGCCTGCAACACGACTTCTCGCTCGACCCGAACACCCCGCCCGACCCATTGACGGGCCGCACCCCCGAACAAAACCGCGTCGCCCTCGACCAGCTCTGGCTGCGCTTCGACATCGCCAACACCGTCTACGTCACCGCCGGACGCCAGCACCTGCGCTGGGGCACCGGGCGCTTTTGGAACCCCACGGATTTTCTCTACGCCCAGCGCCGCGACCCGCTCGCCATCGTCGACGAGCGCCTCGGCACCACCCTGCTCAAGCTGCATCTGCCGATCGCCTCGCTGGGCTGGAATTTCTACGCCGTGGCCAACCTCGACGGCGTCTCCTCGCCCGACGACATCGGCGCCGCGCTTCGCGCCGAGTTCCTCATCGGCCCAGGCGAGTTCGCGCTCAGCGCCGCAGCCCAGAAGAATCGCCCCGTCCAAGTCGGCGCCGACCTCTCCTTTGGCCTCGGCCCCTTCGACATTCGCGGCGAACTCGCCCTGCTCAACAACGTGCGCGAGACCTTCTGGCGGGGCCAAATCGACCTCGAAACCCTGAGCTTCCCCGAGGCCTACTCCCGCAAGGACGACTGGATCGTCCAGGCCACCGTTGGCGCCGAGGTCGGCATCAACTACTCCGACCAGGACGCGATCTATTTTGGCGCCGAGTACTTTTTCAACGACGCCGGATACTCCGACAACACGCTCTACCCCTGGCTGCTCCTCCAGCGCAGCTTTCGCCCCCTCTACACCGGCCGCCACTACGCCGCGCTTTACGCCATGCTACCCTCCCCCGGCAGCTGGAACGACACCAGCTTCACCCTGAGCGCCCTCAGCAACCTCTCCGACAACTCGCTGCTCACCCGCTTCGACTACCGCGTGCGCGTGCTCACCCACCTCAGCGTCTTCGCCTGGACGATGCTCCACACCGGCAGCCCCGGCGAGTTCCGCTTCGGCATGGAGGTCCCCGCCCTGCCCATAGACGGCCTCGAAGACGGCATCACCATCCCCGAGCCCCTGCTCAGCATCGGCGCGGGCATGACCATGACGTTCTAAGCCTGCCCACGCGCCAAAAAAACCCGCGCGTCGGCCACGTCCTGATGCATCTGCTCGATCAAGGCCTCGGCCGAATCAAAGCGACGGTCGTCACGCAGAAACTCCAGAAAGTCCACGCCCACCACGCGCCCGTAGATATCGAAGCCGCCGGGCTGGCCCACGTCCAAGACGAACGTCTCGACGAGCCGATCGCCACCGCCAAAGGTCGGCCTTCGCCCCACGTTGGTCACCGCCTCGAAGCTGCCCATCCCCTCGACATGCAGGCGCGTGGCATAAATACCATCGGCCGGAAGGGCTTCGTTCTTTGGCAGAACGTTCGCCGTGGGAAAGCCCAGCTCGCGGCCACGTGCATCCCCATGAATCACCTCGCCGACGATGCGATACGGCCGCCCCAACATTGCGCCTGCGCGAGCAACGTCGCCGGACAAGACCGCCGAGCGCACCCGCGTCGAGCTGACCACTTCGCCTTCGAATTCGATCGGGCCACAGACCTCGCACTCAAAGCCGTAGCGCGCCCCAAGCTCGGCCAACACCTCGGTTGTACCCGCGCGCCTCTTCCCAAAACGAAAGCCCTCACCGACGACGACCACCGTCGCCTTGAGCGCCTGGTGCAAGACCTGATCGACGAATTCTTCGGGCGTCATCGAGGCAAGCGCCACGTCAAAGGCGATCGCGACGACGGCGTCCAGGCCGTAGTCGCTCATCGCTTCGTACTTCTGCTCGCCGGGCGTCAGACGAACCGGCGCCTCCTCGGGACGAAAGAACTGCACGGGATGCGGATCAAAGGTCAGGGCTACGGCGCTGGCGTTTCGCGCGCTGGCAAGCTCTCTGACGCGTGCAAAGATCGCCTGGTGGCCGATGTGAATGCCGTCGAAGTTGCCGATCGTGATGACGGCAGCCCCAAGATGTTGGGCTGCTTCGGCGGCGGTTCGGTAAATCTGCATGGCGCTATTCTTGGGCTGAGCTGCGTGATCATCCGACGGACTTGGCGCCGGGAAGTGTAGTGACGATCGGCATCGGGGACAACAGGCGTCGGGATTGAGGTTGTCGGTTGGTTTTAGTGTGGCTTATTTCCTGTCCTCCTCCATAATAACCCCCGGACATCCTTAGCCCCGTTTGATTTTGTGGAATTTGTTGGAGCGAGCCTTGAACAGCGCCCATCCACAGTCGCATCGCACCCTTCTGACAGCGCTGTTCACCGCGGCGCTGCTCGCGATCGCCCAGCCGGGCGCGGCCCAACCCGCGGGCGGTGGTGCGGATATGCCGACACCGGCCACAGCGGGCGGAGCCGCGGGTGGCGAAATCGGATTTGGCCAGATCGATGAAGATTTCTTCGTCAACCTCGAGTTGCACTTCACCTTCGGGCTTCCGGTGCCCAAGCTCGGGTGCGCACCCGACGAGGACGATTGCCTCACGCGGCTTCGCTTCGGGATCTTGGCGCCGCTGCGCCTGCGCGTGATCGACCGTGAGCCCAAACAAGACTCGATCTTGCGCGAGGAGGACTGGAGCGAGTTCTCCGACTATCTGCGCATCATCCGCTTCATTGAGTACGGCTTTCCCCACGAGCCGCTCTACGTGCGCCTGGGCGAGTTGGGGCCGGCCGTCTTGGGGCACGGCACGATCGTCAACGGCTATTACAACGTCATCACGACCGACCACTACCAGCTTGGCAGCCAGCTCAACGTCAATACGGTCTACGGGGGTGTCGAGACGCTGATCAACAATCTGGCCGGGCCTCACGTGCTGGGAATGCGCCTCTATGTTCGCCCCTGGGCCTTCATCGACCGCGAAAGCTGGTGGAACCGGCTGGCCGTGGGCACGAGCATTGTCAGCGACATCGACGCGCCGCTCGATCTGGGCCGCGACACCGACGGCTCCATCTCGGTCGGGGCCCACCAGCGCCCTCAGGTCACGCGCTCGCAGGCCACAACGCTTGCCGGGCTCGACGTCGAACTCAACCTGGTGCGCACCTCGATGTTCAGCGTGACGCCCTACTCCGATCTCAACCACCACTTTGGCATCGGGCCGGGCTGGCACAACGGCGTGCTCACGCAGTTCTGGCCCACCGAGAGCCTGGGCCTGTTCGCAAGGCTCGAACACCGCACCTTAAGCGGCAAGTATTTGCCCGACTACATCGGACCGCTCTATGAGATCGACCGTTTCCAGTTTCCCGGCTGGAGCGAGGGGCTGCCCGCGCCCAAGCTGCGTGTGGCGGCCACGCGTGAGGACGGCCTCGTTCAAGGTGTCTTTGGCTCGGCTACGGCCAACGTCTTCGGCCTGATCTCGGCCGGCCTGGCCTACGAGGATTATCAGGGCCCCAACAACAGCTCGCTTCGCCTGCGCCTGTCGCTGACCCCCACACAGGCCATGCAGCTTGGCGTCTTCTACTTCAAAGGAAATTTCGACTCCTTCGACGAGATCTTCGAGCTCGACAAAGCCATGCTCGTCACCGAAGCGCGCGTGCCCATCTCCGGGCCGCTCTACCTCAAAGCCCAGTACAGCCGCCTGTGGCGCCTCGAAGACGACGGACGCTACACCACGGTCAACGACTGGAACGTCGGCGTCGGCGTCAGCTTCGCGCTCTGAGCGCCCTGTCCACACAATAGCGTTTGCTAAGCGCTGCGGGCTGCTTACGTTGCATGGACCAGTTTCCAGATCAGTGACTCACCAGCATCCTGGGTGTCTAGCGCTTAGGGAGCGCGCGAGCATGAAAAGTGTCCACAAACCTGAGAAGGATTCGACCCATGCCGATGTCTTTACCGGCTATGGGAAGATCGACCGGTGGCTTCGGCACATGCGCTGGGAGAGCACGCCGCTGGGGGCTCCCGAACAGTGGTCCGACGCGCTCAAACAGGCCGTGATGCTGTGCCTGCGATCCGAGACGCCAACGGTGGTCTTTTGGGGCACCGAGCAGCGCTGCTTTTTCAATGACGCGTTGCACCTGGCGCTCGATGAGGCGCTCGGCCTCGATGAACTCGGCCAGCCGTCGAGCGCGCCCTGCGCCACACTTTGGCGCGCACTTGCGCCCCTGGCCGAGCAGGCCGCAGCCCGCGGCGCAGTCCAATGGGGCCAGGACATCGCGATTGCCCCGCGCCCGCAAACGGCCAACGCACCGACGCGTTTCACAGCCATGGCCTGGCCGATCATCGCCGCCTCGCAAACCCAGGGCACGATCTGCGCGCTCAAATTTCAGAGCCTGAGCGTGAGGCCAGGCCGGCGAGCGAACTTTCACACAACCCTCAGCCACGAGATCCGCACGCCGCTGACCGCCCTGCTCAGCGCCGTCGAAGCGCTCGCTGACAAGGCTCCCGACTCACTGCGCGATGACATTCGCGTGCTCGAGGACGGCGGCCGCCAGCTCATCAAGATCCTCGACGCCGTGCTCACCCTCACCAGCCTCGACGCCCACGCCGTCACGCCCAGAGCTCAATCGATCGACGTCGTAGCCGAGGTGCGCGAAGCCCTCTCCGGGCTGCGTCGCCTCGCCGAGCGCAAGGGGCTAGCCCTCGAATTCGACTGTGACCGCGCCACGATCGAGGCTAACCTTGATCCGGGCTACCTTTGCTCGATTCTCAACAACCTCGTCGGCAACGCGATCAAGTATACCGCCCATGGCAAGGTCCGAATTGAGATTGACAACGGAGCCGACGATGTGGAAATTCATGTCTCCGATACCGGCAGAGGCATCGACGCGCTCTTTCTTCCTCGCATCTTCGAGGAGTTTTCACGCGAACATGAAAGTTTGAACTCAAGCGACCCGGGCGCAGGCCTGGGCCTTGCGATCACCTCGCGCCTGCTCGAATCGTGCGGCGGAACGATCTCTGTCTCGAGTGAAAAGAACCGCGGCTCGACCTTCAGCGTCTGCTTGCCGTGCAATGCGAAGGCCGCGCTGGCTGGAGAAGCTTTACCGAATGCGCGTACAAGACGTCGCGCGCTCGTTACCGAACACAGGATTTCCATGCCAACGCTTGCCGACAACACCTTCTCAATCATGCTCGTCGAAGACGATGAGATCATACGCGAACTCGTCGCCAGCCAGCTTGAAAAGCACTACGTGATCGAGGCTTTTGCCAACGCCGAAGACGCGCTCGAGCGCGCCCGCGAGCACACCTTCGATCTGATCTTCATGGACATCTCGCTGCCGGGGATGAGCGGTGTTGACGCTGTTCAAGTGCTGCGTTCTCTACCACAATACAGCGAGCGCCCGATCGTCGCGATGACCGGCTACGGGATGCCCGATGACATCGCGCGATTTCGTGCAGCCGGATTCAGTAATCATGTCGAAAAACCCTTCACGCCGCGCGATTTGCTCAGGCTCATCGAAGCCTTACCAAAGAGCTGAGCGGCGCTTATTGGGCTACAGCCCATGAACGATCGCCCGCTTCCTGAGCGCTTCGAGCGACGACGCGGCGGCTGGTGGACCTTTGGGCCACGCCTGGCGATCGTGCTCTTGTTGTGGGCGCCCTTGCCACTGACTGCTGCCGGCGCCGTGATCGTCTTGCGCATCGCCGACGATGTGCCCGCCGTGCCCGATCTGAGCACGCTGCTCCCAAGCTTTGGCAGCCGCGTCGAGTCCGCCACGGGCCTGCACCTGGCCGGCGCCGACGCCGTGCAGGCCGTGCCGATCGCCCTGCTGCCACCGCTGCTGCTTGCGGCAACCATTGCCGCCGAGGACGAAGACTTCTTCACTCACCGCGGCTTCAGCCTTCGAGGCATCGCTCGCGCAGCGCTCGACAACCAACGCCTTGGCCAACGCGCACAGGGCGCAAGCACGATCACCCAGCAGTTGGCCAAACGCTTCGTCGTCCCCGGTCGAACCTACGAGCGAAAGATCCACGAGCTCGTGCTCGCGCGCCGCCTCGAGGCCTCCTTCTCCAAGACCGAGCTGCTCGACACCTACCTGGCGAGCGTCTTCTTTGGCCACGGCGCCCACGGCGTCACCCAGGCAAGCTGGCGCTACTTTTCCACAGCGCCCCAGGCGCTCGACCTCAACCAGATCGCCACGCTGGCCGGCATCCTGCCCTCGCCCAGCCGCTACAACCCGATCACGAGCCCTGCGCTCGCCGCCCGCGAGCGAAACCGCGTGCTTCGCCGCATGCACGAGCTAGCCATGATCGACGAGCCGACCTACACGACGCTCACAGCCGCCCCGCTCGCGCTCGACATCGCGCGTGCCCCTGACGTGCTGCCCGAGGCGCTCAACACCGTGCTGCGCGCCCTGCCCGACCACCTGCCCGACCACGCGGGCGACGACGCCTGGGCCAGCGGCGCGGCGATCATCACCGTCTCCCATCGGCCCGCCCACCAGGCACTCGCTCGCCAGAGCCTGCAAGACGCCATCGTCGCCCACGACCGACGCCAGGGCTGGCGCGGCGCACCCGCTCGCGTGCTCGACGCCGCCGCCGCCGACCTGCGCCTCGAGCACCAGCCCGAGAGTTGGTTGATGCTCGCCCGCATCCAAAGCGTACACCGCACCCAGGCCGAGATCGTCACGCGAGGCGGGCCTGCCACCTTGCAGCTCGACGATGCCCGCTGGGCCGAGCCGGCCGCCACCGCGCGCCATTTCAAGCGCCCCGTCACGCTCAGCGATCTGACCCGAATCCTGCAGCCCGACGACCTCGTCTTCGTCACGCGCACCGACGGCGACCGCTTCGCCTTGGCCCAGCTACCCGCGCTCGAGGGCGCGCTCATTGCCCTCGACTCGATCACCGGCGAGGTGCTCGCAAGCGTGGGCGGCTTCGACGCCGAGAGCGCCGGCTTCAACCGGGCTGAGCAGGCCTGCCGCCAGCCGGGAAGCGTCTTCAAGACCGTGCTCTTTACCGAGGCGCTTCACCAAAACCTCACCCCCGCCACCATGCTCAGCGATGCTCCACGCGCGTTCGGCACCGGCCGCGGCACCGTCTGGCGCCCCCGAAACGCCGATCGCGATTTCAAAGGTTATCTCACCCTGGCCAACGCCTTCGCCGCCAGCCGCAATATCCCGGCCGTCCACCTCATCGAGCACATCGGCGCGCGCCCGGTCATCGAGCGCGCGCGCCGCATGGGCATCAACTCGCCACTCGAGGCCACCTCGTCGGTCGCCCTCGGCGCAAGCTGCGTGTTGCCCATCGAGATGGCCCGCGTCCACGCCGCCCTCCAGCGACGCGGCCTGGCCATCGACCCTCAGCCATTGCTTCACATCGGCACCGCTGACGGCAAAATCCACCTGAACTCCAACAGCTTCGCGTCGGGCAGCCTCTCCACTGCCGCTCGCCTCGACCGCATGGCAAGCCCTGAGCAGGCGCCGCGAAACGCCACCACCGAGGCCACCGCCCACATCATGCTCGAGCTGCTTCGCCGCGTCGTCACCGCCGGCACCGCCCACACTTTGCCCAGGGACTGGCAGGTCGCCGGAAAGACCGGCACCACCAACGAGTTCGACGCCTGGTTTGTCGGCTTGGACGGCCACATCACCGTCGCCGTCTGGCTTGGAAGCGAGCACAATACGCGCCCCCTTGGCGCCGGCGAAAACGGCGCCACGCTCGCCATTGGGGCCTTTGAGCAGTTCTATGCGCCCTTTGCTCGCCTGACGCCTGCCTACCCACCACCTGCGCCAGCAGGCGTCGTCTACGAGTCGATCGACCCGGCAAGCGGCCTGCTCGCTCGCCCCGGCGAGCCCGGCAGCCCCTATCCGTTTCTCACCGACACCGCGCCCACCGACTACTCGCCAACGCGCGGCACCCGCCAGTCCGAACAGATCGACTCGCTTCTCTACGACTTCTAATCCACTCAGCGAAACCGTCGCAGATCGCCCGGCCCATAGGCCGCCCAAGACGGCGTCTTGATCGTCGGATGCTCTGCTGTCGGCAGCAAAAACCAGACCCCCTTCACCACGCGCTCTCCGCTGGACTTGACCACGTGAAAATCCTGCGCCGGCATATAGCTCTGTCCGATCAAAGCCACCCGCTCGCCGGCCGGCCCGACGGCCACATCGAGCACCATCACCGCATGGCCCGGCGAGCCGGCGACATTGAACAGATCCCCGGGCTGAATATCCTCGAGCTTGACCACCACCGTATCGCGCCCCAGCGAACGCGTGCCGGCGTACATGAACACATGGTCGAGATAGGCTCGAAACGCCTTGTGGCCGTTTGCCCCGGCACCGACGCGAACCCGCTCGACCCTGGCCCCTTTGACGCGAAAGCGCTCTCCGCGCTGCCAATCGCTCCAGGCCGAGCGATCCCCGCTCGTGAAGTGGTAGGCAATCTGCTCTTTTTTGCCCGTCGCCCACAAGAACTCGGCGTGCAGGCGAATCAGCGCGTCGGCACACTGCTGCAAATCCCTGTCACCAACGTCGATCAAGACCACCGCCGCCGACGGACTCGACAAGCGCGCGCCCTTGTACGACAGCACATGGGTGCGATCGCGGCGTATCGGCAGCTGGCGCAAAAAAGCGCCAAACGATCCCGCCTTGACCTCGACGCGCTGAAAGCCCTCGGGCACCTCAAAGCGCGCCTCCAACGTCACATGCTCGATCTCGGCAAGCTCGCCGCTAAGCCAGGCATAGTCCGTCGCCATCGCCGGCAAGCCGATCATCAACAACAAAAACCACACAACCCAGCACGCTATTGAGCGCATCGAAGACCTCCTTTGCCAAGTGTCCTCGTCTTTGAACGTGGTCGCCCTCAAATAGATCTCAGTCTTCGACCTCAAAGCGAATGACCTCTTTTTCGCCTTCCGCCGCGCCCCGGCCGGCGGCCAGGTCGTCTGGCACAAGCTCGATGGTCTCGAACACGGCCTTTGCCTGCTCCAGATGCCCCTCGAAGCTGCGAGGCGGCGCCTGCAGGCTAAAGGTGACCACGACATCGTGGTGAAGAAACTGGCGCACCAACAGCCGTCTGGGCTGGCCTTCAATCGCCCCCTCGCCACGCAACTCGAGCACGTCGCCCACCGCCTGCTTGCTCGCCAGCACCGGCATCACCTGGCCGCCACCGCCCAAGGAGTCAAAGAAGGCGGCCTCCATCTGCGTGCGATAGGCTTGCGTGCCAAACGCCGGTCCCAAGAGATCGCGCAGTTCGGTGGTCAATTGCAAGATCGCTCCGTCGTCGTGGCGGGCAAACCAGCGAATCGACACCTCGTCGGTCTTTTGCACCGACCATGCGCCGATCGCGCCCAGCCCCATCGCCAGGCCGCTGGCCGGATCGGCGAAGCGCTCGGAGACGAGGCTTGCCTGCTCGGCCTGCTGTAAAAAACGCTCGCGCCTGGTCGGCGTAAAACCCAGCGGCCGTGGCTCACCGGCCATGTAGACCACGCGCGCGCCGCTCAAGAGTGTGGCGCTGTTGATCAGCGTGGTCGCCTCAAAAGCGCGGTCGTGCACGATCACCGAGACGCTCAAGCCCTTGTGCACGACGGCGTGATGCACGCCACCCTGAGCATCGATCGGGCGCTGGCGGCTGAGCACCATCTCGAAGGCCGCCGCGATCTGCTGCGCGCTGTGGGGCGTATCCCAGTGCGAGATCCACTCGAACACCCAGCCTTTGGAGCCCTCCTTGTGATGCAATCGGTAGGCGTCGGACATCCAGCCCGAATAGACCGTTCGCGCCGTGCGTGCCTCGATATAGCGCCCCAGCCACATCGCCATGATACCCGGCCCCACGTGCCCGCGTGCCGACTCCTTCCAACCGGTCGCCGCGCGCGTGCGCTCGAGCTCCCCGGGCCAGCTCCAGCTGCCCACATCCTCCCCGGAGAGCCAACGGTCGGGGCGCACGACATGCCCGCTTGTGCGCGGACCGGAGAGCTTGAGCAGCTCGACGCCCGACCAGCCGCTCGCGCGAAACATCGCTGCGCTCAGCGCCAGACCCTCGCGCATGACGAACGCCACACCGGCCTGAGACAGACCCTCGACAAAGCGCGCGTCTGCCACCGGCGCCGGTTCGAGCTCGCCGCGCAGCACATCGAGCGCAAGCGCCAACTCCGGGCGGCTTGCCAGCTCCTCACTGCTGACTTTGTGGCCACGGGCGCCGAGCGCCTCATGGGTCGCCACAAAGAGCGCATCGCCCACACGCGTTGCATCGAGCGCGAGTTGCTCATCCCAGGAGCTTGCCGCCATGGGCGCCTCGAAGTGCTCGGCATCGAGCGCCTCGACCAGCGCCACGATCAGCGCCAGTCGCAGCTTCTCGCGATCGGGATGGCCCGCCAGGTAGTGCACGCTCGCCATGTCCTCGTTGGTGACAAGGCGCGCCAGCGACTCGAGCCCGGAGGTGCCCGCCTTCAACATGGCCTGCTCGAGTCCGAACAAGCCCTGCAAGATGGCCCGTTGATCAGCGACCACGGACTCCGCGAGCTTGGGCCGAAATGGGCCTGCGGCCATCTCGGTCACGGCCACGAACCGCGGAGCAGCACGAAACTCCCGGTCGCGCAGCGCTTCGACGCGCAAGACGAGCGCATCCAAATCCAGCGCCTCGGCCTCGGTCGTCGTCCCCACGGCCGCCACGCTCGACCGCTCGCTGGTGTCGTTCACACGACGCGGCGAGCTCTCGCAGGCCCAGAGCAGACAACTCACGGCCAGCAGGGCCACCATGACTTTCTTCATGAACTACTCACCGTTTTGTCTCACCAACTCGGCTCCACAGCCGAAACTGCTCATTGCTCTATCACAACTCGCCATCAACCGCTCCCCTCACCGGCTTTGTTCCGGGCCAAAACTTCGACTCGCCTATGGCAGGCATCGGAAAAATCCGCTAATTTAGACTCGCGCAGCCCGAACCGACCTCCCACGGGGAACATTGTGGCACAAATCGAGACGACGAAACCCCCAACACGGCGCAATCCCGCCGACTATCAGCACTTTTTGTGGCGTCGCCACATCAACCCGGACGTGCTGCGCGGATTCTTGCCAGAGATCATTGCAACCGACGGGCGCCATGTGCGGCGCATGCTAAGCCTCGAACAACAGATCGTCTTCCAGGAGTTTGACGACTCACCGATCGCGCGGCCGATCATCCAACGCGTCGAATCAGGCGTCGCCCACGGCGCGGGCCTGGTCGGCTACTCGATGCTCGCCGACGAGCAGTCGATGGCGATCTTGCACACCGGCGATCGCAACGAGCCGGGATGGCTGGCCTTCCCGGACAATCAGCGCGCCATACCCAACCGCATGCCGACCCTGCCGCTTCGCGTGACCGACCTTCCCAAGCTGCGCATCGTCGCCGGAGCCAGCATCCAGTGGGATCAGCGCGAGATGCACCTCTACGGCGCCCTCGAGCAACGCGGCAGCCTCGCCCGCGACCTCAGCGCCCCGACCTTCCCGCTCGACCACATCATCGAGTGGAACTTGCAGGCCACGGTGGTGCGCGACAACCGCCTCCAGGAGATCAAGCTCTGCCGCAGCACCAAGCCACGCGATGGTCTGGTGCGCGTCAGCTCCGAGCGCGTCGAGGCATGTTTTGGCCTCGATGCCCAACTCTATCGCGAGTTCTCCCAGAACAGCTCGCTTCGGCTATGGTTCATCGTTCGCGTTGACCGCGGACTCTTTTGTCTGCCCGATCAATGGAACCAGTTTTGGATCAGCGTCAAGGCCGAGGTCGAAGCCTGAGTTGCCAGCGCCCGCACCAGATGCTAAACCAGCCCATCGATTCGAAGCCCTACCCCAAGACCTGACCTGAGATGTTGAAGCGCTGCCCCTGGCGCTTAAGATGACGCCTGCCCCAACCAGCGGCGACCACTTTGGTCCTTTGATTGAACATGGAGTACACGATGAACCCAGACATCTTTCGCGCATACGACATTCGAGGCATCGCCGACTCCGATTTGACCAATGAAGTCGTCTTTCAAATTGGGCGCGCCGTGGCGACGATGGCCACACGCGCCTCCGGTCCCGGCCCGCGCATCGGCGTCGGCCGCGACGCCCGAGTCTCCGCCGATCGCATCTTCGACTGTCTGCAAAAGGGCATGATCGCCGCCGGCGCCCACGTCGTCAGCCTGGGCGTCGTGCCCACGCCGCTGGTCTATTTTGCCGCCTATACCGACACCTTTCACGCCTGCGTCCAGATCACCGGCAGCCACAACCCCGGCGAGTACAACGGCTTCAAGATGATGGTTGGCAAGCAAACCCTGCACGGCGACACCATCCAGGAGCTGCGCACGCTGATCGAAACCAACGACCTCGTCAGCGGCCCGGACCTTGGCGCCAGTGCGCTGCCCGATTTGCGAAAGCGCTACATTGAGTGGGTGCGCGACAACATCAGCGTCGGCCCACGCAAGCTCAAGATCGCCGTCGACTCCGGCAACGGTGTGGCCGGCGTCGTCGCCCCCGAGTTGCTTCGTGATGCCGTCGGCTGCAAGGTCGTCGAGCTCTTCAGCGAGCCCGACGGCACCTTCCCCAACCACCACGCCGACCCAACCGTTCTCGAGAACCTGGCCGACCTGATCGAGGCCGTTCAAAAGGAGCGCTGCGACTTTGGCGTCGCCTACGACGGCGACGGTGACCGAATCGGCGTCGTCGATGAGAAGGGCGAGGTGATCTGGGGCGACAAGCTCATGATCCTGCTCAGCCGCTATGTGCTCAAGGAGCACCCCGGCGCAACGATCATCGGCGAGGTTAAATGCTCACAGACCCTCTTTGACGACATCGCCAAAAACGGCGGCGTACCGATCATGAGCCGCGTCGGCCACAGCCTGATCAAGGCCAAGATCGCCGAGACCAACGCCAAGCTCGCCGGCGAGATGAGCGGCCACATCTTCTTCAACGACCGCTTCTTTGGCTTTGACGACGCCCTGTACGCAACCTGTCGTCTCATCGAGATCGTCTCGAGCACCGATCAGAGCCTGAGCGAGCTCTTGGCCGACGTGCCCGAGACCTTTGCCACCCCCGAGCTGCGCCGTGACTGCAGCGAGAGCGTCAAATTTCAGGTTCCCGCCCAGGTCGCCAAAAGCTTTGAGGATCGCTTCGAGGTCAACACCATCGACGGCGTGCGCATCAACTTCGTCGACGGATGGGGCCTGGTTCGCGCCAGCAACACCCAACCTGTGCTCGTCATGCGCGTCGAAGCACAGACGCCCGAGGATCGCGACCGCTACCTCGCCATGCTCGAGCAGGCCGTCTGTGAGGCCGAGCGCGCGCTCGCCTAAACGCGCCACGGCGCCGTGCGCTCCTCGCGCAGCTCGACGAGCTGCTTCGCGCTCTCCGAGACCATCGGATGCAGATCGCCCGCATGGGCGATCATGCGCAGCGAGCGGATATGCAAGGTCACCAAGAGCTTGAGTGAGACGCCCGTCGCGTTGAAGGGATTGAGCGCGACGGCCTCACGCAGCTCCTGGCGCTTGAACCACTGCTCGTGGATCACGAGCTCGCGCAACAGCTCGGGCGTGGTCGGGCGGCGGGCGCCGACCACGATTAGATCCGCAAGCCGAATGTTGGGGTTGTCGAGCAGCTTGGCCAAGACCAGCGGCTCGGGGTCCATCAACAAGCGTTCCAGATACTTGCGATTTGAGCCACCGGCCAGCGTTCGCCGCTCGCCCATTGTGACGTCGCGCTCCATGGGCAAGCGCACCTCGGGCAGGCGACGGCCCTTTGGAAGCGCGCTTTGCGCCGGCACATCGCGCACCAACAAGATCACCGCGCGCCGCTCCGCTGTATGCGCCGCCTCGAAGAGGCGCTGCAAGAGATCGTAGTCGTCCTCGATGCGGCTTTGAATCAAGAATCGCGAGCAGGCAAGCATCGCGTCCATCGCCGCCTCGTCGCCCCAGAGCGCGCCGCGGATCAGCTGATCGATAAACCAGACCGCTTCGCCCGCCTCGAGCTCCTTGAGCGAGCGGCCCAGCGCGTTGGCGCGCATCGACAACTCAGGCAGACTCGCGACCAGACGCAGCGTCGCGCCGTAGTGACGCTCGAGGACGTCAATCGTCGCTTGAGTGCTGCTCTCTTCGTCGGCGAGCTCGCTCATAGGCGTGGTTCAGGGGTTATCGCTTTGCGGGCTCGTCGCAGCAGCCTGATCCGCGGAGCCCACCTTGGAGGCGATCTCGACACGATAGACCACGTTTTCCAGCTCGAGCACGGCCTGCGGAATGTCATCGATCACCAGGGTAAAGGGCACGATGGAGTTTTGACCCAGACGAACAGACTCTTTGGGGAGCAGCCCGGCCGCATCCCCAACGGCGCGAAGACCCTTGAGCTCTTTGGCCGTGATGTCAGCACCCAAAAAAGCCGTCGTCTGGCGCAACATGCGTCCCTGCTCGTCGAGGATCAAAGCACGCAGCTCGACGTCACGAAAATCCTGGGTGTCGCGGTTTCTGGCCTGGCCCTTGATCACGAGCACTTGAGCGTTGCGTCCCACGGCTGTGAGATGGGCAAATACGCTCTGCAAGACGATCGGATCCTCGAGGGGCACGACCACCGGCGACGGCGCAACCGCCAACGGCTGAGCGCGTGGCCTATACTCACCCTGACCAAAAGCCACCTCGACCATCGGGCCAAATTGCTTGAAGTCAAGCAAGGCATCGTTTTTGAACGCCACAAAGCCCACGAAACCCGCGCCGATGATCAGCATGAACAGCATCAGCCACAGCATCTTCGTGCCACCCGAGCCGCCGATCGTGTGCGGGTCGAGCTCCTCGACCTCCCAGGCCATGTCCGGCTCCGCGCTCTTTCGCGGCGCCGCTACGGGCGCCACGGGCGCACGCGCGGCGCGCGGCTTGGCCGCCACCGACTGCACCGCCTTGGCAGCGGCCACGGGCGCGACTCGCTCTTCTTCGGGATCGAAATAGGGGCCGTCTTGGCCAAAACTGCTGTCGACGTGATCCTCGGCATCGCCCATATAGGCATTGCCCTGCATCCAAGTTGGATCGTTTGGAGCATCGGGCTGTGGCTCAGGCGCTGCCACCTCCGCAGGCGACTCGTAGGCCTGCTCCAAGACGGCTGGCGGAGCGACCGGATCCGCTGCCAACTCCTGCGAATAACCGTTGACCAGGGGCTGGGCCGGCTCAGCTGCTATGGGCTCCGGCTCCAGCGCAGGCGCAGGGGCAGGCGCTGCTTCGGGCTGCACGCCAAGGCGCAACCCCGCATCGGAGGCACCCAGGTTACTAAAGGCGCTGCTCTTCTTGGGCTTGAGATCGAGACCGGAGTGCGGAAAGGGATTGTAGCTCGGTTTGGCAGCAACTGGCGCAACTGGTGCAACTGGTGCAACTGGTGCAACTGGCGCAACTTCCGCGGCAGGCTGGGCCGGCTCAGGCTCCTTGAACTCGCTGGGATCGATGAGCATCGTCTCCGAGCCCGCTTCGAAGTCCTCGCTGTAGGGAGTCTCCGCAGCCATGCCGATCGAGGTTTTGTTGCCAACCTCCTCCTCGCCAAGATCCTCCATCGGGCTGGAGAACTCGTCGCCTGCAAAGCTGCGGTCCTCGTCGTCATCCTCGCGGTCTTCGGCGCGATAAAAGATCTCGGGCGGTCCACCGTCAAGGCTGCGCACCCGAAAAACGTGGCTGCAACGTGAGCAGCGAAGTTTGACGCCCTTGGGTGTGATGCGCTCATCGGGCAGTTTGAAGCCGGTGGAACATTCCGGACACCGGATTATCATTACAACGCCTCTCGAAGATCTTGGCAATGCTTGGACGAGCCTGTCTAGGTTACCCAACTCCACGATCGCTCTGCGCTACGTGAATTAGAAATCCACGCCGCCTGCGAATGTGAACTGGTTGACCGTTTCTCCAAAGATCGCCTCGAGCGTAAAGCTCAAAATCCACACGTTGAGCCGGCTACCGAGAAAAAAGCGGTTGGCGGACAACGTGCGTTGCCCAAAGACGAACTCCGGGCTAAAGGTGCGCCCCGGGTTGTCCGGATCATACTGCGGTGGACGAGGATCTTGGGGATAGGCGTTGAGCAGGCGGCTCGAGCCGATGATGAAAAGCTGCTGGTAGCCCACATAAGGAGTCAGCGCCATCACGCCTGAGATGTCGAAGCCCTTGGACATCGAGACGTCCCAGCCGGTCGTCACCATGTTCATGTCACTGGCGCCCATCAACGTATTGAGCGAGCCGCGCACGGCCACATCCGGAAAGTAGTAGAAGCCCTCGTTGAGCGCCCACTTTACATCGGCACCCATCGTGAACATCTCGCTTGCAAACATGTAGGCCAGATTGCCGGCAACCTCGAACGAGAACGGAAGTCCCTTTCGGATCTGCAAGTGACTGGTGAACAGCTGCGAGGAGGGATTGCCATTCTCTACGCCGTCGCTCCAGTGCTGCTCCTGATGAGGAATGCCCGAGAGGCTGGTCATCATGACCACGGCAAACCCTGCCTGGCCAAGCGTATCGGCCGGTCCGATAAAGCGCGGGCCAAAGACCTGCCCCAAATCGAGCAACAAGGAGTTGAACAGATCCTCGTTCGGCACCACCGTGCCACAGGCATTCTCACAGCTCGTGCCGGGAGCGGGCTTGGGATCAAAGGTGGCAAAGCGCGAGAGGACAAGATCGTTGTCGCCTGCAAAGGCCAACGTGGCCGAGAACTGAAACGCGATCGTGCACATGAGCGCGGCGACGACGTGCATCTTTCGTGTCATGAAACTACCTCCAACGGCGCGCCGCACAGGGCTTGCCAACGAGCATGTTATGGGTGCGGACGCTTCTAAGGACACTTGGGGCAATACCTGCCTGCTATGAAACTAACTTTCTGTACCAAGGGGCGGTAACGACGTCAAGTTTGGGCCGAAACGCGCGGGAACACAACTACCTTTCACACCCTGGCCTCTAAGTACCGGTAAGACGGCGGTATTTGGGGGGTGCACTGGCGTCGACGCCTGGCTGCGCCTATATTCTTGCGCAGTGTGTGCAAGCACGCTAGCCGTTGATCCAAAGCCGCGCGCCAACACCGAAGCGCGTGCGCTTTTCCAAGTGTCGTTAAGCAGTAGGTAGTTGTCGTGCTCCTGACCCACCCTTCCACATCGCACACCGTCGCGCTGCGCTCGGTTTATCGCCCCAGCACGGATCTCGGCCAGCCCTTTCACTGGCTCGAGGCCGGCTGGGATAATCCTGAAACCATCGTCTTGCTTCACGGTTTGATGGCCCACTCCATGGCCTTTCGCTGCGTCGTCGCAGCGCTGTCCGCCGATTATCGCGTGATCATTCCCGATTTGCCCGGCCACGGCCGCGATCAAAGCTTTCGCGCCCAGGCCTTGACCCCGCAGATCGACTCCATGGTCGACTGGCTCGCTCAGCTGCTCGACAGCCTGGGCACCGAGAAGATCCACCTCGTCGGCCACTCGCTTGGCGCCACACTCTCATTTCTGGCGGCCAGCAATCCCGAGCGCTTCGCCCAACTCGCCACGATCTCGCTCGTCAGCCCCGGCCTGCAGCTTACTGTGCCGCGCTGGGCACCGAACATCGTCAAACGCATTCCCGTCAGCCTCGCCCGCCTGGGCACCTGCCGCATGGGCATCCGCCTCTACGAGCCT
>JACCWM010000093.1 GCA_013697635.1 Lujinxingiaceae bacterium | reverse complement strand
GGATGGGGGGCAGCCAGGGGGCCGGTTCCATGATTTGGACCTGGTTACGAATTTCCGGTGGCGTGGTGTGCGTTGCGAACGTCAGAATCGCTGGGTCGGGGGCTGAGGTGTGGGGTGCGATCCGATCGTTGTAGGCCTGCCAGTCGAGCGGGACGCCGGCGGCGATGAGCTGGGCGATGGCGTTGGCCAGGGGGCGAAGGGTGGAGTCGGTGCTGGAGTCGAGGGAGACGGCGGTGTGGGGGCGGTCGCCGAGGATGCGGTGGATCCAGTGGGTGAGGGTGGTTTGAGGGCCGTGTTCGATGAAGATGCGGATGCCGTCGGAGTAGGCGTTTTCGATCAGGCGAGGGAAATCGACGGTGTGGAGGGCCTGGGCCAAGAGGGCATCGGCGGTGGATTGGGGGGTCGGGGTGTAGTGGGTGCCGGTGGCGTGGCTGTAGAAGCGAATGTTGGGCACGGAGCGGGTGGGACGGGTATGGAGCGTGCGCCAGGTCTTGGCGTAGTGGCCGAGCTCGGGGCAGTGGACGGCGATGTCGTAGTCGAGGTGGCGGGTGCGGTCGGGGCCGAGGCGCGTGATGATTCGGGCGATGGCTTGCGATTCGCCGCCGATGGCATAGTCGCCGGGGGCGTGGATCAGGGTGAGGTGGACGAGCGGCTCGCTTTCGAGGGCTTCGAGCAACTCGGCGAGGGGGACGACGGTGCGCCAGGATTCCCAGCGGGGCTGGGTGATGTCGTGTTCCTTCCAGGCGCGTTTGAGGACGTCGAAGTGGCCACCGAGCGCTTCGGTGAAGGCGTTGGACGCGCAGAATTCGGTGTAGAGGGCGTCCATGCGGGGCCAGGCGCCCATGGCGAAGAGCGCGTTGGTCTCGCCGGAGCTAAATCCGATGGCGGCGTGGGGCTGGAGGCCGAGGACACCGTGAGTAAACTCGGCGTGGGCCTGGCAGAGCACCGAGGAGCCGAAGAGCTTTTCGAGCGGGGTCGGGCGCTCGGCGGGCTCGGGCGAGTACGTCCAGCGGGTGGCTTCGGGCAGGTAAGCAAAACGCCGGGCAACGGCTTCGAGTAGCTCGGGGAAAGCGTCGACAAGGGTGCGGCCCATGTTGTGGTAGGCTGCGGCGGCTCCGGTAAAGAGGCTCGCGACTTCGCCATCGAGGGAGCCATGGCCGAAGTAGACGCCCTCGCCGGGGGCCTTGCGCTCGGCGATAAACTGGGCGGCGCGCTGGCGCTTTTGAGCGAGCTCGTCGGCGGTGGCGGCGACGATGACAGTGCGGTTGAGGCCGTCATCTTCGAGGTAGATGCGCGCAGTGTTGGGGGCGACAAAGGGCTGGGGGTTGGGCTGAAGATCGATCGAGCGGGTGGCGCACCCGAGGGCTTCGATGGTGAGGCGCAGGGTGCCAGGTACGGGGCTTTGGGGGTGGAGCGCGGCTGCTGTGAACCGGAGCAGGCCGCTTGCAGCGTGGGCGTGGCCAAAGATCGTGGTGAAATCTTGAGCCGCTGTGGGCGGGGCATCGGATTGATGCTGGAGCAGGGCGAAGATCGTGTCGCCGGAGAGCCGGGCATCTTTGGTGCGCTTGAGGACGAGCACGACGGCGGCGTCGCCGGGCTGGTGGTGCTCGGATGGCAGGACAGCACGGGCGGCAGCCTGGTGGGCGTCGCTGGTGCTCAGGTCGACGGCGCCGACGAGGGCCGCGTCGATTTCGCCCATTTGCAGCGCACGGACGGCCTGCTCGAGGGCGACGATGCCGGAGAGCTGCTCGGCGCTGATCACGTAGGAGGGACCGGCAAGATCGAACTGGGCGTTGAGGCGGTTGGCGACGATGTTGGGCAGCGAGCCGATGACCTGGGCTGCGCTGAGCTGGTGTGTGCCGTCTTGCTGGCGAGCGGCCAGGCCGTGGCGAACGATGTCGGGGTCGCAGCCCATGCCGATGAGCACGCTGGTGCGCTTGCGGGGTAGATCGTGGCCGGCCAGGGCCTCGTGGGCCGCCTCGAGGATGAGGAGTTGCTGGCCAAGGCTTGCTTCCAAATCTTTGGGGGGAAAGCGCAAGCCTTTGAGCGGGATATGCGCCTCAAAGCTGCGATCGGCGGGCAGCGTTTGCGTGCGCAACGCATGGACAAAAGCCTCGCGGCCGTGGCATGGGCCGGCGACGACGCCGATACCGACGATGGCGATCGTGTCGTCGGTGGGGCTGGCGACGGCTGGCGCCCGGGTCAAAGGCTTGCTGCGCGGGGTCCACTGCTCGACGATCAGGTGGCTGTTGTTGCCGCCAAAGCCAAAGGCGCTGACGGCGGCGATGCGGTGGGCGACATCCCAAGGCTCGGCTGCGGTGAGCAGGCGAAGCGGGGAGTTTTGCAAGGCTTCGAGGGGCTCTTCGACGTGCAGGGTCGGGGGACGGGTGCCGGCTTCCATGGCGCCGAGCACTTTGAGCAGGCCGGCGAGGCCGGCGACGGTGATCGTGTGGCCGATGTTGGATTTGAGCGAGCCGATGGGCACACCGGCGGTCTGGCCAAATACTCTCTCGAGGCTCTCGAGCTCCTTGCCGTCGCCCAGAGCCGTGCCGGTGGCGTGACACTCGATGAGCGAGACGGTGCCGGGATCGATGCCGGACATCTGGTAGGCGGCCTCAACAGCGCGCACCTGGCCTTTGGAGGAGGGCACGAGCAGGCCCTGGGAGCGGCCGTCGTTGGAGAGGCCGACGGCGCGGATGACGCCCAGGATGTGATCGCCGGCTTGCTCGGCATCGTCGAGGCGTTTGAGGGCGATGCAGGCGGCGCCCTCAGAGGGCACGAGGCCGTCGGCGTTGCGGTGAAAGGGGCGGCTTTGGCCCGTGGGGCTGAGCGCCTGCAGTGCGCCAAAGCCGATATGCAAGAAGAGCTGGTCGGCGCGGTTGACAGCGCCGGCCAGCATGATGTCGGCCGTGTGGTCGTGGAGGCGGTCGATGGCGAGCTTGATCGCGTAGAGCGAGGAGGCGCAGGCCGCGTCCAGCGCAAAGGCGCCGGCGTCGAGATCGAGCGCGCGGGCAAGCAGGTGCGCGGGCAGACCGGACATGAAGCGGTCGAGGGGGTTTGGCCTTTGAGTGTCGAGCCAGACGCTCTCGGCAAAATGGGCCAGGCCTTCGCTGGGAAGCGAGAGGTTGCCGAGCACGGCGCCGACGCGCGCGCTCGCTGGGCGCGTGGTCTGGCCGAGCGCTTCGCGCCCGGTGTGCAAGACCCAGTGCACGAGCGGGTCGAGGGCCAAGATCTCGGCGGCGGGCATCTTGAAGCCCTCGGCATCGAAGATCTGGTCGAAGCCTCGCACATAGCCTGCGCGGTTGTTCCAGTCAGCGCGGCCCATGACGGCGGCCGGATTGGCGCGCCAACGACCTTCGGGGCAGCTCGAGAGCAGGTCTTCAGCAGCCAGAACGCGCTCCCAGAGGGTCTGAACGCAGAGCGCACCAGGAAGAATGCAGGATTGGCCGACGATCGCGATGGGAGTGAAAATTGTCATGCTCTCTTAGAGACCCATCGCCGCGGTCTGCTCGCTGCCCGCGCCCACAAGCTTTCGCTCGCCGAAAAAGTGAATTTCCACCCCACGAAGCTCGGCCAAAACCGAGCCGTCGTCGCCGACAAAGCTTAGATCCGAGACGATCCTGTTGCCGCTGGTGTTGCGGGCGATGAGCCTGCAGCTCATCGGCGCGCTTTGAGGTGCGAGGTCGTAGAGTCGGATCTCGGCGATGCTCGTAGGAAGGGCGGCGCGCGCGTTGACCAGCGCGCCGTGCACGAGCGCGAGCTGCAGGCCACCGTCAAGCGCGGCCACGTCCGTCTGCCAGCCGTCGACGCTCCAGCCGAGCGCGCGCGAGCCCGACAGGCGGACTTCGGCGCCGCTTGCGCCCAGTGCCACCACCTGGTCGATGACCTGGAAGGCGGGCCCATGAAAGAGGTGGTCCTGATAAATCTGGGCGACGCTCCATGGGCTCTTGGCCGCATCGTTCAAGGGTGTTGACGGTGTTGACGGTGTTGACGCCGGTGCCAGGTTCGCACCTGCAGCGAGCTCGGCGGTGGCAGAATAGTGCACCACGTCGTCTTGGCCGCGAAGCTCGAGGATGAGGTGATTGGACTTGCCGTTGGAGCCTTGAGCGCGCGTGTGAATGGTGAAACGATCGCCGCCTGTATGAAAGTGCTCGAGTTTGAGGCCGCGAAGCACCTGCAAGTCGCGCAGATTGACCAGGCTCAAATCGGGTCGAAACGCTCGGGCGGCGCGCACGAACCACTCGAGCACGAGCACGACGGGCACGACCGGTGTGCCCTTGATCGTGTGGCTCTCGAGATAAGGCGAGCTTTGGTGGTCGACGTTGACGTGAAAGCTCAGGCCGTCGGCGCTCGCGCTGGGAAGACCGTCGCCGAGCACGACTTCGACTGCGCCCTGGGTGCGGTCTTTAAGCTCGTCGACAAAAGCACGCGCACCGGCGTCAAGCTCGACGAGCGAGACGCCCACGCTGGCAAAGTGCGCTTCGAGCGCCGGTGTGACCATGCCGCCGGCCCATGGACCCCAGTTGAGCGACTTGACCAGGCAGCTTGCACCCCGGGCGCCGGCCTCGGCCTGGGCGACCTTGTTGAGCACCTCGTTGGCCATCGCATAATCGCTCTGGCCAATGTTGCCGGTGCGCCCGGCGACCGACGAGAACATGCAGATGAGCTCGAGCGGATCTGCAGAGAGCGCCACGAGCAGCGCGCGCAGGCCGTCGACCTTGGTCGAGAAGACGCGCTCGAACTGGGCGTCGGTCTTGTCGGCGATGTGCTTGTCCGCGAGCACACCGGCTGCGTGGACCAGAGCCGTGATCGGTCCCCAGAGATCTCGGATCTGTGCCAGGCACGTGTGCAAGTCGTTGATATTGCGCACATCGACAGCAAAGTAGCGGGCGTCGGAGCCGGCATCTTTGAGGGCAGCGAGCGTGGCACGTACCTCGCGGTTGGCGAGCACGCGGGCCGCCTGAGCGCCGAGCTCGGCCGGTGAAACGGACTGGCCGGCGTGCTGCGCTTGCTGGAGCAGGGCGCGCTTGAGGCCGGCCTCGTCGCGGATGGCGTTGAGCGCAGGCGATTCGTCTTCGAGAGCCGTGCGTCCAAGCAACGCGATGCGTGGTTGGGCCTGGCGCGCGAGCTCGACGAGGCAGTGGGCGGTGACGCCGCGGGCGCCGCCGGAGGCGACGATTACGGAGCGCTCATTGACCGCAGAGGGGCCGGGCTCGGCGGCGACGAGCTGGGTGCGAAGCGTGCGCCGCGTGGTGTCGGCCGAGAGTGCGACCTCAATCTCGGGGCCGCCGCAGGTGAGTTCGTCAGCAATCATTTGCGCGACTTGGGCCGGGCTTCGTCCCGCACGGTCGATGTCGATCGACTTGACGCTGGCTGCCGGCCACTCGAGACGCGCGGTCTTTGCCAGAGCGCTCAACCCGGCAAGCCAGGCGCGATCGTCGATGGCGCCGCTCAAGCCGAAGTCGCCACCGGTGTCCTGCACGGTGACGAAGGTCTTTGCCACAAGAGCCAGCGTGCGGGCAGCCTCAAAGGCTTCGCGGTTGATGGCCAGGGCGTCGTCGACGGTGGCCACAGCGCGAAGGCCGCCCAGAAAAATCACCTGGGTTGCGCCGAGGGCGACCTGCTCGACGACGCGCGCATCGAAGCCACGCGCGTTGAGCAAGATGGCGAGGGCCGTCGCGACACCCAGCCCGTCGTCGGTGATCTGAATGGTGTCGGCTGCAAGCATCGAGAGGCCAACGGCCCTGGAGTCGACGAGCTCGAGGACCGCGCGTCCGACGACTAAATCGTTGCTGGCGAGCCCAACGGGCAGCGCCGCTTGCAATGTCAAAACATCCCCATTAACCGGCTCGCCGCCTCCCAAAAAGGCGACGATCTCGCCGAGCGTTCGCAGGTTGGCCATCTGGCCGGGGTCCATCTGGCGAAGGCCCTGCACGCGCTCTTGCATGGCGGACAAAATCTCCACGCGCTTGATCGAGTCGATGCCCAGATCGGCCTCGAGCGCCATGCCCAAATCGAGCATCTCGGCCGGGTAGCCGGTCTTCTGGGCGACCACCTCGAGCATGACGTCGCTCAAGTTTTCGCCCGTATTCGCTGGCAAAGCGTCGATCCTGGCACCGTTATTTGCGGCCCCGTTTCGGGCGGCAGGCGCCGGTGCCAGGATCGCGGGTGGTGCCAGGATCGCGGGTGGTGCGCTTGCTGCAGGCTCCTGGACGATGCCGTCACCCAAAAAGGCGATGATCTCGCCGAGCGTTCGCAGGTTGGCCATCTGACCGGGGTCCATCTCCCGAAGGCCCTGCACGCGCTCTTGCATGGCGGACAAGATCTCCACGCGCTTGATCGAGTCGATGCCCAGATCGGCCTCGAGCGCCATGCCCAGATCGAGCATCTCGGCCGGGTAGCCGGTCTTGTGGGCGACCACCTCGAGCATGACGCCGCTCAAGTTTTCGCCCGTATTCGCTGGCGAAGCGTCGATCCTGGCACCGTTGTTCGCCAGCGGAGCGCTGGGTGCGATGAGCGTTGGGGCGACAATCGGCGCGGAGACGACGGCCGTGGCGACGGGCGTGGCAATTTTGGGCGCGACCGGCGGGTAAGCAGGCCCCTCAGGGGACCCGACCTTGAGAGCGGGCTGCGGGCGCGCTGGGGTGGGCAGGCCAAAATCGGTGGCATCTTGCTGGCCCATTACCTGGCACCAGTGGCGAAACGACTCCTCCATCGAGCTCATGTAGGCGAGCTGGGCCTGGGAGACGGACTGCTCCATGATCTTGAGGTAGGCCATGTGGCTGTCGGCCAGTGTTTTTTGGTAGATCGCATAAGCCTCGACGGCGGTGGTCGCGTTGAAGGCAGCGGTTGGCGGCGTTGAGGGCGCGATCGGCGTGTGCTGGTGCGGCTGAGGCGCATACCTGGCACCGTCGGAGGCCTGCATGGCCGGCCCCTCAGGGGACCCGACCTTGGGAGCGGGCTGCGGGCGCGTGGGGTTGGGTTGGGCGCGCTTGGTGGCGCCGCCTTCGGGTGGGTAGGGGCGCTGGTAGTTGGCGCCGTTGAGCGCGATGGCGAACTTGGATTTGGGGCGAGTGCGGGGGTCTTCGACGGGGGCGAAGCCTGCCCAGATCGCGACGAAATCGAGGGCGATGCCGGCGGCGGCGAGTTGGGCCAGGCCGGCAAAAAAGCTTTGGACGGCGTCGTTGCCTTTGCGGTCGAGGGCGATTGCTCTGTGGGGGCGGCCCTTGAGGCAGTCACCGACGAGGCCTGTCAAAACGGCGTGGGGGCCGACCTCGAGGAAGGTGCGGGTGCCGCGAGCGTACATGGCCTCGATCATCTCGACAAAGCGCACGGGGCTTTTGATCTGATCTGCGAGCAGAGTGCGCATGGCGGGGGCGTCGGCCGGATAGGGGGCGGCCTCGGCGTTGGCGAAGACGGGCAGAAGCGGCGGTGCAAACGCGACGGCGTCGAGGGCCCTGGCAAAGGGGGCGGCCGAAGCGCTGACGACCGAGGAGTGAAAAGCCGTGGCGACGGGCAGACGGCGCGCGGCGACGCCGTGGGTCTCGAGAAACTGCTCGGCCTTCTCGATCTCGGCCGACTCGCCGGAGATCACGACCTGGCGCGGGCTGTTGTCGTTTGCGACGACGACTCGCGCATCACTCTGGGCAAGCAGCGCGCGCACTTCGGCGGCGGGCCGCGCCACGGCGCTCATCGCGCCGGCGGTGGTTGAGGCGGCCTCGGCCATGAGTAGGCCGCGGGTTCGGGCCACACGCATCATGTCGGGCGCGCTCAAGACGCCGGCGGCATGCAAGGCCGTGACCTCGCCAAAGGAGTGGCCACCGACGCAGTCCGGTGAGACGCCAAGCGCGTTGAGCAGGGCCAACTGGGCCAGGCTTGCCGCGCCGATCGCGGGCTGCGCCCATTCCGTGGCGGTGAGCGCGAGGCTCTGGGCCGCGCGCGTCGCGTCGTCGAAGACCGGCCGCGGGAAGACTTTTTCATGGACTTGGAAATCCAGGTTCGCGGCGTCGTCCCAGACCACGCGGGCGGCCTCAAAAGTCATGGCGAGCGCCTGGCCCATCGCGACGTATTGGCTGCCCTGGCCAGGAAACAAGAAGGCCAGCTCACCTGTGGCCTCTCCCAGGCCAAAATGGACGCCTGCAGGCAGTGAAAAGGCCTCGGTGGCGTCTTTTTCCAAGCGCGCGAGGGCCTGAGCGAGTTTTTTGGCCAGATCGGCCTCGTCGTTTGCGCAGAGGGCCAGGCGCGCGGGGTGCGTGGCGTCAAAGGCCTGCTGGCTGGAGTGGGCGATAAAGCGCAGCAGGTCGCCGGTTTTGTCGGCCGACCTCGCGCCAGCTGCGAGCTCGCCGACGAGCTTTTGGCATGCGCCGATGAGCGCTTTGGTGTCGGGTGCACAGAGCGCGACGAGCTCACAGGGCATGGCGCGATGGCGCGCGGAGCGTTTGCCGGGGCCGGTGTACTCCTCGAGGGCGACGTGGAAGTTGCTGCCGCCAAAGCCAAACGAGCTCATCGAGGCGCGCCGCGGATGCGCGCCATCGCGGATCCAGGGGCGCGCTTCGGTGTTGAGATAAAACGGGCTTTGGCCAAAATCGAGGCGGCTGCTGGGCTGTTCGATCTTGATCGTGGGCGGGAGCACCTTGTGGTGCAGGGCCATGATTGTCTTGAACATGCCAGCGGCGCCGGCGGCGGCCTTGGTGTGGCCGATCTGGCTTTTGACCGAGCCCAGGGCGCACCACTGGCGCTCGGTGTCCGGGTCCTCGTCAAAGGCCAGGCACAGGCCGTTGAACTCGGCATAATCGCCGGCCTTGGTGCCGGTGCCGTGAGCCTCGACGAGCTCGACGGTGCTGGCCGCATAGCCCGCCCGCTCATAGGTGCGACGGATCGCCTTGGCCTGGCCCTCGGAGAGCGGGGCGTAGACGCTCTTTGCGCGGCCATCAGAGGCTGCGCCCAGGCCGCGGATCACGGCATAGATGCTGTCGCCGTCGCGCTCGGCATCCTCCAGGCGCTTCATCGCAAACATCGCCAAGCCCTCGCCCATCATCGTGCCGTCGGCGTTATCGGAGAAGGGCCGACAGTCGCCGGTGGCCGAGAGCGCCGGGGTCTTGGAGAAGCACATGTACATGAAGATGTCGTTGAAGCAATCCACGCCGCCGGTGATCACGACGTCGGATTGGCCCAGATAAAGCTCGTTGAGGCCCATCGAGATGGCCGACAGCGAGGAGGCGCAGGCGGCATCGGTGACGCAGTTGGTGCCGCCAAGATTGAAGCGGTTGGCGATGCGCCCGGCGACGACGTTTCCAAGCAGACCGGGAAAAGTACTCTCTTGCCAGGGCACATAGGTGTCGGCGATGCGCTCACAAATCGCCTCGATCTCGTCCTCGGGCACGCCGCTCTGGCGAAGGCCGTGCACCCAGTTGGGGCGTTGCAAGCGGCTTGCGGCCTGCAACAAGAGCTCCTGACCGGCGGTGACGCCCAAAATGACGCTCATGCGCTCCTTGTCCATGGTCTCGAACTGGGAGGTGAAGGCGTCCTCGAGCACCTGGCGCGCGACGATCAGCGCGATGAGCTGGGCGGTGTCGGTCGAGGGGATCGTCGAGGGCGGGATGCCGTAGGCGACCGGATCGAAGTCGATATCGGACAAGAATCCGCCGCGCTTGCAATAGGTCTTGTCCGGCGCGCTGGGGTCGGGATCGTAGTAATCCTCGATCAACCAGTGGGTCTCGGGCACATCCGTAAGCAGATCCTTGCCAGCAAGGATGTCGCGCCAGAAGCCGCCGGCGCTCGACGAGCCGGGAAACAGGGCGCTGACGCCGACGATCGCGACGGGAGAGTGCTTGGGGAATTTCGATTCAGACATTATTGAGATCTCAAGTATCAGGTAGCGGTTCTGGACGCCTCAGCCAAGCTGGCGAGGGCGAAAGTCGAATGCCTCGGCGGGCACCGCGACTCCATAGGTGCGACATTGGGCAGCGCGCGTGATGACCGCGGCGCCCTCGAGCAAATTGAGCGCCATTTGCACGACCGTGCGGTTCTCGGGCGCTTCGAGAAACGAGCCTTTGACCCAGGCATTGAAGGCGCCCTGGGCCGGGCCCATCCACACCTGGTAGTCGAGCCGGCGGCTCTCGAGACCTTGAATCGCCCACTTGCTCGAGAGGCCCAGATACCAGCGACAGACCAGGGCGAGCTTGTGGCGCGGCTCGCGCTCGGCACGCGCGACCTCGCGCGGGTCCTGGCCTTCAAAGAAGGCGCGCGTCTCGGCCCAGACATCTTCCATCGGCTTTGCAAAAATCTCACGCTCGAGGCGGGCTTTGAGCTCTACGGGGATCTCCTCGATCGAGTCGTAGGTAGTATAGAGCTCGTAGAGACGCTTTGCGCGCACGCCAAAGAGTGTGCCGCGCTTGAGGACTTGGACCTCGACGCCCATCTCGAACATGTCGCCGGCCGGGGCCATGACGACGTCGGCCAGGTCTGCGACGGCGAGCATCTGTTTGACCGCCGGTGATTGTGCGGCCTCGACACAAGCCTGGTTGATCGAGCCGGTGAGCACGTAGGCTGCGCCCATGGCGAAGGCTGCGGCGACGGCCTGCGGTGTGCCCAGACCGCCGGCTGCGCCCAGGCGAATCGGGCGCGCAAAGCCGTGCTCGCGCACCAGATCGTCGCGAAGGCGCGCGATCGTTGGAAAAAGCGCGCCCAGCGGACGGTTGTCGGTGTGGCCGCCGGAGTCGGACTCGACGCTCAAGTCTTCGGCCACGGGCAGCATGCTCGCAAGGCGCGCCTCGTCGGCGCTGAGCAAGCCCTGCAAAACGAGCGCGTCGAGCATCGACTGCGGCGGCGGTGCCATGAAGCGCGCAGCAACCTCAGGGCGCGATATCTTGGCAAACAGATGGTTTGTGCGTTGAACGTTGCCCTGGGAGTCGACATGCAAGCCGCTCGCGGCGTAGCGGACCACGGCCGGCGTCAGGCCCATGAAGGCCGATGCCGAGACGCGGCGCACGCCGCGCGCCAGGAAAAGCTCGACCGTGCGCATCTCGAGTGTGGGCTCGTGTGGCGAGTGGATCAGGTTTGCGCCCCAGGCGTGGGCGGTGCCTTTGAGCTCAGCCTCGACCACGTCGAGGCGCTCGCACATCTGATCGAGGCTAAGCCCGGCCGTTCCCAGCATGCCAAGCATCTTCGCGCGCGCGAGAGCGATGACCATCTGAGGGCTGGCGATGCCGTTGGCCATCGCGCCGCCCACGTAGGCAAAGCGAAGTCCGTGGACCTGGCAAAAGCTGCGATCGCCCAGCCACTCCGGGTAGAGCGGCGGCAGACTGCCAAGACACTCATAGGAGGCGCCCGAGGCGTTTGCTGCCAACTCGCCGCCCGTGGCCAGGCCGATCGGGGCATCGGGCGTTTTGCGCACGATGTGCAGGGGCGAGCGCACCAGGGCCATCGCCGCGCACAGCTCGGCCGGCGAGTGGGCGACGGGCTCAGATCCCGAAATCCAGCGTAGACAATTACCAACATCATTCAAACGCATACATCGCCCTTCCAACACCACTTCTTCGCGCCGCAAAGTCAGCAGGGAGCATACACAGCAGACTTGGGAGTGCAACCCCTTTAGACGCACATTGGAACGGCTCGGTGCAGCGCTTATGTTCCAGCACGACAGATCGAACCGGCCAATCATGGAGCAAAAAATGCCTTCCCAAATCGCCATCGTCTACGGCACGACCGAAGGACAAACCCGCAAGATCTCTGAACACATCGCAAACACGCTCGACGAGCGCAATTGCGAGGTCGTGATCCTCTCGGCCAAAGAGCTGCCCGACAACTTCGCCGTCGACGACTTCGACGCCGTGATTGTGGGAGCCTCAATCCACGCCGGCAAGTACCAAAAGGAGGTCGTCGAGTTCGTCGGCCGCCACCATGAACAGCTTCAGAATCGGCCCTCGGCGTTTTTTTCCGTGAGCTTGAGCGAGGCTGGCGATGATGAGCAAGCCAAGGTCCAGATTCATGGCTTCATCGACAAATTCATGGAGAGAACCGGCTGGCACCCCCTGCTCGTGGCCTCTTTTGGCGGCGCGCTGCCCTATACGAAGTACGGATTTATGAAGCGCATGATCATGAAGTCGATCACCAAGCGCGCCGGCGGCGATATCGACACCTCGCGCGACTACGAATACACCGACTGGAGCTCAGTCGATCACTTCGCCGAGAACTTCCGGTCATTCTTGCGCCCAGGTGGCGAGCAGCAGCACGCCGCGAGTGGACCGACGCCTTGATCGGCTGTTCCTGGGGCATCGGTCTGCAATCTCGTTGAGGCTGGCTTAGCCCTGGATGCAAACGCCGCGTGGTTGACCCGCGCCACGCGCACAGCCACCTGAGCAACAATCGCCATTGGCCTCACAGGACTCGCCGAGCACGCGGCAGCGCGCCTCCTGGCACGTGCCGTCCATGCAGACCAGGCTGTCGCAGCAGGTCGAGCCGGCATGGCAGCCCTGGTCCTTCTCGATGCAACATTCACCGCAATCGAGGCTGCCACCGCAGCCGTCGGGGATCGTTCCGCACTCGGTCTGCTGGGCCGCGCAGCTTGTTCGCGTGCAGTCGGGCACGATGCAAGACGAGAGATCGAAGAGCATGAAAACAAGCGCCTTTTCCTGAGCGCTCAAGCCCTGGGAGGTGCAGCCGGTGGGAAACGGGCGGTCATTCGAGCTGTCGCCCGAGGAGACGTGGATGTCGCTAAAGACCACGCGGCCGCATTGCTGGGTGTCGGGCGCGCCCACCGGCGTGTTGAAGCTGAAGTACTGGATGGTGTTGTCGTCGTCCTCATTGAGCGAAATCCAACGCTGGGCCAGGCTGGGATTGATGCCGCGAAGGGTGTGCTTGATCGCGGTCAAGTTGAGCCGGCCATGGTCCGTTGAGCCGCCTACCTCGACCAACCAGTCGGCCAGCGTCATACCTTTTTCAAAGCTCGTGTCGATGTGGCCGGGAGAGCGCCCGTCACTCGTGCGTCTCCAGGTCGCCACGGACTTGAAGTCTGGCGTGCCCTCTTCGAGCCAAGCATTGTGCCAGTGGGACAAAAAGACGCGGCCGCCGAGATCGGCGTAATCCTGCAGGGCCTGGCGGGCGGCCTGAGACTTGTTGCCCAGATCCTGGCTTCCCTCGCAGGAGTGCAAGACGATGTCGTAGTTCTTGAGGTTTTCGAGCTCGTCCCACCAGTTTCTGGCGGCCGTAAAGCGGGCGCCAGCGTTGAGGGCTGGCTCGAAGCGATCACTGCCGTTTCGCGCGGCGTAGAAGTTGACCCGGCCATCGCCGGCCTCCGTGGTGAACTCGCTTCGATCGATGCCGATTTTGAGCAAAAGGCACTCGAGGGCGTCGGCGCCGCCGGTGGTCAGCGCGATTCTGGGCAGCTCGCCTTCAAGCTTGTTTCGAGGAAGCCGGGTCAAGGTATCGTCGCCAATCGGATTGTCGGCGCAGGCCGTGACGCTGGGGATCACGATCTGGCGACGCCACTTGCCGACCTGGACCACGAGCGGGATATCCTCGCCCACCGGCACGTTCTCCAAGACGAACTCGCCACGCACATCGGTCGTCGTGCGCACGAGCGGCAGGCCTGAGAGCATCTCATCGCAACGATCACAGCTCGCGCCATCGATCACGGGCGCAAGCGGGGCGTTGGGCACGTAGACGTGCACGCCAGGCAGCGGCAAGGTGCCCGACGGGATGGTGACCGTGCCCGAGATGCGCGTGCTTCCCTGGCCTGCCTCACACGTCACCTGCTGGCATTCCAGGTTCACGCAGGGTGCGGCAACGTCTTCGTTACCCGCGTCCGTGCCGTTGTTGGTGCCGTTGTTGGTGCCGTTGTTGGTGCCGTTGTTCGTCCCGTTGTTCGTGCCGTTGTTGGTCCCATTATTGGTCCCATTATTGGTCCCGTTGTTGGTCCCATTATTGGTCCCAGGCTTGTTGACACATTGACCACTCTCCGAGCGGCTCTGCCCTAAAGGACAACCATCGGCGCCCACTTGGCCCGTGGTGTCGTCGGAGCAGGCAGCAAGGGCCAGGGTGAGCGCGAAGATCCAGAAGATCTGAGGTCTACGGTTCATGGTGGGGCTCCAAGCGGGTCGTCTCTTGAGATGTCAGTGGATTCAGTCACTGAAATTGACTCTAGCGCCTTGATCCGTCGATGTCGACTTTGGTCGGGTGTCGAAGTCAACTTGCTTTCCGGTGCGCGTGGCAAGCTTGCAAGGGTAGGATCGACGCGACGAGGTGTGTCTATGAAGTCCCTCCTTCCAAGCGCAGCGAGCATCCTGCTCGTCGCATTTCTCGGAGCCTGTGGCACGGCTGCCCCGCCGATTGCCCCCCCACCGCAAGCCGAATTCGAAGCGCTCTACGACTATCCACGCCCCTGGGTCGAGCGGCTCTTTTGGACGCGCCACCAGGAGGTCGACCTGCTCTACCGCCTGATTTTCAGCGATTATCAGCAGGCCTGGATCGAGCAAGAAATCCCTCAAGGCGTCTTTGACCAGTTCATGGAACTCTACGAGCTCTACATCCAGCTCGACGAGCGCCTGGTCGAGGAGCCGCTCGATCAAGAGTCTTCGCCGGCCCAGCTTCAATGGCTCGAGGAGCGCCACCGGCTGCTCGCTCAGCGAAACGAGGCGCTCGTGCTGGCCTACCGCACCGAAGCGCCCGGCGCGCCGGAGGCCTTTCGTCGCGGTCACGAAGCCCTGGCCAGCCGTCACTGGGAGCTGCTCGTGCTCGTAGAGAGCTTGCAGGGCTAAGCCAGCTGGCGTGGCTTCAGGGAAAGCCGAAGCGCACTTCGGTCTGTGCGGTGACGGTTTCAGCCGGCCAGGCGATGGTAGCAGCGCGCCAGAAAAAACCCGTGCTGGTCAAGCGGCGTGCAGGAGTCTCGAGCTTGAGCAGGCCGTGTACATAGACGCGCACGATCGCGTCGGCGGGCCCAAAGCCGTTGTCGTGGAAATAGTAGACGCCGACCGTGTACTCCATGCCATTTTGCGGCTTGCTGTGATTGACGTTCTCCGGCCCGATACCGTAGAGGTCGTCGAGGTCGAGGCTGGCGATGCTCGGCTCGCTCGCGCTACCCCAGTTGGCCCGGCGGTTCTGCCAGAAGACATCGTAAGGGCCCACATTCCAGCGGCCCAGCGGATGCAGGTAGTGCAAATCGAGGTCCGTGCCACGGCCCTGGGCAGGCGTTGGAACGGCCGGAGCCGTCCAAGTGAGCTGGATGTGGATCTCCTCGTCAGGCACAGCGACGATCGTGACGATGCTCGACTCACAGCTGGCCACGCCGTCGGCGTTGTAGACGATCAACTCGATGCGGTAGGTTCCGGCCAAATCCAAGAATAGTCGCGGCGCCACGACAGCGCCGCTCGGGCTCAAAATCGCCTGTGAGCCGGGAGGGCGCGAGAGAATCGTCCACTCGTAGCCGACCACCGTCGGCGAGCTTTGCAAACCATTCAATTCGATGGTCTGAAGCGGGCGCACGGTGAAGTCTTGAGCGAAAAACGATGTCCCATTATCGACTCGCCCGCGCCCGACAGCCAGCGGGCAGTCCGTATCCGAGCCCCTGCCGCTGACCGGTACGGTCACAACAGCGCGCGCGGAGTCGTCGCTGGCGATGATCAACTCGGCCGTGTCAAGCTGCTCGCTTATCGGCTCATAGCTGAGGATGAAGTCCATGCTCGAGCCAGCCTGGACATCGATCGGTTGGGCAGGAAAGTTTGCGGGAAGTGAGGCTGTCTCGATCGAGAATGTCTGATCCGTGCCGTTGTTCAGCCCGATCGCGCTGACGCGAAGGGCGGTGGCGCGGCTGCAGTTGGAGATCGTGACCGTCTTGGACGATTTCTGTCCGATCGGGCGAAGTCCAAAGCCGATGCCGGCCTCGTCACTGATGACGATGCGCGAGTTACCCGGGCAGCCGGCTAACGCCTCGCAGCTACCCATCAAACACTCGAAGCCCGTGCCACAATCGGCGGTCAGCGCGCATTCGGCGCAGCAGCCTTCAAAGCAGTAGGCGGTGGCACCAAAGCAGGTATTGGAGTTGGTGCAATGTGTCGCGCATGTAGGATCGGGCTGCTGCTCGTCGACACAGCTCGCCGCGGCGCCCACTTGCACGCAGATCTGATCGAGCGGGCAGCCCTCAAAGGCACCGTAGTCATTGCCAACCGCATTGCATGTCAGTCGCCCGGTGGCGCCGCTGCACTGGGTCTGGCCCGGAGCGCACACATCGAGCATGCAGTCTCCCTCGGAGCAATGGTAGAGCGCAGGGCAGTCGTTGTGCGTGGTGCAGCGCGTGCACTGGTTGACATTGCGGTCACAGAGCAGCCCGTGCGGCGTGCACTCGCGGTCGGAGTTGCAACTCAAGACGGTTTTGCACTGGTTGTCCACGCAGCTTGCGCCATCGAGGCAATCGAAGTCATTGGTGCAGCCCACGCAGCGGCCGCGCGCGTTATCGCAAACCTCGTCGGCTTCGCAGTCCAAAGAGTTGGTGCAAGCCACCCAGGGTTGGCACTGGTTGTCGACGCAGTCGGCATTACCAATGCAATCAACGCCCAGCTCGCACGCGACGCATGTTTTCTGGACACTGTCACAGATCGGATGGGAGCTCAGCGCGACGCAGTCCAGCGAGTTCTTGCACTCGAGCACCGGCTCGCACACCCGGTTGCGGCAGCGGGCCTGATCGCCGCAGTGCTCGTCGAAGAGACAGACCACGCACTGACTGGGTAGGGGATCGCAGACCGCCCGGGTGGCGCTGCAATCTGCGTTCGAGAGGCAATCCGCGTCAATGGGCCCGTCCGTATCCGGCAGCGCTGGCGTGTCTTGCAAATCTTGCACGTCTTCGACGCCGATGTCTGGGGTCGGATTGGGCTTCTTCGTGTTGCGCTCGCGCTCGTCAACGCGCGAGCAGCCCATGCTCAATGCGATCAAACAGCACAAAACGAGCATCCAAGAAAACCATTTCAAATTTGTCACTAAATGCTCCAATGGGCGATTCAAGTACGGCCAGCAAGCCTGGTCAAGGCTCTACTTACACGCAATTTCGTGAACCGTCACTGCAACTGAGCCTTTGCCAGCTCAAACGCGACGGCGTACAATCGGCGCCATCGAGCAGGAATGATGTAATAGACGAGCGCCGCTGCGCTCTTTGGGGCAGGTGCGACGATGAGCGACGAAAAGATTCAGGTCCATGGCGTTGAATATGAGAAGGTCGACGACACCTACTTTGAGCAACGCCAGCTCAAGCGCGGAGCGGCCGGCTGGGTGCTCTTGGCCGGCCTTGGCGTCGCCTACGTGATCAGCGGCGATTTTGCCGGCTGGAACTTCGGGCTGGCCCAGGGCGGCTGGGGCGGGCTGCTGATCGCGACGATCCTGATGGCGACGATGTACACCTGCATGGTGCTCTCGTTGGCCGAGCTCTCGTCGATGATCCCGACCTCCGGCGGTGGCTACGGCTTTGCCCGGCGCGCCTTTGGCCCGTGGGGCGGCTTTTTGACCGGCACGGCGATTCTCATCGAATACGCGATCGCGCCGGCGGCGATCGCGACCTTCATCGGCGCCTACTGCGAGTCGCTCTTTGGCATCGGCGGGCCGATCATCTATCTGGCCTTCTACATCGTCTTTGTCGGCGTACATCTGTGGGGCGTGGGCGAGGCCTTGCGGGTGATGTTCGTGATCACGGCGATCGCGGCGATCGCGCTCCTGGTGTTTGTCATCTCCATGGTGCCCCACTTCGATGCGGCCAACCTCTTCGACATCCCGGTCACCGAGGCCGTGGGCGCGAGCAGCTTCTTGCCCTTTGGCTATCTGGGCATCTGGGCTGCGATCCCCTACGGAATGTGGTTCTTTCTGGCCATCGAGGGCGTGCCGCTTGCCGCCGAAGAGACGGCCAATCCCACGCGCGACATGCCGCGCGGCATCATCGCCGCGATGCTCGTCTTGCTGCTCTTTGCGGCGCTGATCTTGACGCTTGGCCCAGGCGGCGCCGGTGCCCACGCCCTGATGAACTCGGAGGCGCCGCTGGTCGACGCGCTGCTCTCGCCAAGCGCCTATGGCGGCGCGACCTGGTTGAGCGGCTTTATCAATCTTGTCGGTCTGGCCGGGTTGATCGCGAGCTTTTTTTCGATCATCTACGCCTACTCGCGCCAGATCTTCGCACTCTCTCGCGCCGGCTATCTGCCGCGTTTTCTGTCGATCACGAGCAAGCGCAAGGCGCCCGTCGCAGCGCTGGTCATCCCGGGCGCGATCGGCTTTGTGCTCTCGCTCTCGGGCGAGGGCGACTTGCTGATCTTGGTGGCCGTCTTTGGCGCGACGATTTCGTATGTGATGATGATGCTCTCGCACATCGTCTTGCGCCTCAAGCAACCCGAGCTCGAGCGGCCCTACGCCACGCCGGGCGGCATCGCGACCTCCAGCGTCGCGCTGCTTTTGGCCGGCGCGGCGCTCGTCGCCGGCCTGCTCGTGGACTGGCGCGTGATCATCGCCGCGGCGGTGGTCTATGCGGTGATGATCGCCTATTTTGCGATCTACAGCCGACACCACCTCGTCGCTCAGGCGCCCGAGGAGGAGTTCGAGGCGATCAGGCGCGCCGAGGCCGAACTGGGCTAATCGGCCAGGTTTTTATGACGCCGCGGTGCAAAGCGTGCACACTATCGTAGGTCGTCGAAATGACCCGATGATCTCGTATGGTGATCAAGTATGTCGCGTTTTATATGCACGATGGTTTTGTTCTGGGTGGTGGCAATCTCTGGCGCGCCGGCGTTTGGCTTCGATTATCTCGAACACAGCTTTGTCACGGATCGGGCCTGCTTGCATGCCCAGCGAAGCCTCGTGGCGCTCGTCCAGGCGGCGCCCGAGAACACCGCCTTGCGCGCGCGCTATTTGGCGCTGGCGCTGGTGTGCCCGGAGCGCGCGACGGTCGACTACTGTGTCGACGAGCGCAAGGCCGTCACGGCCCAGATCAACCATGGCGGCGAACGGCCCTGGGAGAGCGTGGAGCACCCGGTGACGCTGGGCGATTTCTCGGGGCTGGCCGACCACCTCTCCAAACTTGGGCCGGTCAAGGGACTGGGCGGCGCCCGCGCTTCGGGCTTGACCGAGCAGTTCTTTCGCTGGTTTGCCAGCGAAGAGCGCCAGGCCGGCGGCCTGGTCGATCGCGTCGGGCGCATGGCTTGCTGGAACACCCAGGACGTGCCCTGGCAGCGCATCGAGCAAGACATCGACCAGAGCGTCGGCCACATGTTCGCCCAAAGCGCGGCGGGCGGCGTGCCAGCGGCGCTGCTCAGTCCGCTGCGACGCATCGCGGCGCCGGTGGGCCCGCGCGAGCTGGCCGGGCGCTACAGCTTCACCAATCCGCACTTCCTCGATCTCGTGCTTCGAAATCACCACCACTTCGGCCCCAAGGCCTACGACACCTGGCTGGGATTTCACACCGCCTCGCTTGCGATCGCGCAGTCGTCGTGCGCCTCGACCTACGCTCTGAGCTGGCGCGAGTCGCGCCGCCTCGCCCGCAAGCTTAAAGGCTTTGAGACCGTGCGCTGGCAGGAGCTCGACGACGCCGCGCTCGCTCAGACGGGCTGCGCGATGTTGGGCGAGCTAACCCGCCAGAGGCTCATGCGCTGGGCCGATCGCGGCGAGCCCAGTCTTCGCCAGCCCGTGCAGGCTTTTCTCGACACACTGGCAAGCCCAGGCGCCAAAGACGAGCTCGAAGAGGCTGCGCTTCGCCAGGAGCTCGACACGGTCGTCGCCTCGCTCGTGGCCCTGATCTTCGAGGGCAACGGGCTGCACTTTCTTCAAGACGGATTTGCCGGCGGCCACGTGCGCACGATCCGCACCCGCGGCGGCCTTGGCGAGGCGCGCCACGACCACGACCACGACAACGCCGAGGGCGTCACCGCCGTGTTGCGAACGCGAAGCGGAGATTTTCCCTTCGTCGCCTACGGAGATTCCTTTTTGCTCGGCCCACCCACGGCCGTTCCCCAAAGCTGTGCCTGGCACGAACTGCTCGCCGCCGATGCCTCGCCGGCCGAGGTCAGCACTTGTCTGATCCGCCACCAACGCGGCCTGGTCGTGGCGAGCTCGGCGGCGAGCCTGATCGACTGGGCGCTCGATGGACTGCTCTTCGAGCCGGTCGACGCCGCGCGCTGCGCCCAGGGGCCGGCTCAATCGGCGGCATGTAACCTCTTGCCCCTGACCGCGATTGCCGCCGCCGGCGAGCTGCCCCCGCGTGCAAACAATCTCACCGGCGTCCACCCCAGCACGCTACCTGTGCCACCGCCGCCCTTTGCCTACGAGTCGCTCGTCACCCTGATTGCCTTCGACGTCGCCGGCTCGAACACCCAGTACGGCCTGCAACTGACCATCCTCTCCGAGCTCGACACCTTCGCCAACTGGCTGACCAGCTACCGCGCCGCGATCTTTGTCAGCCCCGGCGATGGCGACCGCAGCCGGTTTGTCGGCGAGTTCTCCTACAACTTTCACTGGCGCCTGGCGGCCCGCGTCCTGCTCGAGGCCGGCGGCTTTGGCTTCGTCGGCTTTCGCGGACTGGGCGAGGGTCTCTCGTTTTTGGCCGGCGCTGGCCCGTCCGCCGGCTTGGTCGTGCTCCCCGAAGGCTGGACGAAGATCCCATTGGAGGTCTCGCTCTCCTATCGTTTCCCGCTGCGCCTTTTCACCTCACGCGACGGCTTTTTTGGCCCAAGCCTGGGCATCGAAGCACACTGGCTGCAGTTCGGGTTGGGCCTGGCGTTTATGTGAGGCGCGATGTGGCTGCCGGGGGCTGCCGGGGGGTCAGGGACCCCGACTTTCGCACACATCTGTCGCGGAATCGGCCTACCATTCAACGGGTTACACCATTAACGCTGCGTTTGGCGGCGCCCTTTTCTTTCAGTTGAGGCCGTGTTCATGGCATCTGTCCCGCCTGCTATTCCTGCTCGCCAACCGATTTTCGACGGACACAATGACCTGCTGCTTCGCCTGATGACGAACACCGAGCCGGACTGGTCGTTTTTTGAGCGCAACAAGAGCGGGCACATCGACCTTCCGCGCGCGCGCGAAGGCAACCTGGTCGGCGGCTTTTTTGCCGTTCTCGCGCCGGCCAATGTCGGCGACGACAAGCTCGGGCGCGCCGCCATGGTGCGAGACGCCGCCGGCTACTCGATTCCGATGGCACCCGCTTTGGATTTTGAGTACGCCTTCAACTTTGCCACCCAAGCCATCGGCCTGCTCCAAGGCCTCGTCGACCAGAGCGCGGGCCAACTCGCGCTTGTCCGAAACCACCGCGAGCTCACCGAAGCGATCGCAAAGGAGCGCTTGGCCATCGTCTTGCACTTCGAGGGCGCCGAGCCTATCGACGAAGACCTCGAAGCGCTCGAGAACTTTTACGACGCCGGCCTGCGCTCGCTCGGCCTCGTATGGAGCCGCCCCAACGCTTTCGCCCACGGCGTGCCCTTTTGCTACCCCAGCTCGCCCGACACCGGGCCGGGCTTGACCGAAGCTGGCCACCGCCTCGCTCGCGCCTGCAACCAGCTCGGCATCCTGCTCGATCTGGCCCACCTCAACGAGCGCGGCTTTTGGGACGTCCATGCGCTGACCGACAAACCGCTCGCTGTCAGCCACGCTTGCTGCCACGCAATCTGCCCCTCGGCCCGAAACCTCACCGACCGCCAGCTCGACGCGATCGGCGAGTCGGGCGGGGTGGTCGGGGTCAATTTCTTCGTCGGCGACGTGCGCAGCGACGGCGCCTTCGAGATCGACACCCCGCTTGAGCAAATCGTTCGCCACATCGACCACATCGCCAACCGCATCGGCATCGCGCACGTCGCCTTCGGCTCGGACTTCGACGGCGCCCGCGTACCCCGCGCGCTCGGCGACGCCGCCGGGCTGGGCCGCCTCGTCGAAATGTTGGCCCGCCACGGCTACGACAACGACGCCCTTGCGCAGGTCACCCACGGCAACTGGCTGCGCGTTTTGGAAGAGACCTGGCGCTAGCACCTCGACCACATTATGAGTGGCGTGTCGGGGCGTGTCGGCTGCCCTGGCCCCCCGACAACCCAGACCCACGCTGGCCGAGCGCGCCGTTTTCACTTTTTTTCGTCGCGCGACTTGACCTGCTGAACAAGTGTTTATACTGGCTGGCTCGATCGCCCACGTG
>JACCWM010000087.1 GCA_013697635.1 Lujinxingiaceae bacterium | reverse complement strand
TTGCAATTGAGCGCGCTCTGCTCTAGGCTTGGGGTATGTCTTAGAGCGACGTGAGCGCTGATTGACCGTGCCTACTACGCCCCTCCTTGATCCTCCCCACAAGTGGGGAGGGGATATGAAATGAATGAGAATAGAGGTCGACGATGATGGCACGTGGCTGGCAGCGGTGGGTTTTCTCGACGGGTTCATTGCTCGGCATTTGCATCTTCATCGCGGGCTGCGTGAGCGTCTCGGGCGGCCTGAGCAGCTTTGCGCTCGTGCTTGGCCTGCTGGGTCTGGTGACGGCTGGCATTGTCGGCTGCACCCGCGAGCCTGCCTCGCAACAGTCCTGCTGCGTCGACGGGCTGATCGCGACCTGTGCCTGCCCGGCAGGCGTCGAGTGCAACTACGGCTGGTTCCAAAACTGTGGCGATGGCACCTGCACCGAGCCTGGCGGGTCGAGCTGCGACGGCGATGTCGTCGATGACGCCGAGGTCGACGCCGAGGCCGGCACCTGGCAGCCTTGCTGCGAGGGTACTCAGATCACGACCTGCTTTTGCCCGGCCGACGCGATCTGCAATTACGGCTGGTTCGAGGCCTGCGCCGATGGCACCTGCAACATGTACGGTTCTTGTGGCGACGATGTGGGAACGAGCGATGTCTCGGTTGAACCCGACGCGAGCACCGACGCGAGCACCGATGTCGCACCGGATGCCGAAGATGGCACCTGGCAGGCCTGCTGTCAGGACGGCGAGCTGGCGTCCTGCTTTTGTCCAGCCGGCGCGGCCTGCAACTACTGGTTTACGGAGTGCGCCGACGGTAGCTGCGCGATGCCCAACAGCTGCCCCGAGGACGCCGACGTGGGCACAGGCGGCGATGTTGGCGACTCCAAAGACGTCATCCATTCGATCGATCTAGGCGACGGTGTCTGGGAGGACTGCTGTCAGGAAGGCAAGATCACCACGTGTTTTTGCCCGGCCGGCGTGGCCTGTAATTACTGGTTCGAGGACTGTGGTGAGGGCACCTGCGGCCTTCCCGATCAATGTCCCAAATAAGAGGTTGTAGTGAGTCATATCGTTCGTGAGGCCGGCGGCCTCTTCGCCCACTTCCATGAAGAGTTGATGGGCGACGCGGTGGATTACAGCCGCATCAATCCCGCAGATTATCCTCCCGCGCTGATCGAGCGCGCTCAGCAGGTGTGGTTGCAGCGCACCCAGACCGAGTTTCGCTCCACCCAGATCATGACGCGCTTTTTGACCGAGGTGCTCGGCGCCGGCGATCCGATCGACATCTATTCGGGTGCGATCGATCTGGTCGCCGACGAGATCCGCCACACCGCGCTTTGCGCCGGCATGTGTCGCGCGCTCGGCCTTGAGCCGCGCTTTCCCTCGCCAGTGACTTTGGACGATCCCAAGCCCTATCTCGAGGCGCCGATGGGAGAGCGGGCCATGGCCACGGCGATCACGATGGTGGCGATCAGCGAGTCGCTCTCGTTTGGCTTCATCAGCGATCTGCGCGCGCGCTGTGAGCAGCCCGTGGTCAGCGCCGTGCTCGGCGCCACGGTCGACGACGAAGAAGGCCACCAGGACTTTGGCTGGGTCTACATCGAGAAATCGCTCAAGCGCTTCCCGGCCTCGACCATGTCGAGCTGGCGCCACCTGGTCGAGGTCACCCTCGAGCCGCATTTTCGCGTCGCCAAGCCCTTGCTCGCCCAGATGTCCCCCGAAAAGCGCAACCTCGCGGCCTGGCCCGAGCCCGAGCTCGTCGAGCTCGGGCTGTTCAGCCCCGAGCGCCAGGCGCTCGTCTTCGACAAGACCTATCGCGAGGTCGTCGAGCCCAAGCTGCGCAAGCTCAATTTGCTCTAAACACTCTTGTTGTAAGGAAGATGATGGCAATGTCTGCAAATAACGCCCAGTCGTGGATGGCGTCGGTGATGCGCGGTGGCCGCGGTCTGAAAGTGTCGGCCTATAGCCGTGAGAATCCGCCCCGGCCGGCCAAGCGCCTGGAGCTCTACGATTTTGAGGGCTGCCCGTTTTGCCGCAAGGTGCGCGACGTGCTCACCGAGCTCGATCTCGAGTTCATCGAGCGCACCTGCGCCAAGGGCGCGAGCACCAAACGCGCTTTCGTCGTCGAGCAGGGCGGCCAGTCGATGTTTCCCTATCTGATCGATCCCAACACCGACACCCGCCTCTACGAGTCCGAGGACATCATCAACTATTTGATGAGCACCTACAGCCCAGGCCGCTCGGCCATCGGCCGCGCGCTCTCGCCCATAGACACGGCAAGCTCGATGTCGGCCTCGATCGTGCGCCCGCGCGGCAGCAAGGTGCGCGATGGTCTCGGCGAGCGTGACCAACCCCCCGAGCTGCTCGAGCTCTACAATTTCGAGGCCTCGCCCTACTGCCGCAAGGTGCGCGAGGCGATGTGCGAGCTCAACCTCGACTACGTCGTCAAAAACGTCGGCAAGGGCAGCAAACGCCGCGCCGAGTTCAAAGCGCTCGCCGGCCGGGTGATGGTGCCCTATCTGGTCGATCCCAACACGGGAACCCAGATGTTCGAGTCCGACGAGATCGTCGCCTATCTCGAGAAGACCTACGGCTGAAGGTTCCAATTCGCCCACCGGGTGTCGTTTCATCAAGCAACGGTGGGCCTTGCGGTGCGGCATCTAGGCCGGCGTTGAGCTGCGCTTCGTCACCCGAGGTGATGAGGCTGCGGAAGGTCGAAGACCCCGGCGTTGTGTCGTTTTGGTGCTCAGATCAGGGTCGATGACCCCGAGAACGAGCTGTTGCACAACGCCGCGGGAGGTCGAAGACCCCGGCGTCGTGTCGTTTTGGTGCTCAGTTTGGGGTCGGTGACCTTGGGGGCGCGTCGTTGGACACCACCTTTTGGGGTTGATCACCCAGGAGAGGCGCGATGAAACGGCTTTTCCGGGGGGCTGTGACCCCAAAAGGTGGTGTTGGGTAGCTCGGAGGGCGGCCGGCGACCTGATGGGGGAGCCATGCGATGCTGGCTCAGGAGGGCTGGAGCGAGCCATCGGAGAGTTCGATGATGTCGATCTCGGTGCCGGTGGTCGGGTCGACGTCGATGACCTTGCGGTTGCGCTTTCGCAGCGCGCTGACGGCGTCTTGCTGGATGAAGATCGGGGCCAAGAGGCGCTGGCGAGCGGCCTCGTGCTCGTCGGTGGTCTCGATGAAACTTGCCATCAAGATGACCACGGCCTGGTTGTAGTTGATACGAAAGACCTCCGTGGCCTCCTTGACATGGGGCCAGCCCACCTGCTCGCCGCGCACGAAGGCGAGGCTCTCGGCGTAGAGTTCAGTGAGTTCGTCGTGGCGTTCGGCCCAGTCCTCGAGGCCAAGCAGCTTGACGTCGTCGGCGAGCGTGTCGTGGCACAGATCGCGAATCGACTCCATTATCGTCAACTGCTCCTCAAAGGGAATCTGGGTCACGCTTCGAAGGCCGCGCGCAAAGGCGGCGCGCAAGAAGCGACGCCCGGCCGCACCTCGGGGGTGATTGGCGTCGAGCGTTTTGGCGGCGTTGTCGGCCTGAGCAAACATGCCAGCCAGATTGCGGTCGGAGCTCTGGTCGATCTGGCGGGTGTTGCCGCGCGCCTTGGAGTTGTCGAGGCTGTCGCCCTGATAGCGCATCAGCAGGCGGTGGGCCTGCTTGCCGCTGGTGATCGCCGTCTGGCAACGCGCCTCGAGCTCGGGGGCGCCTAGCGCTTGAGCCTCGCGAAGGATGCAGCGCAGGGCGTAGAGGGCGCGGCCGAGGGGAAGCACGCGCAGGTTCAACATCTTCAACAACAGTTCAAACTTGGTTTTCGCACTCATACAAATGTCCTCCTGACGTCGTCCTGGAGTTTTCGCGTGCGCTGCCTAAAGCGCGTGCTGTCCAATCCGAAGACGAAACAAGATCAACGAAGTCACCGCAGTTCTTACGACCCCTGCGATAGGTTTATGATGAGCACGAGCTTAGCCAGTCATTTTTGAGATGACAAGCGCCAAATTCAAGGGAATGGCACACACGAGCGGCGCTTTCTACTCTTGCCCCGGCGTGGGGCTTCGATTAGATGTGCTTGCGGCCTTTAAACCCACCACCCCGATGATGTGAGCGCTCCAATGTCCGAATACCGTCCCGAAGAGATCGAGCCTAAATGGCAAGCTGTGTGGGAGAGAGACAAGACCTTTCGCTCGCTTGAGGGCGGCGGCAAGCCGAAGTTCTATGTGCTCGACATGTTTCCGTATCCGTCGGGATCGGGGCTGCACGTGGGTCACGTCGAGGGTTATACGGCGACGGACATCGTGGCGCGCTTTAAGTTTGCGCGCGGGTTTAACGTGCTGCATCCGATGGGTTGGGACGCTTTTGGGCTGCCGGCCGAGCAGTACGCGCTGGAGACGGGCACGCATCCGAGCGTGACCAACGAGAAAAACATCGCGACCTTTACGGCGCAGCTCAAGGCGTTGGGCTTTGCCTACGACTGGGACCGCGAGGTCAACACCACCGACGCTCACTACTACAAGTGGACGCAGTGGATATTCTTGCAGCTCTACAAGCGCGGGCTTGCCTACATCGCCGAGGTGCCGGTGAACTGGTGTCCGGCGCTTGGCACGGTGCTGGCCAACGAAGAGGTGATTGAGGGGCGAAGCGAGCGCGGCGGCCATCCGGTGATCCGACGGCCGATGCGCCAGTGGATGCTCAAGATCACGGCTTATGCCGACCGCCTGCTCGAGGATCTGGAGAGCATCGATTGGCCCGAGCACCTCAAGGACATGCAGCGCAACTGGATCGGGCGCTCACGCGGGGCCGAGGTGGACTTTGCCGTGGCAGCCGAGACGGCCGGTGGTCTAGACGCCAAGATCCGCGTCTACACCACGCGCCCCGACACGCTCTTTGGCGCGACCTACATGGTGCTCGCCCCGGAGCATCCGCTGGTCGCCGAGCTGGCAAGCGACGCGCAGCGCGCCGAGGTGCTGGCTTACAGCCAGGCAGCGGCCAACAAGAGCGAGCTGCAGCGCACGGACCTGCAAAAGGACAAGAGCGGCGTCTTTACGGGCGCCTATGCGATCAACCCGGTCAACGGCAAGCAGATCCCGATCTGGGTGGCCGACTACGTGTTGTGGGGCTACGGCACCGGCGCGATCATGGCAGTTCCAGGCCACGACGAGCGCGACTGGGAGTTCGCCAGAAAGTTCGAGCTGCCGATCGTCGAGGTGATCTCGGGCGGCGAGGTCGACGTGGCTGCGCACACCGGCGACGGGCTTTTGGTCAACTCGGGGCTTTTGGACGGGCTCAACGTCAGCGATGCCAAGGCCAAGATCATCGCCTGGTTGGAGGAGCAGGGCGTCGGCCAGGGCACGATCAACTACAAGCTGCGCGACTGGCTCTTCTCGCGCCAGCGCTTTTGGGGCGAGCCCTTTCCGATCATTCATCTGGAGGACGGCAGCCACGCGCCGCTGCCGGAGCAGTTCTTGCCGATCCAGCTTCCCCAGGTCGAGCGCTACGAGCAAAGCGGCACCGGCGAGTCGCCGCTGGCAACGATTGAGGACTGGGTGAACACGGTCGATCCGGTGAGCGGTCAGCCCGCGCGCCGCGAGACCAACACCATGCCCCAGTGGGCGGGCTCGTGCTGGTACTATCTGCGCTACATCGACCCGCACAACGCCGAGAAGCTCGTCGATCCGGAGAAAGAGCGTTATTGGATGCCCGTCGATCTCTACGTGGGCGGCGCCGAGCACGCGGTCTTGCACCTTTTGTACGCGCGCTTTTGGCACAAGGTGCTCTTTGATATCGGCGCGGTCTCGACCAAGGAGCCGTTTCAGCGCGTCGTCAACCAGGGCATGATCCTGGGGCTGACCTACCAGTACTACCGCACCCAGGACGGCCAGGCGCTCAGTTACAAGGAGCGCGGCGCCAATCATGCCGAGCTGACCTCGTTTACGGTGCCTGGCGACGCGGTGGTCTGGAAAGACGAGAAGCCCTACCACCCGGAGTTTGGCGTCGAGCTCGAGGAGATCACCGAGAAGATGTCCAAGTCGCGCGGCAACGTGGTCAACCCCGACGACGTGATCGCGCAGTACGGCGCCGACTCGCTGCGCCTCTACGAGATGTTCATGGGCCCGCTCGAGCAGACCAAGCCCTGGAATCCGCGCGGCGTCAGCGGCGTGCACAGGTTTTTGTCGCGCATCTGGCGGCTGGTCTGCGAGGAGCAGGGTTTGAGCGCGAAGGTCGGCGGTGAGGCCAGCGAGGAGCTGCTTCGCGAGCTCAACAAGACGATCAAGAAAGTGACCGACGACACCGAGGCGCTTCGCTTCAACACGGCGATCGCGGCGATGATGGAGTTCGTCAACTTTCTCTACAAGCAGGAGACGGTGCCCAAAGCGGTCGTCGAGAGCCTGGTCCAGATTCTGGCGCCCTATGCTCCGCACGCCGCCGAGGAGATCTGGCAGCGTCTGGGTCATGTGGGCTCGATCACCCATCATCCCTGGCCGGCGGCCGACGCAAAGTACCTCGTCGACGACAGCTACCAGCTCGCCGTCCAGGTCATGGGCAAGCTGCGAGGCACGCTGACGGTGCCGATCGACATTACACAGCAGGCCGCCGTCGAGCTTGCCATGGCCGAGCCCGACATCGCTCGCCATATTGAGGGCAAGGAGCTTCGACGGGTGATCTTTGTGCCCAAGCGGATCTTGAATTTTGTGGTCAGTTGAGCAGCTTGCATCTCTTTACCCCCCGCCAGCAGGTGTGCTAACTGTTGGCCGGAGAGAGTACTCAATCAGTTTGGCCCCATAGAAGTCTATCCAGCCCCAGGTGATGGAGATGGCGAGCAAAGTCGGAGGTGATTCGGTGGAAGGCACACAAGAGAGCGACACGACGGCCAAGAAAAAGCGCGCAGCCAATGGCTCTGGCAAGTCCAAAGCCGGATCAAAGGACAAGTACCGCGGCCTCACCGCAAGCGATCTGGTCGAGATGTACCGCCTGATCTACATGTCTCGAAAGCTCGACGATGCCGAGATCAACCTCAAGCGCCAGCAAAAGATCTACTTTCAGATCTCGGGCGCCGGCCATGAGGCCGTGCTCGTGGCCGCGGCCAAGGTGCTGCGCCCGACCTACGACTGGTTCTTTCCCTACTATCGCGATCGTGCGCTTTGCATCGCGCTGGGCATGACGCCGACCGAGGTCTTGGCCTCGGCCGTCGGCTCGAGCGAGGACCCGAACTCGGGCGGCCGCCAGATGCCCTCGCACTGGGGCCACAAGGACTTGAACATCGTCAGCCAGTCGTCGTGCACGGGCACCCAGCACCTGCAGGCCGCTGGTTGCGCCCAGGTCGGGCGCATCATGGGCCTGCTCGACGACTTGAAGGAGCGCACCGATCTCTACAAGTCCGACGAGGTCGTCTACGTCTCGATCGGCGACGGTGCCACAAGCGAGGGCGAGTTCTGGGAGGCGATCAATACGGCGGCCGTCTTGAAGTTGCCGGTGTTGTTCATGGTCGAGGACAACGGTTATGCGATCAGCGTTCCGGTGAGTGTTCAGACCGCGGGCGGCTCGATCTCCAAGGCGGTGAGCGGCTTTGAAAACCTCTACATCACTGAGTTCGACGGCTGTGACCCGATCGAGAGCTACCACGAGATCTCCAAGGCCGTGGCCTACATCCGCGCCGGAAACGGCCCGGCGCTGACCCACGCCCACGTCGTTCGCCCCTACAGCCACTCGATGAGCGACGACGAGAAGAATTATCGTCCCGAGCACGAGCTTGCCGCCGACGCTGCGCGCGATCCGGTGACCACGTTCGCCAAGTTTCTGGTGACCGAAGCGATCTTGACCAAGAGCGAGATCAAGGCCCTGCAAAACGAGGTCGACGCCGAGGTGCGCGACGCGGTCGACGAGGCGCTCAGCCTGCCCACGCCGCACCCGGACACAGCGCTGGATTTTGTATACAGCCCCGATGTCGACCCCACCTCGAGCGACTTTTCGAGCGAGCCCGAGTGGGACACCGAGAGCGGCGAGACGACGATGGTCGATCTGATCAACGATTGTCTTCGCACCGAGATGCGCCGCGATCCGCGCATCGTGATCTTTGGCGAGGACGTCGCCGACGTGACCAAAGACGAGTATCTGGGTAAGGTCAAAGGCAAGGGCGGCGTCTTCAAGGTCACCCACCGCCTGCAAGAGGAGTTTGGCAGCGTGCGCGTCTTCAACAGCCCGCTTGCCGAGGCCAACATCATCGGGCGTGCGATCGGCATGGCCACGCGCGGGCTCAAGCCGGTGGTCGAGATTCAGTTCTTTGACTACATCTGGCCGGCCTACATGCAGCTCAAAAACGAGCTCTCGAACATGCGCTGGCGCTCGAACAACAACTTTAAGGCACCGGTGGTCGTGCGCGTGCCGATCGGCGGTTATTTGAAGGGAGGCGCGCCGTATCACAGCCAGTCGGGCGCGACGCTCTTTACCCACATCCCCGGCCTTCGCGTCGTGATGCCGTCGAACGCCGCTGATGCCAACGGCCTGCTTCGCACGGCGATTCGCTGCGACGACCCGGTGATGTTTCTCGAGCACAAGCACCTCTACCGCCAGACCTACAACAAGGGGGCAAACCCCGGCCCCAACTACATGATCCCCTTTGGCAAAGCCTCGATCGTGCAGGAGGGCACTGATGTCACCGTGATCACCTACGGCGCGCTCGTCGAGCGAAGCCGCCGGGCAGCCAAGTTGCTGCCTGATGTGAGCACCGAGATCCTCGATCTGCGCACGCTCAGCCCCTACGACTGGGACGCGATCAGCGCCTCGGTGAAAAAGACCAACAAGGTCATCGTGGTTTACGAGGACAACATGAGCTGGGGCTACGGCACGGAGATCGCCACGCGCATCGCCGATGAGCTCTTCGAATACCTCGACGGCCCGGTCAAGCGCGTCGCCGCGCTCGACTGTTTTGTCGCCTACCACCCGGACGTCGAGGATCGCATTCTGCCACAGATCGAGGATGTGGCCGAGGTGATCGAGTGGCTGGCGAAGTACTGAGAAGCCGCGGCAAGAGCCCCCACCGGCGCTAAAGCGCCACCTCCCCAGGCGTGGGGAGGGGAAAGCGCCACCTCCCCAGGCGTGAGATTCAGACCTCGGCGTCGATCTGGGCGGCCAGGTCGAAGTCCTTTTGGGTCAGACCAGAGGCGTCGTGGGTGGTCAGGCGCAGCTCGACCTTGTCGTAGACATTGAAAATTTCGGGGTGGTGGTCGGCCGCTTCGGCGTGGCGGGCGATGCGGGTGATGAAAGTGATCGCTTCAAAAAAGCTCGGGAACTTGAGCTTGCGTACAATGGCGTCGCCGTCGCGGCTCCAGTCGGGCAGCTGGGCCAGGGTATTGTTGATTTGATCTTCGGACAGACGTGGTGTGCTCATCGTTGAAATCCCCATAACTGAAGGTTGAGGTCAGTGGCGCGTCAATGAGAGCTCGGCGTCGAGCTCTTTGGCCTGGCGCGCCAGGGCGTCGCCGCGCTGGACCTGGCCAAAGCGCTGCCAGAAGGTAGCCACGGCGCGCAACAAGCGCGTCGATTGGCGATTTTTTTCGCGGTGGACGGTGTGAATGGCCATGTTCTCGAGCAGCTCGAGCCAGATGTCGCGGTCGATCGAGTTGAGCATCTCGGCGGGCTCGATCGCCTTGAGCAGGTTCTCAAAGGTGGTCGCCGACTCGGTCAAACAGGCATAGAAGGCGGCGTTGGCCTGGCAAAACAGGGTGACGCTGCCCATGTTGAGATCTTCGGCGTCGGCGCGGGCGCGGCCGAGCTCGAGGGCGGCCATCTGCAGCCGGCTCTGGAAGCAGCGAAGCAAGCCGAGCAGGCTGCGCGCCACGGCGCGATCCTCGCCAGTGCCATGGGCGTCGACTTGCTCGAGCGTCTCGTCGAGCAAGCGCTCGGCCTGATCGAACTCTCCAAGCCACATCGCGACGAGCGCCAGGTGGTTTCGCAGATCGAAGAGCGCCCAGCTCGAGCCAAAGCTCTCTTTGATGCGGCGTGCCTCGCGCAGGCAGGTCTGAGCCTGGGCGACGTTTCGCATGTTGATCGCGGCGATGCCCTTGTTCAAGAGCGGCTGGGAGCAGGCGATCTCGTCGCCCATGCGCTTGAAGATGTCGATCGCTTGATCAAAGTGGGCGTCGGCGCGCTCGTAGTGGCGCCGGTGGATGTGCAAGACGCCCAGCGCGTTTTGGGTCGCGCCGATGTTGAAGGGTGCGCCCAGCGCCTGATGAATGTTGAGGCTCTGGGTGAGCAGGGTCTCGGCGGTGTCGTGGTTGTTGCGCTCGAGCTCCATTTGTCCGAGGTGGCGAAAGGCCTCGGCGACGCCGTGACGATCGCCGATCGAGCGTTTGAGCTCGAGCGCCTCGCGCAAGGTCTTCTCGGCCTGTTGAAAGCGATCGGGCGCGTTCATCGCGGGGCCCATCAAGGCGCCGCCGAGCGCGATCAGCGCATCGCTCAAACCCTGGCGATCGTTGGAGGCCTGGAAGGCCAGGCGCGCGCGCACCAGATAGTCGTAGCGCTTGGTCAACTGACCGCGCCGCTGGGCGGCTTCGGCCAGATGCAACAACACTTTGCCGCTGACCTCGCCCTCGGGCAGGTTTGTGGCCATCTCTTCGAGGCGTTTTCGAACAGCCTCGCCGGCGCGCGCGTCGCCCTGCATCAGGTGTACGCGCGAGAGGCCGATGAGGGCCTTGGCGACGCCAGGGCCGTCCTTGATCTGCTGACTCCAATCGAGCGCGAGACTGTAATACTGCAAGGCCTCGTTGTAGCGGCATTGCACGGTCAAGAGGTGGGCGAATCCACGAAGCGCGCGGCCTTTCTCGCGGCCCTGGGCGACGCCCTGCTCGACGATGCGTCGGTAGTGGTCCTCGGCGACGCCAAACTCACCGAAGCGGCGCGCGAGCTCGGCCAGCGCGAGCTGGGCGTCGGTCCACATCTCGGCGCGCTCGTTGCGCTCTTCGAGCAGGTTGATCAGCTCGCGGTACTGGTCGCGCGCGCCGCGCAGATCGAAGCGGGCCATCGAGCGACGCGAGGCCGAATAGAGCGTGTCGCGGTATTTGTCGGTGTCGCCGGCCTGGCGCCAGTGATCGGCAATCTCGACGAGCGGGACCTCGAGCTGGCGGTGGCGATAGAAGGCGACCTTTTGTTCGGCGGCGGCGCGGTGCAGCCGGCGCGAGGCCCACTGGTCGGCGAGCTCGGTGAGGATCGCTTCGCGCAGCAGGCTGTTGTCGAACTCGACGCAGATCACGTTTTGATGAAGGGCTTGTCGCACGATGCCCTCGTCGGTCAGCGCGCTCAGGTCCTGCTCGAGGCTGGCCAACTCGATGTGCTCGTTTTGCTGTACGACGCTGGCCAAAAGCTCCATGGGCGCGCGCATGCCTAAGATGGCGATCCACTGCAAGACACTACGCAGCTTGGGCCGATGGGCGTGTTTGGTGATCGCCTGCTCGATGCGAAGCGTCATCAGATCCATCAGATCCGGTGGCAAATTGATCTTGCGCGGGGTGCCGTTCTTCAAGCCCCAGCGATCGCCCTTGCGCACCAGATTGTTTTCGTTTTGCAGGTAGCGAATGATCTGCATGGCGTGAAGGGGCACGCCCTGGCTGAGCCAGCCGATGCGCTCCTTGATGCGCGCCTCGAGCGGCACGATCGAGTCGAGCAGAAACGCCAAATCGCGGCCGCGCAAACGGCGCAGACGCAGGCGCGTAAAGCCGACGCCGACGTTTGCGCTGATCGTGCGCAGGCTGTGCTCGAGATCCGGGTTGAGGCTGCGCTCTTCGGGGCGAAGCGAGAGCATCACGAGCACCGGCACCGCATGGGTACGAAGCGTGACCGCGAAGTACTCCAAAAACGCCAGGCTGGCGCTGTCGGCGTACTGCAGATCTTCGAGCACGAGCACGAGCGGGCGTCGCTCGGCCAGGCGAAGCATCAAGCGCTCGAGGCGCGCGTAGAGCGCGCCGGCCTCGGACGAGGCGATTTCACTGTCTTCGGGCGCGCGCGGGCGCAAGAACTCGACGTAGAAGGTGATCTCGCCGTCCGAGAAGCCGCCGAGATCCTTGAGATCCTGGCGCACGATCGTGTCGACCTGCATGCGCTCGCTGTGGGCGACGCCCCAGAGCCCGGCGATCACCTCGCGAAGCGCCTCCATGGGCAGCGAGCGACGCCGAAAGTTGGCCTGGGATGTGGCGATGTCGCGCTCGCGCACTTTGGCGAGCACGCCTTGCAAGAGGTGGGTCTTGCCCAGGCCGCCTTCACCCTCGAGCAGCAGGAAGTGACCGGTACCCATGTGGGCGGTGTCTTCCATCAGGGTGTAGATCTGTGCGAACTCGGGCTCACGGCCAATCAGCGGCAGCTCATAGCGTGGTCGCGAGTGCGAGCGATCCTCCAAGGAGGGTTGGCGGCGCACGGGGCCGTTGGCCTCACGGGGCAGGGCGGTCTGGGCGCCGCTGGGATTGCTGCGAACTTTGTCTGGAAGCGGCGGTGGCGCAGCTTTTCTGGCGCGCTCGCCGGTGTCGAGCTCTGGCGCCGAGGTCAAAATCGGCGAGGAGGCCTCGAAGAGCGGCGCGACGGCCGGGGCCTCGCGAAGCGGCGCGGGCTCGGCCGGCATCATATAGGCCACGGCCAGATCGGGTCGCGAGCCGCCCATCGGCGCCGGATAGATCGCCGACTGCTGGACGGCCTGGATGAAGCCCTCGAGTAAGGCCGTGGCGTCGGGGTAGCGCGCGCTCGGGGTCTTCTGGCAGCACTTTTGGATCAGGCGGCCCATCGGCGAGTTGATCAGATCGGCGGTGAGCTCGGGGACCTGATCGCGGATCTGTTTGTGGATGACGTCCATGCGGTTTCGCCCCGTCACCGGCGGCAGACCCGTGCTCATCTCGAAGAGCAAAAGACCCAGCGCGTAGACATCGGTCGCCGGGGTGATCGGCTCGGCGCAGGCCTGCTCGGGCGACATGTACATCGGGGTGCCGAAGATGCGCCCGGCCTTGGTCAACTGCTCTTCGCCCTCATCGCCGTCGCCGGAGTCGGCCAAGGTCATCTTGGCTACGCCAAAGTCGAGCACCTTGACGTAGTCGAGCTCGCCGAACATCTCGCACAAAAAGATGTTCTCCGGCTTGAGGTCGCGGTGGACCAGGCCGCGCCGATGGGCTTCGGTGATGCTCTTGAGCACCTGGATGTAGATGTGGGCGACGCGAGGCCAGTCCATGGCCCCTTCGTTTTGAATGACGTCGGCCAGGCTGTCGCCGTTGAGCAGCTCCATGACCATGTAGGCCAGGCCGTCTTCGGTTTGACCGTAGTCGAACAAGGTGATCGTGTTGGGGTGGCGCAGTTGGCTGACGTGGTAGGCTTCGCGGCGGAAGCGCTCGACGTTGATCGGATCCTTGGCGATGATCGGCGTGAGAAACTTCAGCGCGACGTCGCGCCCGATGTTCTCCTGCATCGCGCGGTAAACCGTGCCAAAGCCGCCTGTTCCCAGGATCTCCAGGATGCGAAAGCGGCCACCGATGAGGTCGCCAATCTCGGGCAGGGACAGGGTTTGTGAATCCATAACTTTCTCCGAAGCATCTCCTCGGACACTTCGCCAGGAAAAATCGCCCACAATCGCCAGCAAACCGCTCACGACAAAGGGAAATTGGGTTGACCTGGGTTGCGTCGCCAACCCGAATTGCTTCCTACTGCTGCATCGCTCGCACGGTCCAATAACTACCACGTCGCCCAGCGCATATGCAACCGACGCGCAGCCTTTGAATGTATTATTCATGGCTTTGGGTCGGCGCGCCGTGTTGGATTTGTCGGGTTGGTGCTTTGTTGAGCGAAGAACTCACCTATCTTTCTCAGGGAACACCGTTCAGGTGTCGCCTCGCCACCAACGCCATGCCCAGAGCACATATGAGCGGCGTTGGGCGCGGGTATAGCGAAACAAATGCGTTCGATTCCAGTAGACGAGAGGTTGAACCATGGCACAGCAATCCGATGAGATGATGAAGACCGACGAAAAGGGCGCCCTGCTCAAGGACAAGCTCAGCAATATGAGCCCAGGCCAGGTGGCGCCCCTTGTCGGCGGCGGCGCGCTGATTTTGCTGGGGCTGTCGCGCCGCTCGATCGGCGGGCTGCTGGTCGCGGCCGCCGGCGGCACGCTGCTCTTCCAGCAACTTCGGGGACGCAACGGCCTTTCGCTTCAGGGCGGCCAGATGATCGAGCTCGAGGAGTCGGTCGTGGTCAACCAACCGGTCGAAGAGGTCTACGAGTTCTGGTGCAATTTTGAAAATTTCCCCCGTTTCATGGAGCACATCGAGAGCATTCAGAAGATCGACGACAGGCTCTCACACTGGGAGGCGGCCGTTCCCGTGACCAATCAGACGATCGACTGGGATGCCGAGATCATCGAGATGCGCGAAAACGAGCTGATCCGGTGGAGCTCGATCCAGGGCGCCGACATCTACAACGAAGGCACCGTGCGCTTCAGGCGTCTGGCCAACGGCCAGGGCACCGAAGTCACTGCACGCATCTGCTACAAGCCCCCGGCTGGCGTTTTGGGCAAGATCGTGGGCCAGTTCCTCAATGCCATCCCGGCGAGCTTCATCAAAAACGACATGGAGCGCTTCAAGCGCCTGGTCGAGACCGAGACCGATACCGGCATGATCGGCGACGTCACCTTGTGATGCCACGCGCACTCTAAGCTTGGGCATCCCTGCCGCCTGAAAGCTCAGGCAGCGGGGATGCATTGGTCAGCACGATTTGGTCTGAGATGGTTGGCGTTGCCGATGCGTTGGGCTATGGGATTAGTTGATGGAGCAGGGCCGTTTTTGCCAACGGCGGTTTTTGGCGACGATTGCAGCAAGGGCAGTGAGATGGCGATGAAAGTAGTCTCGTGGAACGTCAATGGGTTGCGCGCCTGTGCGACAAAGGGGTTCATGGAGTGGCTCGAGTCGAGCAGTGCAGCCGTGGTCGGACTCCAGGAGGTGCGCGCGCTGCCCGAGCAGTTGCCACAAAACGTGCGCGAGCCCGAGGGCTGGTACAACCATATCTTTGCGGCACAGCGCAAAGGCTACAGTGGTGTGGGGCTGTTCATGCGCGACGAGCCCGATGAGATCGTCAGCGAGTTGGGCATCGAGGAGTTCGACGCCGAGGGCCGCGTGCAGATGGCGCGCCTGGGCGAATTGCTCGTGGTCAACGCCTATTTTCCAAACGGCAACGGCAAGAACCGCGATTTGAGCCGCATCCCTTACAAGCTGCGCTTCTACGAGCATCTGCGCACGTTGTTGCTGCCAAAGCTCGAGGCCGGCGAGCGAATCCTGGTGATGGGCGACTTCAACACGGCCCACGAGGCGATCGATCTTGCCCGGCCCAAGGCCAACGAGAAGACCAGCGGCTTTCGCCCCGAGGAGCGCGAGGCCTTTGGCCGCTGGATCGCCGACGGCTGGGTCGACACCTTTCGCCACTTCGACGATTCGGCGGGCAATTACTCGTGGTGGAGCAACCGCCTGGGCGCCCGCGAGCGCAACGTGGGCTGGCGCATCGACTACGTGCTCGCCACGCCCGGGGCGATGGAGTTCGTGCAAGCGGCGGCAATTCATGCCGACGTCGTGGGCTCGGATCACTGCCCGGTCAGCGTGACGCTCGATGCCCGCGTGACGAGGCCTGTCGGGTCCCCTGGTACCCCGACCTTTGGCGTCGTTGCTTGAGGAACCGGCGTGGTCGGTGGTCGACGGCCGATGGCTACTTTGCGGCAAGTTTGGTGGTAAGTAGAGTGAGAACTTCGATGAAAAAGCGCGCGTTGACGGGAATCGTGGTGTTTTGCGGGGTTTTGGCGATCGTGCTGGGCATCGCGATCGTGCGCGCGGCGACGCTCTCTTCAAAACAGATCGCGGTTGCGCCCGTCGAGGTGGTGGTCGACGCCGATGCGGCGGCCAGGCGCTTGTCGCAAGCCTTGCAGCTCGCGACGATCTCGACGCAAGCAACCCCCACCGATCCCGCGCCGTTTCTGGCGCTGCACGAGCTGCTCGAGCAGTGGTATCCGAGAACCCACGCCGCCCTCGAGCGCGAAGTGGTCTCGCAGATGACGCTGCACTACACGTGGCGCGGCAGCGATCCCCAACTCAAACATGTCGTGGTGCTCGCGCACATCGACGTGGTGCCCGTCGAGCCCGGCACCGAGGGCCAGTGGACGCATCCGGCGTTCTCCGGCGCGATCGAGGGCGGCTACGTTTGGGGACGAGGGGCGCTGGACAATAAGCAAAACGCCCTGGGCCTGATGGAGGCAACCGAGATTTTGCTGGCAAACGGCCATACACCTCGGCGCACGGTGCATTTCGTCTTCGGCCATGACGAGGAGATCGGCGGCGAGGATGGCGCCGGCTTGGTTGCTCGCCGGCTCCAAGAGCAGGGCGTGGAGCTGATCGCCGTCTTTGACGAGGGCCTGGTGATCACCGAGGGGATCGTGCCCGGTGTGGGCGGGCCGCTTGCGCTCGTCGGTGTGGCCGAGAAAGGCTATGTGAGCGTAGAGCTTGGGGCCAAGAGCGGGGGCGGTCACTCGTCGATGCCGCCTGGCGAGGATTTGAGCGTGATCACGCTTGCGCGCGCGCTCAAGCGGCTGCACGCCGAGCCCATGTCCGCCTCGTTCGATGGCCCGGCGGCCTTGATGTTCGATCATGTGGCGCCCGAGATGGATTTTGGACTGAAGTTGGTCTTTGCCAACCGCTGGCTCTTCGGCCCGCTCTTGCTCGGCCAGCTCGAAGCCAAGCCCAGCACCAATGCGCTGGTGCGAACGACCATGGCGCCGACGATGTTGTCGGCCAGCCAGAAGGAGAACGTTCTGCCCCAACGCAGCACGGCGATCCTCAATTTTCGGGTTCATCCGCGCGACTCGATCGAAGATGTGCTCGAGTACGCGCGCCAGACCATCGACGATCCGCGCGTCGACGTCGAAGCCGTCGGCCGGTTTCGCTCGGCGGCGAGCCCGCTGGCCTCGCTTGACGGCTTTGGCTATCAGGCGCTGCAGCGCGCCATTCGTGAGGTGTTTCCCGGCGTGCCGGTTGCGCCCGGAATGATGCTCGGCGCGACCGACTCGCGCCACTTTTTGGCGCTGACGCCCGAGGTCTACCGCTTTGGCGCTGCGACCTTTCGCCCCGAAGATCTGGCCCGACTTCATGGCACCGACGAGCGCATCGCGGTGGTCAATTACGGGCAGCTCATCGCCTTTTGGACGCGCCTTCTGGCCAACGTCGACAAGGAGGCGTTCTAGGGTGAATTGCTCAAAAGTTTAGCTAAATCAACAGTTTAGCCTTGGAGTCGGCTTCGTCGGCCTCTATTATGGATTGCAGAGTTCGTGGTCCAGAATAAACAGGTCGAGTTGGAGAAGACATGCACGCTTTGCTCGGATTGCTCTACACGGTTTCTGCGCGAACGCTTTTGGGTGAGGTCGATCTGTCGCCCGAAGCGCAGCGCAAGCTCATCGAGGTCAAGCGCAACGTCGACAAGGTCTCGCAGTTGGTTGGCAACTTCTCGCCGACCCAGCCCGGCAGTTGGGTGCAGTTCGTGGGCCGCTATATGGAGCATACCTTCGATGCGTGTCGAAGCTTCGATACGCTGCGGGCCTGGCTTCGAGGCCACGGTTATGCGCCCTTTCGCTGTGACGTGCTCTTTTTGCTCGAAGAGCTGCTCGAGCTGCCCGAGGTCGAGATGGTCTTTCGGGACAACTATGGTGAGCTGCACGAGATCACGCTGACCAACGGCATCAAGGTGTGCGTCCTGCGTGATACGGAGCGCGCCCGTGAGCGTATGGAGCTCTACGTGCGCTGGACGAGCGACGGTGGTGATCGGATCTTGGACGCGGTCGCCGAGGCGTTCTGGCGCGCGCGCTCGACGGTGATCATCGACGTGATCAACGACGGCATGACCTTTCGCGACATCGATCTGTCGACGCACGCCTACGAGGGCTCGCTGCTGGGCTTGATCGCGCAGTGGAAGGCGTTTCGAGAGGCCGGAATTCGGCGCAACGTGCTGCTTCAGGGGCGTCCAGGGACGGGCAAATCGACCTTTTGTTTTCATGCAGCGCGCGAGCTCTCCAAGCGCACGCTGATGCTCACGGCGGACTTCTGCTCGGAGGTGCGTGTCACGGATTGGGCCCTGATCTTGAGCGTGCTGCGCCCGGAGATGGTGATCGTCGATGACATCGACCGCGTCGGCGGCCATGGCTTCGAGGCCAAGCTGCGCATGTTCGAGGAGGGCTATTGCGACATTCCCTTTGTGCTGTTTACCTCCAATGACCATACCAAGCTGCCCCAGGCCATGCGTCGGCCCGGGCGCATCGATCAGATCATCAAGGTCGACGAGCCCGACGAGCGTGTGCGCCGGCGCATCATCGGTGAGATGGCCGTGCGCGTGGGCGTCGAGATTCCCAACGGCGAGTGGGTCCGCCTCGAGAACATGTTGGCCGAGCTCTCTGTCGCCCACGTGATCGAAGCGCTTCGCCGCGCCAAAGTCGATGGCTGGTCGAGCGAGCCTGTCAGCGGTGACGTGACCTTCGATTCCGAGGAGAGCCAGCGAGGGCGCGGCGGTCTTCGCGTCGTCTAGTTTTTGCATAGACGTGGCAGTTGGTGGCCGCCGGTTTCATGCTATAGTCAGCGACGTTATGGATGGAACGTCATCGGACTTTGGCTATGATGCTGGAGGTGTGTGGATGAAAATCATCAAGTTGGAAAAGGGCGAGGATCAGCCGGAGTTGTACCGCGAGTTGAACAAGACGCTCAAGCAAGGCGGGCTCGTCTGCGTGCCGTGTAACGGAACGTATCGCATCCTCGCCGCGCTCGATGACGAGGAGGCCGTCACGCGGCTATGGCAGTCCAAGCGGCGCGTGCACAATGCTCCGTCGTTGGTGTTCGTCGACAGCAAGAAGACCCTCTACAAGGTGGCGGCCCAGGTCGGCGAGGTCGCCAAGATTCTCATCGACAACTTTTGGCCGGGGCCGCTGACGATCTTGTTCGAAGCCAACCCGGAGCTTCCCGCCGGCGTGGTCAAGCAGATCGTCAAGGCCAACGGCAAGATCGGCGTGCGCATTCCAGACAGTGAAGTCACCCGCCGTGTGGTCGAAGAGTTCAAAGGGGCACTGCTCGCTTCGAGCGCCAACAAGGGCAAAAAGCATGGTGAAAGCTCTCCGGCACAGATCCGCAAGAACTTCATCGGCCGGATCGACATCTTCGTTGATGCCGGGGATCTGGTGGCGGGGGTGACCTCAACCGTCGTCGACATCGTCGACGGCAAGGCCGTGGTGACCAGGCCTGGTGCGATCGAGCCCGAGTTACTTGCGCTCTTGCACGAGGTTTAGGAAAAGGTCAGTGTGTGGGCCGATGTTTGGCGATCGATGGGTTTCTTGAACGATGGATGATTTGATGATGAACCATACAATGATTGCGCGCTGGGCCCTGGCGCTGGTGGTCGGGCTTGGGCTGGTTGGCTGCAGCGACGACGAGGGCCCGCAGAATTCGCCCATCATCATTGATGAGGACGTCGTCCAGCAGGGCGATAACGCCCAGCAAAACGATCTATCGCAAGCGGACACAGACGAGGCGCAGACGGATGCGGACCCCATCGCGGAGCAGCCCTTTGGCGGGGAGCGTCCGGCGCGTGTGCTCTTGCCTGAGCAGTATTCCGAGGATCGGAGCTGGCCGCTGGTCATGTTGCTCCATGGCTATACCGCCACCGGCGCCGTGCAGGACAGCTACCTGGGTGTGAGCGCGCAGCGCAATAGTTATGGATTTGTGACGGTGATCCCTGACGGCAAGAAGGATGCCTCGGGCCGCCAGTTTTGGAACGCGACGGATTTCTGTTGTGATTTTGGGCGCACCGGCGTCGACGACGTGGCCTACCTTGGTGCATTGATCGAGGAGGCCAAGCAGCGCTACAACATTGATGCATCCCGGGTTTATCTCATCGGCCACTCCAATGGCGGCTTCATGAGTTATCGGCTCGCCTGTGAATTGGGCGATCAGATCACGGCGATCGCGAGTCTGGCCGGAACGACGTTCTTGGACGATGCCAAGTGCACGGGCAGCGATCCGGTGGCCGTGCTTCAGATCCATGGCACGCTGGACGCGACGATCGCCTATGACGGCGCGGCCAACCAGTATCCGGGCGCCGAGCCGACGGTGGCCAGTTGGGTCGAGCGCAACGGCTGCGCGCCGGACGGGGCAGCCGGCGAGGCGCTCGATCTGGTCGGTGCCTTGGCGGGCGCGGAGACCGATGTCACGACCTGGACAGGCTGTGATGGGGGTACGTCGGTGGCGTTGTGGAAGATCAACAGCGGTGGTCATATCCCGATCTTTCAGGGCGGATTCATGCCGGCCGTGCTCGATTTTTTGATGGATCACCAAAAACCTTGATCGGCCAGATCTGGTCGAAGCATCAGTACGGATTTTTATGGCAGCGCAGCTTGGACCATTCGAGATCACACACCTTCTGGGCCAGGGAGGCATGGGTGAGGTTTGGCATGGCGTTCACGGTCAGCAAAAGCTCGCTGTCGCGATCAAGGTGGTCATCGGCAAGCTCGCCGCCGAAACGCGCTATTTGGAGGGGTTTCATCGCGAGGTGCAGGCGATAGCCGGCCTCGATCATCCTGGAATCGTGCGTGTCTATGATTACGGCGTCGTCAATGCCGCTGCGGCGGCGGCCGAAGCCGGCCTGGGCGAAGGATCGCCATGGCTTGCCATGGAGCTTGCGACGCTCGGCTCTCTGGAGAACATGGCGCCGATTCGCTCCTGGTTCCAGCTGCGTCGACTCTTGCTCGAGATCCTCGATGCGCTGGCCCATGCCCACGCCCACGGGATCGTTCACCGCGATCTCAAGCCGCCCAACGTATTGCGCACCTCCGACGAGCGCGGGCAGGTGCGCTTGATGCTCTCGGACTTTGGCATCGCCCATATTGCCGATCCGCGCTTTTCATCGCAGACGGCCGATGTGCCGGCCATCTCGGCCGGCACGCCCTTGTACATGGCGCCCGAGCAGATCCATGGCCAGTGGCGCGACTACGGTCCGTGGACGGATCTTTATGCGCTGGGATGCATGGCGTTTGAGTTCGCCGGCGGTGAGGCGCCCTTTGTCGGGGGCTCGCTGTTGGCCATTGCCATGCAGCACATCTCGGCTGAGGTTCCGCGCCTGAGTCCTCGTTTTGCTGTGCCTGAAGGCTTTGAAGGCTGGCTCAAGATTTTGTTGGCCAAAGATCATGGTCAGCGCTATCAGTGTGCGGCCGACGCCGCCTGGGCCCTGGAGTCGCTCGATCAAAGTGGTTTGGTGCAAGACGAGGCCCATGACAGCGCCCAGCAAGCGCACTACGCGCCGGCCAATGCGTACGCGAACACCCTGGGAATGGATGCGCCGGGCGAGCCTGTCTTCGTGCCCACGTTGAGCTCGTTTGGGGAGGCGACGCAGCTGATCTCGCAGGATTTGCTCGCTGGAGTCGTGCGCGATGACACGCTTCGTCGCGGCGAAGGCAGCTTGAGCGTGGGCGAGAAACCGCCACTGCCGCTGCGTTGGCGCGGACCAGGCGATGGGCGCGCCAGCTTTCCTTTGTTGGGCGCGGGCCAGGGGTTGTTCGGACTGCGCGAGATCCCCTTTGTCGACCGCCAGGGCGAGCGTGACACGATTTGGAAAGCGCTGAGCGAGGTCCATCAAAGCCGCTCGGCCAGGGTGGTGATGGTCGATGGGCCGGCCGGATTCGGCAAGACGCGGCTTTTGCATTGGATGGCCCAGCGCGCCAACGAGCTTGGTGGTGCGACCATCATGAAGGCCACGAACAGCCCGATCATGGGAGTCGCCGACGGGATTCCACGCATGATCCAAACCCATCTGACGGGTCTGGGGCTGACGCGCGAGAAGCTCTACGAGCGCACGCGCCAGCACATCGAGCTGCTTCGCTGCGAAGGCAGCACAGCCGAGCGTTTGGCGATGGACGCCGCCGGGGTCGTGGAGTTGATCAAGCCGGTCTATTACGAGGAAACACCGAGCGCGCGTGTGCCCATGGTGGTGCACTATGGACCGGCGGAGCGCTACGCAGCGTTTGAGCGCTATCTGTTCTACCTTTGCAAGCAGCGCCCGGTGATCATCTGCATCGACGACGCCCAGTGGAGTCAGGATTGTCTGGGCTTTGTCGAGCATCTGCTCGAGGCGCAGGCCACCCAGCCACTGCCGGTGCTGGTGTTGGTCTCCTATCGGCTCGATGCGCTCGACGAGCGGGCCCTTGAGACGGCGCTGCTCTGGAAGCTGCGAGCGCGCGAGGATGTGATTCAGATGTCGCTCGACGCGCTTCCGCCAGCCGATCACGGCGACCTGGTTCGCCAGATGCTGGGCCTCGAAGACGATCTCGTCTCGCTTTTGACCACGCATACAGCGGGCAATCCCTTGTTTGCCGTGCAACTGGTCGGCGACTGGATCGAGCGCAACGTGCTCATGTCCAGCCCGGAGGGCTATCACCTGCGCGAGACCGGTCAGGGGGTTTTTCCGCGCAACATCCAGGCGCTTTGCACGGCGCGCATCCATCGCATGCTCGAGCAACTCGAAGAGCCTGCGGTGGCCCAAATGGCGCTGGAAGTGGCTGCCGCGATCGGTCAGGACGTCGACACCGCGGAGTGGCAGTCCGTGTGCGATCACATGGGAGTCAACATCGCCGCTGATCTGGTCGACGCCCTGATCTTCAGCGGCCTTGGACAACGACGCAGCACGGGTTGGTCGTTTGCCCTGGGGGCACACCGTGACAGCCTGGAGGCCAGTGCTCGCGCAGCCGGACGATGGGCCGACATCCATCGGGCGTGCGCCGCAGTCATTCATGAGGCCAGCAACAACGGCTCGTGCCGCTATGAGCGGCGCGCACGCCATTTCCTTGCGGCCAACGCTTACAGCGCAGCGCTCGAGCCCTTGTGGCAAGCGATTCAAGGGCGTTTGCTGACCAGCAGCTATCAGGAAGCGATCGTCTTGGCCAATCTCTACGACAAGTCCGTCGGGCTTGCCACGCTCTCGGGGGACAGCTCGCTTCATCTTCGCAGCCACTGTGCACGCGCCGACGCCTTACGCTATCTGGGCAATCATGGCGGCGCCAGCGCCGAGATTGAAGCGGTGTTGCGCACCCAGAATGTGACCGACATCGTCCTTGCCGATGCGTTTCGGATCAAGGCCGGACTGCTCGGTCTCGCAGGGGACTCCGACGAAAGCCTCGCGCACTACCAACGAGCGCTCGAGCTGTTCGAAAAATGCAATGATGCGCAAGGAGTCGCGCGCGCGTTGCATGGCCTCTCTTGGATCTACTTGAACTCGGGAGACCTGGTCGAGGCAGAGCGCTGTGTGATTCGAGGCCGCCAGGTCGCCAACGCCAGCGGACACATCTTGGAGGAGGCCTGGTGCTTACTTGCCGCTTCGCAAGTGCAACTCGTCGACCAGCTCGCGCGTGCCGAAGAGTCCGCCCATGCCGCTCATGCCCTCTTTACGAAGGTCGGCAGCCGCGCCGGTCTTGCAGTCACGACCCGCCTGCTGGGCGACGCCGCGCGCTGTCGCAATGACATCGCTCAGGCACGCCGCTGCTACGCAGAGGCGTTGCTTGTAGCCCAATCGATCGGCCACTCGATCGAGGCCTCCGCGTCGATCTTGCTGGCCATGTGTGACTTGCTCGAAGGGAAATTCGACGCGGTGCAAATGCGCATTGAAAGAGACATCGATAGTTTCAAGGTGCGCGTCTTTCCAACCTTTCACGCCGCGCCCCATCTGGCCCTTTTGATCGTCTTTGGGCACAAAGGGGAGCTCGGTCTCTGGGATGAGCACTTCGACGCAGTGAGCGACACGCTTGTGTTTTCCGCGCTGATCGCGCGTGAGTTCGGCGAACTGCTCGAGTCGGCCGGCAAACAGATGCTCGATCAAGGCGATTCGGCGCGGGCAAGTCGGTGTTTTCTTCTCGCAGCCTCCCTCTTCGATACGTGCGATGCGCCGCACGCCGCGGACCTGCGCGCGCGTGAGAGCCTGCTCGAAGTACTTTGATTTCAAGGGTTTAATTCTGGGGGAGCACCTGGTTTGCAAATTGTGCATTTTCAGTGCTCAGAGTTCTTTCATTGTTCTCAAGACTCTGGTATAGCCCGTATTCAAATCCGGCAATTCAGGGAAGGCATGTTTTTTGCCACGTACCAGCAGTCGGTCCCTAGAGCTAAGCGCAATGTTTTTGTTCATTTTTTTGAGGAAAGAGACTTATGAAATATCCTGATTTTGAGTTAGGGCGTTGGTTATTGGTCGCGCTTGTCGTGTTGTTTTGCGGAGGATGTTCGGGCTGCGATGAAGATGTCAGCAAGAACAAGAACAACCGAATCGTCGATGTCGGCGATGTCTTGACCGATAGTGATGATCAGGATTCTGATCCAAGCGACGCCCAGTCCGACAGCGATACGGGGCCCTTCGTCAACCCCTGCGGTGGCGACTTGCAGCTGTTTCCCGTAGGCAGCAATTTGGGACCGGATTCGCCGTGCGGCGCCTGTAACGATGGGCGTATCGTATGCAACGGGCTCAATGCCGTTCACTGTTTAGGGGCAAGCCAGGCCAACGCATGTGGTGGCTGTGGCACGCTCACTGGAACGCTCGGTCAGAGCTGCGGGGCGTGCTCCGACGGCGAACTTGCCTGCACAGGTCTCACCTTGAGCTGCCAAAACGCATCGCTCAATAACGCCTGTGGCGGCTGCGCCGGCTTGGCTGGTGAGCCGGACACAGCGTGCACCCGCGGTGCATTGTCCGATGGCCTCTGGAGCTGCATCAACACCGATGAAGTCGCCTGTATTGGCGAAGACGAGAACAACTGCGGTGGCCAGGAAGAGTTGAGCGCGAACCCCGGTGAAGCCTGCGGCCAGTGTGCTCAGGGCGCGGTGGTCTGTGACGGCTTTGAAGATGTGCGCTGCGAAGGCGAGCAAGCGGGCGTCAATGCGTGTGGCGGCTGCATGGCTTTGCTCGAGCAGCCTGGCGACGCGTGTGGTGCCTGTGAGGGCGAGTGGATGTGTGACGGTGAGAATGACGTCATCTGCTTTGATCCCGACCGCAACGTTTGTGGCGGCTGCACCGAGCTGGAAGACCATCCTATCGGTGAAGAGTGTGAGGACGAGGGCGTCTTCTCATGCGCTGGCTTGGACGAGATCGTGTGCTCAGGCTCCAACGCCTGCGGTGGCACGGCCGTGCTCGATGCGACGCCGGGTGATTCGTGTGGCGCGTGCGGCGACGGCCATGTCGTCTGTGCTTCGCTCAACCTGACGAGCTGCATCGATGCTCGCGAGCTCAACGCCTGCGGCGGCTGTCTGGTGCTCTCCCAGCAACCTGGCGATGCCTGCGGCGAGGGTGAGGTCTGGCAGTGTGACGACGAGAACGAGCTGGTTTGTGACGTCGATCCCAATCTCAATGCTTGTGGTGGTCTCGACGATCTGGCCACCGAGCCGGGTACGGCCTGCGGCCCGTGCAATCTCGACACGTTTGTCTGTGCCTCGCTCGAGTCGACGAGCTGCAACGGCGCGACGGTCTGCCCCGAACTCACCTTTGTCACCGAAGCCGCAACCGACATCGAAGCCTACGCGGCCACGCTCAACGCGACGGTCAGTGTGTTGGGGCTTGCCCCGATCATCGATCACGGTTTTTGCTGGTCGACCGAGGAGGAACCTTCGCTCGACGACGCCGACTGTCAGCAGTTGGGTGAGCTCGACCAGGCTACAGCTTTCGATCTCTTCGTCGAGACCCTGCTCCCAGGCCGCACCTACTACGTGCGCGCATTCCTGGCCGATGCCGATGCCTACTACTATGGCAACGAGATTGCCTTCGTGACGGCGGCTCCGGCTCCGACCGATGTCGATGCAACCCGCGACAGCAGCGCGAGCGTCTGGATCACCTGGACGGGCATCGATGGCGCGACGGGGTACATCGTCTATCGTGACGGCGTCGCGATCGGCCAGCTCGGCGATGAGGCGGACAGCCTCGAAGACGATGCTGCCGGCGCTCCTGGCGTGCCGTCGGCGCCTACGGCGTTGAGCGCGACCAAAGGTGTGTCGAGTGAAGTCGTCGAGCTGAGCTGGAGCGCGTCTTCCGTGCAAAACGGACAGAGCTATGAGTACACCGTCGTGGCCACCTATCCGGCCCTCTCCAGCGAACCCTCTGATGCGGCGACAGGCTACCGCGAAGCACTTGCGGTGGGCGGCTACGACGTCTACCGCGACGGAGCACTGCTCGAGTCGGTGCTGGTCACGAGCCACACCGACACGACCGCCTCCCGAGCCGGCGTACCTTCGACGCCAGGCAATGTCACGGCGACCCAGGGCACGAGCACCGCACATGTCACGGTTTCCTGGAGCGCTTCGACGGCCGATGCTGGCACAAGCCACACCTACACCGTGCGCGCGTTCAACGACGCCGGTTCGGGCGCGGCGTCCGGCTCGGATAGCGGTTTTCTCGCCGGCTACGGTGTTGACGGCTACCAGATCGAGATCAATGGCAATGGCAGCTGGATTGCTTTGGGCAACGCCCTCAGCTACACCGACACCGCTGCGCCGGCGGCCACGCTCTCGGCCGTGACCCTTGGTGCAAGCAAGGGAACTTCAGCGCTCCATGTCGTGCTCTCGGCAACCGGTGGCGAGGCTTCGGCTGGCTCGAGCGTTAGCTACCGTGTGGTCTCCGTCAATGACGCCGGATTGAGCACGGCATCGTCGGCCGCTATGGGTCACCGCGGAGTTGGCACGCGCGCCTTTAGTTGGGATCGCTCGTCGACCGATGCACCAAGTGGCTTCGTGAGGCTCGTCGATACGGCCGTGCCGACATACAACGATGCAACGGCCCCGGCAACGGGCGCAGGGCGCTACTACCGCGTGACGGTCAGCGCTGCAGGTGCCCTGTCTCAGAGTTCGGGCTCGGATCGCGGCTTTCGTGCGGCGCTGCCGACGGTGACCACCAATTCGGTGGACAGCGTTCAGGCCAAGAGCGCACGTGCCTTTGGTACGATCACCGTGCTCGGTGCTCCCAACCCGACCGCTCACGGCTTTTGCTGGTCGACGGTGGCCGTGCCCAACACGGCCGATTGTGAGTCTTTAGGGGCAAGCTCGAGCACCGATGAATTCAGCGCTCTGGTCTCCGATCTCGATGCGGCGACCACTTACTACGTTCGGGCATTTGCCACGACGGCAGCCGGCACGTCATACGGTGAGAACATCAGCTTCACGACCTTGTCGGCCGTGCCCACGGGCCTTCGCTTCGTGACGCATCCCGCTTCGGCCGCGGCCGGCGCAAGCCTGGGCGGCGTCGGTGTGGAGGTCATTGATGCCGACGGCGACCGTGTGAGCGATTCGGCGGCATCGATCACCTTGTCGATCACGACCAACCCGGCTGGCGACGGTGTACTCAGCGGTACGCTGACGCGCCAGGCCAATGCCGGTCTGGCGAGCTTTCCCGGTTTGTCGATCAACCGTGCCGCTGTGGGCTATCGCCTGGGCGCAGCGAGCGGCGCTCTGGCAACCGCGACGAGCAACAGCTTCGACATCAGCGCAGCGGCGCCGGTTGCGGCCAATTCGAACATCACGGGCACCAATGGGCTGGCCGACGGTGTCACGGCTGCTTCGATCACGATCACGCTGGTGGACACGTACGGAAATCCTGTCGCTGGCGTCGTGCCGACCTTCAGCGCGACGGGTGGCGGTAACGCCTATGGCAGCTGTAGCGCCACCAACGCTCTGGGCGTGGCGACCTGCGAGATGACCTCGACGCAGGCCGGTCCCAAGGCGCTCTCGATTGCGACCCCGCTGGTCAAGCTCGGTGCGACGATCAGCTTCTTTGCCGACTCGGTCTGTGATCCAGCCGGAACTCTGTTTGGTGGCGGCGCCGGCACGATCTACGACCCGTTTACGATCTGCACGGCTGCGCAACTCAACCGCATCGGCCTTGCCGGCAATGCTCAGTATTGGAATAGCCACTTCAAGTTGCTGGCCGACATCAATATGAACAACGTCACCTACAATCGCATTGGCACGGGCACGACACCGTTTAGCGGCGTCTTCGACGGCAATTTCCGGCGCATCAGCAACCTGTCGATCCCGGGCGGCGCGGAGAATTCGGCGATGTTCACCGATTCCACCGGCACGATCCGCCAGATCGGCCTGCTCAACTACATCGCCGGCGGCGGTGGACGCACCGCCGGGCTGGTCGGCCTCAACAAGGGCCTGATCGAGAACAGCTTCGTGACCGGTTCGTTCTCCAGCAATGGCACCGGCGGTGGCCTGGTCGGGCGCAACGAGGGTACGATCCGTAACTGCTTCAGCTCCGGTACGGCCAGCAACAGCGGCAACGGAGCGGTCGGTGGCCTGGTCGGGCGAAACGTGGCCGGCTCGATCACCAATTCGTACGCGACCAACGTCGTGCTTGGAAACGGTAACGTCGGCGGCCTCGTTGGCGCGAACTCCGCCACGGTCACGGACTCCTATTGGAATGTGACGACGGGAAGCGCGACCAGCTCCGGCGGCACGCCCTTGACCACGGCACAGATGGGCGAGACGTCGAGCTTCAACGCGAGCTGGATCTTCGCGCCGGCGGCCAACCACATCTGGGTGATGCCCTTTGGCGGACCGCCGAGGCTGTGGTGGCAGTGATCTCGAGCTTGTAACACTCGCTTGATCGATGCGGCCGTGCCTTGAGCACGGCCGCATTTTTTTGGATCCTACAACAGCGCTGGTGTTTTCAAGTTGAACGGGCCGGGAGAATATGAGATGCAACCTGCTCAAAGTAGTCAGCAGCACCAACCGCACTCAGCTCACCACCTGAAGCCCTAAACGCTTGAGAGGATAGGAAATATGGCTGTTGAAGCGATACAACCATGGGTCGACGCCGACGGCGGCTACGCGGTCACGATCGACGAGGGCAAGATTGTCTGTCGCAATGCCAAGGGTAAGCTGCTCGCCACTTTGCCGCCCAAGGTGCGCAGCAGCGATGCCGTTCAGCAGCTTCGCCAGGTGCTCGATCTTCTCGTCGAGCACGAGCGCACCTGCATCGAGACGGTCGATGGTTGGATGCTGCGCTCGCTGCCTGTGCCGGTTCAGGTCATCCTCGCTGTGTGGGACGATCCGGCGTGGCGAAAGCCTCTGGAGAACGCCGTCGTCGCGCCTCAAGGCTTCGCAGCAGGTGACGAGGAGCACGTGGGCTTTTTGCGAGGCGCCGATGCCCAGCGTGGTGTCGGGCTGGTCAATCTCGATGGCGAGACGATCTGGCTCAACGTCGAGACGGTGGTCATTCCCCATCCCGTGCTTTTGGCCGAGATCGCCGACCTGCGTGAGATCGCCGTCGAGCTTGCCATGGAGCAGGGCCTCTCGCAGCTCTTTCGTGAGATCTATCCGCGCGGCGCCGAGCACAAAGACGATCAGCGCTCGATCCAAAGCTTCGCCAACGGCAAGTTCGACCAGCTCAACTTTGCCAATGGGCGCTGTCGCAGCCTGGGCTATCGGGTGCGCGGCGGCTTCGCTTGCTGCCCGGTCTGGGAGGCTGGAGTGCACGTCGAAGCACGCTATTGGATTGGCTGCGACTACCCCGAGTACGAGACCTTTACCGGCGAGCTGATCTGGGTGGACGACAAGGAGCGCCCGCTCGCGCTGGGAAGCGTCGGGCCGGTGGCCTTCTCCGAGGGCATGCGTATGGCCGCCGCCGTCTATGCCGGGCGCGCCAAGGAAGAGAAGACCGAGGAGTAATTCCCGGGCGGCCTTGAATGCGACACGATCACTGCAAAGCACTCCAGGAGCGTCCATGGTTGTGAGCATTGAACCACATCAGCTTCTCAAAGCGGGGGCCTATCTGCCCGCAACCACAAGCCTTCCCAACGACGCCGTCGTCGATCAGATCGATGCGCGCTTCTACGTGCACCCGGCGCTGGGAGATCGCCCGGTCGTGCGCCTGACCTCGACGAGCCTCGCGCCCGGCGAGGACAGCAGCATGGAGTACTTCGGCTTTACGGCGGGGCGCGTTGTCGAGCAGGTCGCGCGCCGCCAGCGCCAGTTGTTGGGTTTTCCGCAGTGGGTGCTTGTGCACGATCCGGCCAACGGCGTGCGCGCCCTTGAGGTCTCCAAGGCGCTTAACCGCCAGGCGCGCGCGGCCAAGTCCAAGCCCGGCCACGCCAAGGAGGCCTTCGACGTGATCGCCGAGGACCTCGCGCGCACGCTACCGCATTTCTTGCCCTCCTATTACGAGCAGGTCGGACGCGCCTTTCTCGAGGCAGGAAATACAGCATATGCCGCGAGCGCCTTTGGCAAGGCGCGCGACGCCGAGCAGATCTACGCGCTCGAGGTCGACGAGAATCAGCGCCGCGAGGCCTTCATCGAGTTTGCGCTGGCCGGTGCGCTGACCAACAAGGCGATGACCGACTACGCCACGGATCTGATCAAGCGCTACGGTGACGGGCAGGCCTACGAGATCTTCTTCGATCTGTGCGTTCGCCGCACGCTGGGGGGCACGCCGCCGCATGCCGCGCTGGTCGATCAGCTTCGAAAGCTCGTGCGCATCGCCGGTCTCAAGCAGGCCGACGAGGACGCGCGCTTTATCCGTGAGGTCTGGCAGGCGCCCTCGCTCTCGCGCGCAGCAGTGAAGTTTTGGAAGACCTACCGCAAGCCGTTCGCCAAGCTCGCCGTCAAGGACGCCGCGATGCGCGGTCGCCTGCTCAACCTTTTTCCGACGCCACAAGGCGCCGAAGCCGCCTACAAGATCGAGTGGCTGGAGTTTCTCGAGGAGTGCGGCGCGCTCGACGCGCTCTATGAGCCGGCCGGTCAGATGGCTGTTGCCGCCGCTCCGGAGGACAGCGCCGCGGCCTGGTTGTCGCGCACGCTCAGCCACAGCATGGAGCGCTACTCCTGGCGCAGCTCCTCGAATCAGCCCGACGTCGTTTTTGGAATCATGCGGCGCATGGCCGCCCGCCTCAAGAATGACGGCGTCGAGCTCAGCTTCGGCGACGGCGGCTATTACTCCAAGGCGGACATCGATCTGGTCGACCTCGCCATTGAGCTGGAGATCCCGGTTGTCAGCCAGGCAAACTTCGATCTGGCGGGCTGGGCCGGTGCCGACGCCGAGTCGAGCGAGCATCTGCGCGACCTGGTCTTTGTCGGCAACGACGCGCGCTTTGCGCTCTCGCTGGACAGCGCCGTTGGCGAGGCCTTTGGAAACGCGGAGTTTCAGCGTGTCGCAAAAGGCCGCTCCGGGCTCGAGCGCGCCCGGCGTGCCTGGTTGACCGAGCGCATCAGCGAGCTCAGTCGCGGCGCGCTGCCGGCGTTCGTCGCCACCGAGAGCACGCTCAGCGCAAACGTCAGCGCCGCGACTTTTGCCGAGTTTCCAGATGCCTACGAGCTTGGCTGTCAGGTCGATCTGGTCTCGCCGCTCTGGCGCACGCTTCAAACCGGTCTGCTCGACGAGTTCTGCTGGCCAGCCTATGAGGAGGCCTTCGAAGAGTTGAGCACCAAAGGCAAGAATGCCTCCTCGCCCACGCTCGTCGCGATCTTTCCCTTTGCCATGCTCTATAACGCACTGCGCGCGATCGTCGTCGGCCCCAAAGGGCGTGTTCTCGAGCACGACTTGCAGCTACCCGCAGGCAGCCGGCTCAACTGGGTACGCTACGCCGGCGGGCAATTGCTCGTCGGCTTCTACGACAGTCACTGGCGAGGTAGCGCGTACTGGAGCGGTAATCCGTCGGAGATATTCGACTTTACGAGCCATCTGGGCCAGCCCGGTGTGGCCATTGAGCTTGCCGATGGAGGCATCAGCTACGGCGGGCGGGCGCTGTATCCCGGTGACAAAGATGGCTTGGCCAGCGGTCTGGTGCTCAGCGACAAAGAGAATTACTGGACGCTGCGCGGCGATTGGAACGACCAGAGTCTGGCCGAGTTCGATCCGCGCACGGGCACGGTCGGCCGGCGCTCGATGCCGCGCTTTTTTGAGGACTTTGTTGCCGAGGGCAAGCAGCTCAATATCTCGAGGTTCGAGCTGTATCCGCTGAGCGAGGAGATGCAAGATTCACCACTTGGTGGCAAGGATGGGCTCTACGGCTGGCGCGTGCGAACGCCGCTTTTGGCGCCGTATCTCACCGAATGGGAGAGTATCGACGGGCGGCGCTTCGCCTTGTCGACACCAGGCTTTAGCGGTCCGGTCGCGCTTGCGAAGTTTCCCGGTGACGAGCTCTTGCGCCCGATCACCGCAGATTTGTCGATCTGCGCGCACGACGGCGGTTATGTCGCCTCGACGGCAAGCCACACCGCCTCGGCGCTGGGTTATTTGAACTTTCGATTCATGCACCTTTGCACGGCCCGCGACGGTGACGGCTCGACGAGCCTGCGCAATTTGAGCGCGGACGCCGTCGCAACGCTCGTGCTGGCCGCGGTGCTCGGTGATCTCGCTGCATCCACGACGACCGTAGCCAAATCCGAGCGACTGGCCGCCTGGATCGATGAGCTGTGCGTGCGCATCGTCTCGAGCGGGCTCGCACTTAAGAGCGAGGCCACGCTCTATGCCTGCGGTGAACATTGGGCCGGTGTGCTGCGCGGTGAGCGGGAGGCTGGCAAAGCGCCCAAGGCTGTCGAACTCGAAGCGCTCGTCGCCAGCATTGTGGCCAATGCAAGCGATAAAGGGTTCATCGAGGCGGTGGCGAGTGTGGTCCAAGAAGCCGCGCAGGCGGCCCAATCGTATATCAAGTTGTTCGAGTCTGCTTCACCTCAAAACCTGGTAAACAACCCTATTGGCGATGCCATCGAGGATGGTGACATCAGCCAGGCGCTCAATTCCGTGGGTCTACATCAGTTCGGCTATTGGTGGAACAACGGCGCTGTTTCGCTGATCGATGCGCTGCGCTCCGAGCGGCGCTTCCTGTTCGAAGGTGACGACGGCGCAGCGCATGTCTTTCTCAAGACGCCCTGGCAACAGTTGTTTGGCAGGGAAGGGGCGTTGGCCTTCATCGCCTCGCGCCATGGGCGCGATCCAAACAGCAGTCGACGGATCACCGCGCTGCTTACGACCTGGGCAGAGCTTGGCTTTCTTGAATACGAGGGTCAACTGCGCCTGGTCAATTACAGCATTTTGGATACCAATGCGGCCTCCTACTTGCCCAAGAACCAGGAGAGCGGGGTTTGGGCGACGGTCTACGAGGGCAACCGCTACACCGGCGTGCTTCAAAGCAGCTATGCGACCAATCAATCCAATGTGCTCGAGTATGCCCCCGACGGCAAATTCAAGGTGCTGGCGGGCGCCAACATGACCAGCGAGCGCGTGCTCAGCCGCTCTTCGTTCACCAGCGCGAATATTGCGCGCTTTGTGCTCGCCATGTCCGAGAAGGGCCAGGTGCCCTGGAGTGCCGAGGCGGCCACGAAGCTGGCCGAACTCACCGGTCTGAGCTTTGCCGAGGCGGCGCTGATTTGGGTCGGTATGCCGAACATCAGCAGTTGGGAGAAGAACTTTCTTAGCAAGGAGCTGCGCACCGAGATGGGCCTCAAGGTGACCGAGGCCGATGCGGCGCGCTCGACGCTTCGAGGCCTCAACGTCGAGAAGTTATTTGAGTTCTATGAGCGCTCGTTTCCGGCCAACCCCGAGGAGCTCTGGTCGATCGGTGCCAATGGCGAGGATTCTTTCGGCGTTGTGGCCACCATGGCCAAGGCCTGGAACGAGGTCTTTGGTAAAAAAACGGCGCTTCCCGATGCGTTGATCATCGAGGTCGACAAGAACCTGCGGCTGACCCTGAATTCGAGGGCGTTGCTCACTGCGCTCGTCGACCCGAGCAGCTCCCAGACTTACAGCCGGGCGGTGCAAAGCCGATTCAACATCGAGAACCGCAATTATCCCAGCGTTTACACGGTCGCCGTCGAGGACGATCCAGCCGTGACCGAGCCATTGTTTGGCGACGGCCCCTTCGCCGACGCGATGTCGCTTATCGCTTACATGTATTTGATGTACCCCGTCGGTGACGCGCTTCGCGCCAACGCTCAGGCGCTCTACAAGGCCGTCTACGATCAGCTCGCCAGTCCCAAGTTGCTCGCATTCTTGCACACCGAGTATTTCTACGGCGAGGACGCGGCGAAGAATGCGCTGCGCAAGAACCAGTGGCTCGATTCGCTCGGTGGCGCGCGCCGCGAAGGCCTGGGCATCGATCTGGTCGAGACCGAGAGTATGGTGGCCCTTGGCGGCATGTATAGCTGTTCGCAGTATTACCGGACGCACTTTTTGCTTGGTGGCGGCGCGTTGCCCGTCGAGCAACGCGCGCTTCGAGCCAGCTATCCACAGATCGACGCCGCTTTGACGCGCATTGAAATATTGGTCTCCGAGGGCTTTCGAGCGCTGTGCGAGCGCGCCTGCACCTCGCCCGTAGCTGAGGGTGAGTACGAGGCCAACGCGCTGCACTCGGTGCCCGAACTTGTCGCCCAGGTGCGCGAGCGCTTTGGCGTCAGCGAGGACGCCGCTGTGCTCTTCTTACAGACGCTGACCCTGTACAACCCGACGACAGCCAACGTGCGCATCTGGAACGGCTGGACGGCTGCGCGTTACACCAAGGCGGGCAAGGAGCTCGTCGTCAAGAAGATCCTGGTCGAGGCCAAGCGCGCGCGCGCCGGGCGCAGCTATTTCATCGACGGCGGCTGGGAAGCTTTCAAGACGCCGCATCTGCCGATCGAGACCTGGAAGCTCCAGATCTATCGAACCACGGCCGATGCCCATTCGCCGCTGGGTAACATCGTGGTTCTCGAGCCCGTCCACACGCTCTTTGAGCGGGCCTGGAAGCGCTTTGAGGACGGCGACGTGCCATCGTTTTAGGAATTAACGGTCTTGTCGGCGCCGGCGGCGCAATTCTGTGGCGGCGCTGACCATGCGGCCGACGCCGTGGCAGTCGACGCGAATCTGGCGCGAGAGCAGCTCAACGATGATGTTCCAATCATCGGTGCCGCGCTCGATCTCGCCGAATTCGAAGAGCTGCACCTCGCAAAGCGAGGCCATCTGCAACAACGGCGCCAGATCGGTGACGCGGGTGTTGGAGAAGTTGAGGACCTTGAGCTTGGACAGGTGCGCGATTGGTTCGAGATCGTCGACCTGGGTCTGATAGATGCTCAGATTCTCCAGAGCCGTGAGCCTGCTGAGGTGATTCAAGCTCTCGAGATTGGGGTTGCGACTCAAATCCAAGATGCGCAGCTTGACCAGCGAGGAGAGCGGTGACAACTCGACGATGTCATTGCCCGCCAGATGGAGTACTTCGATGTCGTTGAGGCTGGTCAGCGGTGTCAGATCGGCCAGGCCGTTTTCCTCGAGGCGTAGCTCGCGTACATCGGCAAAGTGAGGCATGCCCTTGAGATTGGCGATCTGGGCGAAAATATCATCGGCGGCAACCGGTGACCCATCGGCGCCCGTTGCTACCGCCTCGCGGCGTACCAACTCGCTCGTTCCTCGGCCTCGCTGAAGCCACTGATAGGAAACATGTATATCGCTCATGGACAATCTTTTGTTTCGTCGACATGCAGGCTTAAGGTGCCAGTACCTGTAGGGTAGAAGCCTACCGGATGTGTTCTGGGATAGCTACCCTAACTGAGGCGCTTGCAGGTACCAAGCCCTGGAGTGTCACCGTTTCGATCATTATTTGGTCGCCTCGACGGTCTTACTTTGTTCATCGAAGCGCTCCTTGACCGTCTCGTCGAGATCGTCGCGCAGGGCACCGAGGTTGTGGTTGACGTTGCCCTGGTAAACGTTGCGCCCGCCTTGCAAACGCTCTGCGGCCGGCACCGCCGCGGCGTCCTCGGGCACGGCGCTCTTGGGCGTCGTCCCGCAGAGGCCGACGTTTGCGATCAACACAAACACGGCGATCGTGGGAAATTGTTGCATCTTTTGACCTCGGCCATCATCGTAATGCGGCATGCGTTTGAATGACTGACTCTAACAAGTAGCCTCAGGCTTCGTAGCTCGCAAGAGCAAATCAATGTTGGCGCCTGCTTTCGTGCCACGATCAGAGAAGAGGCTTTAAAAGCGATCGACAATGCGTATATTTGGATCGTAGTCTTTGGCCATGGTGATTGAGGTTGGAATGCGTCGAGTTGGTTTGCCCATAACGATCGCGGTTTTGCTCTTGGGCAGCGTCGTGCTCGCTCGAACAAGCATACCGGCACCGGCCACACGCGGCGAGCTGGCCATGAGCCCGGCCGCCGTGGAGTCGATCGCCTCGGTCGTCAGCGTCGAGCGCGAGCACTACTACTCGCCGTTTCTCATCACCAGCGACAGCGACACGGTTTTCAAGACGATCTCGTTCACCGACGTCGGGATCAGCCAGCCCATGCCTGGCCCGGTCGACACCACCCTGCTCGAGACGATCGCCGAGTCGCTCGCCAAACACCTCGCCGCGAGCGAGCAGCTGCACTTCACCCCCCAGGTCCACTACGACCCCGCCTTAGTCGATCCCCAAAACCACCTCTTCTGCGAGGAGCACCACCTCTACGTGGCAGTCTGGCGAGGCTTTGCCCCCGACCGCTGGGGTTATTCGCTCTGGTCAGGCTGCAACGAAGAGCATCAGTTCGCCTGGAAAGAGGTGGTCATGCCACCCAAAGCCGAAGGCGACGATCTGATCAGCTCCGTGACGCCTTTGACCGAGAGCATCGTCGAATCGCTCTCCGAGGCAACCCGCAAGAGCTGCTATCTGGCCAAGTGCTAAACGTCGAAAAATTTGGCGGGCTACCAGCGGCTGCGCATGATCGCGCGGGTGGCGGCTTCGTCGTAGACGGTGGCGGCGAGCCAGCAGCGGGCGAGGGCCTGGGGGTCGGTGACCTCGTGTTCGCCGGTCCAGGTGCGGCCGCGGGGAAGGCCACTGATGGCAAGGGCGCGCAGTAAAGTCGCGCCCTGGGAGAGCAGGCGGTGGTCGAGTTGGAGGGCCTCGCGCTCAAGTGCGGGGGTGATCTCGGCGCGAAGGGTCATGCGGCCGCCGTAGACGAGGCGTTGGAGGCGTCGGCGCAGGATCTCAAGGGGTGTGGGCATCTGATCGGTTTCGATGAGATTGGCTTTGGTTGGGCGAGCTTCGGTGTGGGTGATGAAGCCGGTCTGGAGGCGATCGAGGCCGAGGTTGACGCGTGCGCGCCAGGTGTCGGGTAGGGCGAGGGAGGGGGCGGAGGTGGCAATGGCGTCGTCTTGGGGGGCGTTGGCGATGGCGAGTAGGGCTATCTGATGGGGTTGGTCGAAGTCGAGGCGGCCGATGAAGCGAAGATTTAGGCCGGGCGCGCGGGCCAGCAGACGCAGGTTGTCGCGGTAGGCCAGGGCCTCGTTGAGCACGGAGGCGACGCAGCGAATGAGGACTTTTTCGTCGCCGCCGGTGTGGGCTTCGATAATCAGGGCGTCGTCGTGGGCGCCGACGACGTGGCCGTCCAAGAAGATCAGGTCGCTGCCGGCCGGGCGCTCGGGGATCGGGAGCGCGAGGGCTTGCCAGGCACGGTCGAGCTGGGCGGCCAGGGGGTGCTCCCAGAGGGGGCGAAGGGTCTCGGAGTTCCAGTCGCCGGCGTCGGAGGTGACGGCGCGCACATTCTTACCCATGCTGAGGCGGCCATCGGGCGAGCCTGCGGCGTGTTGAAGCATGAGGCCGGCGCGGCAAAGGTCGGTCGGTGCCAGGCTGGTGTCGCCGATCGAGATGCCGCCCAGGTAGGCGCCGATGACGCGGTTGGCGCCGGCTGGATAGACATCCGAGAGGGTCCACATGCGCCCGGAGCGCTCGGCCAGGGTGACGGCGACCCCGCCGTAGCCCGATTGGGCGATGACCGGCTCGCAGAACAAACCAAAGAGGCGCAAGCCGCCAGCGAGCGCGTAGGTGCGCCGGGCGGTGCCGACCCAGGCGTGAAGCGAGGGCGTGGGGGCAACGTCGGCGTGGGCCAGCATCCAACTTGTCAGGAGCAGGTCGTGCAAATCGGCCGAGAGGCCTTCGAGTTGAAAGCCGCTGCTGGCGCTCTGGAGCTGGCGAATCCACTGGGCGGTGCGCAGGCCAGCGGCGGCGCCGCGGTGCAGGCCGGCGATGCGACAGGTGTGTACGGCGCGAAGCAGCTCGGCGACGATGGTCATGCGGGCATTGGCGGCGCCGTGGTCAAGCAGGGCGCTGCCGGCCTCCCACAGGGCCAAGGCGGCGGCCTTTTGGGCCGGGCTGAGGGCGGTGTCGTCGATCGGGGCGGGCACAAAGATGTCGTCGACATCATCGCCTGGTGCGTCGGGCTGAGCGCTGCTGCCGTCGTCGAGATCGAGCAGGTGAGCGACGGCCAAAACGTGCAAGCAGCGCGGCGTGAGCAGACACGAGCAGGCGATGTGCTCGCCGTCGCGCAGCACGCCGCCAACGGGGCGAAGCGTGACCGTTTCGTCCTTGTCGGTCTGAATGGTGTGGCCATCTGCGGTGGTGCTCCAGGCCCAGGGCGCGCCCAGGGTGGGCTCGCTCTCGAGCTTTCGCACCAGGCGCGAGGGGGCGGCTTCGGTGAGCGCGGCCATCAGTGCCGGGCTAATTGTGGGACGACTATCTGGCATGCATCTGCTCCCCTACCCAGCGGGCTAGTTCGAGCGGGGTCAGGGCGGCGACGGGCATGCCGGCGCCCGCGACCATCTCGGCGATCGCGCGGTTGAAGCGTGGTTTTCCGGCGTCGTCGAGCGAGGCGACGCCGAGCGCCTTGACGCCGGATTCGACCAGCGTGCGCACCTCCTGGATCAGCCCTGAGACCTCGTAGCCCTCCTCAAAATCGCTCACGAGCACGACCAGCGTGCGCGCAGGAACCTTGGTGATCTCACGTGCGTAGCGCAGGCCGCGGGCGATGTGTGTGCCGCCGCCGACTTGCACCTCGAGCAGCAGGCTGAGCGGGTCGTCGACGCGCTCGCTCAAGTCGATGACCTCGGTGTTGAACGCCAGAAAGCTCACCGAGACGGCCGGCAGATGAAAGAAGATCGCGGCCATCATGGCGCAATAGATCGTCGAGGCTTCCATCGAGCCGGAGACGTCGACGACGAGGACGATGTGCCAGTCGGTGGCCGGCCGATTACGCGTCTTGAAGTAGACTTTTTCGGGCACGATCTCAAATCCGCCGCCCTCTTTGGGCCGCGTGGTCTTGAGGTTCGCCTCGATGGTGCGCTTGAGATCGACTGGGCCGCCCTTTCGCCGCGTCGTGCGCGGGCTGAGCACGCCGGTAAGCGCGGGTTTGACGCGCGTTGCCAGGGCCTTGACCAGCTCGCGCACGATGCGGTCGATCAGCTTTCGAAGCCTGGCCATCTGCCCTTCCGAGAGGCTTCCTTTGAGGGCGAGCACGCGCTCGAGCAGCTCGACCGAGGGGGTGACGTTCTCGGCGTCGAGCTCGAGCGCGGCGGCGCTTCGTCCAAGCTCAACGGCCTTTCCGAGCACCTCGTCTCGCACCGGCGCGCCGAAGAGCTCTTCGAGATCGTCGGCCCACGCGCGCGTGGTCGGATAGCTTTGCTCCTGGCCACCCCCATCTCCGCCCAGACCGCCGTGCGAGCCTTCGCCCTGGCCCTGTCCGTAGAGCTCGTCGAGCGCCCGCGCAGCCCCGGCGGCGCGCCCGCTGAGCTTCTCGCGCTCGCGCCCGAGGATCAGGCGCCAGCGCTCCAGCGACGTGATCTCGTGGGGGAGGTCGGGCGGCAAAGGTGATTGCGAATTTCCGTTGCTGGTATTGGACTTGTGCGGGTGCCTGGCACCGATCGGGGCCGCACCGATCGGGGCCGTGGAGGCGGCCGTTTGAGCGAGCGCGATCGTGCCCAGATGCGCGAGCGCTTGCTGGCCGGCCAAGTTGGCCGATGCCCACATGGCGAGCAACTCGGGGGCGTCGGCCAGGGTGAAGGCGTGGGTGTGGCCGCGTGGGTCGAGGCTTGCGGGGAAGGCGTCGTCGAGGGTGGTGAGGAAGCGGCTTCTGGCGGCCGGGGAGAGCACGTCGAAGCCGTCGCGAAGGGCGGGCAGGCGGCGAAGAAAGTCGACGTCGGCCAGGGCGCCGACGCGGCCAACGAGGCCCTCGAGGCACTCGGGGCTCGATTCCAGAAGCGGGCCTGCGGCGACGAGCACGCCGCGAAGCCGCTTGGACAGGATCACCATGGCGGCGGGCTCAACGGCGGCGTCGAGCCAGGAGCCCAGGCGCTGGGAGAAACTCGCCATGTCCTCAGCGTCCATGAGGTGGCGTGCGGCGCAGCCGGCGCCTTGCATCAACGGCGAGCCGTCGTCGGCCATGCATGCGACGAGCCAGGCCAGCTTGCCGTGGCCGAGCGCGTCGTGGGCCTCCTGGTGTTGGAAGAGCGAGACGAGGGCGATCAGCGCGCGCGCATCGTTGAGTTGATCCGAACCTGTCAGGGCTTCGAGCGCGCGAAGGGCCGCGGCCAAAAATGCGCTGCGGCGTGCGGCGTTTTCGCCGTCGAAGCCGTGGCTGTCGAGGCCGGGGATGTGGCCACGCTCGAGCTGTTCGATGAAGACCAGCGCATCGAGGATCCTCACCAGATCGGCCTGCTCGAGAAAAGGGCCCTCGAGCTCACGAAGCAGCTCGCGGGTCAGCTCAATGAGCGCGCACTCGGCGGCGCGGCGCGCGGCCTCGAGCATGGCCGAGGCCGTCCAGGCGTCCGATGCGCGCAGGCGATTCTCCTGGATCTTGAGCGCGCCTGTGGCGGCCTGCTCGAGGGTTGCACCCCAGACGCCGGCCATCTCGAGCATGGCCTCGGTCGAGGGCTGCCAGTTTACCGACCAGGCCCGCGTCAGAGTCTCGCCCAGGCCGACTGCCTGGCGCTGCTGCTCCTCGGCGTAGGGCACGCCGCAGGCCTCCAGGCGTTGCAGGGCGACGTGGCGGCGGCGGTCGAGATCGGAGCGCAGCGGATCGAGGCGCATGATCTGCTCGTCCGCGCTGGTGCTGGCCGGGCCGGGCAGCTTGAGGGCGCCAAAGAGCTCGATGACGTGCGGGTAGAGCCCACAGCGCGGTGTGCCGCCGGCGAGCTGGCCGCGGCGACGTCCAACCAGTGTCTGCTCGAGTGCGCGCGCCAGCACATGGGCGCGGCCAAGCTGCTCGCCCTGGCCCATGGCCGTCTGGATGGCTTCGAGCAACTCCTGGCGGCCCGGGGCGAGCAGGCCGCGAAGGTTTGCCAGGTTCATGGCCATGCGCATGGCGGCGTCGGCGTCGGGGATGCCGGCGACATGGCCGCTGGTGCGGATGCTGCGGCAGATGCGAACCAGGGTGTCGGCGATCACCTCGTCGAGCGGGGCCTGGTCGCGCAGTGCGCAAAACATGGCCTGCTGCCACATCGGATCGCGGATGCCCGCCGGATAGCCCGAGCGCGAATCGAGCAGCTCGAAGGCGTAGGGGATAAGCGCGGTGACGACCTCATCGACCCCCGCCACGTGGGTCACCGGCGCATAGAAGGAAGGCTCGCTGAGCAGCGCCGGGCCGTGAAATGCGCCGACGACCACAGCGATTCTCTGGCTGCCCTCAAAGGCGCCAAGCGCCCTGAGGCGCTCGCGCATGAAGGTCTCGCGCAGCTGGTCGTAGTCTGAGACGCCTTCGGCCTCGGCGCTGTCGCGGCGAAGCGCCCAGCCCACGTAGAGCGCGGCGCGGCGCAAGCTCTCGGCGCTTGCGCCCGGGGCGTGCACCTCGACGACGCGATCCCAGAGTGACTCGAAGTCGTCGGTTCGACCCATTTTGTACAAGGCGGCGGTCAGCCCGGGCTGGGCGTCATCGCGCGCGCCGGTGCGTGTCTTGAAGGCGGCCTCGAGTCGGGTGCCGGCCGGCAGGTCGAAGGGCTCGACGGGCACGCCGCGAGCCACGGCCCAACGCACCGCCTCGAGCTCGGGCGAGAAGTCGGCAAAAGGGTAGAACGACATGCCTGCGCCGTCGGCGCGCGCGGCCGCCAGCGCAACGGGCGCCCGCAAGCCGGGATCTCCCAGCCACGTGAGCCAGTGCGCGAACTCGACGGGCAGCTCGATGAGCACGCGGTCGGGGGCAAAGTCGTCGAGCAGGCGAGCCATGACCGCCGCGAGCGCCGGCGAGTGGTGGCGCACGCCGATCACCAGCGGCGTGGTCGAGCTGGTCAGCGCCTCCAGCGCGTCGGTCAGCTCGCGGCTGTCGGCTGCAAAATCGTGCTCAGGTTGAGCGGCCATGGTGCTCCTCGAGTACCGAGCGAAGCTCCAACAAGCGCTTCCAAAGCCGGCCGCCGCCCTCGGCGCGTCGCGTGACGGCGCTGTCCCAATAAGCCAACAGCCGTCCGCGATCTTGGGCGTCATCCTTGAGAACGACGCCGAGCAGATAGCCTGGGATCAGCGATGCCACGTCGCGCTCGCTTGGAAAGTAGGCGGCCTGGATGCCGATCGAGCTTGCCACCGAGACACACTCGGCGGTGCTCATTACGGTCGTGGGTTTCTCGACGCTCCAGCCCTCGACGGTGCGCCCGCTTCGCAGGTCGCGAAAGGCCGTGACCAATGCCTCGAGCACGGCCTCGTCGAGCTGGAAGCTCTGGTCGACGCGGGCAAGCGAGGCCGAGGCGCGTGAGCGCACCAGGTTCTTCTCGCGCTCGATGTCGGCGATCGGCGCGATCACCTCGAAGTTGAAGCGGCGCTTGAGCGCGGCCGACATCTCCGAGACGCCGCGGTCGCGCAGGTTGGCCGTGGCGATGACGTTGAAGCCCGGCGCGGCAAACTCGATGCGTGTGCCGCCTTCGCCGTCGACGGCCTCGTCGAGCTCGGGGATCGCCATGCGCCTGTCCGAGAGCAGCGAGATCAGCGCGTCTTGCACCTCGGGCAGACAGCGCGTGACCTCCTCGATGCGCACGATCGCGCCGCGGCGAAGGCCGGTGAGCACTGGCGAGGGCACGAGAGCCTCGGGGTGGGGCCCGCGGGCCATGAGCAGGGCGTAGTTCCAGCCGTAGCGAATCTGGTCCTCGGTGGTGCCGGCCGTGCCTTGGACGGTCAGCGCGCTGGTGCCCGAGACGGCCGCGGCCAATAGCTCGGAGAGCATCGATTTGGCCGTGCCAGGCTCGCCGACGAGCAGCAGGCCGCGCTCGCTGGCAAGCGTGACCACGCAGCGCTCGACGAGCTCGCGCTGGCCGACGAACTTCTCGCAGATGGCCAGGCTCTGGGCCACGCCCTCCGGGGCCTTGGTTCCCGCAGCCAGCTTGAGCTTCTCGCCGCCCGTGCCCACGATGAACTGCACCACCGCGCGCGGCGTCAACCGCCAGCCCGGCGGGCGCGGACCCGAATCAAAGTGCTGGAGAAAGCGCAGCTCGTCCTGGTGGATGAGCTCGGCGGGTGGAATCTGCACGTTTTGGGTCATCGGGGCTCCTGGTCGTTCGTGAGAGCGTCGGGCCGTGCAAGTTCAGGGCAGGTCCGCTACATGCCATTCATAGAGAATTGTGTCGAGCTGAGGGATGGGCTCCGCGCTGAGATAATCGAGCGGCCCGGGAAAGGCCACGACCGGCCCAAGAAAGGTCACGCAGGCGCCGGGCGTGAGTGAAGTGCTCGCGCTGCGAAAGACGACCGTCTTTGGTGCGCTGGCCGGGCCATGGGTCAAGTCGTAGCAGAAGCTGCTGCCGCCGCAGGCCGTGGCAGTCTGGCCTAGCTGGCCGCTGACGCGCACGTTGCGGTAGTAATGGGCGTTCATGGTGATGTCCTGGCCGGTGCGCTCGATGTAGGGCACGGGGTTGTCGTAGCTGTTCACCTGGAAGTTGCTCACGCTCGAGATCTGGGGCTGGCCGCTGTAGACGGTCGAGTGAGTTGCAACGAAGCTGACGCGCTGGCCGACGGCGATGTCGATGCCGATGGCGAGCGGCTGGGTGAGATAGAGTTGAATTGCGGAGTTGGAATCCTGAATCCAGAACTGAAGATTGGTGCGAAATGAGGTGGCGATCACGATCGCGTTCGTGATCTGGATAGCCGGCGAGATTTGCTGAGCCGGCGGCTCCAGCTCGTTTGCGCGCAAGATCGCGTTTCGCACGGCGGCGATGTTGGCGTTTTGGGTGATCGCGCCGGTCGTCGCGATGCCGCCGATCTCGCCAAAGAAGCTGGTGTTGACCGCGCAGCCGCTGGTGCGAAAGCCGTAGTCGCTCTGACTGGTGACCGTGTCGGTGTTGGCTGCGCTGATGCGGTTGCGGTAGTAGCGCCTGTCGCCGTTGGAGGGTGCGGTCGCGTCGTTGAACAATGCCGTGGTTGCCGAGGCAAGCGGGGAAAAATTGGTGTTGGTCGTGCCCGAGGAGCGCTCCCACTGATAGCTCAGCGCGCCGATGGCGCGGCGGCCACGCGTGACCGCCGAGAGCTGTGAATGCGCGCCGCTTCGAACGCGCACCTGATAGTCGACCTCTGCGCCGGGTTGGGCGCTGACGCCATTGAGCGAGAGGGCAACCTGGGCGCTCGAGTCGCCCTTGGTGGCCACGGCGCTGCCCGCGCTGATGCTTCCTCGTGGCGGCGTCAGATCGAGGTACTG
>JACCWM010000068.1 GCA_013697635.1 Lujinxingiaceae bacterium | reverse complement strand
GACTCCACCCTCAGCTTTTGTGCGTTGACGCGCCTCGCGCGCGCATCGACCTGAACATTTTTAGCCCTCGAAGGTGAGCGGGCGCAGCTGAGACCTGAACATTTTCACCCCTGAGCGCACAACTCCTCGTGCTCAATGCCCAGAAATTGTGCGTCAACGCTGCTCTCGCCGGGGTCACATCGCAAACTTTGCGCGGTAAGGGGTGATCTGGTGAGGGTCAAGCCTTGCCGGGGCCGTTGCCCTTCTTGATCTCGGCGATCAGCGTCTCGAGCGCCCACTGCACGGCGCGAACGCTCTCATCCTGGCTCAAGCCGAGCTGGCGTCGCAAGACCAGCCAGCAGAGCGAATTTGCCAGGTAGCGGATGATCGCGCCGGCCTCGCGCGCGCTGACCGAGCTCTCGGGGTCTCGGAGCTGTTCGACGAACTCGAAGACCAGCGCGTCGCGGCGCGCGCGCGTGGAGAATTGTCGGCCCATCACCAGGGCCCCGATCGCTCCCACGGCGCTCTCGTTGGGGTAGCGCTCGAAGCGGCCAAAGAGCAAGGCCATGTGGGGCAGCAGGCCCTCGAGATTGTCGATCTCGGGATCGTGAACGTAGCCCTCGTAGTGGGTCACGAGGCCGTCGAGCAGGTCCTGGCGCGTGGGAAAGTAGCGGTAGAGCGTGCGATGGGAGAGGCCGGCCTGGTCGGCGACCTGTTGCATCGAGAAGGCGTGGACACCCTCGCTCTGCACGACCTCGGCCAAGGCCTCGAGGATGCGGCGGCGTTGTTTGCGGCGATGTGGCGAGCTCTCTTCAAGCGTAGTCGAATCACTCATAGGCCCAGGTATCCGCTACTTTCGACTCTCCGTCAATCGCCGCTTTGAGGGGCCGAGCCTTGCGAGCGCGACGGTCGTGCCGATCGCAGGCTGGCAGCCTACGCCCTATGCCGATTATCACGGGCTCGCTTGCCCGAACCCATGGGGTAGGTTAAACACGTAGGCATCGGCGAGCCTGATGTTGACCTGCAAAATACTGGCGTCCCATGCAACGACTTTTCAAAGCCTTTCACGACGCGGGCAAGGAGCTCTTTTTGGTCGGCGGAGCGGTGCGCGATCTGGCGTTGGGCAAGTCGCTCGAGGAGCTCGACGATCTGGATTTTTGTACCAACGCGCGCCCGCAGGAGTCTTTGCAGATCATCAAGGGTGCCCGGCTCACCCACTATGAGGTGGGCATCGAGTTTGGCACCGTCGGCGCCGTCTTGCAGGGCTCTCGTGCCGAGGGCTTTCCCAAGGATTGCCAGGTCACGACCTATCGCTCCGAGGAGTACTATCGGCGCGGCAGCCGCCACCCGGTGGTCAAGTACGGCGACACGATCGAGCAAGATCTGGGGCGGCGCGATTTCAGCATCAATTCGATGGCGCTCGACGTCGACGGCAACTTCATCGACCCCTACGGCGGCCTCGACGATCTGCGAAACGGCATCTTGCGCGTGGTCGGCGATCCGCGCGAGACGCTGGCCGAAGACCCGCTGCGCATCCTGCGCATCGGGCGCTTCATCAGCCGGCTTGGCTTTAAGGTCGACGAGAGCTTGCGCCTGGCCGCCTTTGAGCGCGCCGACCATATCCTAGACATCAGCCGCGAGCGCTGGCTCCAGGAGATGAACAAGATGCTGCGGGGCCAGCACGTCGCCAGGGCGCTGCGCTTTTTGCATGAGGTGCGCCTGCTGGGGATCTTGTTGCCCGAGGTCGCCTCGCTCGTTGGCCTGCACGAGAGCAGCGCGGTGCACCACAAAGACGTCTGGGAGCACACCCTGCAGGTGATCGAGCAGGCCCCCGAGCGCGAGGCGCTGCGCTGGGCGGCGCTGCTCCACGACGTCGGAAAGGCCTGGACGCGCGTCGTGCACGACGACGCCAGCGTGACCTTCTATCGCCACGAGCAACAAGGCGCAATGCTCTTCGAGGGAATTGCCAAGCGCTTCGCCTTTGACAACGCGATGGCCAAGGAGGTCGGCTTCATCATCCGCCATCACGGGCGCGCCCCGCAATACGAGAGTGGCTGGTCGGACGCCGCCGTTCGCCGCCTGGTGCGCGAGCTCGACCCCTTTGTCGAGAGCCTGCTCGAGTTTGCCCGCGCCGATCTGACCACGCGCATCGACGACAAGCGCAAGGAGGCCCTGGCAAAGATCGAGCAGCTCACCGAGCGCATCGAGAGCCTGGCCGCCCGCGACGACCTGCGCCCCGTTTTGCCCAGCGGCATCGGAGCGGCGCTGATGGCCTCTCTAGGGCTCAAAGCCGGCCCTCGCGTCGGGGAGTTGAAGTGTGTTCTCGAAGAACATATCATCGAGGGACTCATCGAAAGCGGCCGCGAGGCCGGCTACTACATCGATTACTTGAAAGCCAATGCCTCGGAGCTCTTGTCCGACTGATTTTTTAGCGAATTCGTTCCTTCAATGTCCTGGTGTGTTGCCAACCACCCGCATGACGAGAAACCACCCATGTCACTCCAGTTGCTCATCGACCGGCTCCCAAAGCTCCATTTGCATTGGCAACCCACGCACGCGTTGATCATGTGCGCCGTGCTGCTCGCGGCGTGCTCAACCGATAGCTGCAGTTGCTCGGGCTTTGAGCAGCGCGCCTTTCCTCAAGAGCACTACGACAAGACCGTGCCCGTCAGCGGCCAGGTGCGCCTGAGCTCGCATGGCCTGGCCTTTCTCGGCAAGGAGATCCCCAACCTGATCACCGAGGCCGTGCCTGGCGGGCTGAGCTTTTGTCTTCCCAAGAGCGTGGGCGGCAATCCCGAGATGTGCATGAATGGCGAGGTATGCCGCGATGGCAACGAGGGCTGCCAGATCGATCTGACGATCGATCAGAGCGCGCTCAAGCCGTCGCCGCCCAATCGTCTGATCGTCGAGATGACCATTGGCGACGTCAACGAGACGCTCTCGGTCAACTACAACATGGGAATTTTGGGTACGGCGCGCTGCAACGTCAAGCTGCACAAGCGCGGCGCCGGCACGGGTGTAGCGGCCGCCATCCCGGCCACGATCCCGGTCGACTTCACGATCGACGCCAACAGCCCCACGCGCGATCTCAAGATCGCCGTGGGCGAGGTCGAAGCCGACCTGACCGAGCTCGACTTCAACATCACGGGCAACGGGCAGTGCGTCGGGGCAAACCTGCTCAAGGGCCTTGTGCGCGGCATCATCTACGACGAGCTCAAAAAGCAGCTCAACTCGGTCGTGCAGGACGTCGTGCGCGAGCAGCTCTGCCGCCCCTGCGGCGCCGGTGAGGAGGCCTGCCCGAACAACGCGACCTGCCAGAGCGTCGAGGGCTCCCAGATCTGTCAGTACAACGCCACCTCCGAGTGCGTGCCACGCGTGCTGGGCGTCGAGGGCGGGCTGCTGCTCGGTGAGCTTTTGACCGGCTACACGCAGACCCCCGAGGCCAGCGTCGACGTGATGCTGCGCGCCGCCGACCACGCCAGCGTCAACACGGGCCTGAACCTGGGCCTTCGCACCGGCTTTCAGCCCGAGCATCTGGAGCGCTGCGTTCCGGTCGATCCGACCACGCGCCCCGGCTTTGCGCCGATCCCGCTCTCGACGACGATCACCGGCAACACCCGTCCGGGCTCGGGCGATCCCTTCATGATAGGCTTTGGGCTTCACCGCCGCGCGTTGCAGCACATGATGTGGTCGACCTGGGCCAGCGGAGCGCTTTGCATCAAGGTCTCGAGCGAGTCCGTCGAGCTGCTCTCCACCGGTGCCATCGGCGCGCTGCTGCCCAGCGTTCGCAACCTGGCCGACGGCAACAGCGCGCTCTACATCCAGTTGACGCCGCAAAACGCGCCCGACATGGTGCTCGGCGCGAACACGATTCGCGTCCAGGGCACGACGACCACGATCGAGGAGGGCCTGATCACGCTCGACTGGAAGGACGTCGACATCCACATGTACGGCTTTGTCCAGGACCGCTACGTTCGCCTCTTCACGATTCGCACCGACATCTTGTTGCCCATAGCGATCGTGCCCGACGGCCTGGGTGAGGTGAAGCCGGTGCTGGGCAAGATCGACGAGGCGCTGACCAACATGCGCCCGGTGGGCTCGGAGCTTATCGCCGAAGATCCCCAAAAACTCATCGATCTGCTGCCGACGCTCTTTGGCTTCGCGCTGCCCGCGCTCACCGAGGCCTTGGACACTTCGTTCTCGCTGCCGGAGTTCTTTGGCTACCGGGTCGCCTTGCGCCAGCAAGACATCACCAGCGTCGACAACAACACCTTCGTCGCGCTCTTTGCCGACCTCGAGAAGGTCGGCCAGCCGATGGTCTCGAATCTCAACGCGATCGTGCGCCACCACGAGGTCGACACCAGCCACAAGAGCGCCTCGGGCATCGTTCGCCCGCAGGTCACGCTCGAGATGATCGCCATGGGCGCCGGGCTGAATACTATCGATGCGGCCAGCGTGGAGTTTAGCTACCGCGTCGACGGCGGCAGCTGGAGCCTCTTTCAGGCCACCGACAAGCTCGTGCTCGACGACCCGCTCTTTGCGCTGCAGGGCGAGCATCGCATCGAGCTGCGCGCGCGCTACCAGGGCGAGTCGACGACGGCCCAGCGCGTGGCCACCGAGCTCGGCGTCAGGATCGATTACGAAGCCCCCAGCCTCGAGATCGAAGGCGGCGGCGATCAACTGGTGCTTCGCGGCCTCGATGTCGTCGACGCCGCTCACCAGCTCGTCTACCGCCACCGCGTGGTCGGCGACGGCGAGCTTGGCGCCTGGTCGGACTGGTCGAGCGAGAACACCCTGGAGCTGTCGGCGATGTCGCTTCCCGAGCTTGCGCGCATCGAGGCTGAGGTGCGCGATCGCGCCGGCTTCGTAACGAGCGCTTCGCGCACGTTGCGCCGCCAGCCGCTCGAGCTCGCAGGCCCCGTGGCCAGCGACACCGGCTCCGGCCAGGCAGGCTGTGGTTGCGCCTCGACGGGCAACGCCGGCAGCGCCGGCGACTTTGGCCTGCTCGTGCTCGTCGGCCTGGGTCTGCTCGTCGGGCGTCGCCGCCGCCTCAAGCTCAGCCGCGGCCTCATCGCGCTGCTCGCGCTGGCCACGCTCTTTACCATGGCGTGCAGCGACGACACCGGTGCAACCAAGACCAACAACGACAACAAACAGTGCAGCGAGGGTTGCCTTGACGGCTTCGAGTGCAAGGACGGCGCCTGCGTGCCGGCGCCCTGCTCGAGCACCGACGACTGCGCCGCCGGCGTTTGTCGCGACGGCGAGTGCGTGGCCGGCTGCCGCGAGAACAGCGAGTGCAACGCCGCGTGCGACGCCAATGCCTTTGGCATCTGCAACGAAGGCTACTGCGCCTGTGAGAGCTATTGCGCCTCGGGCTGTGGCAGCGAGCAATTCTGCTGCCACAGCAAGAACCAGTGCCAGAACATCGCCGATCCCTGCGTGGGCCTGGTCTGTGACACCGGCTATGAGCCGATCCTGCAAAGCCGCGGCAGTGGCGATGCCAACACCTGCCAGGTCAGCGGCGCAAGCTGCACCTGCCAGGCGCTGGCGAATCTGCCGATGGGCTGGCACGGGCCTTACGCGTCCGTGGCGACCAACGGCACGCTCACCGCAGCCAGCGTCTACAACCGCACCTACCGCGACTTGATGGTCGCCACGCTCGACGCCGCGCTGGTGCCGACCTGGTACTGGGTCGACGGCGTACCGGCCAATGGCGAGGTCACGGGCAATCTCGAAGGCCCGCGCGGCGGCATCAGCACGCGCGGCGACACCGTGGGAACGCACACCGCGATCCTGGTCGACGCCAATGCCGTGCTCCATGTCTTCTACCGCGACGTCACCAACAAAGCGCTCAAATACGCGCGTGGCACGGCCTCGGGCACCACCTACGGCTTCGCGTTCAAGACGCTCGACACGGCCGGCGACAGCGGTTTTTGGAACAGCGCGCAGCTCGTCGATGGCACGGTGCACCTGGTCTACTCGACGCGCGGCATCGAGGGCGCAAGCGAGCTTCGCTACCTGAGCTTTGAGGCGTCGACACCGCTGGCCACGCTCGCCCCGGAGCCGGTCGTGCTCTACACGGCGCCCGACACGGCCGCAGCGGCCGGGCCGCCGGGCTACCCCAAGGCCACCGGCCTGTTCACCCAGCTGACGCGCACGCCCACCGGCCTGCTCGCCGTCTTCTACGACCACAACCTCGAGTCGATGGCCTGGGTCGAGCAGACCGAAGGCCAGTGGGACATGCCGCAGTTTCTGGGTGTGGCGTCGGGGCCTTACGGCTCCGGGTTGATCGACGCAGACGGCACGCTGCACCTGGCCTACATGGAGCCGACGATCCCGGCCCTGGTCTACTGGACGCCCAACAGCGTGCCCCAGGTGATCATGGACGGCGCGCGCGACACGGCGCAGGGCTGGACGGTCTCCCAGATTGGCGAGAGCGTGACGCTTCGCGCACTGGGCCAAGATCGCCTGCAAGTGATCTTCCAGGATGCTACGCACCACGTGCTCTACAGCGCAGTGCGTGACAACAACGCCTGGACGATCAGCGGGCTGGGCACGGCCGGGAATCCTTATTCGGGTGCTCATGGTTTCTATGGCACGATGCTGGTGCAGCCGGGCGCGTCGATTGCCGTCGAGTCGGTCATCAACAACCAGAGTGATCCGATTGAGGCCCGTCCGATCTTTCACCGCCTCCCCTGAGTCGATCAACACCGCGAGCGCCGATGTCCCATGCGACACGCACACCGATAGGTTACGGACAAGCTGGGCGGCGCATTGCGGCGGCAGCGGCTGCGATGTCGGTGTTGATGGCGGTTGGCGGCTGCAAGGTCGAGAAGCCGCTGAGCTGTCCGCCCTGCCCGGCGGGCACAGCCTGCACCGCGAGCAGCGGCATCTGCGAGGAGATCGCGCTCGAGCCCTTTGACGACTTCATACCGGGCCGCGCGGTGCGCATCGCGCCCGAGGGCTCGCGCATTGCGCTGGCCGTCATTGAGCCGCAGACCGGCGCGCTGCTCGTTGGCACGGCAACGCCGAGCTCGCGCGCATTTCACACGCTGCACCGTTTTGGGCGCCCGGCGGGCAAACGCATCGCCCTGGCGTCGTCGCCGCGTACGGTGGCCGTGGCATGGCTCGATGAGGGCGGCGTCTACCAGATCGCCACGCGCGCCGCTCGAGGCGCAAACGACCACTGGGAGGCGACGCTGATCGCGCTCTCCGAGCAGGACACCGCCCTCGAGTACAGCGGCTCCGAAGAGTTCGATCTGACGATCGACGCGCGCGAGCATGTGCATCTGGTGTTTCACGACAGCCGGCTGCGCGCCCTGCGCCGGCTGAGCCGGGCCGATGGCGCGCGCCGCTGGCAACTCGAGACGGTCGACGACGCCAGCTCCCAGCAGTCCCAGCTCGTCTGCAGCGCCGAGCGTCGCCTGGCCGCGCGCCTGGGCGTGGGCATCGAGCCCACGGTGCGCGGGCGCGGCGAAGATCTCTACGTCGCCTACCACGACGCCGACTGCGGGGACTTGCGCCTGGCGCGCCGCGTGGACAAAGAATGGGTGGTCAGCGTCGTGGACACCGGCGACGCCGACGTCGAGGCCGTGCGCCTGCACGAGCGCGGCGTGGTCGGCCGCTTTCCATCGCTGGCCTTTGACGAGGCCGGACGCATCGCCGTGGCCTACCATGACGTCTCGCGCGGGCGCGTCATGTATGCCAGCGCCCGCGAAGGCCAGTTCAAACGTGAGGTCGCCGACCCGGGCTTCGAGCTCGATGAGTTCTCCCAGCAACAAAAGCAACTCGTCGGCGCATTCACCCGCCTGGTCTTCGACGACAGCGGCACCCCTCGCCTGGCGTACATGAATGCCACGCGCACGCACCTTCGTGGCGCCCACCGCCTGGCCGAGGCCAATGGCAGCGGCCGCTGGCTGCAGCGCACGCTGGACGCCCAGGGACCGGTGGGCTTTTTTGCCGACCAGATCTACGACGCGAGCATCGGCCACATCGTCGCCGCCGAGCGGCTCGTTCCCACCGCCCAGGGGCTCTCCTCACGTCTGGTCTTGATCTGGGACGGCAAACAATGAGCCCCTCGTCGCTGCGCCGGCCGATGATGATGACCGCTTTGGTGACCGCCTTGCTCGCCGCTTTTGCGACGGCCGGTTGCGACGAAATACGCTTTCGCGAGGGCGGCGGCTTGACCCAGGCGCCGGTGATGCAAACCGACGCGCTGCGTGTTCTGGTCACCCCGCGCGGCCTCGAGTCGCTCTATCGCACCTCGTCGCCAGCGGGCTTTGGGCTGGACAATGAGCCGCTCTGGATCGACGACGCGACGCGCCGGCTGCGCTTTGGCCCGCTCGAGCAAGATCTGGCGATCGAGCGCTGGGCGGTGACGCCGCTTGGCGAGGCGATGATCGCCTCGCTGGTGCTGATTAAGCCGACGATCTATGTGCCCGTGCGCGTCCAGGACAACATCTCGGTCCAGATTTGCCGCTTTGCCGTGACGATGGACGCCGTCGACATTCGTGCAACGATCAACGTTGCCACCACCTCCGAGGGCGTGACACTGGGCGGCGCATCGCACACCGAGGTCGAAATCTCCGGCGTCAAGACGCGCCCCATCGGCCCCTGCGTCCCGCTCGATGGGGAGCGCTGGACGCTCGAGGAGTCCCTCGATGATTTGTTACTCGAATACGTCGAAGAAGGCCTCACCCACTCCGCCAACGCCGCATTTCGCGACTCGCCGTTGGACACGCTCGGCCTGATTCGCCGCCGCGTCGAGCTCTCCCGAGTGAGCGCCTTTGAGAACCGCCGCGGCAACATCTTGGTGATCGGTCAGATGGCCGCCACCGATCCGATTGGCTTGAGCTCGCGAGGCCTCGAGGCCGGCCTCGACATGGCGATAAGCCAACGCCGCGCAGGCTGTGCCCCGGCCGTGGGCCTTGACGCGCCCAACGTCGGCGCGACCGCCCCGATTCCGGTCGCCTTGCTCGAGCAGTTCACGGCCGACGTCGGCCTGGCTATTGCCACACCTCTGCTCGAGCGCACCGCCCAGGCCGCAACCAGCGCCGGCTTTATCTGCCGCGGGCTCGAAGACCCGCGACCGGCCGACGAAAACCGCGAGGTCATCCCTGGCGACAGCCTTCGCCTCGAAGACATCGGCCTGGCCCACGTGCCGATCGGCCCCTGGGCGCGCCTCTTGACCAGCCCCGGCTCGCTGCCCCGGCTCAAAACTCGCCCCGATCGAAACGACATCCTCTTGAGCTGGGAGAACCTCACCGTGGATCTCTACGCCGAGGTCTACGGCGTGCTCGTGCGCATCGTCAGCATCACGACCAGCGTCGAGCTCGGCCTGCGCCCGCGCGCCGATTTGCCCGGGTTGATCGGCTTCGACGTCGACACCGTCGAGGTGCAAAACGTCCAGCTCAGCTCCCCGTGGCTCGCCGACGCACCCGACGACAACGACCGCAACCGCTGGGCTCGCCGCCTGCTCTTCCTGGCCCTCGACGGTCAGTTCAGCCTGCCGCTGCCCCTTGACCCGGGCACCCCGCTGCGCGTGGTCGGATCCCAGGTGCGCGCCGACGATCTGGTGCTGATGCTGCGCTTTACGCCGTAAACGCTTCAGAGCCCATTTTCAGGGAACGCCGGCGTAGATGAAATCCAGCGGCACTTTTGCCGCCTGATTGGCCGAAAAGCGCACCCAACGGCCCTGGCGCGCGCGGGTGACCGTGGTGGACTCGGCCGCCGGGTCCTTGGCGATCTTGCCGTAGATGTGGCGCGCGGCCGTGCGTTGGCCCTGCAAGTCGAGGGCCCATGCCAGGTAGAGGCCGACTTCGCTGCGCCGGCTGGACTCGGTGAAGAGCTCGAGGGCGCGGCGAAAGGCGCCTTCTGCGCGCTGGCCACGTTGGATGCGTAAAGCCAGCAGGCCGGCCAAGACGTGCAAATTGGGCTCCTGGGGATAGAGCGCCAGGGCGTACTCGATCATGATCAGCAGGCGTTCGTCGCTCTCGCCCTCCCAAAACAGATGGCAAGCGTGGCGGTAGAGCTCGAAGGCGCGCCCGTGCAGGCCGTCCTCCCAGCCGGGAAAGGCCGTAAAAGGTGCCACGGTTGTATCGGGGCCGCCGCGGCGCCCCTCACCCTCGCGGTCAAGCGTAAACGGTACAAACCAGCGACGGCTCGAGGGGGAGCGTCCGGTGCCCACCCAGACGCGACGCTTTGCGGGCTCGAAGACGACGCTGGCCACGGTGTTGGCCGCAGCGATCGTCGGGCCAAAGAGGCGCGCGGGGGCGCCGTCGGGGTCCTCGCAATCGCCGAGGATCTTGGCAATGTCGAGCACCTGGGCCGTGGCGTCTTGCTCGCCGATGGCGTTGAGGCAGTCGACGACGCGCGCCTGGCGCGCGTAGTTGCAGCGGCGGTACTCGGGATAGTAGTCGACCTCGCATTTCTTGAAGTCGGCGCCCCAGTAGACGTTCGCATAACCCATGGCCGTCTTGCCGTTGGGCAAAAAGTGCAAATTCTCGCGGCCCGGAGCGACTTCGAAGATGGCGGCGCGACCGGTGTCGCCCTCGCTCATCACGTAGGTCCAACCGGCGATCGGCGGATAGTCGCGAAGAATCGAGACGGCCTCCTCGATCGAGTGGGCGCGGCGCATCACCTCGTCGCCGGCCAGGCCCACCGGGACGCCGTCGAGATCGAAGCGGTCAACGAAGTGCTGATGCACGGCCAACGTTAGCCCAGCGGCGTTCATCGCCGTGACGCCGCCGCCGATAAAGCCTGCCGTCGTCACCGAGACGTAATCGATGCCGTCGTCGGGATGATAGAAGACCACGGTGGCGTACTGGTCCCAGTAGTCGATGCCAAAATAGTCGAAGTTGCGACCGTGCAGCGTCGTCTCCGAGCCGGGCGGCACGACGATCGCGCTGGTGCAGCCGCAAAGCGGCGGCGCGCCAAGGCCCAGCGCGCGCTTGCTGCCCAGCGTCTTGTTGTAGGTCCCGACCAGCCACAAGAAGCTCTCGGGCATCAAGTAGGCGTCATAGAGCGTGTCGACCGAGATCTGCGCGCCTTCGGCAAACGCGGCGATGGTCTTCTCGAACTCGCGCGGCATGTTCTGGCGAAGCCGCGCCGTCACCCAGCGGTGCGTGGCCCAGTGCAAGACGCCCGAGGCCTTGCTGATCGGCGAGTTCTTGAGCACGCGCTCAAGGTAGGTGGCAAAAAAAGGCGCCGCCCCTTTGTGAACCTCGCCCATGGTGCGCTGTCCCAACTGGCGCGCCATCGCCTCCTGCGAGCCGCTCACATTGACAAAGCGCACCTCGCCATGAGGCGCCACCACCCGGCCCGGGCCGCGCTCGCTCTCTGCATGGATGACGCAGCCCGCGGCCGCACCGTCAGCCTGCTCCCAGATCGGGGCGCTGGCTGGTGTCGGCGCGTCGCCCTTCTTCTCTTTGAACTCGAGCATAAGCCACAAACCGTATCGCAATCTTTTTAGATAATAAGCGCGTCGATACTGCGCGATTCTTGCACGTTACACCACCTTGCGCAACGCGTCAGGCCGCGCGAAATGAACGGCTGCGCACGAGAACGATGCCCAAAATGAGGTTGAAAACCACGGCGAAGACCAGCTGCAGGACCAACAAAGCTTCAGGCAAGACAGCGCAAAGCGCGATCGCCGTGTAGATCAGGAACATGTGTGTGCCTAATCCAAGCCAGCTCGTCAGGCGCATGGTCAAGCGGTTATCGCGCCTGAAGACTTCCATCTCTTCGGGCTGGCGGGCGGACTCGCGCTTCTCGGTCGTGCCCGGGGCAAAGCGTTGCTGCACGCCGAGGTAGAAAACGTAGAGATCCAACAAGAAAATATCGAGCGTCGTCGCGTTCGACGCCCGCGCCAGGGCCAGCTCGGCCTTGACCTCCTCGATCGTCTCGCTTCCCTCACCACCGCCGGCGTTGGCCATGGTGTGAGCGATATAGACATTCTTGAGTTTGTCGTAGACGGCGCAGTGAATCCATGTCGAAAAACCGGCAACGGCTGCAACGTAGAACCACAAGTCCCCAAAGCTTGCACGGATGCCAAAGCCCAAGATCACATAGGCCGGAAACAGCACGAGCACGTCGACAAAGCCGTCGAGCAGGCGGCCCATGCGTGAGCCGCCCCCGCGCGAGCGCGCAAGCTGGCCGTCGGCGCAATCGAGCACCACCGAGGCGAACAAGAAAAAGCCCGCGAGCAGCCAGCCCAATACCCCAAACAACGCATGGTTGAAGAACGCCAAAAACAAGAAAGCCGAGCCCGTCCACCCGGTCAACAGGCTCATCAGCGTGACCTGATTAGGCGTTATCGACGTCTCGCTGATCAAGGCGGTAAGCGCCGCGGCGATCGGGCGATGAAAACGCACGTCGATAGGCTCCTCGACGTCGAGCGACTTGAAGGCGAGCGCTTTCTTGAAGCGCTCAGAAAAGCTCTGGGTGGCCATGGCTAGCACGACCAGCGCAAAAACAGCGCGCGCGCCGCTTCGAGATCTTCGATGGTGTCGATCTCGGTCCAGGTGTCGATCGGCACGCTCAGCGTATGAAAAGTGTGCCCGCCCACGATGAGCTCGGCAAAGATGTCCTCATAATAGCTGGTCGCGCGCTCGGCCTCGCTCATCGCGGCCAGCCGGGCGCTCAAGTCAGCCGCGATGCTCACGCCGAGCTTTTGCAAGCCCAGCGACTCGCCGTGGCTGGCCTGCGGCGCGAGCTTTTTGCTCAAGCCGGCCACCGCCCCGTCAACAAGCTTGATCTTCATCTCCTCCTCGCCGAGATCCTCGCGCGCGATCATCGACAAGACGTTCTCGCGCGGCTCGCGCACGAGCTCTCCGAGCCAGCCGGCCTCGCGAAGCAGCACGTCGCCATCGCACAACAAGAATGCGCGGCCCTCGACGGCAGGCATCGCGATCTTGAGCGACTCGGCGTTGTTCGTCGTCTGGTAGTCGGCGTTGTGAGCAAACACGATCTCGGGCAGGCCCTCGACCCCTTCGACGGCATCAGCAAGCGTGCTCGACAAATAGCCTGTCGCCAGCACGACGCGCTCGATGCCGAGCGCGCCAAGCTGTCGCAACAGACGCAGCAGCAGCGATTGACCGCCCACTTCGAGCAGGCACTTGGGCTGGGTGTCGGTCAATGGTCTAAGACGGGTGCCGGTTCCGGCGACGAGCAAGATCGCGTCTTGCACAGGTGTTGAGTCGTTCATGTGACCTACAGCGAAGGAAAGAGACTGCGAGGAGCCCTTGGCAGGCAGAGCAAAAATTACTCCGGCCCGGCGCTGTGTGTCAACCGCGCCCCCTCACGGTCGGCCACGCATTTTAGAACTGCTCGTCTTCGGTCGATCCCTTGAGCGCGGTGGTCGTCGACTCACCGGCGGTAATCGTCATTTGGATCTCATCGAAGTAGCCGGCGCCGACGAAGCGCTGGTGCTTGATCGCGGCGTAGCCGTGCTTGCGCTCGAGATCGAACTCGTGCTCCTGGAGGCGGGCGTAGGCGGCCATGCCTTCGCCCTTGTACTCGCGGGCGAGCTCGAACATCGCGGCGTTGAGTGAGTGCCAGCCCGAGAGGGTGACGAACTGCAACTTGTAGCCCATCTCGCCCAGGCGCTCCTGGAACTGGGCGATCGTCTTGTCATCGAGGTGCTTCTTCCAGTTGAAGGACGGCGAGCAGTTGTAGGCGAGCATCTTGTTGGGGAACTTCTCTTTGAGAGCCTGAGCAAACTCTTTGGCTTCACCCAGATCCGGGGTCGAGGTCTCGCACCAGACCATGTCGGCATAGGGCGCGTAGGCCAGGCCGCGCTCGATCGCGTATTCGATGCCGCCCTTGATGTTGAAGTGGCCCTCGGAGGTGCGGCCTTTGGTGACAAAGCGCTGGTCGACGGCGTCGATGTCGCTGGTGAGCAAACGCGCGGCGTGGGCGTCGGTGCGGGCAATGACGATCGAGGGCACACCCATCACGTCGGCGGCCAGGCGCGCGGCGACGAGCTTTTGCACGAACTCGCTGGTCGGCACGAGCACCTTGCCGCCCATGTGCCCGCACTTCTTGGCCGAGGAGAGCTGGTCCTCGAAGTGAACGGCGGCCGCGCCGGCTTCGATCATGCGACGCATGAGCTCGTAGGCGTTGAGGTTACCGCCAAAGCCGGCCTCGGCGTCGGCCACGATCGGCGCATACCACCGGATGTCGTCCTTGCGCTCCTCGAGATGGGCGATCTGGTCGGCTCGCTGCAGCGCGCGGTTGACGCGCTCGATGAGCACGGGCACCGAGTCGACCGGGTAGAGACTCTGGTCGGGGTAGACCTGACCGCTGGTGTTGGCGTCGCCCGCGGTCTGCCAGCCGCTGATGTAGATCGCTTCGAGGCCGGCCTCGACCTGCTGGATCGCCTGATTGCCCGTTACCGCGCTCAAGGCGCGCACGAACGGGCGCTCGTTGAAGAGCTCCCACAGGCGCTCGGCTCCCATGCGTGCCAGCGTATGCTCGATCAAAATCGAGCCGCGCAATTTCAGGACTTGCTTGGCGCCGTAGGGCCGACGCACGTCGTTCCAGCGCGCGTCGCTCTCCCAACTGGTCTCGAGTTGGCGCATGAGTTTGGTGTCGTTATGCATGGTATCCTCCGTAAAAAATTAGGGATCGTCTTCAATAATGGATATCGCTCAGTCGAGGTGCTCGTAGGCGATCAGCGTCAGAAAAGCGGGGAAGTCGCGCTCGGCGACGACGCGATCGAAGATCGCGCGAGCGGTCTCAAAGCGGCCGCTTCGAAAGCGACTCGAGCCGACGAGTTCTTGAATGTTCGCCATCTCTTCGTCAGCGAGCTTGCGGTAGAGCGCCAGATCGATCGTGCGCCCATCCTCGAGGCGCGCCTGGTCGTTGTGAATCCACTGCCAGATCTGCGAGCGGCTGATCTCGGCCGTGGCGGCATCCTCCATCAGGTTGAAGATCGCGGCCGCGCCGATACCTTGCAGCCAGGACTCGATGTACTGGATGCCCACGTTAATGTTGGTGCGCATGCCCTGCTCGGTGATCTTGGCGCCCGGAATCTCAAAGCGCACAAGTTGGCTGGCATCGGCGCGCACGTCGTCTCGCATGTTGTCTTTTTGGTGAGGCCGGCCGGCGAGCTTGGCCGCAAAAGGCTCGCTGGCCACGGGCACCAGGTCGGGGTGGGCGATCCAGGTGCCATCGAAGCCGTCGTTGGACTCGCGCTCCTTGTCCTGGCGCACCTTGGCCAACGCTCGCTCGTTGACCGCCGCGTCGCGCCGCGAGGGGATGAAGGCGGCCATGCCGCCGATGGCGTGCGCGCCGCGGCGATGGCAGGTCTGAACGAGCAGGTCGGTGTAGGCGCGCATAAACGGCACCGTCATCACGATCTGGTCGCGGTCGGGCAAGAGCATGTCCGCCCGATTGCGAAAGGTCTTGATGATGCTGAAGATGTAATCCCAGCGCCCGGCGTTGAGGCCAGCCATGTGGTCGCGCAGCTCGTAGAGGATCTCGTCCATCTCGAAGGCTGCCAGCACCGTCTCGATGAGCACGGTGGCCTTGATCGAGCAGCGGGCAATTCCCAGATCCTCCTGGGCGCGCACGAACACCTCGTTCCACAGCCTGGCCTCGAGGTGGTTCTCCAGCTTGGGCAGATAGAAGTAGGGACCGGAGCCGCGCTCGATGAGTTCTTGGGCGTTATGGAAGAAGTACAATCCGAAGTCGAGCAACGAGGCGCTCACCGCCTCCCCGTCGACGAGCACGTGCTTCTCGTCCAGATGCCAGCCGCGCGGTCGCACATGCAAGGTGGCGAGTTCTTGGCCAAGCTTGTAGCTCTTGCCCGTGTCCGATTGCGTAAAATCGATGCGCCGGCGAATCGCGTCGCGCAGGTTGATCTGGCCGTCGATCGTGTTGTGCCAGGTCGGCGCGTTGGAGTCCTCGAAGTCGGCCATGAACATGTTCGCCCCGGAGTTGAGCGCGTTGATGATCATCTTGCGATCGACCGGCCCGGTGATCTCGACACGGCGGTTTTGCAAGTCCTGTGGGATCGGCTCGACCAGCCAATTGCCCTTTCGCACCTCGGCGGTCTCGGCCAGAAAGTTGGGCATCTGGCCGGAGTCGATCGCCCTCTGGCGCTGGACACGGCGCTCGAGCAACTCCTTGCGACGCCCGTTGAACTCCCGATGTAGCCTGCCCACGAACTCGAGCGCCTGAGGCGTCAATATCTCGGAGAAGGGCGGGGACATCTCGCCGCGAATGGTCACGGACTGGCTGGTGTCTGGGGTGGGGGCGCTGGTCATGATCATCTCTCTTAGAAAAAATATCACTGCATCAATGGATTGTAGTCGACGGGGCCGCCAAATCGGATGCGGCGACAGACAACGAGCGTCGAGTGGGAGCCAAGTTAATCACTTTCGAGCAATGTCAACGCTTTGACGCCCCCACGCCGAGCCAGGGCAGGCAGCGCACAAATGAATATCGCTTGTATGTGGCACGTATTACGGTAGGATCGCGACAACCATCAGGACGCTATTTTGAATCTGGAGATACTATGAAATCGCCCCTCAAACGCTTTATCTGTGCTCTATTTGTGCTCGCCGGCCTCGGACTGGCAACGCCTGCTGCGGCTCAATCCGGCAAGTGGGAGACGGTGGGGACCACCGACAACGTGAAGGTTTCACGCATGGAGGTCGAAGGCAGCAGCGTGCTGGCCTTTCGCGGCGAGACGGTAGCCAATGTGCACATCGGCAAGATCATCAATACCTTCATCGACGGCTCGCAGCGAAAGCACTGGGTCGATCGCTACGACGACCACAAGACCCTCGAGCGCACCGACTCGATGGAGAAGTACTGGATCAAGTTTGCCCTGCCCTTCCCCGTCTCCAACCGCGACTATGTGCTGCACACCGACGTCAACTTCGACGAAGACAAGAAGGTCTTTACGGCCAAGATTAAGTCGATCGTCGACAAGCGAAAGCCCGTGGACAGCTGCTGCGTTCGCGCCGAAACCTTCGGCACCTTCTACCGCTTCGAGGCGGTGCCCGGCGAGGACAAGACCAAGATGATCGTCGAGGTCCACACCGATCCCAAGGGTATGCTGCCCAACTGGTTGATCAACCGCATCCAGAAGGACTGGCCCTCCAAGACACTGAGCGGGCTGATCAAGCGCTCCTCGATCAAGGACCAGAAGATCTTTCCCAGGGTCGCCAACTGGCACACCATCGCGCCAAAGCCCGCACCGCCAGTCAAGGTCGAGAAAGCGGTCAAGCTCGAAGAAGCGCCTTCCGATGAGCAGCCCGCTGAGGGTGAGTAACAAAAGCGGTTCGGCTCACGGCGCAAGTCATTGCCTGACGACGATCGTCTCGAGGTTGAGCCCGCCAGGAAAGGCGTAGGAGACATGGCAGTGGTAGCCGTAGCCGACGACGCCAAAGGGCACATCGGCGGTGAGCGTGTGAAAGCCCTCACTGACCGCGACCACGGCGACCTCGTAGCGACCACGCACACCCACGGGCTTGTAGAGATTGGCCGCCAGCGGGCGACCGTCGAGAAAGACGTCGTTGCCCGTGGGCACGATGATGTTGAGAAAGTCCTGCTCGTAATTTTGGGGCGTGAGCACGATGTAGTTGTCGCGAAACTGGTCGCTTGGCACGCCCACGGCCATGGCCGGGTCACCGATGCCCGTGGGGTTCTGGGCGTCGACGCCCTGGTTGCAAACACGCGGGATGCCGATCCAGTTCGAGCCGACCATGTACTGGGCGACGGCGACGGGCTTGTCCGAGGCCAGCTCGAAGTGCCCGCGGGCCTCGAACTGGCGCCACTCGCCGGCATTGAGCGTGCGCCCGTGGACGCCGTCGATCGGCGGATCGGTCTGAAGACGCGTATTGTCCTCGGCGGCGATCACACGCCAGATATCGGGCTCAACCAGCGAGCCGGTCGCCCGCGGGCTAAACTTCGAGCCCACATAGTTGGTGCCCCAGGTCGAGATCGGAAACAGGATCGATTCGATGTGATCGCATCGATCGATGCCGAGCACGACGTTGGCGCACTGGTGGCCACCAAAGACCGTAACCGGGTGCTCGGCCTGGATGTAGGTGCCGGTCAAGTCCGGGCATGGCGAGACGTTCTCGGGCGCACCCTCGGCGTTGGCCAGGCAGCCGCTGGCCTCGGCCTCGATCATCTCAATGCCATCGGTCGACAGGTTGAGCGAGTCACCGGCGCGTAGCTCGAAGATGCGCGTCTCGCCGGCAGCGATCGAGGGGATGTCTGGCCCGCCCACGACCTTGGCCGAGGGACGCACCGTGACGCGGTTGGAGACGCCGGCCGAATTGACGATCGTCAAGAAGCCCTGCAAGCGAAGGCTGCGGCCGCGGTGGGTCCAACTCAAGCCGTAATACTCGGTGCCCACCGAGTTGGTCGGCAACAAGAGCGTGCCATCGTTGGAGTAGACGTCAACGTTGTTGAGCGGGTTGAACTGGTGGGCCAACACCGGAATCGAGCTCACCACGCGGATCGCGCGATTGTTCAAAATCCGGGTGCCGGAGTGGTCGTAGCCCGACTTAATCGAGTAAATGCGTGCCTGGCCAGGCGGTATCGAGAGCTCGAAAGGCTGGCCGTCGGCGCCCTGGGTGATGCGGTTTTGGCTGATGCCCTCGGTGAGCGTGATGCGCGCGACCAGCGTCGGGTTGGGATTGGTCACTACGATGGCGTGCGGTTGGCTGACGGCCTCACCATAGTTATCCAGATCGACCGACCAGTATTCGCAGCCGATGTAGCTCGAGACCTTCTTGTTGAGCTCGCACAGCTCCTCGCACACACCGTTGAAGCACTCGGTGCCGATCGCGCAGGGCTCGATTTCGACGAAGGCGCCGGCCGCGTTGCACATGTCCATACGCGTGCGGTCGATACAGCGTTTGAGGCCCGGCGAACACTCCGGCGCCTGACAGCCGCTGCCCACACACGGCGCGCCGCCCGGACACGATCCCGAGATTACCTCGGTGCCGGACTGGTTGCAGTAGCTTTGCAGACCGCTCTCCAGACAGCCCTGAAACGAGCCCGGCAAGCAGAGCTGCGCCGTGCACTCGCCGCTCTCGGTGTGACAGCGATCCTGGGAGTCACAAAAATCCTCGACCCAGCCACTGCCATCGGCCGTGCAAACCTCACGGCTCACCGGTGAGGTGCAGCGACCGCGGCCCGGCGTGCACGCCTTGGTGTCCGCCTGGTCGACGTCGCCTACGTCCGTTACAGCCAGCGGATCGTCGCCCGTGTCCTGACCGCTGGTGTCGACCGGATCGGAGCATGAGAGCAGCAGGGCCCCTGACGCGGCAAGAAATATCGATAATGATTTCAAAAGGATACGCAACGGACTGCCTCGTAGGGGCGGGCACCTCCTGAGCGGGGGCGCGCAAAGCGAGGCCATCATAGGCGATATAGGGGAGCTGATTCAAACCCTAATCGCCACCGGGTCGCGGCTCAGCTCGAGGTGCTGCCAGAGGGCGCGGCAGCCTCGGGGGTGCGTTTGCCAGCAGCCTTGGCTTTGGCGACGGGCGCATCGGTGTTGGCTGCTTGAACTTGTGACGGCTCGCGCCAATGGTCGGCGGGCGGATAGTAGTCTCGCGGGTGATTGACCCGGTTACGAAACTCACGAACGATCTGGCCTATCTGGTAGCCGTCGAAGATGCGGTGATCGAGCGTAAAGGAGCAATTGAGGCCGCGCCGGACGACGACCTGCTTGTCGTAGACGAAGGCATAGTCGCGCACCGCGCACGGCATGCAGACCAGCGGACAGCGACTGGCGGGCACGAGTGGGGCAAAGCCCTGGCGGATGTCGAACTGGCCGACGTTGGTCACCATGGCGCTGCCGAAGGGATCGCTTCGCACGCCTATCGCATCGAGTTCGAAGGGCACGGCGTAGGTCAGAAAGTCGACGATCTTGAGCATCCACGGCATCAACATCGGTGGCACCTTGTCGACCATCGACTTGGTTTGCTCCATCTCGGCGTCCTGGCCGGTGCGCACCTGGGTGGCGCGGCTTCGCAGCTTTTTGGCGATCGCGACGAAATCCATCTTGTCGACGTCGCGAAGCTTCACGCCACTCAGATCGGCCTGGCCGTCACCCTCGTTGGCGATCGCCACCTGAACGAAGATGTCGACATTCTCGCGGCGCAAGACCCGGTTGCCAATCACGATCGAATTGAGATCGGGGTAGGCCGCGAAGGTGTCGGCCAGGATCTTAACCAGAAAGGTCGTCAACGTGACCTTCTCGCCGCTGGCCTCGCTGACCTCGTCGAGATAGTCGAGCAAATCGTCAGCGTCGAGGCACTCATAGCCGTAGACGGTCGGATCAGCCGGCTTGCCCCAGATACCCACCGAAATCTTGCGCCATGACGAGGCTCGCTTCGATCTGCTCCAGTACTTTTTTGCCATGATCACTCCTTGGCTTCTGATGGCGATGGGATAAACGCCTTAATTTCAAAAGATATTGCGCGCCACCTTAGCTTTGAAGTGGTGGAGAATCAATAGGCCTACTTGCATCCTACGCGCAGAACGCGATACTTTTCGACCGTACGAAACGATCAGGGGCCGGGAGCAACTATGCAAGCGAGATCAATCGGTTTTTGGGGAATAGGGTGTTTGTTTTTGGCGATCGCGGGCTGCATGGTGGAAGTACCCCAGCAGGCCGCGCCCAAGGCCGTGCGCGCGCTGTGGAATCCGGCCGAATCGACGCTACCATCGCCCACCGATCTGGTACGCGACACGTCGCAAGGCCGCCTCAACCTGCCGATCGACACCGCGATGACGGCGGCCGAGCAGGAGTTTCGCCGCTACCTCAACGGCCTCGACGGCTATCCGCTCTCGATCGGATTGACCATCCCACTGTCGGGGCCAGTCAGCGCCCAGAGCTTGCCTGGGACGCTCATCGCAACCGATCTGAGCACGGGCGCGCCTGTCTTGCTCGATCCCAGCTTCGATGCGAACGCGATAGCGATCAAGGCCTCGGCCAGCGGGGCAGCAAACGCCTCGTTTCTGCCCGGTCGCACCTACGGCTTTGGTCTGTGGGGTTATGAGGGCGGCGCACGCGGGCTCTACGGTGAGCCGGTGATCGCCGACGCCGCCTTCTATTTTGTGCGCGCGCCCTATGCGCTCGGTGATCACGCAACGGCCATGCCCGGTGAGACGCGTGCCGAGCGCCAGGCGACGGCCGACCGCCTCGAGGACGTCCAAGTGCTCTATGCGCCGCTCTTTGCGGCGATGCGTGAGCGCGGTATCGTGCGCGAACAAGTCGCCGTCGTCAGCCATTTTACGACCACCGCGCGCCCGGCTGTCTGGTTCGACCCGGCGAGCAAGCGCATACCGATGCCCAACGATCTGCTGGTCGACGCCGAGACGGGCCTGGTCACGCTTCCGAGCTCGCCGGGTGACGACGAAGAGCGCCGCCAGATCGCCGAGGGGCTGTCGCACTACGACGGTTTTTCGACCTCCGGGCCGCTCGTGGTCAAGAGCACGCACCGCCTGCATCCGGACGCCGCGCGCGATGCCGAGGTCTTTCGCGTCTTTCGCCACGCCGAGGACGGCAGTTGGGTCGAAGAGATCGACGTCGTGCGCGGGCTGCTCGACGACGGCCATAGCATCTGGCTCAAGCCGCGCCTGGCCTTTGAGCCGAGCTCGCAGTACGCCTACGTGGTCACCGGAAGCCTTCGCAGCGAATCGGGCGTCTACCACGAGGCTCAGCCGCTCACGGCGCTGCTTCGCTTGCAGGCCTCGCTGGTCGATGCAAACGGCCACTCCGAGCTCTCGAGTCTGAGCGACGCCGAAGCCGTGCGCCTCGAGCCTCATCGCGACGCGACCGCTTCCCTGCTCGACAAGCTCGCTGCAAGCGGCGTCGGGCGCAGCCAACTGGCCGCCGCCGTGCCGTTTCGCACCACGTCGGCCGCCTCGATTTTGGTCGACAGGCGCGCTGAACTCTACAAGCGAAACGTTCGCACCGACGTGGTCAACATCACCACGACCGAGCCCTCCGGGGCACTTCGCCTGCTCTTGAACAACGTGAAAACGATCGTGCGCGGTGAGCTTACCGTGCTCGATCATCTCGACGAGCGCACCCACGCCATCGAGCCTGGAAGCCAGCCCAAAGAGCGCCTGGTCAAGTTCTCGCTCACCCTTCCCAAAAACGTCGATCCGACGCGCCCGGTGCCGGTCGTGCTCTTTGGCCACGGCCTGATGACCAGTCGCGAGCTGCTCTATTTGATCGCCGACGAGCTTGCCCAGGGTGGCTTCGCCGCGCTCTCGCTCGATTTGCCGATGCACGGCGACCGCGCGATTTGCAAGACGAACAGCGACTGTCAGTCCGCCGCGACGTGCGACGATCTTGGCCAGTGCATCAACGCCGACGGCAGCAAGGGCAGCCTTGCGCGCTTTGAGCTGCCCTATTTGCTGCCCTTTTTGGGCGGCACCCAGTACGAGGAGCTGCTCTCGTATCCGATCACCAGCGGGGCCTACTTCATCGAATTCGAGAATTTGTTCGCAACCCGCGATCATTTTGGCCAGGCGGTGCTCGATTTGTGTCAAGCGCTTCGCGTGATCCGCGGCCCGGAGCTCTCGGCTGTGGCCAAGACCCACGCCGGGCTGGCGCTCGATGGCAACGACGTCGTCTATTTGGGCATGAGCCTTGGCGGCATCCTGGGCGCGAGCCTCTCGGCCGTCGAGCCCACTCTGGAGAGCTTCGTGCTCAACGTGCCGGGCGCCGACATGGTGCGCCTGATCGAGTACTCCGATCTGTTCAAGCACCGGCTTGCGGCGATGCTGGCGAGCAAGAACATCGCGCCTGGCTCCGACGACTATTTTGCCTTTGCCAATGCTGTGCGCTGGATCCTCGACCCGATCGATCCGCTCAATCTCGTGCAACACACCGTGCTCGACCCGCTGAGCTACGTCGATCCGATCGACAACACCACCAAGCGCGCGCCGGCCAAGCGCGTGCTCATCCAGATGGCCGAGGGCGATCTCGTCGTGCCCAATGAGGGAACACGCGTGCTCTCCGAGCGCATGGGCGTGCCGTTTCGCACCTATACGCCGTCGGTGACCAATCATGGCTTCTTGTTCGATCCCAATCCCCTGTCCCAGAGCACGCGCGCGGCACGAGACGACATGATGGAGTTCTTTGATGCGCGCTGAGATCCAAACATCGACGCCCAGCGCATGGTTGGCCGCCTCCCTGGCGCTCGGCTTGCTCCTCGCTCACGTCACGGAGGCGCGCGCCGCGGGTTTCTCACAAGGAATGCAAGGTGCTGCCAGCTCCGGCATGGCCGGCGCCGCCACGGCGCGCGCCGATAGTGCCGAGGTGGGCTTTTACAACCCGTCGGCGTGGGCGTGGCACGAGGGCGCACAGCTTAGCCTGGGCGTGGCCGCGATCATGGGCTCGATCACCCACATCGCGCCCACCGACCAGGCGCGCACCGAGGCGATCACCAAGGTTGGCCTGCCTCCCTACTTTCACGGGGCCTATGGCTTTGGCCAGTTCGCCCTGGGTCTCTCGTTGAGCGTGCCCTTCGGCAGCGGTCTTGGTTGGCCCGAGGACTGGGACGGGCGCTTCGAGGTAACCTCGATCGCCTTGCAGGCCTTCGAGCTTGCCCCCACCGTCGCCTGGAGCCCGATCGAGCAGCTCTCGCTGGCCGTCGGGCCGCGTTTTCTCAGCGCAACGGTCGAGTACCGACGTGGCATCGACACGGTCAACCCCGAAAACGAGGGCACGGTCTATCTGGGCGCTTCGAGTAGAGCACTGGCCGCGCAGGCCGCCCTGCTCTATCGCCCGATCGATGATTTGACCTTCGGCTTGAGCTATCGAAGCCGCGCGGACTTGAACTTTACCGGCGCCGCTCACTTCGAGAACATCCCGATCGAGCTCTCGCAAAAGGCCCACGACAGCAGCGCGCGCACCACGCTGACGCTGCCCGATCGCTGGGCGCTCGGCGCAGCCTACGCCTCGCTTTGGGGCACGCTCTCGCTGGATTTAGAGTACGTAACCTGGAGCACCTTCGACGAGTTCGCGATCGACTTTGACGACGAGGACGTGCCCGACGTCAAACAACCACGCAACTGGCGCGACACGCTCAGCCTTCGGGTGGGCTACGAGTATGGCGAGCTCTTTCCCGGCCTTTCGCTTCGCACAGGCTTTGCGATCGATCCGACGCCCTCGCCCTCGGACACCCTCTCGCCGTCCCAGCCGGACAGTGATCGCTTTGTGGTGACCATTGGCGCCGGCTACAAGCTTGGCGCCGGCTTGACGCTCGATCTCTCTTACGGCCATCTCTTTTTCTCAGGCGCCCAGCCCACTGGCGAGGCCTTTGAGGGGCGCTACGAATCTTCGGCCAACGTCGTCTCGGCCGGCCTGAGCTTTCGCCAGTAAGCCAGCAAGCTAGAGCTTGCCTGCGGCCTTGAGCTCGCCCAGCGCGACCAAGATGTCCTCGCTCGTGCGGTGCATCGTCGAGATGGTCTCGACGTGGGCATAGAGCACGGTGGCGTCTTTGCCGATGATGTAGTTCGCACGGTTGGCGCGCCCGCTCGAAAACACCGACGAACCGCTGTAGAGATCGACGACCTTGTGTTCAGGGTCGGCCAGCAGCGCAAACGGCAGGCTTTGTTTGGTGCGAAAATGTTGATGTTTGCTCACGGGATCGTCGCTGATGCCAAGCAGCTCAAGCCCGAAATCACGAAAGGCCGCGTATTGATCACGATAGCTGCAGAGCTGCGCCGTGCACACCGGCGTAAAGTCGCCCGGATAGAAAATCACCATGACCGGGCCGCGCTCGAGCACGTCGTAAAGGCGCACTGGATTGTCGTCCTGGTCCGGCAGAGTGAAGTCCGGTGCTTTTTGGCCCCGCTTGACCGCACCTTTGTTGATCGGGATTTTATCGACGAGTCGCTTCAACATGGGCAATCGCTCTCTTGGCTGTAGGTGATCGACGAATTGATACGTCGGCTATCTTCGTTTAGACGTGGGGCGAAGACCATAGCGAACTCGGGCTGCTGCGCTATTTTTGAATAAGCCGACCTATATCCAGGTCAAACCGCTGTAGTTTGGCCCATGACACTTATGGCATCGGATGACGACATGAAAACACTCAGCAAGCGCCTCTTCGTACTTTTGACCGGAATCTTGTTGGCGCTGCCTGCCACCATGCTCATGGCTCAGCCGACGGCCTCGGCGCAATCGATCTTGCGAGACTCTCGCCAGAGCGGACCGCGCAATCATAATCAGGCCCATCAGAAGGTCACTCAGTCACCGTCAAAGCGCTCGACCACGACCACGACGACGACCACAACCACGTCGCGCCAGCCCACCCATGTTCGCAACGTACGGCCCAACCCCGCGCGAGTGCACGCACCAGCGCCGACGATGCATCGACGCAGCGTCTACCGCGGCTCGACGCACGTCTACTACCACAGCCCGGTACATCGCTCGCGTGTCCACACGCGCTACCATCACCACCATGAGGTGCACCATCACCATCACCACGTCTCGGCGCAGCCGCGCGTGGTGATCGTCGAGGTCGAGCGCCAGCCAGCCTTCGATCTGCACTGTCCGGTGAACACGATTGCTCGTCAAAGCGGCAATGAACAATGGTGTGCGACCTCACGCGGGCTTCGCCATGGGCCCTTTGGGCGCCAGCACACCAACGGTCAGCTCGCCGTCGAGGGCGAATACGCCTACGGCGAAAAAGATGGCCTCTGGACCGAGTGGCACACCAACGGCGAGCCGCGTCTCGAGGGTGAGTTCGCCGGCGGCGAGCGCGTGGGCACCTGGGTGCGCTGGAACCAGAGTGGCCAGGAGATCTCGGTCACCGAGTACTGACACCACCGGCGTTTCTTTTGCTTCAGTTCAGGCTTTGAGCTACAAATGGGCAAGTTTGCCACACTTTGCCCAACCTTCGCCTGAAACTGAGTGACTCATGAAAAATCAAGCCGTTGCATTCTGCGTAGTCTGTCTGGTTGCATTGCTCACGATCGCCATGTTCAGCGGATGCAGCTTGGATTTGTCGCCCGGCACCCAGCTCAGCGGCCAGGAGTGCCTGCAAGACGGCGACTGTCTCAACAGCTTCTCTTGCATCGACCGTCGCTGCACACCGCGAAACGTTCGCCGCGCCAGCGGTGGCGACACCGCCTATGAGCAGCCTAACGACGACATCTCAATCGGGCCGGACGCGCCACCGCAAGATGCCTCTCCGATCGGAATCGACATCGACGTCGAGCCACCGCCCAATTGCCAGCCCGGGCAGCGCTTTTGCGTGGACGATGCGACGGCAGGCCGCTGCCGTGTCGTGCCCGGAGGCGGTGTGGTCGTTGAAGCAACCCGCTGCCGCTCCAACCAGAGCTGCGAGAACGGCGTATGCACCAATGATCCCGTCGTCAACGACGGCTGCTGTGACGGCGGCTGCGGGAGCAATCAGTTTTGCTCAAACTGCAAATGCCAGGCCTATGACGAGCAGATTTGCCGCTTTCAAGATCAGCCCTGCGTCCAGGAAGGAAGCTTCATCAACAACTACTACTGCACCAAGCTCACCGGCAGCGGCGAGCTGCGCTGCTATGGCACCTGCGACCGTACGCTGAGCAACCCCGACGCGAGCTGCCCTGGCCAGAATTCAGTGTGCACATTGGGCGAAGAAGAACGTGGCCTTTGCCTGAGCAGCTGCGATCCCGACAAAGCGTCTTGTGGCGAGCCGGGCATGGCTTGCCTGCCCACCCAGACCTTGATCGGCGGCGGATTCTGCGTTCCCACCAACGAGAACAACCAACTTGGCGATCGCTGTGATCTGAACTCGCTGCTCGACTGCACCGAGCGCGCCCTGTGCCTGGAGCTTGAGCCCAATACGGGCGGCAGATGCGTGGAGGTCTGCCGGCCCTTTGCCAAACGAGGCGGCAACACCGACTGCAGCAAAGGCCACTGCTTGGCCTTCTCGCCCACCCTGGGTATCTGCGTCGAAGACAACGATTTCAAAGAGGGTGAAACCTGCCAGCCCTTGTTCACGACCTGCAGCGAAGACGCCCTGGCCTGCTATCCGTCACCGGGCATTGGAACGCGCTGCTCGAGGGTTTGTCGTCTCTCTCAGGGCAGCGCAGACTGCACCGACGGGCGCCGCTGCCTGCAATACGACCCCGAGCAAGTGGAGCTCGGCGTCTGCCTGTAAGGCCTGGGCGCATGGGCGGGCCAAGGCTGTTGCTCAGGCGGTAAAGATGTGCTCGAGCTCTTCCATGATCGCGTCTTCGGTGGCTTCTTTAGCCACAGCGAGTTCTTGGACGAGCAGGCGGCGGGCGGTGTCGAGCATCTTGCGCTCGCCAAAGCTCAACGTCTTGTGGAACTTGAGCAAATTGAGATCGCGCAATACCTCGGCGATCTCGTAGGGGCTGCCGGTGTGAATCTTCTCGACATAGGCGCGGTAGCGCCGGTTCCAAGTCTGCTGGTTGAGGTCGACGTCGCGCTCACGCAAGATGTCGTAGACCTCCTCAAGCTCGCGATCCGTCATAATGTTGCGCAGCCCCACATTGGCCACGTTGTTGACCGGAATCATGATCTTCTTGTCGGAATCCATGACGCGCAAAACGTAGAATGTCTGGCTTGTCCCCATGATTTCTTTGGTGTCGATGCCCACGACCTCCGCCACACCCTGTGCGGGATAGACGGCCTTGTCTCCAACCTTGAACGGGATCACCATGAATCTCCTTAACACGTGTCGGGGAATGCGAAGTCCGGGACGGGGTGAAGCGTTCGCTGGACAACAAACCCATGCGCGGCTTCGTGGGGCTCATCTCGTGGGGGATAAGGCGATGAGCACGCCTTCGGGGCCACACGATCTAAAAACCATTTCGCGCTCGGATTCATTTCCTGGCACTACCACTGTCCGGGCCGTCCACAGACCTCCGTACTCAACACAAAAACCAGGTCTCAGGCATGTACAGCACACATTCGATCACTGGTGGGTCACAGCCCAAGACGCAGGCAAGTGCCATCAGGTGCCATTGGACGGTTATCCACTGGGCCAACTCCCCCGAACTGCGCGTGCAAGTACGCGGTGATCGTGGCTTTCACGGCACGCAAAAGAGGCGCGTGAAGTGCCAAAAGACCGCGAGGCCCGGCGGGAATTACAGCTTGGCCAGTGTAGTGGTTATTTGGTCAAAGTACAAGGTGACTTCGCGGGCCCGAAGGCCCGCGAAGATGATCCTCAGCGCAATTCGCTGGGACGCACCAGGTCGTGCTGGCGGGCGAGATCGAGCAGTTTGGGCAGGGTAAAGCCGGAGATCTTCTTGCCGTAATCGACGTTTCCGCCGCTAAAGCGCGCGCGCACGATCGCGTCGACGAGCTTGTCTTTGGAGCCAAACTTGCTCTGAACGAGCTTGTTGGCCTCGAGCAGACGCAGCAACTTGGTGTTGCTCAAGTTCGAGACGCGCTTCTCAAAAGCGGCGGCCTCCTCGCCCTCGGGGCGATCGAGGAGCGCGGCAACCTTCTTGGCGAGCTCGGCTTTGGAGCCGAATTCGGCTTTGACGCGCTGCAGTGGACTTTGTTTTGCCATTTTGATTCTCCCTAAAAAGCTGATGCGCGAATCGCTCTGGCAGATGCCGCATCTGGGAGCAGACAGGGCCGTTGCGCTGAAGCAATCGCGCCGCACGCGGAACTAAATCCGCGCGCAATCATTGTTGTGAGCCACACGACGTGGCAGGTTGATGACCGGTGATCTCGATGATCGCAGGGGTCATCAACAAGCAGACCTACTAGCAAAGAGAGCCCATGAAGGCAAGGCAACAAACGCAATTGCGCGGAGTCCTATTTCTGAGCCTGGCGCTGGGCATGATGGCTTGCGAGCCGCGCGAGGAGATCGCGCCTCAGAACGCGCCCGCCCAGGCGCCGGCTTCTCCAACTCCAGAGAGCCCAACGGCACCGATCATCGTGCGCGAGCCGGGCGCGATGCCCACGGACGCGTCCGTGCTCGCCCAGGGATCGGGAATTCAGATCACCATGGCCGACTTCGAAGGCGCCATGCGCCGCAGCCTGCTCTTTGCCCCAGAGCGCGAAGACGGTGGGCGCTATCACGAGGTTCCACCGGAGCGGCTGGCAACGTCGCACGTTCAGATCACGGCGACCCAGGGCCTGGTCGCGCGCGAGATCGTGCGCGCCGAGGCAGCCCGCCGGAGCATCCGCTGCGAGACGTTCGAGGCGCACAAGCTGCTCGTCAGCCATCCGCAGCTGGCACGCTTTGCGCCGCTGCTTGAGGCCCCCGAGAGTTTTGAGAGCGCCGCGCTGCTCGCGGAGCTCGCAGAACTCGCGCTTGACGCCGAGGATCTGCGCGAGCTCGCCTGCGAGGAGCTCCTGACCACCAAGCTCGAAGCATCGCTGCTCGCGGGCATCACCGACGAGGAGCTGTGGGCCGCCTATCGGCAAGCGCGTGACACGGTCGATCTGGTGATGGTGACCATGACCAATACACCCGCCTCGAGCGAGCTCGACAGCTTTCTAGAGCAGGACGCGGTTCGTGAGAATTCGCTCATCGAGGCGCACTACAACGCCAACCTCGAGCACTTCGTGATGCCGCGGGCCGTGCGCTTGACCATGCTCAAGGCGCCAGCGGGCCAGAGTGGCGCCGAGCTCACCGAGAAGCTGCAGCAGGCCGCCAACCGACTGAGCAGCGGCGAGGCACCTCAAGCCGCCGCCAGCGGACTGGGGCTGGTGCTCGAGACGGGCAGCGTGTTGCTCGCTGCCGAGAACCCGCGCGCCTATGGCGCCCAGGTTGGCGACACCGGCTTTGAGGCCGAAGGCGCGCGGGGCTTCTATGCGTGGCAGGTGGAAGGCTTTCGTGAGCCCGAGCCGCTGGCGCTGACCCGCCCGCTTCGCCGCGAGATCGCCGCCGACCTGCTGCGAGGCCAGGGAATCGTCGCCTCGGCACGCGCAAAGCTCGAGCCGGCGCTGAGTGCGATGCGCGCCGTCAAGGCCGACAAACACGCAACCTTGAGCAATGAGCAGGTCGAGCGCTTGCGCGAAGAGATCGCCGCTCAGGGCCTCACGCTGGTTCGAAGTGGACCCTTTGGATTTTCACAACAGGGCTATTTGCCCGGCGTCGGTCTGGCCCAAGAAGCGGTCACCGCGGCCTTCTCGCTGACGGCCGAGAATCCCACGCTGGGCGAACCGGTGCTCGCGCGCGATCGCGTCTTCGCCTTTCGCCTGGCCGCGCGTGACCAGCCCAGCCGCGACGGCTTCAAGCAAGAACTTGCAGACTTTCGCGAGAGCTTCATCGCCTCGCGGCGCACCCAGATCGTGGGGGACTTTGTCTCGAGCCGTCAGGCCGAGGCCGGCGTCGAGATCAACACATTGCCGCTGCGTATCAAGTACGGCGTACTCAAGAAGCAATGAGTCAGGCCGCGCGCGCGCGCCTGCGCAAGACGGCCACCACCGCGAACGGCCGCTGTACGGATGATCTCGTCCATCGTCGGATCGCAGGAGCCTGCAGCGCCGCTGCCCGAGGCGATCACCGCCAGATGATTGCCCGTGACGCGCTCCGAGCCGTCCGAGGGGCTGTTGACCACGCCCTTGCCCCGAATCCACATCGCCGAAGATCCGCCGGCGTCGAGGTTGAGCGCGTTGTGCGCGCCCAGCTCCTTCATCAAGGCGCCAAGCTCCATGCACGTCATGCCGACGCTCGTCGTCGAGCGCCCATCGACTACTCGGTCAGGCGCACGAGCAAGGTGGCGGGCTGGTTGACCGCGTCTTTGAGAAAGATTTCTATCGGCACGAGCGTGCGCCGCTTGCCCAGACTGGAGAGGCCGACGACCCACTGGCACATGCTGTGGTCGATGTCGAACTGGCCCCACAGCGTCTCGCCAGCGCGGTCGCGGTGAATCATGCGCATACGCATCGTGCCCAGGGCCAAAATGTCCTGGGTCCACTGGGCTTCAGGATTTTGCAGCGCGTAGTGCAACAGCTCGCGCAGGGTGGCCGGGCGAAGGTTTCGCCCGGCGAGCTCGACAAAGGCATTGCCGCTGAGCTCGCCGCCCGGATGGCTGTAGGAGAGCAGCGCGTAACGACCAACCGACTCGGCGGCCTTGTTCTCATGGATTGCGCGCTGTGCCAGCGCCTCGAGCACGAAGAAATGCACGAATTCAAAGCCGCACTCCTCGATCAACTCAGCGAGCGGGCGCTCGTGATCGATATGCATCGAGAAGACGTCTACGGGCGCGCCAATGAATTCCAGCGGGGTTTGGCTTTGGGACAGTTGCATCTTGGTTCTCCTGGCGGACTGCTCGAGACAGTGGACGGTCGTGATCCTCATGCCATGTTCGCGGCAGCGATGTCAAAGGGGCTCATTGGCCACAGTGCCAGAAGCGATCGCCCTCTCTCCCTGCCACGCCTTGTTCAACGAGATGTTCGAGGTGAGCTAGCAAGCTTCTTGCTGCCAGCGGCCAAACGTATTCTGGCACGTCGGCATAAACAATAGGCACAAGTTCCAATAACATAGCAGGATTTTCGCACTGCTCGAGCGCCGCCACCACGAGTTGCTCGCGCGCCAGGCGGTGTTCGACAAAGTGTTCGAGCAGTCGCTCGGGTTGGGCGACCAGCCAGCCATGGGCTGGCAGGAGCATGCGCGCGCCCACGCGCTGCGCACGACGCAGGCTGGCCAGGTAATCGCCCATGTTTCCCTCGGGTGGATCGATCACGATCGTGCCCGTTGAGGCCACCAGATCTCCGGCGATCAAACAACCCGAGCGCTCATGGTAGAAGCACAGATGGCCCGCGGCGTGGCCGGGCGTATGCAGGCACTCCAAGGCGTGCTCGCCACCGGCGTCGCCGGCCAACACCAGGCGCTCGCCATCATCGAGCAGGCGCGAGACGCGGATGCCAGCGCCTTCCAATGCAAGGGCTGTCGCCGCATGAGCCCACACCGGCGCCGCGTAGCGCGTCGCGGTTTCCCGAACGCCGCCGACGTGGTCGGGGTGCTGGTGGGTGAGCACGATCGCTTTCAGGCGTGCCCCCGCATCGACCAGCCGGTCGACGAGCTCCCAGAGTTTGTCGAGCTCGGCACCGGGCTTGGAGCCCGGGTCGATGATCACGAGCTCGCTCTGGCCGACGATTACACAGTTGGTGTGGGTCGCCGGCAAAAGCGTCGCCGTGTGAAGCGGAAGCACGCGCAGCCCGGCCACGATCTCGATGTGGGCCTGGCTCACAGCCTGCTCTTGCTCGCCAGGCAGAAGCCGGCCTGGCGACGAGGCGTCCTCGGCCAAAGCGCGCACGATGTGCTCGATCGGTGTCGTCATGAATACCTGGCCAGTCTGCCACGCCGCCAGGGCTGCGGCCGGCTCGATCCAGCTGCCGACTTCGAACTCTTCGACCTGCAGGTGGTCGGCCAACGCATCAAAGATGCCGTGGTCGTCGTCGCCAAGGCGCACAACAAAAAACGCGGTCTCGCTGGTGGGTAGCAGCCATGGCGGCGTCAGCCAGTGACCCACCGGCTCAAAGCGGGCGGCATCGAGCTGCAAACCCAGCTCGCCAAGCTCGCTCTCAAAATCGAGCTCGCCCGTGCAGGCGCGCCGGCGCAGCACACCAAGCGCTGAGTCCTCATCGAGCGCGATGAGCCTGGTGCCGGAGCGCGTCACCAAGACGCCCGCCTCCTCAAAAAGCTCGCGGGCGGCACAGGCGACAAAACTCGCGTCCGCGGGCAGCTTTGAGCCGGCAAAAAAGGCATGAAAGCCCCCAAGAAACGCACGCGCGAGCGCGCGCTGAGCCCAGAAGAGCTCAGCGCGGCCCGCGCGCGTTCGAATCAAGACGGCCGAAGCCGTTTTTTTTGCCGTCACTCGCCCGTCGCGAACGGGTTGCCCCGCTGGCTAAAAGCCGCTTCGACGGCGGCCTCGCGCAAACAGTGCTCGCTGGTCATCGAGGTGCCGTAGCCGCCGGCGTTGATCATGGCCAAAATGTCGCCCTCGGCAATAGGTGGCATGGCCCGATCAGCGGCAAAGACATCGATCACCTCGTTGATGTTGCCCACGATGCTCACCGTATCGGTGGGCCACTGACTGGCGCGCTCGGTGTGGATGAACTCTTGGAAGAGCCCGTAGTGACTTGCGCCGCAGTGCACGTTGAAGCCGGTGTTGACGCCGACAAAGTTCACGCCGCCCTTGTTCTCGGCCATCACCACCTCAGAGAGCATCGTGGCCGTGTCCTTGACCATGTAATCACCGGGCTCGACGCAGACCTTGATACCCAGGCCGAGCTGGCGCACGCGATCGACGATGCCCTGAGCATACAGGTTGACGTCGACGCTGCTGTCGCCGGCCTTGAGCGGGATGCCAAGACCGCCGCCGAAGTTGAGATACTCCAGCGGGCCGAAGGTGGCGATGATGTCACTGGCGATGTTGATCAAACGATCGACCGCCTGAAAGAACTGCGTGATCGCCGAGCCCGTCCAGCCACAACCCACGTGCATATGCAGGCCTTGCAGGCGCAAGCCGCGGTCCTGAATAACACGCAGTGCCTCGGGCAAAGCGTCGAGATAAACGCCGAACTTCGTGGCTCGGGCACCGGCATAGGTGAGATTCTCCGAGATTCCCACGCCCACCTGGGGATTGATGCGCAATCCCACTCTACGGCCTGGATCGATATCGGCCACCTTGTGCAACATACTGATCGAATCGCAGTTGAGCAAAATGTTGAGCCCTTTGAGCTGCTCAACATCGCGTCGACTCACGCTGACGTTCGTAAAGGTGATGCGTTCTTCGGGAAAACCCGCTTCCAGCGCAGCGTGAACTTCACGCGGACTGGCTGCGTCGATGCCGGCCAACCCAAGGGCCTGCAAAGTCTTGACGATCGGCGCATAACGGTTGGCCTTGACCGCATAGAACACCTGAAACGGATGTTCTTGCCTGGCAAACGCGTTGTAGAGCCGAAAGAAGTTGTCCTCGAGTCGATCGAGATCGTAGGCGAATAGGGGCGTTCCGTATTTGCTTGCCAGCGCCAAAGCATCGTGGCCGGCGATGACCAGACGGTCATCTTGGATGGAGAGTCCGGGACGCTCCCACCAAGGGACGAGCGAATCGGCAAGCACGGATGGGTGGAAATTGGAGACGTTTTTCACCGCATGAATCCTCCGGTAGATTGTGGGCACCAAGCCTGGTTTACACCAGGAAACAGGGAGGCGATTTACTACCCGTTTCTGCTGAAAAAAGCAAGGCCTCAGCAGGATTTGGTAGTGCAATTTTTCACATTAGCTGTGATTGCCCGGCTGCGATTAACCACCCCCGGAGATGATAGAAACGTTTTATTGCCGAAAATATTCGATGCCCGTGACACCAACAACGCGGCGCCACGGGCAACCCGTTATGTAGCCTGTTTAATCAGCTGTGCGTCGATCTCGATGGCGATGTCCTCGCCGACCATTACGCCGCCGGTCTCGAGCACTTGATTCCAGGTCAGCCCGAAGTCCTTGCGGTTGACTCGGGTCGTGGCGCCAAAGCCGACCCGCTCATTGCCCCAGGGATCGCGGCCGCTTCCGTGGTAGTGGGCATCGAAGCTAAGCTCGCGTGTGATGTCGCGGATCGTCAACTCGCCGGTAAGGCGATAGGTCTCGGCGTTGAGCTTCTCAAAGCTGCTCGTCGAGAACCGAATCTCGGGAAAGCTCTCGGCGTCGAAAAAATCTGCCGAGCGAAGGTGCGTATCGCGATCGGCGACGCCGGTCTCGATGCTCTCGACGGCGATACGCACATCGACGCGTGAGTTGTCCGGTGCCTCAGGATCGAAGGCCACGTCGCCCTGCCAGCTCGCGAAGCGGCCGTGCACCTTGGCGAACATCATGTGGCGCACCTTGAAGGTGACACTCGAGTGGGCGGGATCGAATTTCCAGATGGGATTAGTCATGACAGAGTTCCTCGATAAGGGGGGTTGGGTACGAATGGCGAGCAGGCTTGCCACCGTTGTTGCTCCCCCAATTATGGCGCCTTCAATCTATTTGCCTAATGCATTGATGGCATGCTATGCATTCGCGCCATGAATTTATCAAGCATTGACCTCAATCTCCTGGTAGCCCTCAACGCCCTGATCGATGAGCGCAGCGTCACGCGCGCGGCCGCCCGCGTGGGCCTGAGCCAGTCGGCGACGAGCCACGCGCTCAACCGGCTGCGTGACATCTTCTCCGATCCCCTGCTGGTTCGTAGCGGCCGCGGCATGATCCTGACCCCACGCGCCCAGTCCATGGTCGGCCCGCTGGCCGAGGCGCTGCGCCGCCTCGAGCAGGTGATTGAGGACCCCTGTCCATTCGTGCCCGAGTCGAGCGAGCAGACTTTTGTGATTGCAGCGAGCGACTACGCTCAGTTCATGCTCCTGCCGGCGCTGCTCGAGCGTCTGGCGAGCGTCGCGCCTGGCGTCAACCTGCGCGTACGCGAGCTCGGCCAGCTCACGGCCGCGCCCCGGCTGGAGTCTGGCGAGGTCGACATCGCCCTGCCCCTGGGCCTGCCCGAGCACGTGCCCGAGACCTTGTACCGGCGCGATCTCTTCCAGCTCGACCTGGTGTGCATGGTGCGCAGCGACCATCCCACGGTTGGCGCCACGCTCGACGTCGCCCAGTACGCCGCGCTCTCGCACATCCTGATCTCGGCCAGGGGCGACGACGTTGGCGTGGTCGACATCACGCTGGCAAAGCTCGGCTTGACGCGGCGCGTGGCGCTCGTCGTGCCGCACTTTCTGATCGCCCCGCACGTGGTCGCCTGCACCGACCATGTGCTCACCACGGCTGGCAGCGTCGCTCGCGCCTTCGAGGGCCACCTGCCGATTCGCCTGCTCGCCCCACCACTCGAGCTCGAGCGCGGCACCGTCTCGTTGGTCTGGCATCCGCGCACCCAGAGCGACCCGGGCCACCGCTGGCTGCGCGCGCAGATCGTCGAGGTCAGCGAGAGTCGGCTGTAAGCGGCAACGCCGGCTCTCAATTGCCTGGCTCTCAATTTCCTGGCTCTCAATTGCCTGCGAATTGACCACTCCCTACCTTTGGTGCTAATCCCTTGGGCCATCAGACGAACGACTACCTAAAATGACATGTTAGATGCCGGAGGCGCCGTGAAAAACTGCAGCCGCAATTTAGTTTTGCTCCTTGGGGTGGCCTTGTTGACCACATTGGGATGCGACGACGACGATCCACCGAAGTCGGCGGCAGACGTCGGCATCGAAGACGTCACCAGCGAGGCTGATGCCACGCCGAGCGACGCGGCCACGGATGTGGGCACAAGCGATGTCGCTGCCCCTGACGTGGATGCCGGGCCACAGCCTGACCTGGATCTGCCGGGGCTGACGGCTCGGGTCAAGGTCTCCTTTGATGCGCAGGGCGTCTTGCATATCGAGTGTGCGGCCGACCTGGATTGCATCACGGCGCAGGGCTATTACCACGCCGCCCACCGTTTTGCGCAGATGGACCTGCGCCGGCGCAACCTGCGCGGCGAGCTCGCGGCGGCTGTCGGCGCGCTGGGGCTTGACTCGGACAAGGCGCGCCGCCACCTGTTCACCACACGCGACGGACAGCCGCTCGAGGAGGCCATGTGGCAAGCGGCCAGCCCGGCCGTGCGTGCCTGGGTCGAGGCCTATACGGTCGGCGTCAACGCCTGGCTCGACGACTATCGCAACGGGCGAAACGGCGCGGATCTGAGCGACGAGTACAAGTTTCCGGCGATCGAATCGGACAACATCCGCGACTGGGAGCCCGAGGACAGCGTCATCCAGGTCTTCGGCTTGATCGAGCTGCTCTCGAACAACAGCGGAACGAAGATCGCGCTTGGCGAGGCCTATTCGAAGATGACGCCGGAGGCGGCCTTCGACATCCTCGGCTCGATGTCGGCGACCAGCTCGACGACGATGGGAAGCGCCGGTGAGGCCTATCCGCACGCGCTTCGCCGCCCGGTCGATGCCCGGCGCCTTCGCGCAGCACAAGAGCGCATGGCGCCGCTTGGCGGCCTCTTCGAGCAGGCCCGCCAGAACTACGGCGCGATCTTGAACACCGGAGATCTCAATGGCTCCAACAGCTGGGCCGTCGGCCCAAGCCGCACCACCAGCGGCAAGGCGATTTTGACCAACGATCCGCACCTGGGCTTGAGCAATCCGGCGCTCTGGTACCTGGTGCGCCTGGACTCCAAAAGCAAGGGCCAGGGTGACTTGCACGTGGCCGGCGTCTCCTTTGCCGGCCTTCCCGGCATCGTGCTCGGCCACAACGAGCACGTGGCCTGGGGGGCGACCGTGGCCTACTACGACCTGGTCGACGTCTATGTCGAGACGCTCAACGCCGCCGGCACGGCCGTGATCTTCAACGGCGCCGAAGTGCCCATTCTGATCAAGGAGTTCACCTTCCAGGTCGGCGCAGGCACCCAGACGGCGCAGTTTCGCTACGTGCCCCACCACGGGCCCGTGATCGCCTTTGATGCTGCAGCCGGCACGGCGCTGACCCTTCGCTGGCGCGGCCAGGACGCGCGCACCGACCTCGATTTCATCGTCGGCTTGAGCCACGCGACAACGATTGCCGAGGCCAGCGAGGCCCTCAAGCTTGCCAGCGCGACGAATCAAAACTGGACGGTGATCGATCGCGACGACAACATCGGCTGGTTTCCCTTCACGCACGTGCCGCAGCGGCCCTGGGCCTCGCTCGATCTGCCGCCCTGGCTTCCGCTGCCGGGTGACGGCAGCGCCGAGTGGGGCGCACCGATTCCCTTCGACGAGCTGCCCCAACTGCTCAACCCCGCAGCCGGCTTCATCGCTACGGCCAATCAAGACATGACCGGCGCGTTTGCCGACGGCGATCCGACCAACGACGGCTACCCGATGATGCAGTCCTCCGTGCTGGCCAACGGCTTTCGCCACCAGCGCATCGTCGATCTGATCGAGGCCGGCGCAAACGCCCACGATTCCGCGTCGATGCTCGCCATTTTGGGCGACGACTACTCCATGCTCGCTGCGGGCATCGTGCCCGTCGTGCTCGAGGAGGCGGCCGGCCTCGAGCTGGCTGCCCCCGCTGGGCGCGTGGTCACGGCGCTCACGGGCTGGCAGTACACCTGTCCCACAGGTCTGGACGGCCATCGCCCCAACTCGCCCAAATCGAGCGATCTGACGGCCACCCGCGAGTCGGTCGGCTGCGCGGCCTTCCACGTGCTGCTCGCTCAGCTCGGGCGCGCCACTTTTGGCGACGAGCTTCGCGGCACGGGCTTCTCACCGGCGGGCGGCTTGGCGCTTCGCACGCTGTACATCGCCATGACTCGCCCCGAGGCGCTGGTGGGCGGCGACGTCTATTGGAACAACGTCACCACCGACTTCGACGAGACGCGCGGCCACGTGATCGCCGACGCGCTCGCTGCAGCCGCCGGCCTGCTCGAGGAGCTGGCCGGCACCGACAGCGACGACTGGCGCTGGGGCAAGCTCCACCAGGTCAGCATGGGCGCGCCGCTGCTCGAGCTCTTCGTGCCGATCTACGACCTGGCGCCGCGCCCGGCGCCAGGCGGCCAGTTCACCGTCAACCCGGCCAACCCGCGCGCGCCCCTGAGCGGAGATTTCCACTACACCCACGGCGCCTCGATGCGCATGATCGTCGAGAACACCGACGCGGGCTTTCGCAGCTGGTTTCAGTTGCCCGGCGGCCAGCGCCACTTTCGCGATTCCGAGTTCTACGACAACCTGCTCGATCCCTACCTCGAGAACAAACCCTTCGAGATGGCCTTGAGCCCCGAGGCGCTCGCGCCCCAGGCCAGCGAGACGATCACCGTCGCGCCGCGCTGACAGAACGCGCTGACAGAACAAAAAAAGAGGCGCTCCACGGAGCGCCTCTTGTACTTTAGGTGGTGATTAAACGACGCGCTTACTGCTCAACAGTGACAACCGAGAAGTTGAACAGAGTATCGAGGATGGCCCGCGCGTTATCCTGACTGATGTCAGCCTGCTCGAGCGAGCTAATGTTTTGCTGCGATACGACGTTGTTGTAGTAGCTCGGGACAGCCTCGGACGACGCATTGGCTGCGGCCGTGCTGCTCGTCTCCGGGCTCAGGCCCTCGACCACATTGAACATCTGCGTGCGAGGTTGAACGACCACGTCGTGCATCTCGGCATAGGCTGCGCGCTGGGTCTCGTCGAGCGTGACCTGCAGCTGAGTCTCGACGGCGAGTCGGTAGTTCGCCCAGGCGGTGTTGACCTGATCGCTGATGTCGCCCTGGCCGCCGCCATAGGAGAGCAAGGTGTTTTTGAGACTCAGGCCGGCCTGCTCGACCGAACCAAGATTCTCGCCGCTGACGCCGAGGGTATCGACGTTAGACTCGATCACGCGCGTGACGACGAAGGCGCGGTGATACTCGGCCGTCGCCATGGCGCTGGCCTGAGCGGCACTGGCCAGCACGGGCATAAAGACTACGGCAGCCTCGACCGAGGCGTGCGTGGCGCGCGCTTGCTGATGGATAGTGATGTTGTTGTTCGAATAAGCCTCGACCAACGTGGTGTGAAAATCACGCTGGGCCTCCATGCGCTCCTCGATTTCGGTGGTATCATGCAGGCGCTGATCGAGGTCTTGGATGGCGTTGCGCAGCTCGTTGCGCGCGTTTTGCATATCGTTCTCGGAGAAGGTGTTAAACGGCTCACCTTCGAGCGCCGGCTGATCTTGGGGCTGACCCTCAAAGCCGGGATCGCGCATCAAGGTCGAAACATAGGCCTTCATCGAGCCCGTCGTTGCGCGCGCCAACGCCTCGACATCTTGCTCGTACTGCTCGCCCATGCGAACGGCGGCAGCCAACTGCGGTGAGATCACCGCGCGCAAAACGGCCGTATCGCAGCGATCGTCCCACTCGCCGGCGCTGCGCGCCTGGATGTAGATGTCGGACTCGAGCGTGGTCTCCAGATCCATCGGGGCCACGGTCACCGAGTCGCCCTCGTTGATCTGGCGCACCAGGATCACGCGACCCAGACGCATGGCGGCCACATCTTCGACGCCCTCGGGCTGCTCGGCGGTGGGCGGCGCAGTTTGCGGGCCGCGCGCCTCGACGATCAGATCCCAGAGCGGACCACCGGTCACATCGATCGTGACCTCGTAGTTGCCCTGGGCGTCGGAGCGAAAGTCACCGATCGTGATGTTTTGAAGGGCGCCGTTGGCCTCAACGCGTTGAACGACCATCGTGGCATTGGCCACCGGGCCAAGCTCGGCCTCGAGGCGGCCTTGAATCGTGGCCGTGGGTCGATCATCAACCGCGGCCGGCTCCTCCCCCGGAGCCTCCGGATCGCGGGGTTGACAACCCCAGGCAAAAGTCAGCGAGGTAGCCAGCAAACTAGCCAGCAAGTATTTGATTTTCATGTCCTTTATCTCCTGTCGCACGATGAGAATGATCTCGTCCACGACAGAACAAGCGCCAATGCAGCCTGGCAAAATCGGACCTGCGCGCACTGCATTACTTTCTGGCGACTTCCGCCGAGTACGTATGGACAACACGCCTCCACAAGAGGAGACGACGTGCTCCTGATAAAGCTAGGCACTGACGCCCCCCGTCAAGATGTTGTACTATTTACACTATTGCCGATGCCGGCCGTGGGCATCCTCGATCGCCGCGATCACCTCTCCGGCGGCATCGAAGCCGTTGAGACGGCCGAGCTCCTGGATGCCGGTGGGGCTGGTGACGTTGACCTCGGTCAGGTGGCCGCCGATCACGTCGAGTCCAACGAAGAACAGGCCGTCTTGCACCAGGCGCGGGCCGACGATCGCGCAGATATGTTGGTCGCGCTCGCTGAGCGTGGTCTGGTGGACGCGGCCGCCGACGTGGATGTTGCTGCGGTGCTCGCTCTCCAAGGGCACGCGCAAGATCGCGCCCAAGGGCTTGCCGTTGAGCATGATGATGCGCTTGTCGCCCTCGCGTGCGGCCGCAATGTAGGCCTGACACATCACCGGGCGGCGTTCGAGATCGGTGGAGATCTCGATGAGCGCGTTGAGATTGCGGTCGTCTTGCTCGACGACGAGCACGCCGCTGCCGCCGTGGCCATCGAGCGGCTTGAGCACGCAGCGCCCGCCCTGCTCGGCCATGAACGCCTTGATGCGCGCCGCCCGGTTGGTCACGATCGTGGTCGGGATCGCCTCCTTGAAGTGCAGCGCGTAGAGCTTCTCGTTGGCATCGCGAAGCCCGCGCGGCGAGTTGAGGATCAGACAGCCCTTTTGCTGGGCGAGCTCGAGCAGGGCGACGTCGTAGAGGTAGGCGACGTCAAAGGGCGGATCTTTTCGCATCATCACGCAGTCGAGCGTGTGCAACGTCGCGTACACCGGCGCGCCCAGCGTAAACTTGTCGGCCGGGTCGGGACGCACCGCGACCGGGTAGATGTGGGCAAAGGCCTCGTCACCCTCGGCCGCCAGATCCTCGGGCCGGATGTAGAAGAGCTCGTGGCCGCGCGCGCGAGCGGCGAGCATCAGAGCAAAGGTCGTATCAGCGAGCACATTGACGTGCTCGAGGGGATCCATGACGAAGCCGATCTTCATGTCGGGCCTTGGGGGGTTAGGGAGTGGGCTGATCTTCGGGCTGTTCCTCGAGCTCTTCGAGCTCATCGGGCACTTCGAGCTCGTGGACCTCGTCGGCTACGGGCCTCTCTTGCAGAGCGTCGACACTCAGACGCACCAGCTCGCCGATGGCGGCCTGCGCGCGAAAGATCGTGGGCTTGCCGGGCCGGCGCACGTAGGTGCGCCGGGCGCCGGTCTGCTCGACGGTGATCTCGCGCCCGACGAGCAGCTCGAGGGCGGGCTGATCGGCCCGCTGGGTGAAGACGGCCAGCATCACCGCCCGATCGTCGCTCACCTCGAAGTGCTCGGCGCGATTAGCGGCCACGGCCAGATCGTCGGCATAGATGCCATGGAAGAGCTGGGCCTCGATCTGGGCGGCCACGCGCTTGTTCACCGGCGCTTCGACAGGCTCGGCGACCCACCAGATCCCGTCGCGCTTCTCGAGCACGGTGCGCGCGCCCTGGGCGCCCGCTCCAGTAAACTCGATGCGGCTGAGCGCGACGTCGTCGTTGACGAAGAGCCGGGGCGAGTCGACCGTGGTCACGGGCTTGGGCCGAATTCCAAAAAAGAGCACCCCGAGCGCCACCAGAACCCCGAGGGCAATCCAACTGGGGCGCTTCATGGCAACCTCTCGCTGATGCGCGCAATGTGTTCTTTGCGGCGGCGTCGACGAATCATCATCAGCGAACCAATCGCGGCAAAGAGCGCGGGCACCACGATGATGTTGATAAACTGCAGGCGCCGCTGCGTGTCGCGCCCAACCTCACCGATCAGGCGCGGCATCGCCTTGCCCCGGATCTGGGTGAGCGAGTTGTCGGCGACGAGCCACTCGATGCTGCCGATGAAGAACTGCGCGCCCAGACTCGAGAGCCTATCGTCATAGCCCACCTGGCGCATCGGCATGAAGAACTCGCCGCTGCCCACGACCAGCAGGCGTGCCGGCGCGCTGGTCTTGGCCATGTCGGCCTCGGTCACGCCGGCCGGCAGCGGATTGTCTTGATAGTAGCTTGGGATCTTGCCCTGAATGGCCGCGGCCAGGATAAACGGCCCGCGCTCCTCGCCCGGCTCGGGATCGACGAATTGGTCGTAGCCAAGCTGGATGGGCGGATTGAGCCTGCGCACGGCGCTCTCCGAGGTCTTGATCACTTCGAAGACCTCCAGATCCTTGTTCTCGCGCGCTTTGGGCAGAATCAGCAGGCTCGAGGGCACCGGCAAGGCCAGCGTGCCGAAGTCGCGCGAGAAGGGCAGCGAGGAGTCGATGTCGGTGAGCGCAAAGGTGCCCGGATGGCTGACCTGGGCCAGGCCCTGCGAGGTCATCACCACGCTCATCGCCAGCGAGTTCTCGCGATCGAGCACCACGTCGCGGCGAAACTGAATGCCGTAGTGGCCAAAGAGATCGTTGAGATTGGTGTCGACGCCCTTGCGGATCTCCGGCGGGCGCTGGCCGGGTTGCACGCCCATCTGCTGCATGATCTGCTGCTGAAGCTGCTGATCGATCACCGACGACGACTGGTACCAGCCCACGCTGCCACCGCGCGCGATGAACTGATCGACGGCGAACTTGGCCCCATCGTTGAGCGGCTGCTCGATGTTGAGCACGACCAGCGCGGCGATGTCGGCCGCCACGCTGGTCGCCTCCGATAGATCGACCATCTCGACCTCGATCAGGCTGCCATAGAGCTGCTCAAAGGCCGGCTTGAGCGACTCGATGAACTGCGGATGGCCGCCCGGGCCACCAAAACCGCCCAAGAAGCCGACCTTCTGGGGCGCCGCGCGCCGCAGATTCAACAAGGACTTGGTAAATTCGTACTCGAAGTTGTCGTACTCCGGCCTGCCCGTCGTATGCAGATCGCGGATCACCTCGGTCTGCTCGCCCTTTACAAAGGCGATGCCCTTGTAGACGGCGCGAAGCGATACCTCGTTCTCGGTGCGCTGGCCGATGCCGACCTTCTCGATCCCAAAGCCGCGCGCCGCCTCCTCGGTCGCCTCGTCGTCCTCGGGATTGATGATGCGAAACTTCAGTTTGCCATCGCTGGCCGCGGCGTACTCCGAGAGCAGGTCAGCGAGCTGTTGCGAGAGATTGTGAAAGGGCGGCGCCATGTTCGGCGAGATGAAGGCGCGCACCTCCACGGTCTCGTCGAGGCCACTCACGGCCTGCTTGCTCGCCTCGCTCAGCGTAAATATCTGGTTATCGGTCAAATCGAAACGCGTAAAAAACTGGCTGGAGATGGCGTTGGCGACGATCGCAATGGCAAGCGTTGCCGCCACCAGCACCGCGGCGTTCGCCCCGCTGACCAGCTTTCGATGACTTTGTGCTTTATCAGCCATGATCGATACTCCTTGAAAAAACCTCCCCACCCGAAGCGAAGGAGAGCTGGCGCCAGGCGCCTGTGCCTACCATCGCCTCGCCCCGATGCTGGTCGTCGCGACCACCAGACTCACGCCGATAAGCGAGAAGTAGTAGAAGACGTCACGCGTATCGACCACGCCGCGGGCGATGTTTTGGAAGTGGTAGCTCGTTGACATGTACTCGACCACACGCGCCATCGTACCGGTCGGCTGACCGACGAGTTGGTTGACCAGGTAGAGAAAGAAGCAGATCGAGAAGGCCAGCAAAATCGCCACGACCTGGTCGCGCGTCCAACTCGAGGCCATGATCCCGATCGCACAATACGACGAGCCCAACAGCAAAAGTCCGATGTAGCCCGCCCACACGCTGCCCCAGTCCAGCGGCCCCAGCCGTGAGAGCGTGACCGCATAGGGCAATGTCATCAGCAGCACCACGGCCAGCAGGACCACCGAGGCCAAAAACTTGCCCAAGACGATCTGAAAGTTGCTGATCGGCATGGTCATGAGCAGCTCGAGCGTACCCGAGCGCTTTTCGGTGGCGAACAGGCCCATGGTGATCGCCGGCGCGAAGAAGGCCAAAAACAGCGGCGCCTGATCGAAAAACGAGCGCAGCGACAAGACGTTGATCTCTTGGAAGAAGCTCAGCCAGAACAGCGCGCCGGTGATCATCAAAAACAAGATCACCACGATGTAGGCGACCACCGAGTTGAAGTACGAGCCAAGCTCGCGCTTCATGACAAAGGCCACGTTATGCATTGCTCACCTCCTTTTTCTCTTCTTTTTTCTCTTCTTTCTTCTCTTCTTCGGGTGTCTCTTCTACTTCTGCAGGTCGTTCTGCGCGCGCAGCAGGCTCCAAAGTGGCCCCGGATTCCTGGGTTGCGCCGCCGGTAAAGGAGCGAAAGATGTCCTCGAGCGTGGGCTCGTTGTGGCGCACCGAGCGCAATCCGTGCTGTCCTTTGGCCTCCTCCTCGAAGAGCGCCTTTCGAAGCGCCGACTCGTCGGAGGCCTCCACGCGAAAAACCTGCTCGCTGCCGCGCCCGGCAAGCTCGACCACGCGCGTCACGCCAGTCAGGCCCTGCAAGACGCTCTTGAGCGCAGCGGCGGCTCGTCGCGCCTCAAATGCCACAATCAGCCCCTTCTCCAGGCTCTGGGCGCGCGCCTCGAGCGAGCTGAGCGTGCCATCGGCCACGATCTCGCCGTTGTTGATGATGATGATCCGATCGCAGACCGCCGTGACCTCTTGCAAGATGTGGGTCGAGAAGATCACCGTCTTTTCGCGGCCAATGGTCTTGATCACGTCACGGATTTCGATGATCTGATTCGGGTCGAGCCCGGTCGTCGGCTCGTCGAGGATGATCACGTCCGGCTCGTGGATGATCGCCTGGGCGAGGCCGACGCGCTGGCGATAGCCCTTGGAGAGCTCGAAGATCGTGCGCGACATGACCTTTTGCAAACCGGTCAGCGCGGCCACGGCCTGGATGCGCTCGTCGCGCTTGTTTCGCGCCACGCCGCGCACTTCGGCAATAAAGCGCAGGTAGTCGTACACGATCATGTCGTCGTAAAGCGGCACGTTCTCCGGCAGATAGCCGATCTTCTTTCGCACCGCCTCGGAGTCGTTGCGCACATCGAAACCTGCGACCTGCGCCTCGCCAGCGCTCGCGGACATAAAGCAGGTCAAGATCTTCATCGTCGTGGTCTTTCCCGCGCCGTTTGGCCCCAGAAAGCCCACGATCTCGCCGGGCTTGATCCGAAAGCTGATGTTGTTCAGCGCTTGGACCGCCCCATAGGTCTTGGATAAACCATCGACCACGATGCTATGGGCCGCCGGCTCGGCTTTCGCGTCTTCGGTTACCATACTCACCTCTACACATGCCGTCGTGGATTGTGTCTCGCACTCGCTCACCAACCACAGGTTTACAGCGCGTGCTTAGACGGCCGCAAGCCTCAAGAGCGGTTACTGATTTTCGGGGCTCAAAACCTCGCCGGTTTTTTGGATTATTCCCGGCCAGAAGACAAGGCCCGCCCAAATGGGCGGCCTGTCGGCCAGATGAGAGAGCGTGGCGAAGCGCTTTTTGAAAAAGGGGCGATGGCGGGGGCGCAACGAGCGCGCGCTCCCCGCATCGCGACGCATAGCCTACTTGCCGCCGTTGGCGTGGTAGAGGAAGGTGCCCTTCTCGCCGCCAATCCAGATCTTGTTCGCATCAAGCGCAAAACCGCTGTGCAGCCGGACCGTGTCGGTCTTGGCCATGACGCCGCCGCTGAGATTGGTCCAGGTTTGGCCGCCGTCGGTGGTGTTCAAGAGCATGGCGTTATTTCTGATCGAGCCGACCATCCAACCATTGGTGGCGTCGGGGGCGAAGAAGATGTGGTTGAACTGCACGTCTTCATTGGGCACCGAGACCGGCAACGTGGCGCGCGTCCAGGTCATGTTCGCGCCGGCCGAAGCGTTGGTCGTGTAGTAGATGAAGACCGAATCGACATCATTGGGCAGCGCGTTGTAGGCCCAGCACTTGTCGCCGCCCACGCAGTAGACGGCCTTGGGGCCGAGCTCGTCGCCCAGACCGTCGAAGGGCACCTGATTGAAGGTCACACCGGCGTTGGTCGAGACACAAACGCCTGACGGGTCGCCGCCGCCCTGGTTAATCGCGTTGGCCGGGTAGATGAAGGTTCCCATGTCGGCACTTATCGCGGCGAACTGCGTGACGCTGGGCAAAATGTTCATCTGCGGTGCGCCGCCGCAGAGCGTGGGATCTGCGCCCTTTCGCGTCAGATAATCGGCGGGAAAGGACGGATTGCGATCCGGCGACCAGAGGCCGGTCCACAGCGTCTCCGGCCCCGGCGCACTGTCGGCGCCCCACAAGACGCCGTTGTAGATGTAGCGCCATTTGCCGTCGGCGGCCGATGCGATCATCCACTGCTTGTTGCCAAAGCGAAAGTCGCCGTCTCCGTTGACACCGAAGGTCGAAGTGCTCCAGCTTTCCGGGGCCGTAATCGCGCCCGCGGCCGAGACGTAGGAGGCTGCGCTGTCGACGCGCGCCACCAGGCCGGCCGAGGTCTTGTTGAAGCCCAAAAAGCGAATATTAAAGTTCGCGCCGCTGGCGGTGGCAACGGTCGCGCCGTCGAGGACAACACCGGTCACACCCTCGCTCGAAGCGCTACCGAGGTAGCCGTGGCCGTCGTTGGTGTCCACCGAGTAGACGCACGAATTGGCGGCGTCGCACCAAACGCCGGTGACGCGCATCCCGCTGGCGAAGCGGTCGCCCGGCACCTCCAGCTCAAAAGTCTGCCAACCCTGCGGCGAGGTATTGTTGGCGTTGTTCGTGTTGTTGTTGGCGTTGTTGCTGTTGTTCGTCGTGTCGTCTTCGACCGGCACGCAGCCAACACTCAAGCTCAGGCCAAGTATCGCGATCCAGATGCGCTTCAGCGGTACATTCATACAATCTCCATACAGGCGTTTGGCCACAGCCAAAACAAGGGTTCAATGCGATATTCAACGACAAATTGTTGCGAGTTGGGCGAAGATTATTCCAATCTCTCGAGCTTTTCAAAGGGGGATTACTCAACCCACGCAAATTATTGTGACCGAGGCAAGCACCATCACAGTTTTCTGAGTGACGTGCTGCCGCTAAGCCTGTATTTACGTGGAATAGCGCCCCGGCATGCAACTTGCTATAGGTCTGTGGCGTTGCACTTTGACCTATCTGAGCACTGGATTTCGAAGCAAACTAAGGAGACGCACAATGAGCGGAAACAAGCACTGGATCTCTGGCCTGCTGGTAGCTGCCTTGCTGGCCTCGCCACTTGGCCTGGCCTGCGGGACCACCCCCGACGACCCCGAGCAGAACAACGCCCAGAACAATGATCAGAAAAACCCCGACCCGGTCGGCGAGCTGTTACGCTCGTCGTTGAGCCGCGAGCTCAGCCCGGCGGTCAGCTCCACCGAAGCTCAGGCGTTGAGCGAAGCCAACCGCGACTTCGCGCTCAATCTCTACCGCGAGCTCAGCGAAGGTGCGGGCGCCGACAACGTCTTTATGTCGCCGCACAGCATCTCGATCGCCTTGGCGATGGCCTATGGCGGCGCGCGCGGTGAAACGGCCACCGAGATCGCCGCAGCGATGAACTACATGGTGACCGGTGACGATCTGCACAAGCGCTTCAACGCGCTCGATCTGGAGCTGGCCAAGCGCGCCGAGACGACTGTCGCGCCCGATGGCGGCGATCCCTTTCAGCTCAGCGTGGTCAACGCGACCTGGGGCCAGCGCGATTATCCGTTTTTGCCCGGCTACCTCGATCTGCTCGCGGTCAATTACGGCGCCGGCCTTCGCCTGCTCGATTTTGAGAGCGAGCCAGAGCCCTCGCGCAAGCGCATCAACCAGTGGGTCGAGGACCAGACCAACGATCGCATCAAGGATCTGATCCCGGAGGGCGCGATCAACCGGGGCACGACGCTCGTGCTCACCAACGCGATCTACTTCAAAGCGAGCTGGCTGAGCGAGTTCAGCAAGTCGGAGACTGCGCCCGCGCCCTTTGCGTTGCTCGACGGTGCATCCGTGCAAATCGATCAAATGCGCCAGACCTCGAGCTTTCGCTACGGCCAGCTCGATGGCCACGAGGTCATTGAGCTGCCCTACGTCGGAAACGAGGTGACGATGATCGTCGTGATGCCCGAGGACGGCAGCTTCGAGAGCTTCGAGGCCGAGCTCGACGGTGCAAAGTATGCTGAGCTGCTCGGCACGCTCGGCCACGAGCACGGCACGCTTCGCTTTCCCAAGTTCAGCTTTGAGTCGGACTTCATGCTCAAGGACCCGCTCAAGAAGCTGGGCATGGAGCTGGCCTTCTCCGAAAACGCCGACTTCTCGGGTATCGACGGCACGCGCGGCCTCTCGATCGGGGCCGTGATCCACAAGAGCTTCGTCGCCGTCGACGAGGAAGGCACCGAGGCCGCCGCGGCGACCGCCGTCGTCATCGGCACCACCTCGGCTCCCAGCGAGACCTTCTCGATGACCGTCGATCGGCCCTTCTTGTTCTTCATCCAGGACAAGCCGACCGGTGCCCTGCTCTTCGTCGGCCGCGTCGTCGACCCGCGCTAAAAATCCCTCGCCACCGCCGGCCTGCTCGGGCCGGGCTACCCTGGAGTGTGCACTCTCCACTCTGGGGTAGCCGTTATCCACAATCCCCTGTTCGGCTGGCTCTGGCCGATTCTTGCATCTTGCGGCGCGCTCTGTACAATCGCCAACATGCCCTGATTCTTTCGGACATGGTCCAAGATGGCACGATACGTGCTCTTGTACGGACCCGGTGATTGAATTTGAGCCTCTAATTGCCGTCTAACGCCAGATTTACTGACAAATGCTAAATTACACACACTGGAGAATGCAGATGAACTTGAACAAACCAATCTGGGCAGCACTGGGTGTCGTCGCTCTCTCGACGAGTTTGATGGCTTGTGACGAGGGCGAGGACGTCGACCACCGCGTCGCACAACAGGCCGTTGGCCAGAACGTCACCAACGTGTCGGCCTCGGTCTCCAACTCGATGGTCTTCTTGAAGGGCTCGAGCCTGTTCAACGACGGCTTTGGTCGCGCATTTGGCGGCTACAGTGATTGTGGCGCCCCTCCCTACAACGACGATAACACTTACGAAGACGACTACGACTACGATTGCGGCGGCGAGCCGGCCAAGTTCGATCCGGACTTCAGCGAGCCGACCGCAGAGGCCGTCTCGTACTTGAGCAACTACATCTTCACCCAGAAAAACGTCGAGTCCGAGAGCGGCAACTCGGTGACCTACCTGCTCAAGGGCGAGGTGGTCTGCCCTGCTTTCGACAACGATGGACCGTCGTGCATCAACAACTTCAAGGCGCTGCAGATTCGCCTGGTCGTGACCTCGCCAGCTGCAGGCGACGTCGATATCAGCGTGCAGGTCGGACCCAACCGGATCAACCCGGTCAACCTCGAGTTTTACCGCAATCATCTCGCGGCCAGCCCCGATCTTGCGGCGATCCGCTCGACGATCCTCTTCAGTGCCCAGGCACTCAACCAGGAAGCGCCCAAGCTGCCGACGATGCAAGGCCGCTTGCGCCTGGCGATCGCTCGTGACGGCGACAAAAAGGCCAGCGCAAGTGTCGCGATTACACACGCCATCCTGGTCGCCGATGGCGACTACGAATTTCAAGCAGCCGCCTCGCCCAACGCCCTGGTCGTGACGACCGATGGTGTTGCCAAGATGGTCTCCGCTTCGGCCGCGCTCGGCGCCATCTCGGCGCTCTTCACCACCCGCGACGACTCCTACAGCTATGAGGACTACGACGAGAACGGCGACGTGATCTACGTCGACTCCGAGGGCTCCGATCCGGTGGCCTACGGCGTCAAGCTGGGCGGCCTGAGCGCCTCAAGCATCTTCGATGCGACCAAGGAGCTGCTCAACGTCACCAATATCGGCCTGGGCTCGACGACCAGCACGCTCGACATCAATGGCAAGCGCGTGCTCAGCGTCGACCTCAACAAGGACAACGGTCGCAAGTTCGACCTGAGCATCGAGAAGACCGGCGACAACCCCACGCTGACCGTCTCGCCGGCGTTCGACCTTCGCCTCGTGCTCAAGTTCGCCCAGGTGCAAGATCAGCTTCGTAACGTCGCCGAATGGGCCCTCGATGAGGTGCTCACGATCAACCTCAGCGGAGCCGCCAAGCCCAGCGTCCAGTTTCTCGACGACGGCATCAAGGTGCTCGCCGGAAAGCTCACCTTGACCGCAGCCACGGCCGGCCTGACCCACGTCGTCGAAGCCAACCAGTGCCTCGTCCAGGAGTTCGACAGCCGCGAGCCCACTTCGTGCATCTACGACGAAATCCTCGACGATTGCATCTACGAGGACGACGGCAGCTGGGAGTCCGAGCCGGAGCGCCACCCGTTGAGCGAGCTGATCATCAACTCCTGCAACTAATCAAGTAAGCGCAAGTTCACACCCGAACCAAGAGCGGCCCAGACATCAGTCTGGGCCGCTCTTTTTGTTGGACGTGCAGCCAGGTTGCCGGTCGCGAACGGCTGATATAGTCTGCCGGCGTTGGCGGCGGTTTAACCCACGGAGGTGCAGGTGTTCGATACTTTGGCGCAAGGTTTGAGACGAGCGCGCGCGCACCTGAAGCCGCGCCGGCTGGTGAAGGTGTTGGCGGGGTTGGTGCTGATCGAGCTTTTGGCCTTGCCGCTCTTTGGCTGCGATCCCTTCAACACCGGCTTTGAGGACGCCGAGGAGGCGGTGCTCTACGAGTCCACGCGCCTGACCCGGGTGCCCGAGCCGATCGGCCAGATCGTGGTGATGAACTGGAACGCCAAGTTTGGCGGCGGTCGCATCGATTTTTGGTTCGATTGCTACGGCGACCGCGTGATCATGGGGCGAGGCGAGGTCATCGAGAATCTGGAAGGGTTGGCCAAAAAGATCAATCAGGTCAAGCCGGACATCCTGCTCGTCCAGGAGATCGACACCAACTCCAAGCGCGCAGCCTACATCGACCAGGTCCAGTGGCTGCTCGATCACACCGAGCTCAACTACGGCGCCTACGCCTCGCAGTGGAAGGCCGACTTCATTCCCACCGACGGCATCGGGCGCATGGACTCGGGCAACGCGATCTTCTCGCGCTGGCCCATCAGCGAGGGCCAGCGCATCGCGCTGCCTTTGAGCGAGGAGCAAGACGCGCTCACGCGCTACTTCTACCTCAAGCGCAACATCTTGTCGGTGGCCACCGAGGTGCCAGGCTTTGGTCCGGTGCAGGTGATCAACGTGCACACCGACGCCTATGGCAAGGACGGCACCAAGCGAAAGCACATCGACGCCTTCAAGGCCGAGCTCGACCGCGTCGCGGCTACCGGCCGGCTGCTCGTCGCCGGCGGCGACTTGAACACCGTGCCCGACGGCACGACCAAGCTCAACGGTTTTGACGACTCGATCTGCACCGACGAGGACTTTGTCGCCGACGATTATGCGCCCGAAGCCGGCTGGCTGACGCCGCTGTACAACGATTACGCCTCGGCGATCACGCTCGAAGATTACCAGGCTGACAACGAGCGCTACTACTCCCACACCGTCAACAAGGACGGCTATTGGAACCGCATGCTCGACTACCTGTTCACCAACGGTGAGTTCGTCAAAGGCTCCGGCATGGTGCACCAGGACGAGAGCAAAGGCGGCATGGCGACCATGCCCCTGTCCGACCACGCCCCGCTCACCGTAATCTTGAAGCTGGAGGCGCCATGAAGCGTAGTGTACTGGCCGCCACGCTTTTTGCCGCCCTGCTCGCGGCCAGCCCGGCTACAGCCGAGCTCAAGACCGCCTCATTTCGTGCCGACAGCGCCTACCCGCTGCCCGAGGGCCGCTTCGAGCTCGGCCTCTTTGGCCCGCTTCGCTATGGTCTGAGCGAGCGCGTCGAGCTCAGCGCCTACCCGCTCTACTTCTTCGTGATCCCCAACATCAGCGCCAAGTACGCCTTGATGGCCTCCGGCCCCTTTCAGGTCGCCACACGCCACAGCCTGGTCTATCCGACCCTGCTCCTTGGCCTGGTCTCTCGCGAGGGCACCGGCGGCATCTTGCAGCCCACCACGAACGCACCCCACATCCTGGCCCTGACCAACGAGGCGCTCATCACCCGCGCGCTTGGCGCCAACCACAGCACGACCCTCAAGCTCGGCATCAGCGTCGCCCCGCGCTTTGGCGGCGGTGACGCCCCCGGCACCGAACTCGAGACGATCGATCTGCCACTGATCTATGCACGCACCGCGGCCTACCACAGCTTCGCCACGGCCCGCGCCGGCATCGCCTTTGCCGGCAAGATCGCAGGCCCCTTCGCCTACACCGTCGACGCTGACTACTTCTTCATGCCCGAGATGGACGGCAGCTTCGCCTTCGAGCACGCAACGATGCTCTCCTGGCATGCAAGCGACGACTTCCTGGTGCAAGCCGGCTACACGCTGGTCTTTGGCGAATACCCGTTTGGCACGCAGTTACACGTGTTGCCGATGATCGATTTGAAGTGGGGTTTTTGACCCTCCCCACTGTGTGGGGAGGTGGCGCTTTAGCGCCGGTGGGAACCCCTCCCCACTTTGTGGGGAGGTGGCGCTTTACTTTAGCGCCGGTGGGGGCCTTTGACATGCGGTTCATCAAGCAACGACGCCAAGAGTCAGGGCCGCCAGGCCGACGTGCGAACGTCGCGAAGCACAGGACTTGAACGAGGGCTCGGGTCGACGAAAAAACGGGCCGGGGCATTTTGCTCTTCGATTGGATCGAAAAAAAAATGGGTTGGAGCACCATGTTTTTTAATTGGATCGAAAAACAAGTGGGTTGGGACACCTGGTTTTTTAATCGCATCGAAAAATAAGTGAGTTGGGGCACTTCGATTTTCAATTGGGTCGGCGATCGGGTGGGTTGGAGCACTTCGATTTTTAATCGGATCGTGCGGGAAGTGCTCCAACCCATCTGGGTGAGTGTTCAAACGCGCGAAAAGGCCCCCACCGGCGCTAAAGCGCCACCTCCCCACGCGTGGGGAGGGGTTCCCACCGGCGCCAAAGCGCCAGGGGTCCTAGTAGCGGTAGTAGTCGGGCTTGTACGGCCCTGCCTGGGGCACGCCGATGTAGTCGGCCTGCTCGTCGGTGAGCGTGGTGAGGCGTGCGCCGAGCTTGTCGAGGTGCAGGCGGGCGACGAGCTCGTCGAGCTCCTTGGGAAGCGTGGTGACGGTCTGGCCGTAGGCCTCGGCGTTGGCGTGCAGCTCCATCTGGGCGAGCACCTGGTTGGTGAAGGAGGCCGACATCACAAAGCTCGGGTGGCCGGTGGCGCAGCCGAGGTTTACGAGTCGGCCTTCGGCCAGGATGATGATGCTGCGGCCGGTGGCCTTGAACTTCCACTCGTGGACCTGGGCCTTGACCTCGATCTTCTCGACCTCGCCGCGCTCGAGCATCGCCTCGAGGCTGGCCATGTCGATCTCGTTGTCGAAGTGGCCGATGTTGCAGACGATGGCGTTTTGCTTCATGCGCATCATGTGATCGACGGTGAGCACGTTGAAGTTGCCCGTGGCCGTGCAGTAGATGTCGAAGTCGCGGTCGAGGGCGTCGTCGATCGTGATCACGTCCAGGCCGTTCATGCAGGCCTGCAGGGCACAGATCGGGTCGATCTCGGTGACGGCGACCTTGGCCGACTGGCCGATCACCGACTGGGTGCTGCCCTTGCCGACGTCGCCATAGCCGCAGACCAACACGCGTTTGCCGGCCAACATGACGTCGGTGGCGCGCATGATCGCGTCGACCAGCGAGTGGCGGCAGCCATAGATGTTGTCGAACTTGCTCTTGGTCACGGAGTCGTTGACGTTGATCGCCGGGAAGAGCAGCGTGCCCTCTTTTTGGCGCTGGTAGAGGCGATGCACGCCCGTGGTGGTCTCCTCGCTGACGCCGCGAATCGCCCTGGCAATCGGCTCCCAGTAGTGCGCGTCGGCGGCCTGAACGTCCTCGAGCAGCGACAAGATGATCGCGTACTCGCGGTTGTCGGCCGTCTTGGGCGAGGGCACCTGGCCGGACTTGTTGAACTCCAGGCCTTTGTGCACGAGCAGAGTGGCGTCACCGCCGTCGTCGAGGATCAGGTTGGCGCCCTTGCCATCCGGCCAGTTCAAGATCTGAAACGTGCACCACCAGTACTCCTCGAGGCTCTCGCCCTTCCAGGCAAACACCGGAACGCCGGCCGGCTTCTCGACGGTGCCCGTCGGTCCGATGGCGACGGCGGCCGCCGCGTGGTCCTGGGTCGAGTAGATGTTGCACGAGGCCCAGCGCACCTCGGCGCCCAGCGCGACCAGCGTCTCGATGAGCACGGCCGTCTGAATCGTCATGTGCAAGGAGCCGGCGATGCGCGCGCCCTTGAGCGGCTGCTTGGCGGCATACTGCTCGCGAAGCGCCATCAATCCGGGCATCTCGACCTGGGCAAGCTCGATCTCTTTTCGGCCAAAGGCCACGGTTTTGGGCGAGAGGTCGGCGACCTTGAAGTCGTCATTGGCGAAGGTGGTCAGGCCGGTGTTCAAAAAGTTGGGGCGAGTGGGCAGGGGCGAGGAAGTCATGTAGTGCTCTCCAAAATTTATGAGGATGGTATTGATCGCTCCCAAAACCGTTGACCATGATGGGCTATTCCTGTCAAGGGCGGGGTGTTGGGAGCCACCGACGTTGGACATCGTAGACCGACCTGCTCAGCCCCGGATTGACCCGGAGTGCAGCGGGGACTAACATGCATGGTTGCTCCCTGGAATTGAGCGCTGTCACCATCATACTCTTCTGCCGGCTTATCCAACGATGAAGCTGTTTTGCCCCGAGTGCCGCACGACTTTTGAAGAAGAGCTTGCCACGTGTCCGCACGATGGTAGCCCGCTCTTTCAGATCGAGTCCGGCGGCACCGATCCCCTGCTCGGCGCGACGATCGACGATCGCTTTCGGGTCGATTGGCTGCTCGGTGCAGGCGGAATGGGCTCGGTTTACGGAGGAGTACAGCTCTCGGTGAACCGGGAGGTGGCGATCAAGGTGCTGCGCACCGAGCTTGCGGACAAGGAGCTCGCGCTGGAGCGCTTTTTTCGCGAGGCCAAGCTGGTCTCGGAGCTGACGCATCCGAACATCGTGCGCCTGATCGAGTTTGGCCAGGATCGAAAGCGCGACCTGCTCTACCTGGTCATGGAGCTGGTGCGCGGGCGCAACCTGGGCGATCTGCTGCGCCGCGGGCGCTTTCGCATCAACCTCGCCCTGGAGGTGATCTACCAGGTTTGCGGAGCGCTCACCGAGCCGCACGCGCGTGGCATCATCCACCGCGACTTGAAGCCGGACAACTTGCTGATGATGCCGGTCTCCGATGGCACCGTGCAGGTCAAGGTGCTCGACTTCGGCATCGCCCGCGTGCTCGAGGCCAACACCCAGCTCACCGGCACGGGCATGATCTGCGGCACGCCGGCCTACATGGCGCCCGAGCAGGCTCAGAACTTTGAGCTCGACGCGCGCACCGATCTCTATGCGCTGGGCGTGATGCTCTACGAGATGCTCTCCGGTGTGCCGCCTTTTGTGGGCACGAGCAGCCTGCAGATCATGCTCAAGCATATCCAGGAGTTTCCTCGCCCGCTCAAGGAAGTGCTGCCGCCTGGAGCGCTTCCTGAGGGCATCGAGGAGCTGGTCAACAAGCTCATCGCCAAGAATCCGCGCGATCGGCTCGACAGCGCGCGCAAGGTGCGCGATGCGATCGACGAGATCCGGGTCACCCACAGCCTCAAGCCAGTGCGCTTTGATGGTGATTTTGCCAGCGACGCCTACTATGAGCCCTTTCTTTTGCCGAGGCTGCCCGGCGGCAGCATGATCAAGAGCAGCCCGACCGAGGCGCTGCGCCGCGAGACTGGACTCGAGTTGAGCATGGGGCTGGGCTCGAACACCAGCGATCTGGCCATCGCCGACACGGAGATGTCGGTGGCCACGCCGGCCGCCTCGAGCCTGCAAAGCGTGCAGGTGGCCAAGGTGGCCGTCGTCGAGACGCGCGGCGGCGGCGTGCAGGGTTGGACGCCGGGCCCGCAGGGCGCGCTCAAGCTCGCAAAAAAACCCGACTCGGGCGGACCGGTTCGGGCAACGATGGTCGAGGCGCCGCCCGAGCCCGAGCCGGCCAAGCCTGCCATGGCCCAGCAGCCGCCAACCGCTGCCAAAGGCGCGCACAAGACCGCTGAGCAGTCTCAGGTCTCACTTCGCCCGGCCCCGCGAAAGCGCAGCCTCGCCGCGATCGCCGTCGGCGCGAGTATCTTCACGATCGCCGCCTTTGCGGGCGGCATGTGGTGGATGCGCGAGATCGCCCCGGGCCACAAAACGCCGGGCGATCTCGTGCTCGTGCCCGCGCTCGAAGAGCTTGTCGAAGATGTGGTGGTCGAGCCGGCGCCCGTCGACCCGGGCGAGGCGATCGCCAGGGCCGCCGTTCACGGCAACATGGCCGTAGTGCAGGCCATGGCTGCCGCCGTCCAGGCCACGCCCGCCAAGGCACCGCCCGGCGAGCCGCTCAAGACGGTCAAGACCACGCCCAGAGAGACGCCACCTCGAGAGAAGACGAGCACGAGCAGCGAGCAGACCGCCGCCAAGAAAGACGAGCCCAAGGCCGACGACGCGGCGACCAAGAAAGAGCCCAAGACCACGCTCTCCGACACCACCAAAAAGAGCGACACGCCGGGTTTCAACGAGCTCTTCGGCGGCCCGCGCGGCCAGCGCGGTGAGTGAAGGCATTCGATCCACTTCAAGAAGATCTCAGCAACCATGAAGCAAATCCCCCTGTTTTTCGCCATTGTATTCGCCTTGACGCTGGCCTTTTCGCCAGCAGCCGTCGCCCAAGAATCATTGGAGGAGCGCTTTGCTCAGCTCACGGAATCTCAAAAGCGTGAGTTGATCGGGCTGATCGACGCCGGTCGCGCCGCCTACGACCGCGGCGAGTTCGAACGGGCGCTGCGCTACTTTCGCGATGGCTACGACGTCTTCTCACACCCGGACTTGCTCTATCGCATCGCACTCTCCCACGAGCGCCTGGGCGAGGATGCCGAAGCCGTGCGATTCTACCGTCAGTTTCTCGGCGAGGTGCCCGACGCCGACGAGCGCGGGCGCATCGAGAATACGATCACCGTCATCGAGCGGCGCCTGGCCAGCCAGGCCAGCAAGATCCGCATCCTCACCGAGCCCAGCGGCGCGCTGGTCTACATCAACGACAAAGCCAACGGCGTAGCTGGCTACACGCCGACGGAGTTGCCTGTGGGTGCGGCCAACTACAAGGTGATCATCCAAAAGGAAGGCTACAGCGGCATCGAAGAACTGATCGACGTGCCTGCAGGCCAGACCGTGGTGCTCAAGTACACGATGGTACGAACGACCAGCGCGCCCGAGCCGCCCTCCAACGTGCTGCCGCTGACGCTGACCGCGATCGGTCTGGTCAGCGGGCTGGCCGCGATCTACTTCGTCGTCGAGCACAAAGGGGCTGAGAAGACCGCCGCCGACATTCGCGCCACCTACGGGCGCGACGAGGGCCAACGCCGCGAGCAGCCCTATCTCGAGGACAGCCAGATGTATCAGACCCTGGCCTGGGTCGGGCTGGGCGTGAGCGTCTTTACGCTGGGATGGGCGGCGCTGCTCTGGCTCGATCCGGACCGCAACGCGCGCTCGAGGGCAGCCCTGGTGCAGCCGCCGGCCGGCCTGGGCCTGTCGATCACCCCCGGCGGCCGTGGCCTCGGGCTTGGCTGGTCGGGCGCGTTCTGATCAAAACAAGAAGAAGGCGCTCGGTGTCTCCTGGATCTGAGCCTTGTCCACGATGCGCGCCACGCGCAATCCGCGATGCTCAGGCGCCGAGAGATCGATGATGCGCGCCGAGCCGTCGAGCAGACGCACGACCGGGCGATTGAGGTTGGCCACCATCATCTTGCGCGAGTCGGCGCTGGGCGTGCGAATCACCAGCGCCTGCTCGCCGCTGGAGAGCTGCACGGTCACGCCAACGGGAAACAAGCCGATCAGGTTGACGAAGACGCGGGTCAAATCGGCGTCGTAGTGCGAACCGATCTGGCTGAGCAAGCGCTCGAGCGCCATATCGGGCGACATCGCCTTGACGCCGTCGATGCCCTGGGTGAGCACGTCGTAGTGGCGCGCCAGCTCGATCAGCCGGCTGAGCAAGTGGGGCTTGAGCTCGTCGCGATACCAGACCGTGGGCAGCGTGCGGTTGTAGGGAAAGCCGCGCTCGTAAGCCGTGACCAGACGCAGCGCCGAGAGCACGTCGCTCGAGCCGAGCTCGCTCAGCGTGATCACGGCCTCGAGGTTGGACTCGAAGTGCTGGGTATCACCGACGGTCATGCCCTCGGGCTCGGTGAACTCGGTGCGCAGGCGGTGAATGTCCTGGGTGATCGCGGTCATGCCCACGCGCACGATGTCCGAGCGCATCAGGCCGATCTCGTTGGCCAAAAGCATCGCGTAGATCGAGGTGTTGGCGGCGTGCACGAAGTTCTTGCCGGCGACGAGCTGCAAGTTGACCAGGCCGACAAAGAAGTTGCCGTGGCGCGGCAGCACCTCGGCGATGCGCTGCACAAAGCGTTTCACAAAGCGCGCCGAGGGCACCGACGTGCCGGTAAGCTGCTGAAAGTAGGTGGAAACCTTGACTAAGAGGCCGGCATACATCTCGACGAGCTGGCGTCGCTCGTCGATGCGCGCAACGGCGTTGATGCTCTCCTGGACCTTGGCCTGGGTCAGCTCGAGATGGGGCTGGCGGATGCCTTCGCCCTCGGGCACACCCTGGTCGCCTCCGGCGCGCTGGAAGGACTCAATCAGCGAGCGAATCTCACCGGCGGCCAAGCCTCGCATCAAGGTGAGCTGGTTGACCGCCAACTTGCCAAACTGGCGGCGCAGCACGTTGGCGCGCTCATAGGCACGCTCGTCGAACTTGATCAGCTGCCCGTTGATCAAAAAACTGTTCTCCGAGATCTGCAGGCAAAACTGCTCTTCGTTTTGCTCTTTGAGCTGCTCGTCAAGCCACTCGGTGAACTCCAGGGCCGCCGAGCTGGTCTGCTGATGGTCGAGCGAAAACATGCTCGAGACCTTGATCAACTTGATCAGATGGCCGCACAACTTGGGGCCGACCTTGCGCGTGAGCACGTCGTCGGCGCGCCCGGCGCTCTCCTTGAGAAAGCGCGTATTTTGAATGGTCGTCGACTTTGCGCCGAGCGTGTCCTGGCTCACTGCGAACCTCCTGGGGGCTGCTCGCCGGGTTTGTCGGCGGGCTTGTCAGCGGCTGGAGCGGCGCCGAGCAGCTTCGGATCGATGTGGCGAAGCAAGCCTTTGTACTCCTCGCGAAGCGAAGCGCGCGTCAAGAAGCTCTCGGAGCGCTTCTTGACCAGGGCGATGCCCTCGAGGTCTTTGACGCCGATGACCACCACCGCCGCGGCGCGTGCCAGCTCGGCCTTGGTGGCGCTGAACCAGCCGCGCGGCTTGACCAACTCGCGCAAGAGCACCAGGGCCGTGGCCTCGTGCTGGATGTAGGTGCGCATCAAGAAGCGCAGCTCGCCGCTGGTGCGTCCCTTGACGTCGCCCTTTTTGAGCACGCGCGCGATCACCTCGCGAAAGAGTTTTGCGTGCGACTTGCCCAGCACCTGCAAGGCGCGCCGACGCACGTCCTCGTAGTCGTCGGAGCAAAGCGGCGCGACGTAGCTCTCGGCGGCGCGCTCGTCTTGCCAGAGCGGATGCTTGACGTTCAACGCCTGCAGGCGCACCTCGTAGGACTCATGGGCGACGGCGGCCTTGAGCATGGCGCTGGTGCCGGGCCAGTTGATCAGGTCGTGCTCGCTCAGATTGGGCATGATGCGCTTGAGGTAGATCGGCTGCTCGATATAGCGCGCTGCGGTAATCTGATTGGCGTTCTCGACCTCGGTGACGCGGTAGAGCACGTCGACCACCGCGGCCAGCGCGGCCAGCTCACGCTTGGGATCGCAGAGAATGACCAGGGCATGCTTTTGAACCGGATCCTTTTCCAAAAAGCACAGCAGGCTGGCCAGCTTCTCGCGCTGATCGTGCAACTTTTGCATGCGGTTAAAGAGCGCATCCAGGCGCAAGGGCTCGATCAACGGTGCGATGATCTCCTTGAGCGGATCGACCGTGGTCTGCTCGAAGACATCGCGCCGGTCGCGAAGCATCTCCATGATCGCCAGCGCCTCACCATAGGACTCGATGTCGAGCAGCTGCAGGGTGATCTCGACGATCAAGTTGCCCGCGCGCCGGCCTGACTCGGATTCGGGATTGGCCCGAATGATGCTGATCAACGCCTCGATGAAGCGATGTTCCAGATCGTTGCCCGACGACCACTGCTTGTAGAGCTTGGGGCCAAGCGAGGGCTCGTACTTGAAGGCGTAGGCCAGATCGCTCTTTCGAAAGTTTTGCAGTTCGCCGCCGGCCTGACTCTTGATGTGCAGGACCGTGAAGGTGTCGAGGTTGTCGATGGCATTGGTGTTGAAGATCGAGCGAAGCGTCTCGCGATCCTTGGAGTTTTTGGGCTCAATGGCTGCCTCAATCAGCACATCACGCGCCGCAGGCTCGCTGAGCCCACCAAACTCGCGCGCGATCACCGAATCGACGAAGCCGTCGAGCGCATAGTAGGTGATATGATCGAAGTCCTGATCCCAGAGCAAGGTGACGGTGTCATCGTCGAGGCCGACCGTCTCCTGATTGACGCGGTCGATCACGCGCATCAAGGACTGGATCTCGTCGCCGCTGACGCCCTCATGAAAACACAGCCCATAGACGCCGTCGGAGAAGGGCATGTACCACAAAAATTGTTCGCGCTCGCTGCTCTCCTGAGTGAAGAAGCTTTGCCCCCAGTCGGTCAACAGCTCGTTGGCGCGAAGCGTGACGTGAAACTCCTCTTCGGTGACCAAAACCGTCTGCATGCGCTCGGCAATCTGGTCACAAAAAGTGTCCACGAGCGGATGGCCCACCGGATAGACGCGCAGCATGGTGATGCTGCGATCGAGCATATTGAAGATGCCGGCCAGCTCCGAGACCAGCCGCTTTTGGCGTTTTAGCTCGTCGGGCGTCTGATCTGCGAGGGCCTGTGGGTCTTTGACTTGCGGGACACTACCTACCACGATATGACCTCAGGTGTCGTCAGCCGAGCTCTTGGGGCGTGTGACTTCAACCAATCCAATCTGGCCCCTTAATTCGCCACAACCCCACCCTGATGTCAACAACGGACTGGTCGTCAAGCTTGGGACTCAGGCTTATTCCATGCGGGAATTTGCCGCTCGCAAGCATCGAACTCGGTGAGCGCACATTGGCTGCCACGCTCGTTGGCTGGCGCCAGGCCTTGGACACCGACGAGGCCCAAAGCTACGCGGCGCTGACCGACGCGCTCAGCGTTTGCATGGGCCACGCCCGCGGCATTGCCATCGCCGATTGGCTCGAGAGCCCGGCTGAGCTGCGCGAGCACGCGCTGGCCATGATCGCGCGTGCCCACGATCTGCCGAGCGCGCTCTTGAACGAAGCTCACACGCTGGGATGGGCTCACCAACACCTGGTCAGCGAAGCGCGCGCCCAAAGCTTTGCCGCCCATCACAGC
>JACCWM010000057.1 GCA_013697635.1 Lujinxingiaceae bacterium | reverse complement strand
GAACGTGATCGAGAACGTGATCGAGAACGTGATCGAGAACGTGATCGAGAACGTGAACGAAGACGCCCCCCCCACCGACCCCCAAGCCCGCTGGAAATACCTCGTCCACCAGCTCCGCCAAAACCAGGAGATGCCCACCGCCGGCATCTGCGAGCACGCCTACCTCGAGCAATTCGACGCCGACCTCGTGCGCCTCTCCTTCCTCGACGCCCACATGTCCTTCGCCGAGGATCAACCGCGCCTCGCCATGATTCAGGCCACCATCCAACACCACTTCGGCCCCACCTACCGCCTCCAAATCGAGCGCCGCCTCACCGACGACGAACCCCCAGCCCACACCACCCTCGCCCAACAACGCGACGAGGACACCCTGCGCCGGCGCAACAACCTCATCGAAGAGATCCGCCAAAACCCCACCATCAAAGCCGCCCAGGAGCTCTTCGACGCCGAAGACCCCCGCGTCCAAGTCAAGCTCTTCGACGAGTAGCGCCAAACAGGGCCGTTTCCGTTTCCGTTTCCGTTTACGTTTCCGTTTCCGTTTACGTTTACGTTTCCGTTTCCGTCTCCGTTTCCGTTTCCGTTTTCGTTTCCGTTTTCCGTTTCCGTTGGCATTGTTGAACAGCGAGCGCGCAGGGTCAGACGTCTTGCGTTGGCAACGCAGCCGTGTTTTACGTCTTCAGGTTGGCTTGAACCTCCAAATCGAGGGCTGTGATCATGGAAGAGAGCATTTTGACGTCGGTGGTCCTGCCCCTGTCGTTGTTCATCATCATGTTGGGTGTGGGCTTGTCGCTTGTGGTGGGCGATTTCAGACGCGTGGTCGTCTTTCCAAGGGCCGTGGCAATCGGGCTTTTCAATCAGCTCGTGCTCTTGCCGGTGGTGGCCTTTGGGCTGGCGATTGCCTTTGAGCTTTCGCCGGCGATGGCGGTGGGATTGATGCTGATCGCCTGTTGTCCAGGTGGCGTGACCTCGAATCTGATCACCTACGTGGCGCGCGGCGATACGGCGCTCTCGATCACCTTGACGGCGATCAGCGGCCTGGTGGTGGTGCTCACTCTGCCGGTGATCCTGGTCCTTTCGCTGGACTATTTCATGGGCGAGTCGCGCGAGGTGAACGTGCCGCTGGGGCAGACGATCGGACAGATCGCCGGGGTCACGCTGTTGCCGGTGCTGCTGGGCATGATCGTGCGCCACTTCAAGCCGGCCTTTGCCCAGCGCATGGAGCGCCCGGCGCGCCTGGGCTCGACGATCATCTTCACCCTGATCGTGGCCGGCGTGATCCTGGCCAACCGCGACGGCTTGCGCGAGCACTTCCTCGCGCTCGGCGGCGTCACCGCTGCCTTGAACATCATCATGATGCTCATCGGCTTTGGCAGCGCGCGCCTGCTCGCCCTCAAGACCCCGCAGGCGATCTCGATCTCGATCGAGTCCGGAATCCAAAACGGCACGCTCGCCATCGTGATCGCGACGTCGATCCTACGCCAGGGCGAGATGGCCCTCCCCGGCGGCATCTACAGCCTGATCATGTTCATGACCGGCGCCGCCACAATGTACTATTTCGGCGTCCACAAACGCCCGGCCGCGATCGACGATCAAAAACTCGACGACACCATGGCCGACGGCACGCCAGGGTAGTTACGGGCTGCGACGCACGGCTCCCCTGGCCAATGCCACACAATAGCAGGGCCGTGCGCGTCTCACGGTCCGTTTCCCTAACAGCTAGCACCTTGGAACAAGCACTGCGGGTGGTCGTTCTGTGATGACTTTGCCCACGGTGCGAGCCTGCGAGGAGAACGATGAAAGCATGGTGGCTTGGAATCAGCTTGGCCGGGCTAGTTCTGGCAAGCGCTTGCAGCAGCGGGCCGGCGACTTTGCCCCAAACGCATCCGTTGGCGCAAGAATCCGAGGCACTCGGAGAGCCAGCCGGCAAGAAGGTCGTGCCAGCGGTCCGCTGCTGGTCAGATCGGGGCTGTCATGAGACGGGGATGTTTTACGCCAAACGAAAGCGGCCGGGCGATTTCTTGATGGCCCACGCCTATTTTCGAAAGGGCTGTCAGCGCGGCCACGCATTGGCTTGCTACAATCTCGCGCTCACCTGGGCTGAGGGCCTGGGCGTTCACATCGATCTCGACGCTGCGCGCACCTTATATGCGTATGCTTGCGAGCAAAAATACGGTGACGGATGCAACAATTTGGCGATGCTCTATCTGCACGGTGTGGGCGTCGAAGTGGACGAGGCACGCGCGCTGCGCCTGTTCCTTGACGGATGCCGTCACGGCTCGGGTGAAGCCTGCGTCAGCGTCGGTTTGCGCCTCAAGAAGGGCCATCTCATGCCCATAGACGAGGTAAGGGCCGCGGATTGCCGCTCTTCGCGGAGTCCTTGTCTGGATTAAGGAAGTCTTCGAGCTTGGCTTCGAACTTAGCCAGTTTTCCTTCGGGAACATGAACCGTCGCGATGCCAAAGGACGAGTCGCTTGCATCGATCTTGAACGAGACGAGTTCGATTCCAGCTCGAAGATCCTCAAAGCTATCCAGTGGAAGCGCGCGGGTGATCTCCACCCGAAACTCGATGAGGTCTGCGCTGACATCAGTCAGACCTTGATGTTTGCGCCGCTCCTCAAGCTCTTCGAGTTCTGCCTTCACAGTCTGAATCTGAGCGAGAATCCCGACTCCGTGAGCGCGAGGCTTGGTCCATTGAAAATCAGCGGAGCCGCCGCTGCCCACGTAGGCGTAGGGATGCGAGCTTGCGGTGTTCGCGAGAACGAAGTGTTTCAACTGTCTCGAATTGTCTGCCATGACTGCTGGCTCCCCCGGTTAGGTCACTATGATTGCGAAGATTGGGCGCTGTGGTGAAGGGAGTTATAACGCTCTTGCAAGGCCAAAACGAGATCGGCGGTGACGAGGTGCGGCCGGTCTTCCATGACCATGTCTTTCGCGGCGTCCTCGCAGGCGCGGCGAATCTCGGCAAAACTCATGCCTTCGGCCAGGGCGCCAAGGGTTTGCCAGTCCAGCTCCTCGAGCGCGAAGGGCGCGAGGTAGTTCTGGATCATCTCGATGGCGTGGCGAGCGTCGGGGTTCTCATAGCGAATGACATCGTCGAAGCGGCGAAAGAGCGCGTGGTCGAGCATCTCGACGTGATTGGTCGCACCGATCACCAGGCTCGTCGACTCCTCGTCTTCGAGCAGTTGCAAAAAACTATTGAGCACTCGCCGAATCTCACCGACGTCGTTTGTAGCGGCCCGTTGCGAGCCGATAGCATCGAATTCGTCGAAGAGATACACACCGCGTTGGCGCGCCATCGCCTCGAAGACGAGCCGCAATTTGGCGGCCGTCTCGCCCATGTACTTCTAAAGTTTCAGAACGGTTTGGGCGAGTCAAAAAATCTCATGGCGCGTAACGTCAGTTTTGGAGTTTACCACGCTCGACGATCATCCGGGTAACGCCAAGCAGAGCGCTTCACTAAAACACCGTCGGGAATTCAGCTCAGCGATCTCCTCCTCGGTGCCGTGATGGTATCCTGGCGCTGAACCAGCCACCATCTGATGTTGGCCCCTACGCCACGCTTGCTGTTCCACGTCCTTTGCGCCTCGACGCGTCCAACGCATGCCCCGAAAACATTATCGAGGCGGATTGACCCGCCATGTGAGGAGTCGAGAGCATTCTGGGGGCGGCTGCATAGGTGTTTTGAGGAGGGCGGCGTTCTCGAGAGGCGGATTGAGGCTGCTGGCGAGCAGGGCGGCGTGCTCGGGGGGCGGACGGAGGTGAGTCGCGAGGAGTCGGGAGACCTCTGGAGGCGGACGGAGGTGGGGGTCGAAGATGTCCGGAGTGCTCGATCCGCTGTCGGTCCGGGTCAAAGATGGTCGTGAGCGGGGTCAAAATGGCGCAGCGATGCGGGTCCGGGGTGCTCAGGAGCATTTTGGGGTCGGGTCGATAGTCGATGCGAGAAAAAAAGCTTTGTTTTTAGGGGGTTCGAGAGGGCAAGGGGGCTCTCGGGAGTGCGTGCGGGGAACTTCGCTGCGGGTCAAAAGTTTTCGGGAGTGCTCGAGCGGCAGGTCGAGGTTGTTTTGGGGATCTGGGGGCGGTTGCTAAGAATTGTGCTTTGGAGCGCTTGACAAAAGATGTGACGATTGGCAGCTTTTGCGTACTGGGTTCTTGTATGTCGTATGGGGAACCTCACGTTTGCTGTCCCGCCTCGTTGAAGTCGCGCGTTTTTGCGTCCTTTGGTGCATTGGTTGGGTCGGCTATTCTTTCAGGCATTACCCAACGACAGGAGCAAGACATGTCCAGCCGCGCAAGCCTCACCACCTCCGGAATGATCGCCGTCAGCAAAGACCTGCTCAACAACCCGGTGCGTCGCGCGATTCTCGAGCGCAACGCTCTGACCGCCGCCCTCATCGTGCTCATCCAGGCTGCCAAGACCAACCTGGTCAAGCTCTCGCGCGACGAGGGTGAGCTGCGCCAGCGCCTCCAGGAGATCATCGCCGAGCTCGCTCGCCGCGATCAGATCCACGACCGCGTCGCGCGTGGCATGTACCGCGGCCTGGAATCTGCGGCCGACTGCGCCGCCAGCCCCGAGCTCGCCGCCCCCTTCATCGCGGCGCGCGACAGCCTCTTGCCCGAAGGGCTTTCGATCAACATGATGAGCTATCTCGACCAGTCCGGTAACGCCGTGCGCGTCGCCGAGCGCGCCACGCCGGCCATTCGCGACGTCCTCAGCCAGATCCAAATGGGCGCCCAGAACCTCGAGCAAGTCCTCGACTCCTGGCTCGAAAACGCCGCCGTCATGGGCGAGCTGGTCTCCGAGCGCTCGACCTTGAGGGGCGACACCGACGAGACGCGCGTCAGCGCCAACGACCTTCGCATGGCGCGCATCCGCTGGATTCAGGTGATCAATACCCTGCTCTCCACGCTCAACCTGATCGACATCCCCGCCGACGATCGCCGCCGCCTGCTCTCTAACCTCCAGGCCGCCGAAGCCCGCGCCGCCAAGACGCGCCCCGGCGAACAGCGCACCACCGAGAGCACCACCGACCCGGCCATCCCCAACGCCACAGACGACGCCCCAAACCACGACCCGCTGCCGATCGCCGACGAACCCGATCTCGAGTCCCTCCTCGCGGTCGAGGAAGAGCGCGTCTAGGCGCCTGAACAAAGCACCGCGCCCTGCGCGCGATTGAAAGCCCATCGCCTCCCTGAGCCTTCTGCCAGGTAGGTGTTTGTTTCTTGGGCCGCGAAATTGGGGAGCACCCCGAAGACGTGGGCCTTTACGTGGCGTCGCATCACTGCGAGAGTGTTGTTCACTGACAACCAGCGCAAGGGGGGCCGAGGATCCGGTGCCTCCAGCGCCTCGACTCCGATTGAAGAATGGACATGCCAATGGAGGGTTATTCTCGCTGCTCGTCGATTCTGCAGCGGCTAGGATTCGTCGCGCTTTTGTGCTCTGGGGTGTGGGCTTGCGGCGGTGAGGCCGGTGGGGAGGATCGTGGCGATGTCGGTGAGGCGGACGCTGCCGTGGAGGATGCTGCCGTGGAGGACGTCTTCGATGCGGCCGAGGACACGCGGGTGGCTGGTCTCGATGTCGGACCCGACGCGGTCGCTGGCGAGGCGTTGGTCGAGACCGACTCCATCAGCGACGTTGAGGCCACGCAGGCAACGTTTCACGGGCGGCTCAGAGAGTTTGCGGGGCGAAGGGTGGTCGACCACGGCTTCTGCTATGCAACGAGCGAAAACCCCAGGTTCCCGACGGGAACTTGCATCGCCCTCGGGGGCGCCTCTGGCGCCGGCGGGTTCCGAAGCGATGTGACGAACCTCGCCCTGGGGACCGACTATTACGTACGCGCATATGCTGCGACCAACACCGGCATTGAGTACGGTCAAGAGCATTCTTTTGTGACCGATGACAGTGTTTCGATCGCCTTTTTGCCGGGCTACCCGGTGTTGCTCGGCCAGACCAGCCCCGAGATTGTGAGTGACGGCCAAAGCCGCACGATCGCTGTCGATGGCCTCACCGCGGGCAGGTGGTATGGCTTCTCCCTTGTGGAGCAAGGTGAGGCTGCGGCCCACTTTGCATGCGCCACGCTCGCTGACAACGCGACGCTCGTCGAAAACCGATTGCTCATCGACCTGCCCCTGAGCGCCGTTGACGGCATACAGGAGTTTTCATGCTCGACGAGCCATGGTCCCATAAGCATCCGGTTGAACTACAAGGCTTCGGCGATGAGCACAGTCTCGGGCTGGCGGCTCGGTGAGATCGGCGTTCTCAACAAGGCGCCAGCCATCAGCGCCGATGGGCAAAGAATCGCCTGGTTCATTGCGGCCTCTCAGATCGTCGTCGTCGACCGCAATGGCTCGGCGTATCTTGCGACCAGCACGGCGGCCGGTATGCCGGCCAACTCCGAGTCCGACGGCCCCTCGCTTTCGGCCGATGGCCGGTACATCGCATTTACTTCTGCGGCGTCGAATCTTGTCGAAGGCACGACCACGCCAAACCAGTGGCGGCTCTATCGCAAGGACCTCGAGAGCGGTGAAATCCTGCTCGTCAGCCAGAGCCACAGCGGAGTTCACGCCAACGCGAACAGCGGGGAGGCCTCGATTTCGCCCGATGGGCGCTATGTAAGCTTTCAATCCCTGGCGACAAATCTCGTCGACGGCGCCACGACCACCACCGGTCGCTGGCATGTCTACCGCAAGGATCTCGAGAGCGGTGAGGTCATCTTGCTAAGCCAGCGTGCCGGCAGCAGCGAGGCCGACTTTGCCAGCGGTGGTCCGCGCTATTCGCCTGACGGCAAGTTTGTGGTCTTTGGATCTCTTGCCACAAATTTCGTCGCGGGGGGTGTCAGCAGAGCGCGCATTTATCGCAAGAATTTGCAGACCGGGGAGCTCCTCCACGTGAGTGAGACGGCCGAGGGAGACGACGTAAACGCCAACTGCTCCGACGCTTCGATCGCCTCCGGGGGTAGGTATGTGAGCTTTAGCTCTGTGGCCTCAAACCTTGTGCCCGGCACCGACGCCCCCATCTTTCGTATTTACCGAAAAGACCTCGAGAGCGGCGAGCTCCTGCTCGTCAGCCAGAGCGCCGAAGGTACCACCGCCGACAATCACAGCTACGGTGCCTCGATCTCGGCCGATGGTAAATCTGTCGTGTTCTTCACCGGGGCGACCAACCTCGTGGCAGGCGCCGCAACTCCCAGATGGCGCATCTACCGCAAAGATCTCGAGAGCCAGGAGAACGTCGTCGTCAGTGAACTCTACGCCGGAGGCGATGGTACCTATCGCATCTACACACCCTCGCTCTCGTCGGATGGACGATACGTGGCATTCAACTCGGCCCTGCAAGCATCGGTGGACGGCGTCCCCACGGGCCCATGGCACATCCACCGCAAAGATCTCGCCAACAACAAAAGAGTGCTCGCGAGCGAGAGCTTCGGGGGTGCAAGCGGCGACAGCAGCAGCGTCGAGGCGAAGATCTCGTCCGATGGCAAGTACGTGGCCTTTGAGTCGGCGGCGAGAAATTTTATGGTTGGTGCCACCGACGTGCACCGCAATCGCATCTACCGCAAGGATCTCGAGAGCGGGGAAATTCGCCCGGTCAGCCAGAGCGCAGCCGGCGTCGATGCCAACGCTCAGGCCCAGGTGGCCGCGATCTCCTCCGACGGCAGATACGTGATCTTCATCTCCTCGGCGACAAACCTGGTGGCCGGGGCGAGTTCGGTCATGGAGAGACTCTACCGAAAGGACGTCGAGAGCGCGGAGATCCTTCTCGTGGCTCAGGCTCCTGATGGCGCCGTAGCCAACAACTCCAGCTGGGCCGCCTCGCTCTCGTCGGACGGAAGGTACGCCGCTTTTGCCTCCACGGCGTCAAACCTCGTCGACGCCACCGGCATCCGGAGCGCCGAAGTTTACCGCAGGGATTTTGAGAGTGGAGAGGTGCTCCTCGTGAGCTATGGCGCCGAGTCCGAGAACGCATACGGCGGCGGTGCAGCGCCCTCGATCTCGGCCGATGGACGATACGTTGCGTATGTCAGCGCGACGACGAGGATTACGATTGACGGTTTTTTTTATAACGTCGCGCGCGTCTACCGAAGGGATCTCGAGAGCGGGGAGATCGAGGTCGCGAGCCAGCGCGCCGACGGAGTCGACGCCAATTGGAGCGGTGAAAACCCATCAATCTCATCGAACGGGCGCTACGTGCTCTTTGGGACGCGCGCCACAAACCTTGTCTCCTCCCCCATGGTTATCCAAGCGCGTGTCTACCGAAAAGACCTCGAGAGCGGGCAGCTACTGCTCGTAAGCAGCAACGAGGAAGGCGTTGACGCCAACGCCCTGAGCGGCAAGGCCGCGCTCTCAGCCGACGCTAGATACGCGGTCTTCGAATCCGAGGCGACAAACCTCGTGGCCGGAACCACCACCCCCTTTCGAAAGCGCAGCTACCGCAAGAGCATCGAGAGCGGTGCGATCCACCACTTGACCCAGAGCGCCGACGGCGCCGCGAACGAGGACGCCAGCCTGAGCCCTTCGCTCTCGTTTGATGGCGAGCATGTCGTGTTTGCCTCCCTTGTCCCTACGCTCGGCTACTGGTCTCAAGTTCTACTGCGCCGCCTCCCAAAGGACTGATCGGCATCGGCGCGGCCATCGCCACCGCCTACAAGATCCGACTCGTCCACGGCTATCGCGCCGCGTCGGCATCCACGCACTGCCCACCTTCGCAGCGGGCGTACAACCTGCGACCGCAGCCATGGACGACGTACAACCCGTCTCGCTGCTCGACCGAGAGCGAGGTCCGCGGACACTCGAGCACCGTGCTTCCCATGACACGCGCCGGGTGGGTAAACCTGCCGTAGGCGAACCAGGCGGCCAAAATCATCCCGATCAAGCCGAGGACCAGCGGGATCATCGTGCCAACCGGCCCGGCCACCCTTCGATTGCGCCCCAGTGCTTCGCGTCGCGACATGCGCTACCTCCTTTTTGCGAGCCTCCCGATCGGGGAGGCGTTCTTTAGCTCTGCCCGTCGACCGCATCGGCCGCGTTCTCAACCTCGACGCCGGGCGTGCTTGGCAGCCCCGGCAGCATCAAGAGCCCGAGCAGTGCCAGGCCCGTGAGCGTCAAGACCGCGTTGGAATAGGGGGCGCCGGCGCCTAACGAAAATCCCAGCCAGCTCGCTGCCTCGCGGCTTTGCAGCTCGACGGCGGTGACGCTCAGGGCGACGCCGAAGGCGCCGCCGAGAAAGAAGATCATCATGAAGATGCCCATGCCGCCGCTGGCGCGTTGGGGCGCGAGCACGCGGGTGACCGAGGCGACGAGCGGGCTCTGGAGCAGGGCGAAGCCCATGCCGTAGAGGGCCATGCCGATGGTGACGCCGAGCACGTTGCCGCCGGCGAAACAAGCGGTGACGAGGTTGCCGGCGACGAGCAGGAGCATGCCGGCGGCTACGGGGCGGCGCGCGCCGATGCGATCGGAGAGCTTGCCGGAGAGTGGCGAGATTGCGGCGATCATCAGGGCGCCCGGCAACAGCACGAGGCCGACCCAGACCGGAGCCAGGCCGTTGACCTCGATGAGAAAGATCGGGACCAGGACGATCGTGCCAAAGCGCGTGGCGTTGGAGAGAAAGGCCACGGCCGTGATCGTGACAAAGCCGGTGTTGCGAAAGAGATCGGGGTGGGCAAAGGGCTCGGGGGTGTGGCTGATGCGCCAGCCGAAGGCCGCCAGGCCAAGCACTCCGATCGCGATCAGCGCAGCGAAGGTGGCGCCAAAGCCCAGGCGCTCGATGACGTTGAAGCTGTAGAGCAGGGCGGTAACGCCGATGCCGAGCAGCAAGGCGCCGAGCACGTCGAATTTTTGAGGGATGCGCTCATCGAGGCTCTTGGGGAGCAGCTTGAGGCCGACGGGCACAGCGAGCAAAACGACGCTGGTAAAGAGAAAAACGGCGCGCCAGCCGCTGATTTGGACGAGCAGGCCGCCCAGAAACGGTCCAAGGCTTGCGGCGACGCCGACCGAGCCAAGAATCAGGCCCATCGCGGCGCCGCGCTTGGAAGGCGGGAAGCTGCGAACCACGATCATGGCGCCCAGGGCCGGAATCGCGGCGCTGCCCGCGCCCTGGAACACGCGCAGCGCGATCGCGATCTCGATCGTCGGCGAGAGGGCGACGAGCACCGACGTTGCGCCAAAGATCACGATGCCGAGTAGATAGAGGCGGCGGATACCGACGATGTCGGCCAAGCGGCCGTGCACGGCGTTGAAGATGCCAAAGGCCAGGGCGTTGCCGGTGACGATCCAGCCATAGGTGCCCTCGGTGACCTGGAAGGCCTGGCCGATGATCGGCAGGGCGACGTTGACCATCGTGCCGTTGACCACGGACAAGAAGACTACCGCGCAGAGCAACATGAGCGTGAAGCTGGCCTGGCGATCTATTGTGGTGTTTACTGCTGAGGCGGGTATCACGTACTGGCGCTCCTGCGCGGCAAAATCTGCGGGCCGACCGCCGTTTATGATGGACCTCACATAGTCTTTGTACAATAGATTTGTTCACTACGAGGCCTACCCCGGCCTCACCTAACCGCACGACAGCCGGCGAAGTCCATGCTCATCGACCTGCACGTCCATCTGATCGCCATGAACGAGGCCAACGGCTGCTATGTCAGCCCCAAGCTCTCTACGGGCATGATGTACTTTATGCTCTCGCGCGTGCTCAAGCTGCAAAACGTCGAGCGCGAGCGCATCGACGAGGCCTATCGCGACAAGCTCATCGAATGGGTCACGGACAGCGATCTGGACGCGATCGGCATGCTGGCCTTTGACGCCGTCTACGACCAAAACGGCGAATACGACAAGGCGCGCACGCACCTCTATGTGTCCAACGACTATTGTCTGGACGTGTGCTCGCAGTCCGACCGGCTGATCCCGATCTGCTCGGTCAACCCCCAGCGAAAGGACGCGATAGCCGAGCTCGAGCGGGTCACGCGCGCCGGATCGGCGGCGATCAAGCTGCTGCCGAACACGCAGGGCTTCGACCCCTCAAACGACGCCTACCGCCCATTTTGGCGGCGCATGGGCGAGCTTGGCATCCCGCTCTTGAGCCACACCTCGTTTGAGCACGCGCTGCCGGTGATCGACCAGCGCTTTGGCAAGCCCGAGCTGCTTCGCCCGGCGCTCGAGGAGGGCGCAACGGTGATCGCCGCCCACTGCGCCGGCGGCGGGGTCTTGCACCTGCTCAAAGACGACATTCAGACCTGGCTTGCCATGCTCGCTGAGTATCCCAAGCTCTACGGCGACATCTCGGCGATGGCCTCGATGGCCCGCTTTCCCTACATCCACACCGTGCTCAAGCACGAGCTCGCCCGCGAGCGCATTCTGCTCGGCAGCGACTTTCCGATCCCCGTCTCGCCGCTGGTGTTCGTGCCGCAGCTTGGGTTTGCACGGGCGATGGCGCTTCGGCGCATCGAGAATCCGTTGCAGCGAAATTTAGAGACGTTTCGGGCGTTGGGAGTTGATCAGACGATGTTGGATCGCTCGGCGACGATCTTGAAGTTGTAGAATCTCTTCGTAACATGGGCGTCCTTGCCCAGGTTACCGACCCCACGACGGCTGCCATGTCCCCCAAGTGCCTCCTCACCATTGCCGGCACCGACCCCAGCGGCGGCGCCGGAATCCAAGCCGACCTGCAAGTCTTTCGCGACTTTGGCTACCACGGCCTCTCGGCGATTACGGCCGTTGTCTGGCAAAACACCTGCGGCGTTGGCGGCTTCGAGGCCATGTCGGGCGAAGTCTTAGGCGAACAGCTTCGCGCTCTGGCCGAGGACGTGGCGATCGAGGGCGTCAAACTGGGAATGTTACCGGCTGTGACAACCGTTGAAGCCGTGTGCGCCTTTCTCGCCAATTGTGCACACGTGCCCGTGGTGCTCGATCCGGTGATGGCCAGCGGCGATGGCGGCCATCTCTTGAGCGCAAACGAGGCGGTGCTCAGCGCGGCCGGCCTGCTCCACCCCTTTGTCGCGGTGCTCACGCCCAACGTGCCGGAGGCCGAGCGCCTGTTGGGGCGCACGATTCAAACGCACGACGCGATGCTCGAGGCGGCAGCGAGCCTTCGCCAGTTCGGGGCCAAGGCGGTGCTGTTGAAAGGTGGACATTTGGTCGGCCAAGCCGACTTTGTACTGACCGATGCGTGGGCCGACGCCGATGGCGCGCGGCTGCTCGAGGCGCTCTTGCCCATTGAGCAAGACGTTCGGGGCACGGGCTGCCAGCTCGCCAGCGCGATTTTGGCGGGGCTGGTCGATGGGCTGGCACCGATGGAGGCAGCGCTCGGAGCCCGGCGCTACCTCAATGATTTGCTTCACCGGCGGCGCGCCAACATTGGGCGCGGGCGCCCGGTCATTGTTCGAAGCACTGCTGGTGGCATATTGCCTGAAGAGAACGAGTAGAATTTCATGACCACGTCGAACACTGCACAGGTGGTTGGTCTCGAGCGCGATGCCGACGCCTACCTCGACACGATCGGGCGCGAGGCCTCGCTGGCGCACATCATGAGTCGCGACGTCAAGCTGACGTGGTGGCTGCTCGCGATCAACGTGGTCTTCTGGGTCGGGGCGAAGTTCTACGGATTGCTCGTCTTTGTGCCCGACACGGACATCTCGACGGCCGTTTACAACGCCGAGCAGCTGGTGTTCTACACGGGCATGAAGGTCAACGTGCACATCGAGGCCGGCCAGTGGTGGCGGCTTTGGACCAGCCAGTTCGTGCATCTGGACATCTTGCACATCCTCTTCAACGGCTACGGGCTGTTCATCCTGGGGCCGATCCTCGAGCGCTTTTACGGCGCGCGCCGCCTGTTTGTGCTCTACGTGCTCAGCGGCACCATCGCCTCGCTTTCGAGCTACTACTTCAACGCCGTGCCCTCGGGCGGAGCGTCGGGCGCGATCTACGGCCTGGTCGGCGGCCTGCTGGTCTTCGGATACAAATACCGAAAGATGTTGCCCGCGCGCGTATCGAAGGCGCTGACGGTGGGGCTGATGCCGTGGGTGGTGCTGGGCCTGGGTATCGGTTTCTTGGACGGCATCCCGATGGACAACGCCGCGCATCTGGGCGGGCTGATCTCGGGGGCGTTGATCACGTTGGTGCTGGCCTCACGGCTTAAGCCGCATCGCCACCCGGCCACCAGCCACGTGATCTGGGTGCTGGCCGCGGGCGCGCTGGGCGCGCTGATCTGGAGCGCGGCGGCGTGGTCCGGCGAGCTCAGCGAGTGCGTGAGCGACCGGGCGGCCTATGAACAGTGCTATCCGGAGCTCAAGGCGCGCCTTTAGGCCTAATTGTGTTGCCGCCCGTGCCAATTGCCCATAGCGTGGCGCTGTGTTAGATAAGCGCGCTTTGTGTTCGAGCTGCACTGCGGCTCGAACGACCCTTGCATGTGAAAGATCTTCAGGAGTGCCACCGTGGCCACCGACTTCAAAGACACGCTCAATCTTCCCACGACTGATTTTCCCATGCGTGGCAACCTCGCCGAGCGCGAGCCTGCCATGGTCGAAAAATGGGAGACGGGGCGAATCTATAAAAAGATGACCGATCAGCGCCGCGATCAGGGCGCCAAGGCGTTCATCCTGCATGACGGGCCGCCCTACGCCAACGGAAGCATCCACCACGGCCACATCCTCAACAAGACGCTCAAGGATTTCGTCGTCAAGTACCGCAACCTGGCCGGCTATCTGTGCGAGTTCGTGCCCGGCTGGGATTGCCACGGCCTGCCGATCGAGCACCAGGTCGACAAGGAGCTCGGCGCCAAAAAGCGCGATATGAGCAAGGTCGAGGTGCGCCGTGCTTGCCGCGAGTACGCCGAGCGCTTTGTCGGTGTGCAGCGAGACGAGTTCAAGCGCGTCATGGTGCTGGCCGACTGGGACAACCCTTATACGACCATGTCCTATGACTACGAGGCGACGACCGTGCGCGAGCTCGGGCGATTCTTCGAGCGGGGCATCGTCTACCGCGGCTTCAAGCCGGTACACTGGGACTGGGCGGCGCAGACAGCGCTTGCCGAGGCCGAGGTCGAGTACGCAAGCTTTACGACCGAGCATGTCTACGTAAAGTTTCCCTTTGATGAGCTGCCGACCGGTCTGCAAGAGAAGGTCGGCGCGCGCCCGGTGTTCGTGGTGATCTGGACGACGACGCCCTGGACGCTGCCGGCCAACCTGGCGATCGCGCTGCACCCGGAGCTCACCTACGAGCTCATCGACGTGGCCGGCGAGGCGCTGGTCGTGGCCCATGGCCTTCGCGATGCCGTGCTCAAGGATTGCCGCATCGAGTCGGCCACCGTGCTGGCGAGCTTCCAGGGCCGCGCGCTGGTAGGCGAGCTCGAGGTCGGGCTGGGCCTGAAGGCCAAACACCCCTGGATCGATCGCGATTCGGTGCTGCTGCCGGCTGACTACGTCACCCTCGACCAGGGCACGGGCTGCGTTCACACGGCGCCCGGCCACGGCCAGGAGGACTTCGTGCTCGGCGCGCAGTTCGGGCTCGACATCCTCTCGCCGGTCAACGAGTACGGCAAGTTTCGCGAGAGCGATGTGCCCGAGTTCGCCAACCAGCAGGTCTTTGCGGCCAACCCGCAGATCGCCCAGATGCTCTTCGATCGCGGCCGCCTGCTCAACCGCCCCGGCGACAAGGTCACGATCGATCGTTATCCGCACGGCTGGCGCAGCAAGAAGCCGGTGATCTTTCGGGCCACCGAGCAGTGGTTCGTGGCCATGGAGCCCGAGTCGGCCGGCAATCCGGACGGCTTTCGCCTGCGCGAGGCGGCGCTGGCCGAGATTGAGCGCACCGAGTGGGTGCCGCGCTGGGGCCGTGACCGCATCCACGGCATGGTCGAGGGCCGCCCGGACTGGTGCATCAGCCGCCAGCGCTCCTGGGGCGTGCCGATCACCGTGCTCTATTGCCGCGCCTGCAACGAGGCGCTGGCCACACGCGCGATCGCCGAGCACGTCGCCAATCTGTGCGAGGAATTTGGCGTCGACGTGTGGTTCGAGCGCGATGCCAGCGAGCTTGCGCCGCCCGGGACCGCGTGTCCGAACTGCTCCGGCACCGATTTTCGAAAGGAAGAGGACATCCTCGACGTCTGGTTCGACTCGGGCGTGTCGTGGTCGGCCGTGCTCGATCGCAAGCTGGGCATCGGCGACCAGGCGGATCTGTATCTGGAGGGCAGCGACCAACACCGCGGCTGGTTCCAATCGAGCCTGCTTTGCGGACTGGTCTCACGCGGCCACTCGCCGTACAAGACCTGCCTGACCCACGGCTTCGTCACCGACCAGGAGGGTCACAAATACTCCAAATCGAGCAAGAACTTCGAGCCGCCCGAGCGCATGCTGACGCAGTACGGCGCCGAGATCTTGCGCCTGTGGGTGGCCGCGGTCGACTACCGAGGCGACATCACGCTGAGCACCGAGATCATGAAGCGCATGAGCGATGCCTACCGCAAGATCCGAAACACCTTTCGGTTCTTGCTCGGCAGCGTGGGCGACTTCGATCCCGCAAAGGCCGTGCCTCTGGCCGAGCTCGAGGAGCTCGATCGCTGGATCTTGCACCGCGCAGCCCAGCTGATCGAGCGCGTCGAGCAGGCCTATGAGGAGTACCAGTTTCACGCGATCTACCATGCCTTCGTGCAGTTTTGCACCGTGGACCTGTCGAACTTCTATCTCGATGTGACCAAGGACCGCATGTACTGCGAGGCGCCAGACAGCGAGCTTCGCCGCTCCGGGCAGACAGCTTACTGGCACGTGCTCAACGCGATGGTGCGTGCGATGGCGCCGATCTTGTCGTTTACGGCCGAGGAGGTCTGGGAGCTTTTGGCTCATGCTGAAGGCGCGCCGGAGAGCGTGTTCTTGGCCGACTTTCCCAAAGAGGCGTTGAGCTGGCGCGACGATGCGCTGGGCGAGCGCTGGGAGACCTTGCTCGACGTGCGCGGTGAGGTGCAACGCGCGCTCGAGGCTGCTCGCGCCAAAAAGGGCGAGAAGAGTGAGGGCCAGATCGGCAGCAGCCAGGAGGCCCATGCCTCGATCGCCACGAGCGGCCCGTCGCTGGCGCTTTTGACGCAATACGAAGCGCAACTGCCGGCGTTGTTCATTGTAAGCAGCGTTTCCTTGACCGAGGCCGCACCGCCCCAGGGCCAACTGGTCCTGGCGACGATCACGAGCGCAAGTGGCGAGAAGTGCCCGCGCTGCTGGAATTACTGGTTGCAGCCAGGCAGCGCATCCGAGGTTTGCTCGCGGTGCAGCGCCGTTCTCAAAGTTTAAGTAGGATTGATCGATGAATCGTGAAAGCGCCCTGAAATACGCCCAGTTCTTGACCATCTTGCTGGTTTTTGTCTTTGTCGACCAGTGGAGCAAGATGTACGCCTCCGACTGGCTCGCCAGCCAGCGACCCGGGCACTTCTCGCACAACATCGTGCTCGAGATTCCGCCCGAGGCCGAGGGTAAACCGCTCCAGGAGTTTTTGGCCGAGACCTTCAAGGCCAATTCGCCAGCAGAGATCGAGCGCATTGCAGGCAATCACACCCGAAACCCCGACGGCAGCTACGTCTCGCCAAAGACGACGCTGAGTGCTGGCGAGACCATTGAGGTCACCCAGCGCGAGGTGGTGGTGATCGAGGGATACTTCGATTTTCAGTACACGCGAAACCCGGGCGCGGCCTTTGGCCTGCTTTCAAACAGCGATTCACAGTTTCGACGCCCGTTTTTCGTCGTCGTCAGCCTGCTCGCTGTGATCATCATCTTGCTCTTGTTGCGCGGCGTGTTCCTTCGCCAGCAGATCTTGATGTGGGGCCTGAGCCTGATCGCCGCCGGCGCCGTGGGTAACTTCATCGACCGCATTCGCTTTGGCTACGTGATCGACTTCATCTTGTGGAAGTACACCGACGCCTACCGCTGGCCAACCTTCAACGTGGCCGACGCTTTGATCTGTGTGGGCGTGGGCTTGATGCTCATCGAGATCATCCGCGACACGATTCGTTCGCGCGGCCAGGTCGAGCCCGAAGAAGACGCGGCAAGCCCAAAGGCCTGAGTTCGCTTTGGAGCCCCGGCGCGCTCAGGATCTGGTATGTATCCTACACTCTTTAATAGCTCCTGGGTCGGCCTCGACGGGGCGCTGCATTTTACGCTCTCGAGCTACTTTGCCGGCATCATGCTCGGTTTTTTGGTCGCCTGCTGGATCGCCTACCGCGACGTTCGCCAGGCAGGCCTTGGCCACCAGCAGTTCGTCGATTTCGCGATCTGGATGCTGATCATCGGTGTGCTCGGCTCGCGCGCAGCCCATGTGTTGCTCGACGGATTCTTCTTCGACTACGTCAATCTGTGCCTCGATACCTTCGCCCTCGAGGGCAAGAGCCTCGCCGCCGGCGCGCTGTGCGAGACCAACCAGCAATGTCTCGGCGCGCAGGCGCGTGGCATGGACATCGGCGCGATCTGCCGGGTCGAAGAGGGTCTGTGTTATCCCCAACAGGACTGCTTTCGCTGGGTGAAGTTTTGGGCCGGCGGACTGACCGTCTACGGCGGCCTGCTGGGGTGTGCGGCATTTGCCTACTTCTATTTGAAGCGCTACTCCGTGCCGGCGGTGCGCGTGATGGATGCCGGCGGCTACGGTATTTTCATCGGGCTGTTCTTTGGCCGGCTCGGCTGTTTCTTGGCTGGCTGCTGCTTTGGCGGTATCTGCGAGATCGACTGGATGGGCGTGCAGTTTCCAACGGGCTCACTGGCCTACCAACACCATTTTGAGCACCACCATGAGCTGCTCAGCGCGCAGTGGATTGCCGGCCTGCGCACGAGCCTGCCGGTCTATCCCACGCAGCTCATCGAGAGCGCCTACGCACTCGCAATCTTTTTGGTCGTCTACTTCTACGTCCGACCCAGAAAGCGCTTTGACGGCCAGCTGATCTTGACCGGCGGACTGCTCTACGGTGTCTGTCGCTTCGGCGTCGAGTTTTTGCGCGACGACGTACGCGGTGGGCTCTTGGCGTTGTCGACCAGCCAGTGGATCAGCCTGCCATTGATTGTCGGCTGTGCCTACCTGCTGTGGCGCAATGGGCGAGCCCTGAAGCCGGACACCGAAGCCTGACCTGGGCGAAAAAGAAAACGCGCGCGACACGATCTTTCGACCGTAGCGCGCGCGCCTCAAATCCCCTCGAAGCTCTAAAACAAGCCGTTACATGCGCTCTAGAAAGTCCATGCGGACGTCTTCACCGAGACGGTCGAAGAGGAACTTCTTGAAGTCCTCGCGGATCTGGACTTCGACCTGGCGGATGCGCTCTTTGGAGACGCCCCAGTTGTCGCCGAGTTCGACGAGGCTCTTGGGATCCTCGGCGATCATGCGCTCAAACCAGATTGCGCGCTCCCGATCGTCGGCGAGCCTGTCGCCGTAGGCCTGGATCGTGGTGCGAAGGCGCATGGTGAGATCGCGGTCTGCTGCGAGCTCCTCGGGATCGGCCATATCGGATTGCATCAGCTCGCCGATGGTCGTCTTTTCATGGCCGGGGGCCTGGGCATCGAGGTAGACCGGGGGGGCGTCGAGTTGTGCGGCGACGCGCACGACTTCGCGCTCGTCAACGTCGAGATACTCGGCGATGAGCGCGGGGGTGGGGTTGCTGTGGCCCTGGCGTATCAACTCGCGGCGCGCCTTCTTGAGGTTGTAGAAGAGCTTGCGCCCAGCGCGGGAGCTGCCGATCTTGACCGGGTGCAGATGATTCATCAGGTAGTTGAGGATCATCGCCCGAATCCAATACTGGGCATAGCTGGTGAATTTGACGCCGCGATAGGGATCATAGCGGGTGACGGCCTCCGAGAGGCCGACGTTGCCCTCCTGGATCAGGTCGAGCAGGTTGGTCCAGCGGCGCTGATACTCCCTGGCGAGCTTTACGACCAGGCGAAGGTTGGTCAGAATCAGCATCTTGGCAGCGTTGACGTCGTTGTCGGTGACGTAGCGCTCCGCCAGTGCCTGCTGCTCTTCGGCGGCAAGTGGTTCGATGTAATTGAGGCGAGCGAGATAGGCGGTCAACGGATCGGTGCTGGCCGGCAGGTTCAGGCCGCTGCCGCGCATCATGGGCAAGCTCAAATCCCCGAAGAGATTCGAAGCCGCATCCAACGACTTGGCGTCGAGGGCGATCGCGCGTCCGTTTTTCTTTTTTTCGATGAGAACTTCCACTTTGCTTCTGGAAGCAGTGTCTTGGTGCTTTGAGTTTTGAGTTGCCATAATTGGTGCACCCCTCTTGGCTACAGTGCTGACGAGCTACACGCACGGGTGATTGGAAAACACGCTGTCGGCAAATTAACTTCCCCGCAATTTTTGGGAGGCGTGTCGCCCTGGTCGCCAAATCGTGCAAAAACGAGGCATTCCCCTCGAAGCCTGGCCGTGCAAAACGCGTTCGTCTTTTCTCTTTGATGCGGTGTGGTCAAAGTGATCTTCTCCAGTAAAACAGCTGTTGATTTAAGCATCGCCTGTCAGGCTTGCCGGCGCAGTGTGCGGGGCACGCGTGGCACACGGTGCAACGACAACACTCGGGCGCCTCGCAAGCCGCGAGGCCACGTCTTGTTCCAAGATTTGCCGCCGTCAAAGTGATCACCGCTCGATCGACGCGGTGGCTCGAGGCACATCAGGCAGGCTTGTATGGTTCACATTGCCGCGCGCTTTTGCCTGAATCAAGGCCAAGGCGCGATCGATTGCGGTGTCGCACGGCGCAAAGACACGCGGCGACCTTGGTCACCACGCAACATTTTACGCCTGGCCCACAACGGCTCCGGTGAGGAGCTCGAGCTCAGAAGTACAACGAAAACGAGCCAGCGATATACCCTACTTCGCTGCTTCTTTGCAAATCATGTTGGTAGGAAAGATCGACGCCCGCGCTCGGAGAGCGCCAGCCACCGCCCAAGGTGAGGTAGTTGTGATCGACGGCACCGCGGTGCTTGAATCCCACGCGCAGTGGGACGACGTTGGCGATCAAGTACTCGGCTCCGACGCCGAAATTGAGCACGGGATCTTCGAGCGAGGTCAGATCGAAGCCGACATCACCGGATAAGACAAAGCTCGTCTCGCGCCCGACAGCCACGCCGCCGGTGATCGTTGTGGGCGCCATGCCGCGACAAAGAGCGGCATTGTCGCAGGGATCGATCAGGTTCTGGCCGGCTACGCCCAGGTGCACGAGATCGACGACGCGAAAGATCACACCGGCATCGAGGGTAAAGGCCTGGACGATGTTGACCGTCTTCTCGCCGGAGCTGTCGCGCAAGATCAGGTAGCGCCCGCCGATGCCGATCGAGACGCGCTCGGGCACCACCGGCACGCCCACCGCGAGGCGAATATCGTGTCCGGCCAGATGCGAGAGCTCGCCGCGCCCGAAAAAGTAGCTGTAGGCGGCGCCGGCGGCGATCACCGGGTTGGTGCGGCTGTCGACGACGGCGGCGTTGAGCAGGCTGCCCGAGGGCGTGTACTCGAACAAGCCTTCGAGCGAGTACATCACCGTGCGCGCGACGCCGGCGGGATTGTGGTAGATGCCGCCCGTGCCGCTGGCGACCGCCGTGTAGGCTTCGCCCATGCCGGCCGGACGCACGCCGCGGGCAAAGTCGGGAAGCTCGGTGGGGTCGAGCGCCTGGCCAAAGGCCGTGGCGCTCGCCAGGGTCAGCGCGGCGGTGATCAGGCATCGGGTGAGGTTCTTTGCGATCATGGATCAAACTCCGTGAGGGACTGCAACACCGGTGCACATTCCAATAACGACCACATTTTAGCAATCACTATCCGCTCTAGCGCTTCTGGCGCCGTCGAAAGCGATCGGGCAGAAAGGCGGCCATCGCCCCAGAGCTCTGCTTGCTCTCGAGGGCATCGGCCATCAGTTGGGCCGTGATCGGCGCGAGCAAGATGCCATTTCGCCCGTGGCCGACGGCAAACCACAAGCCCTCGATGTGCGGCGAGGGGCCAAGGATCGGTGCACCGTCGAGGGAAACCGGGCGAAAGCCCGTCCACATGTCGAGCAGCGCGCTGTCATAGATGCCCGGCAGCATCTCCCAGGCGCCGCGCAGCAACTCGAAGACGCCGCCGGCGGTCAGCCGCGCGTCAAAACCCATCTCCTCACTGGTCGCGCCGATGATCAGTTGGCCGCTGGTGTGAGGAATGAGGTAGGCATCCGGCCCGCGGATCACGTGGCGACAAAGCGCGGGCTCGCCCAGCGCGATGGCGATCATCTGACCGCGCACCGGGCGCACGTGAGGCATGTGCTCGGGCGCCAGGCCTCGAAGCGTGCGCGTCCAGGCGCCGGCGGCGATCACGATCTCGCCGGCCTCGAAGCGCCGCCCGTCGGCGGCCAGTGCGGCGCACACGCGCGCGCCCTCGCACACGATCTCGGCCACGGGCGTATGCTCGAGCAGGGTGCCGCCGGCTCGCTCGAAGGCGATCGCCAGCGCCTCGACCAGGCGGCGCGGGTCGAGCTGGTGATCGGCCGGGCAGTACAAGGCGGCCTGCACATTGGGTGAGAGACCGGGCTCGCGCTTGCGGGCGGCCTCAGCCGTGAGGCGCTCGGCTGCCAGGCCGAGCTCCTTGTGGTAGCGATGGATGTGATCGAGCGCCTCGACGTCGTCGCGGTCCAGGCCGACGACGAGCGTGCCCTCGCTGCGGTAGTCGACGCTCATGGCGGCGGCCTGCTCAAGCTCAGCGACAAAGCTCGGGTAGAGCTCGAGGCTGAGTTGGCCAAGGCGCAGCAGAGCTTCTTCTTCGAACTTGACCTCGGCCGTGGGCGCGAGCATTCCGCCGGCAGCGCGGCTGGCGCCGCTGCCGGCCTGCTCGCGCTCAAGGATCAGCACGCGATGGCCGCGTTGGGCCAGCCGCCAGCCCATCGCCAGGCCACTGACACCGGCCCCGATGATCAGGTAGTCCCACGGTGTGTACGTCGTCATGGGCTTAATTGAGCCTGTAGGCCGTCAAGAACATCTCCAACAGGTTCGGCCAGGCAAAGAAAGCGTCGCTCCAGGCCAAAACCCCTCCGGCGAAGATAGCCACGGCGAAGGGGATATGCGAGCGCGGGTCTTTCTCGAGCTTTTCGACCACGGCCGTCGAACTGTACATGACGCTACGCACCAGGCCGCGAAGAAAGACGTACATGCGTTTGAGCATGTGCCACAGATAGCCGTTGATCAGGGCCATCGTCAGCCCGAGCAGCGCGCCGCACAAAACACTGTAGAAGAAAATCTCGCCCAGACCCTGAATGCCCAGAAAAGCGCCGACGACGGCCAAGAGCTTGGTGTCGCCACCACCCATCCAGCCCAGGGGCAACATCAAGATTCCCAGCACCAAGGCAACCAAGCCAGCGAGCAGGCCCCAGCCCAGCCCCGACCAGCCGACCAGGATCGTGTGCACGAGCAGGCCGACGACGAACATCGGGTAGGTCAACCAGTTGTAGACCTTGCGCTCGCGCGCATCGGTGAACGCCGCCACGGCCAAGGTCGCGCCCAGCGGGATCAACACGAGCAGTTGGGCCCACAACTCCATTTTCGCCAGACCACTCATTGCTGCCTTCTCATTGAACAAAGTCTCGTTGTGACCATGTTTTTTTACTCGACTCGCCAAAGCCTGTCACCCCTGCGACAAGTTGTCACGAAAAAGTGGGCAAGGTGAGGTCATCGATCCCCAGATCGAATCCGATCTGTGGGGTAGTGTAGGACAACATGCGACAGCGGGCAGGGGTGAGCTCGCCCAGGGCTTCAAACGCACAGGCCATGCCAGCGGCCCAAAAACCACCGAATGCAACAAAAACAAAAGCGCGCCAGGAGAACCTGGCGCGCTTTTTATCAAACACGTTGTCGATTCGAGCGCTTCATTAAAGGGTTAAGGAAGCATCTCGAAACAGGCCGGTATGCAGCAAGGAAGCCTGAGGCCTCAAGCCACGAAACACCGACAAGACGTTAGAACGTAACGTCGCTGACAACCTTGTCATTGGCCGAGGTGAACTTCTCGCCAATGGTCTCGCCGAAGATCTTGACCAGTGCGATGACGAAGCACGCAATGAGAATCAAGAGAATGATGTATTCCGTGGCGGTGGCGCCGTCTTCGTCCGAGTGAAACGCGATCAACAGGTTCGTGAGAGCTTGCATTGCATACCTCCTCTGGTTGATATGATGGCCCTTCGACCAACGGTTTGGGTCAAACAAGTTGCTGAGCCTCTCAGCTACGCAACACTTACTAACAGCAAACTCTATGCCAACTTCGGCAATAGATTCGATCCCTTAGCCACCTTGCTCAGATGGCCGGGTGAGAGAGCCACCAGACGAGAAAGTCCCGGTAGCCTTTAACGTGAGCGGCCGTCGCAAGCAGCGCGATGGTCGATCCGAAAGTGATCAGGGTAAAGACGATGATGTACTCGGTTGCCGCGACGCCGGCTTCGTCGTGATGGAAGCGACCCAACGCCTGGCGGGCCGCAGCGACGAGCCGAACAACACCATGTGATTTTTGGGGGACCAGGTTCATGACGTCCTCAATGTGTGGCTATTGTCTTCATGCTCTGTGGCAATCAACCCGTGTTGGGAAGTGACTTACCAGGCAATCTCATGACGACATGTTGGAACTACCGTAGCGGCTTCAAATCCAAAGATCAACTTCATTGCTCAGTGCGCGGGCTCGAAGGGTGCAGATGGTGAATATCTCGAGCGGGCAAGGCGTTGTGTGTGGCGTGCTGACCGGGCGTCTTGCTCGGTTCAAGTAGTTTGCAAGCATTGGGCCATCGTGTGGTCGATGGGTGCGGGGTTTGTGCGCTGTTTGACAAGGAGGCGCGCGGGCGACTACACCGTCTGGCCCGGCGCGTTTTTAGGCCAACTTCCCTAACGAGCACCCCTGCAAAAATCCATGGAACGATCCGAACACCCAGAGGCGCTCGCCCGCTCGAGCATGGCGCTCGCAAGCGACGATGCCGCGCAGCTCACCAGCCGCTATCCGATCGATGCCTTGAGCGAGGCGATCGAGCGCGGCCAGGCCCACGTGCAGGTCCGCGGCGCAAGCGGCGGCTTTCGGGCCTGCGTGATGGCCGATTTGAGCCGCAGGCTGGAGCGCCCGCTGGTGATCGTGACGGCCGACGCCAACGACGCCCAGACGCTGGCCGCCGATCTGGCGCTCTTCGCCCTCGACAGCGAAGCCAACGACGAGCCCACAAGCCTGCTCGACGAGGTGGCGCTGTTTCCCGAGTTCGACGTCGGGCCGTTTCACGGCGCCTCGCTCGATCGACGCCTCTCGATGCAGCGCTTGACCACGCTCTACAAGCTCACGCGGTCGCGGCGGCCGCGCTTTACGGTGAGCTCTGTGGGCGCCGCGCTGCGAAAGTCGATGAGCCCCGAGGCCATGGCCGGCTACGCGCGAAGCTATGCGGTCAACGACGTGGTGACCAACGATGAGCTGCGCGCGCATTTGACGGCGCTGGGCTTTAGCGAGGTGCCCGTGGTCGAGGACCCGGGCACGTTCGCGCTTCGCGGCGACATCGTCGACATCTTCAGCCCGCTGGAGGCCTCTCCGTTTCGCCTGGAGCGCTGGGGCGACGACGTGGCTGAGGTGCGCCTCTTCGATCCCCAGACTCAGCGCAGCCTGGAGATTCGCAGCGAGTGCACGATCTTTCCGGTGCGCCAGGAGGTGCTCGACAACGAGGCGCTGCTCTTTGCCACCACCCGGCTTCGCCAGTTGGCCCAAGAACTCACGGTCGCAAGCAAGAAGCTGCGCGAGGTGCTCGCGGATTTGCAGGCCGGCATGCACTTTATCGGCATTGAGGCGCTCTCGCCGGCCTTGCACCGCGAGATGGCCGATCTGTTCGACTACATCCCCGAGGACGCGCTGGTCGTGCTCGTCGACCCGCAGGGCGTGGTCGAGGCGGCCGCCGCCTTGTGGCAAACCCGCGAGGAGGAGCGCCTTGGCGCGCTCGATGCCGGCGAGTTCGTCTTTGCGCTCGAGGATTACTACCGGGGCCCCGAGCAGATGGTGCGCTTTGTCACCGAGCGCTCCCAGCGCCTGGAGTGGCGCGGGGTGACCACCACCTTGAGCGAGGGCGAGCTGGGCTTTGCCCCCGCGCCCGAGGAGGCGAGCTTCGAGTTTCGTGCCCGCCAGAACACCGATGTGATCATGTTGCGAAAGCAGCACCAGGGCATCGAGCAGACTCTTCGCGCGATCGCTGAGCGCCTGCCCCAGTGGAAGGAGCAATACGGGCGCATCTGCTTTGCCTGCCGGGGCAGCGGGCAGCTCGAGCGCCTGGCCAGCCTGCTCGAGAGTTTGGGCGAGGAGGCCATGGCCCTTCCCACACCGGTCGACGTCTCCGAGCCGGTGCCGCCGCCGGCCGGCGTGATCGAGCTCTACCATGCCGACTTGTCCAGCGGCTTTCGCTGCGAGCCGCTGAGCTTGTGCGTGATCTCGGGCGCCGAGCTCTTTGGTGATCGCGTGGTCACGCACACCAAGAAGACGATCGTCGAGCACGCCGCGATCAGCCACTTTCGCGATCTCGACGCCGGCGACGCCGTGGTGCACGTCGACTTTGGCATCGGGCGCTACCGCGGGCTTGTTCATTTGAGCGTCGAGGGCGTGGGCAATGATTTCTTGCACCTCGAGTACGCCGACGGCGACAAGCTCTATGTGCCGGTCTACCGGCTGGGCCGCGTGCAAAAGTACGTGGGCCAGACCGAGGGACTTCGCCTGGACAAGCTCGGGGGTACGCGCTGGGACAAGGTCAAGGAGCGCGTCAAGGAGAACATCCGCGCGGTCGCAGGCGATCTGCTCGCCCTCTATGCCAAGCGCGAGATGAGCCGGGGCACGGCCTTTAGTCCGCCCGACGACTTCTACCGCGAGTTCGAGGCGGCCTTTCCCTTTGAGGAGACCCCCGATCAGGGCGACGCGATCGAGGACGTGATCGACGACATGGTGCGCCCGCGCCCGATGGATCGGCTGGTCTGTGGTGATGTCGGCTTTGGCAAGACCGAGGTGGGCATCCGCGCGGCGATGAAGGCCGTCATGGATGGCAAGCAGGTGGCCGTGCTCGTGCCCACGACCTTGTTGTGCGAGCAGCACTACATCTCGTTTCAAAAGCGCATGAAGGACTTTGGCGCGCGCGTCGAGGCGCTCAATCGCTTTCGCTCCACCAAGGAGGTCAAGCAGATCATCGATGACGCCGCCGACGGCAAGGTCGACGTGCTCATCGGCACGCACCGCCTGCTCTCCAAGGACGTGGTCTTTCGCGACCTGGGCCTGTTGGTGATCGACGAGGAGCAGCGCTTTGGCGTGATCCACAAGGAGCGTATCAAGCAGATGCGCACCAACGTCGACGTGCTCACGCTCACGGCCACGCCGATTCCGCGCACGCTGCAGATGAGCATGCTGGGCATTCGCGATCTCTCGATCATCGCCACGCCGCCCCATGCCCGTCTGTCGGTGCGAACCCACGTCGCCAAGTTCAGCGACGGGATCGTGCGCGAGGCCACCATGCGCGAGCTCGCCCGCGGCGGCCAGGTGTTCTTTGTGCACAACCGCGTTCAGACGATCGAGGAGATGGCCACGCATCTACGAGGCCTGTTGCCCGAGGCGCGCATCGCCGTGGCCCACGGCCAGATGGTCGAGAACAAGCTCGAGGAGGTGATGCTCTCCTACGTGCGAAACGAGGTCAACGTGCTGGTCTGCTCGAGCATCATCGAGAGCGGGCTGGACATCCCCAACGCCAATACGATCATCGTCAACCACGCCGAGCTCTTCGGGCTCTCGCAGCTCTATCAGCTGCGCGGGCGCGTCGGCCGTGGCAAGGAGCGCGCCTTTGCCTATTTGCTCGTGCCGGCCAAGGGCAAGCTGCCCGCCGACGCCGAGAAGCGCCTCGAGGTGATCCAGACCCACACCGAGCTGGGCAGCGGCTTTCAGGTGGCCAGCTACGATCTGGAGATCCGCGGCGCGGGCAACATGCTCAGCGACGATCAGAGCGGGCATGTGGCCGCCGTCGGCCTCGATCTCTACTCGGAGCTGCTCGAGGAGGCGGTCAACGATATCCGTGGCCAGAGCTTTGACGAGGACATCGAGCCGGAGGTCAACATCGCCGTGGAGGCCTACATCCCCGACGATTATGTGCCGGCCACCTCGCTTCGCCTGATGTTTTACAAGCGCTTCTCGCTGGCGCGCTCGCAAGACGAGCTCTTCGACATCTACGGCGAGATGAGCGATCGCTTCGGCACGCCGCCCGACGAGGTGCGCAATCTGCGCGACGTGATCGCGATCAAGGTCAACCTGCGCTTGCTGCGCGCGCGCCGCCTCGACGCGGGGATCAACGCGATCAGCATTGAGCTCGACGCCTCGACCACCCTCGATCCGGCGCGCGTGGTCGATCTGGTTCACGAGACGCGTGGGCGCTGGCGGCTGACGTCGGATATGAAGCTGATCTTCACGCTCAAGCCCGACGAGTCCGCGCGCCCCTTGCAGACCTCGCGCGAGGTGCTCAATGCCTTGTTGGGCTTGTAAGTGGAAGCTATGTTATGCGAGAACAGCACGTGGAACCGCAAGGTGGTTTCGCCTCGAAAGCATTCGTAATTTGAGCCCCGAGAGCCGCGTGATCCGACCCATTCTTGGCTTTGCCATTTTGTGCACGCTCGGCGTTGCCTGCGCGCCGGAGAAGCCCTCCGAGGTGGAGGCCAACGTCACGCGCACAAAGCCCGGTAGCAGCGACGAGCAGGGCCAGGCGGCCGTAGCGATCGTCAATGGCGAGGTGATTACCCTTGGCGAGTTCGAGCGTCGGATCAATGGATTGGCGCCGTTTGCGCGAGCGCGCTATGCCACGACCGAGCGCAAACAGGAGTACCTGGCCAACGTGGTGCAATTCGAAGTGCTGGCCGACGAGGCCGAGAAGCGTGGCTACGGACAAGATCCAGCCGTTTTGCATGCGATGAAAGAGGTCATGGTGCGCCAGATGCTCAACGATCAATTGCGCGAGCGCGTCAGCATGCGCGAGATCGACGAGGCGGCCGTCGAGCAGCGCTACCGCGCCAACGCCAGCGAGTTTGCTCAACCCGAGCAGCGCCGCGCGGCCGTGATCGTGCTCGACAGCGAGTCCGAGGCCGCCAGCCTGCGCGAGCGCTTCGAGAGCCGCGAGCACGACAGCCGCGAGGCGCGCGTTCAGGACTTTCGTCTGCTCGCCCATCGTCATTCCACGGATCGACTGACGGCCGAAAACGGCGGTGACGCCGGGCTCTTGCGACCCAACGAGAGCGAGCCTGCTCGCGCGCAGCTCTCGCGCGTGGCCTTCGCCCTGGCCGAGGTCGGCGAGCTCTCCGAGCCCTATGCGATCGAGGGCGGCTGGCAGCTCACCATGATCATCGAGAAGCGCCCCGGCCAGGTGCGCTCGCTCGACGAGGCCTCGCGCGAGATCCGCGCGCAGCTCTTCGAGGAGAAGCGCCAGGCCGCGCGCGGCGAATTTATTGAAGAGCTGATGCGTTCGGCCAAGGTGGAAACGTTTCACAGCGCGCTCGAGAAGCTTGAGTCGCCACCCCAGGCGCTGCCCCAACGCTTTGAAAAGATTCCGAATTTGCCCGTGCGAAATATGCCCACTGCGGCGCCCCAAGGCGCTGACTGACACCTTTGCCCTCAAACTCTTGCCCACAAAAGTCTCTATGAAACGATATCTCATGAAGATCGTCCTGCTCTTGATCGCGCTCTCGATGGCGATCAGCGGCTTGCAGATGGCGTTTGCGCCGGCTGCGGCCGAGGCGGCGACGATCGATCGCATCGTGGCGCGCATCAACGACGAGATCGTCACCTTGCACGACCTTCGCCAGTCGTTGACGCCCTTCGTCTTGCAGCGCGGCACCAACCCGGCCGTGCTCGAAGATCGCGTCCAGCGCGAGCGGATCATGCGTGAGGCGCTCGACGATCTGGTCGAGCGCAAGCTCTTGCTCGAGGAGGCCAAGAAGCTCGATCTGCGGATCAGCGACGAGGAGGTCGATCAGTGGCTGGCCTACACGCGCCAGCAACAGGGGATGACCGAGGCCGATTTTAACGCCACCTTGGCTCAGTACGGCCTCAATCCCAAGGATTACCGCGAGGTGGTGCGCGAGAATCTGCTCAAGATTCGCCTGATCAACGTGCGCGTGGGCAGCCAGATCAACATCGCCGATGCCGAGGTTGACGCGGCCTATCGCCAGCGCTTTGGCGCAGCCGGCGCCGGCGAGACATTCTTGACGGTCAGCCATATTTTGATCAAGCCGGCCTCGGCCGAGCGCGCCGACGCGCGTGAGGCATTTGCCCGCGCCGAGCATCTGCTCGGCCGCCTGCGCGCTGGCGAGGATTTCGCCACGCTCGCCCGCGAGCACAGCGAGGGCCCGGGCGCGGCCAGTGGCGGAGATCTGGGCACCTTTCGCCGCGGCGAGCTCGATCCGACCTTTGAGAAGGCCGCCTTTGCCGTGGCGCCAGGCGAGCTCTCGGCGGTGGTCGAGACCCAGTTTGGCTTTCACATCATCAAGGTCACCGCCCGCGAGGAGCGCGCCAGCGCCGATGCCGACGAGAAGAAGGCCCAAATTCGCGGCGAACTGCAGCAGCGCGCCATGGAGCGCCAGCTCGAGATCTACCTGCAAAACCTCAAGAACCGCTCGTTCGTCGAAGTGAAATACTGATGCGCGGTCCGCTTGTCGGTGGCGGCGCTTAGGTTTTTGATCGAAGCCGGCCAAGCGGGGGCAGGCGGCGCATCGCTATCTACTCTACGAGCGGGAACCAGCATGAATATCGGAATCAGCATCGGAGATCCGGGCGGCATCGGACCGGAGGTGATCCTCAAGACGCTTCAGGAGCCACTTCCCGAGGACGTGCGCGCGGTGATCTTTGGCAGCATCGAGGTGCTCGAGCGCGAGGACCAGCGCTTGAGCCGGCTGGTGCCCAATTACCGGCCGCTGCGCGCCTATTTTCGACCCCAGATGACGCTCGACTCGATCGAGGCCGACACGATAACCGTGGTCGAAGTCTGCCCGCAGCTCGATTTGAGCACGCTGCCCACCGGCCGCCACGACGCGCGCGCGGCGATGGTGCAGCTCGAGGCGCTGATCGGGGCGCTCAATGCCGTCGCCGTTCGCAAGCTCGACGCGATCGTGACCGCGCCCTGGACCAAGGAGCTCTTTCAGACGATCGGAAAGCCCGTGGTCGGCCACACCGAGATTCTGGCCGCGCATTTCAAAGCCCCCGAGGTCGTGATGATGCTCGCCGGGGCGCGCCTGCGCGTGGCGCTGGTGACCACGCACGTGGCGCTTGCCGACGTCTCGACGCTCGTGTCCGGTCGAGCGATTCAGTCGACGATTACGACCACGGTCAAGGATCTGGCGCGCCTCTTTGGCATCGAGCGCCCGCGCATCGGCGTGTGCGCGCTCAATCCGCACGCCGGCGAGGGCGGCGCGATGGGCAACGAGGAGATCGAGATCATTGCGCCGGCGCTCGAGGAGCTTCGCCGCGAGGGCAGCCTCATGGGTGCCGAGATCGTCGGGCCCTTGCCGGCCGATACGCTCTTTGCGCGCTACGGCAAGGAGCATGCGCCCTTTGATGCCGTGATCTGCATGTACCACGATCAGGGGCTGATCCCGCTCAAGCTGCTGCACTTTGGGCAATCGGCCAACTTCACGCTGGGCTTGCCGATCGTGCGCACCTCGGTCGATCATGGCACGGCCTACGACATCGCCGGCAAGGGCATCGCCGATGCCGGCTCGATGCGCTACGCCTTGCTGAGCGCGATCCAGATGGCCGAGCGCATCAAGGTGAACCAATATTTTTGAGTGCATGACATGGACTGCATGCAGGCAGGCTTCGAAGGGTTTGGGCATGAGTGTACGTGTTGAGAAAAATGGGGCCGTGACCACCGTGATCTTGTCGCGGCCCGAGGCGCGAAACGCCGTCGATCGGGCCAGCGCCCTGGCGCTGGCCGAGGCCTTTCGCGCCTTCGATGCCGACGACGAGGCCAAGGTCGGCGTGCTCTGGGGCGAGTTTGGCACCTTTTGCAGCGGCGCCGATTTGAAGGCCTTTGCCGCCGGGCAGGGAAACGTTGTGCAGGCCGAGGGCGACGCCCCGATGGGCCCCACGCGCATGCTCTTGCAAAAGCCGGTGATCGCGGCGGTGGCCGGCCACGCCGTGGCGGGTGGGCTCGAGCTTGCGCTCTGGTGCGATCTACGCGTGGCCGAAGAGGACGCCACCTTCGGCGTGTTCTGCCGGCGCTTTGGCGTGCCGCTCATCGACGGCGGCACCGTGCGCCTGCCAAGGCTTGTGGGCTTGGCGCGCGCCTTGGACCTGATCTTGACGGGCCGGGCCGTGGGCGCCGAGGAGGCGCTGACGATCGGCCTGGCCAACCGGGTGGTTCCCAAAGGCTGCGCGCGCGGGGCGGCCGAGGCGCTGGCCGCTCAAATCGCTACGTTTCCACAGACTTGTATGCGCAACGACCGTCTGTCAGCCTATGAGTCCGGTGGCCTGGAGTTCGACCAGGCCATGGCAAACGAGTTTCGACGTGGCCTCGCCGCGCTCGAGCACGAGACCCTGGCCGGCGCGGCGCGCTTTGCCGGCGGGGCCGGCCGCCACGGAAGTTTTGAGCCCTGACAGGCGTTATGAAGGCAGCTTTTCCGCCCCTCATTTTATTTTTTTCAGCGAAGATCCAGTCGAAAACCATGGTCAAGCAGGCATTTTCCCAGTTCGAATTCGAAGATCGCATCCTGGAGAGCTTGAAAAAGCGCCAGGGTGTCGCCACGGGCGGCGACGTTTCGGCCGATACCGGCCTGCCGCTCGACGAGACTGAAAACGTGATGCGTCACATGCTGACGCATTACACGAGTCACCTCGACGTCGACGACGATGGCAACCTCTTGTACCGATTCGATCCCAAGCTCAAGCGCCGCGGCGAGGATCGCGCGCGCGCCTGGCACAAGTTCAAGCAGAAGCTGTGGGCGGCGTTTACCTACTTCTTCAAGATCTGGATCATGGTCACCCTGGTGGGCTACACGGCGCTCTTCTTGCTGCTGTTGCTCGCTGTCGCAATCGCCGGCATGGCGGCCTCGGCCTCCCAGGACAACAACCGCGGCGGCGGCCAGCTCTTCTTGCTGCCCTTTCATCTGTTTTTGCGCGTGCTGGAGTTCTTCTTCTGGATCAGCCTCTTCGACGGCCAACGCGGCGGCCGGGGCATGGGCCGGGGCATGGGCATGGGGCGAAGCCAGCGCGCCCCACGCAAGAAGACCGACAAGCCGGTCTACCAGCGCATCTTCGACTACGTATTCGGCCCGGCGATCAAGGGCGATCCGCTGGCCGCCGAGCGCGCCTTTGCTCAGTTCGTGCGCAGCCGCCGCGGCCGGATCACGGCCGCCGAGTGGGCCTCGCGCACGGGCCTGAGCCTCGAGGCCTCCGAGAACGCCCTGACCGCCAGCGTGATGCGCTACAGCGGCGATATCGACGTCAGCGATGCCGGCACGCTGGTCTACACCTTCGATGATCTGCGCGTGACCGTGGCCACCGATACGGCCACCGGCTCCTCGGCGGACTTGCCGCCGGTGTGGCAGCGCCAGGTGGGCGTGGCGCCTTTGACGGGCAACAAGGGCTCGGCCAACACCTGGATCTCGATCTTCAACGGCTTCAACCTGACGATGTCGGCCGTGGTCTTGACGATGGCCGCCGAGTTGCAGCTCGCTGTGGTGATCGGCCTGGGCTGGGTGCCGCTGGTGTTCAGCCTGATGTTCTTCTCGATCCCGATCATCCGCAGCATTCAGCGCAAGCGTGCGCTGGCCGTCGCCGAGCAGGAGAACGCGCGCCGGGCGATGCTCGAGGCCGTGTTCATGTCGGCGGCCAATGGCGTCGCGCTGCCGGTGGACGCCGAGGCCCTGCCCGATCCGCAAGGCACGCAGTTTCTCAACGACTTCGAGGGCGACGTCGAGGTCTCCGAGGACGGGCGCACGCTCTACGTGTTCCCGCGCATCGCCGAGCAGCTTCGCGACGCGACCATGGCGCGCCAGGCGGCGGCCGAGAATGTCGTCTTTGGAAAGACGGTCTTCTCATCGGACGAAGAACAGCTTACTCTGGCCGAGTCCGACCTTGCGGAGTTCGACCGCAGGCTGGCTCGCGAGCTGGGCGGCGAGATGGCCTTTGATTTTGATTCGGTTGGTGTGTCCAACAGTAGCTACGCCCAAGTTGGGAAGAATTAATCGATGTCTGATGGCAAGCCGAACGGCAAGAAACACTTTTCGATGGTGCGCTCCTTCGCCCTGGCGGACTTCTTAACGCTGGGCAACGCGGCTTGCGGCACGGCCGCGATTTTCTTTTGTCTCAATTACCTCGACGAGAAGCACGCCTACTTTCTGTGGCTGGCCTTTGCGCTCTTGCCCGCCGCCCTGGTGCTCGATTTTTTCGACGGCTATGTGGCCCGCTGGCGCCGCAAGCACTCCCCGCTGGGCGCCGATCTCGATTCGCTGGCCGACATCGTCTCCTTTGGCGTGGCCCCGGCCGTGATCGCCTACACCCTGGGCATGCGCGGCGGCTGGGACGTGGCGATCCTGATCTACTTCGTGACCTGCGGCATCGCTCGTCTGGCCCGCTTCAACGTCACGGCCGCCGCCATGGCCGACGAATCCGGCAAGGTCAAGTACTACGAGGGCACGCCGATCCCGACGAGCTTGCTGCTCGTCTTCGTCCTGGCTGGCGCCTTCGGCGGCGGCAGCTTTGGCCCCGACCTCTGGTTTGGCTTCTACGAGATCGGCCCGTGGACCTTCCACCCACTCACCTTAATGTTCGCCCTTAGCGGCAGCGCCATGATCAGCGAGCGGCTGCGGGTTCCAAAACCCTAAAAAACCGCTCCAGCGCCACAAAAGAGGTTGCCCGATACACTCGCCGCTCGCTTTAGCTGCCGCGGTAGGTCGAGTAGCCGAAGGGGCTGAGGAGCAGGGGGATGTGGTAGTGGGCGGCGGGGTCGGTGAGGGTGAAGATGATCGGGATCTGGCTGTAGAAGCCGGGGGTGTTGGTGGCGTGCAGGTAGGGGGCGACGTTGAAGGTGAGGCGGTAGGAGCCGGGTTGGGCGGGCTCGCCGGGGGGGAGCAGGTCGGTGATGCGGCCGTCGTCGTTGGTGATGCTGCGGGCGAGCTCGTTCCAGACGTTCAAGCTTACTTCGTATTCGAGCACGGCCTCAATGCCGGCCGCCGGGCGTCCAAGAGCGGTGTCGAGCACGTGGGAGGTGATGGGGCTCTTCATCATGGTTCTCCTGATTTTCTAGGGCATTAGTTTTTCGAGGCGAATGCGGGTGATCTTGCGCTGCTCTTCGGCGGCGATGGCAAGCTCGGTGTCGGGGTCGTTGGGCAGGCGGCTCTCGAGCAGGTCGGCCATCTCGGCTGCGCTCTTGCCGGTGGCGCACACGATGAAGATGAAGCCGAACTTCACCTCGTAGACGGCGTTACCTTGCGCCAGTCGCTGGAGCACGGCCTCGTTGGCCTCATTGACGCTGCTCTGCTCGCCCTCGGCCCAGGCGCTGGTCGAGGAGAACTTGGCGCGCAGATCGTCGATGTCGCCGATCTTGGGGTGGTGGGTAAAGGCCTCGCGCCAGTCCTCGGGGCTGAGCGAGCTCCAGACGGCGTCGGCCGTCTCGAGCAACACCTGCTTGGAGGCGTAGGGCCTGCGGCGCACCATTTCGATGGCCCAGGCGCGCGCGCCGCAGCAAAGCGAGAAGGCGTCCAGGGCGTCAGCGGCAGGCAGCTTGTTGAGTGCGTCGAGGGTGGTGATCACGAAGCGATCCTGCCGTGGATGCGAAGGCGGCTGACGCCGCCGTCGGGGTAGATGTTGAGGCGCACGTGGGTGAAGGGGCCATGTGCGGTGAGCTCGGTGCCAAAGTTGCGGCGGGCGTGGGCTTCGAGCTTGGTCTGGGGCAAGATTTCTTGCCAGTCGAACTGCGGCCAGTTCAGCGCGTCGATGCTCTGGCCGGGGGCGTAGCAGGCCTCGATCGAGCAGCGATCGGGGTAGTTCCCCTTGAAGTGGTTGGTGTCGACCTCGATGCACTCGATCGTGCCTTGATGGCCAAGTGCCAAAATCACCCAGTCGTGGCCGGGCCCACGGCGGCGGCGCGACTCCCAGCCGTCGCCCATGTTCTCGGAGCGGCCGGGCATGATCAGGTTTTGCATGTTGCTGAAAAACATATCGGAGCAGGCCACGGCGCGCCCGCCGTTTTCGACCGCGACGAGATCGACCAGATCGGCGCCGGCGACCGGGCGCCACTGCGCGACGACGTCGCCGTAGACGCGAAAGCGCGCGACGCCGCCGTCGGGGTAGATGTTGAGGCGAAGGTGGGTGAAGGCCTGCTCGGCGGTGATCGTAAAGAGGTTCTGGGAGCCGGCGTTGAGCGGTGATTTGGCCAGAATCTGCGTCCAGTTCTGCTCGCTCAGAACCTTCTCGTCGGCGTTGACGCCCTCGACGATGCAGCCCTCGATCGATGCGTAGGGCGGGTGGTTGCCCAAAAAGTGGTTGGTGTCGATGTCAACGCCTCGCACCACGCCGGGCACGCCCAGGCGGATGATGCACCAGTCGTGGCCGGGCACGCGCTTTCGGCGAGACTCCCAGCCGTCCATCCACTTGCCGCGGTCGGTGTACTTGTCGGCGATGAAGACGCCGCGCCCGGCCTTGAGAAGGTTCTCCTTCTCGGCGAAGAAATCGTCGCTCGTGGCCAGGGCTTTGCCGCCAAGGCGCTCACTGGCGAGGTCGACGAGGCCGGCAAAAGATGCGGTGATGATGGGCTGTTGCATGGGCGCTACTCCTCAGGGTCTCGTGGTGCAGATCGCGCCGCTCGGTGGTCCGACGAGCTGGCCGTTTGCATAGATTTTCTGGCCGCGCAGGTACGTGGCCTGGACCACGCCGCGCAGGCGCTGTGTGTCATAGGGGGTGATTTTATGGCGTTGGTGCAGTTTTTGGCCGTCGACGACAAAGCTTGCGGCCTCGTCGAAGACTACCAGGTTGGCCAGGCGACCGGGGGCGATCGCGCCGACCTGGTGATCGAGGTGCACGAGGCGCGCCGGCTCGAGGCTCATCCACTTGACGAGATCTTCGAGGCTTGCCCCGCGCCTCTGGGCCTCGGTCCAGACGATCGAGATGCCGAGCTCGAGTGAGGCGATCCCGCCCCAGGCTTTTTGCAAATTGCCGCTCTCTATCTCTTTGAGCGCCGGCGTGCTCGGCGAGTGGTCCGAGGCGATCAGATCGATGACGCCGGCTTGCAGGGCGCGCCAGAGGGCGTCGCGGTTGGCCTCGTCGCGCATCGGTGGTGCGCACTTGAAGCGCGTGTCGGCGTCGGGGATCTGTTCGGCCGCAAAGTACAGATAGTGCGGGCAGGTCTCGACGCTTATCGCCAGGCCCTCGTCGCGAGCGGCCTCGAGCATCGCGACGGCCTGACCGGTGGCCAGGTGCACGATGTGGACGTGGGTGCCAAATTCGCGGCACAGGCCGATGAGCAGCTCGATCGCGCGAAGCTCCCAGGCCGGCGGCCGCGAGGCATAATAGGCAGCATAGCTTCTGGGATCTTGGCCGCTGGCGTCGGGCGCCTCGCCGCTGAGCTCGGCGTGCACGAGCAGGGGCACGTTGCGCTCGGCCAAAAGGCCCATCACGGCCCGAAGCTCGCGCTCGGTGGCGTTTGGGAAATCGTCGATGCCCGAGTGGCACAGAAACGCTTTGACGCCGAGCACGCCGGCGTCGAGCAGGGCCTCGATCTGTGCTTCGTTGCCGGGCACGAGGCCGGCGTGAAAGCCGCAATCCACGCGCAGCTTGCCCTGGCTTGCGGCGATTTTTTCCTGCAGGGCCGCGCGCGTGGTCGTCACCGGCGAGCTGTTCAGCGGCATGTCAACGAGGGTGGTGATGCCGCCGGCGGCCGCTGCGGCGGTGGCCGTCTCAAAACCTTCCCACGCTGTGCGCCCGGGCTCGTTGATGTGCACGTGGGGGTCGACCAGGCCGGGCAAAATCGCCAGATCACCCCAATCCTCGATCACGGCGTGATCGGAAAGTGAGCCCGGCGAGACGAGCTCGCTGATGCGCCCATCCTCGATGATGATCGCCGCCTCACGCACGCCCTCGGGCGTGACGACGCGACGGCTCTTGATGATCACTTGTTTGGCCATGGCTTTTGCACACGGGAAACTTGGAGGCGACGATGCCAGAAGCGGACGGCAGATCAGATGGATATAGCGCCCACACCCTGATTGCGCAAGCCCAGGGGTGTCAGGCGGCGTGCGAGATCTGGGCGTTGGCCACGCCCAGGTCTTCGCGGTAGCGCTCGCGCAAGGCCTCGGCGACCTGTTGCGCGCTCTCGGAGGCGAACACCTGGCTTGTGATCGGCTCGAGCAGTCGAATGCGCACGGTGCCCGGCGTGCAGTAGATCTGGTCGCGCGGCCAGAGCTCGGCGGCGCCGTCGATGACCAGCGGGATGATCGGGGCGCCGGAGTACTCGGCCAGGCGAATCGCTCCCAGCTTGAAGGGCGCCGGGTCGCGCGTGCTGGTGCGCGTGCCTTCGGGGGCGATCATCACGGTCACGGCGTTGTCGCGAATGCGTGCCGCGGCCTGCTCGAGCGAGGCGACGGCGCGATCGCGGTTTCGCCGGTCCAGGCGCACGAAATCCATGAAATAGATGCCCCAGCCGATAAAGGGGATGAAGACGATCTCGCGCTTGACCACGGGCACGCCGCCCGGCGGCAGCAGCGCGGCCATGATGAAGACATCGAGCGTGGAGGCGTGGTTGAAGGTGATCACGCGGGCCTCGCGGCGATCGAGGGCCTCGCAGCCGTCGAGCTCGAGCTTGATGCCCGAGATCCAGAGCATCGTGCGGCCCCAGAAGCGGATCACGGGGCGATTAAAGCCGTTGGGAAAACGACCTCCGGTGATGATCGCGACCAAAATGACCCACGGAATGAAGAGTGCACAAAAGGTCCACGCCATGGAGTGCTGCGTGGTGGCCCGAAATATTGCTTTCATTGAACTGTACCTTACCTTGGCTTGCTCGAAATGGTGGGCGAGTTGCCCGCTGACCAGAGCACATTTAGCAGCAAAATCTAACGCCTTCAAGACGTTGAGCCGAAGCAAGCGGCCACTTCATGGGGATTTGCGGTCGCGCGCGTCCCGCGATACTCTGGCTTTGCGCCAAGGCCCGCCCATTGAGCCCTGCGCTGTGGAGGCTCCAAGAATGAGACGACAGGCATCGATGCGATATAATTGGTTGGTTTGGATGGGTCTTAGCCTGGTTGTTTTTATCGGTGGATGCATCGAAGACCCCCAGAAAATGTCTTTTGCCGATGGCATCGACGCGCGCGGCGACAGCGATACGCCCGGCAGCGATACGCCCGGCAGCGACACGCCCGGACACGACGTCGATTCGGACAGTGACGCCAGCGATTCGCACTGTCCGCGAGGCTATGGCGACTGCGACGAGAACCCGGACAACGGCTGCGAGACGAAGCTCGATAGCCTGGAACATTGCGGCGGCTGCGGCTCGGTGTGCGCGCCGGCCAACGCCACGGCGCAGTGCACCGGCGGCGTGTGTGCAATCGAGCAGTGCACGCAAGACTTCGTCGACTGCGATGGCCAGATCGCCAACGGCTGCGAGTACAATCGCAGCGTTTCGCCCGATCTGTGCTGTGGCGGAACCTGTGGTCCAGCCGGCATTTGCAGCGAGGATCGCTGTGACTCGGTGGTTCGTGTGTCAACACAGGCCGATCATTCCTGCGCGCTGCGTGCCGGTGGCGGCGTGGTTTGTTGGGGCGACAACACCTTCGGCCAGCTCGGAAACGGCACGTTCGTCGCGAGTCGCACGCCGGTGGCCGTCTCGGGCATCCACGACGCGCTCGATGTCAGCGTCGGCTACTATTTTAGTTGCGCCGTGCGCGTCGGCGGTGAGCTGTGGTGTTGGGGACGAAACGCCGTGCGAGAGTTGGGCCAGGGAGCCGAGATGCTGCGCTCGCCATTGCCGATCAAGGTGCCGATCGAGGCCACGATCACGAGCGTCTCCGCCGGTGCGCACCATGCCTGCGCTCTGGAAGAGGGGCCAAGCGGTGGGGCCGTGTGGTGCTGGGGAGGAAACGTCAATGGAATGACCGGCAACGGTGTCTCCAGCGCGGCGCGTGAGCCATCTCGGCTCGATGAGCTGTTGGAGCAGGCCGGCTCGGCCAAAAAGGTGCGCTCCGGGATACGTCAGAGCTGCGCGATCATGGCCGACGAGCGGGTCTTTTGCTGGGGTGACAACCTCGCGCGCCAGCTCAGCGAATCAGGCCAGGTCAGCGACATCTACCCGCCGATCTTGAAGGAGTCGCGCGCGCTTGACATTGCCCCCTTCCACGAACACACCTGCGTCATCGTCGAGCCTGGCGAGCTGGTTTGTCGGGGCAAGAATAGCGGGTTTCAGTCCAGCGCTCAGAATCTGGCGGGCGTGGTCGAGGTGGCTACGGGCCTCGATCACACCTGCGCGCGCACTCTCGAGGGCAAGGTTTTTTGCTGGGGCCACAACGGTTTTCACGTGCTTGGCGCGCCCGCTCCGGCGCAAATTGGTGATCCCCTGGAGATCGATCTGGGTGGCGTGGCCGCCACGCAGATCGATTCCGGTCTCTTTCAGGTCTGCGCGGCGCTCGAGAACGGTAAAGTGGCCTGCTGGGGCAACAACGCCAGCGGTCAGCTCGGCAATGGTGAGTCCAGCGTCAGCCTCGTGGCGCTCGAGGTTGAACTCGGGGCGGTGCACGAGCTTCGCGCCGGGGAGAAGCACATGTGCGCGCGCCACGGCGAGCCACGCCAGTTCGCCTGCTGGGGGCTCAACGACTTCGGCCAGCTGGGCGATGGCAGCTTCGACTCGCGCGCAAAACCCGAGGGCGTGCTCTGGCCCGAGGACGTCGCGCCCGCCGACTATGCGCTTGGCCAATTGCACACCTGTGCCGTGGCCGTAACGGGCAAGACCTATTGTTGGGGCCGAAACAACAGCGCCCAGCTTGGCCGAACCGAAGCCACGGCCGCACTCATTGGCGATCCCGACCCGGTGCCTGCACTGGCCGACGTGCCGTCGGCTTTGAGTGAGCTGAGCGCGGGCAACGGTCATAGCTGCGCGCTCGACGCGGGCAAAAACGTCGTCTGCTGGGGGCATAACAATGAGGGCCAGCTCGGCCGGGAGACCACGAACGTGATCGCAGGCCATGGCCTGCTCTCGGGTCTTGGACCGATGTCTTCGTTGTCCGCCGGCAACATGCATGGCTGTGCGATTCACGATCAAAAGGTCTATTGCTGGGGCCGAAATAGTCAGGGCCAGCTCGGCGACGGTACGGAGCTCTCGCGCAGTGCGCCGGCGGAGGTGGCGCTGCCCGCCAGCGCAAGCCAGGTCGTTGCCGGCCTGGACTTCAGCTGCGCGTTGGTCGAGAGCAGCGCGCCCAACGTCTATTGCTGGGGCCAAAATAGTCAGGGTCAACTCGGGGCTGGCTCGGAGTCGCCCGCGATTCGCTCCCTGGCGCCGCTGCCGGTGGTGCTGGCCACGAGTGCCACGGATCTGACGGCCGGTCGCCAACACGCCTGCGCGCTGCTGACCGGTGGCACGGTCAGCTGCTGGGGCCTCAACAATTACGGCCAGCTTGGCGCAGGCAATCTCGGCTTTGTCCGCTCGCCGGTCGCCGTCGTTGGGGTGAGCAATGCGGTCTCGATCGCGGCCACGGCCGAGTCGAGCTGCGCGCTCGACAACACACAACGAGCCTCTTGCTGGGGCCACAACGCCCACGGTCAACTTGGAAGCAGCGCAGTGGGCGTGTTGCCGCCAAAGCCGGTCACGGTGCGAAACCTGCCTCGCCAGGATTAAGCGGCCTCTCGGCGCGTTCTATGGGCAGACTCTCTTTGACAGCGGGCGCGATGTTCATGACAGTTCTGACCTACTTTGCCTACGGCTCCAACATGCTCTCCAACCGGCTACGTGGGCGCGTGCCTTCGGCGCGCCCGATCGGCCCAGCCGAGCTGCACGGCTGGTCGCTGCGCTTTCACAAGCGCGGCGCCGACGGCTCGGCCAAGTGCAACGTGGTGCTCGAGCCCGGCGGCTTGGTCAACGGCGTGCTCTTTGAGATCGCGCACGCCGAGAAGCGCCGGCTCGATCTTGCCGAGGGATTGGGCAGCGGCTACGAGCAGGCAACCGTCTCGGTGACGAGCTTGCTGGGGGCCGTCGAGGGGTTTTTATACGTCGCCTCCGCGAGCCACATCGACGAGGGGTTGGCGCCGTTTGACTGGTACAAGGATTTTGTGATTTACGGCGCGCTCGAGCACAGGCTGGCGATCGATTACATCGGGCGGCTGCGCGCGATCGAGGCCTTGAGCGATCCGGATGTGGGCCGTGCGATCGAGAATCGCAGGATCTTGGGCGTGTAGGCAGCAAGATAAGGCCCCACCGGCGCGACGCGCCACCTCCCCATGCCTGGCCACGCGTGGGGAGGTCTTTTTGCTCAGGCGTTGTGGCGGATGTGCATGATGTCGCCGTCGAGCACGACGTATTCTTTGCCTTCGAGGCGCAGGCGGCCGGCGGCGCGGATGCCGGCTTCGTTTTGGTGGGTCTGCAGATCGCCCACAGTGTAGACCTCGGCGCGGATGAAGCGCTTTTCGAAGTCGGTGTGGATGACGCCGGCGGCCTGAGGTGCGGTGGCGCCCACGGGGATCGTCCAGGCGCGGATCTCCTGCTCGCCGGCGGTAAAGAAGCTTTGCAGGCCGAGCAGGCCGTAGGAGGCGCGGATCAAGACGTTGAGGGCGGGCTCGCTGATGCCCAGGCCTTCGAGCATCTCGAGTTGTTCGTCCTTGCTGAGCTCGCTGAGCTCGGCCTCGATCGAGCCGCAGACCAGCACGACGTTGCTGTTGTGCTCGGCGGCAAGCTCGCGCAGGGCGGCGACGTGGGGCGACTGGGCGTCAAGGTCGTTCTCGCTGATGTTGCCGATGAACAAGACCGGCTTGTCGGTGAGCAGGTGGCTGTCTTTGAGCAAGGCGCGCTCAACAGCGGTGAGCTTGACGGCGCGCGCGGGCACGCCCTGGTCGAGGGCGGCAAAGACACGCTCGAGCACGTCGACGCGACCCACCTCACTTTTGTCCTGGCCCTTGGCGGCGCGGCGAGCCTTGTCCAGGCGCTTTTCGACCGTTTGCAGATCCGCCAAGATCAGCTCGGTGTCGATCACTTCGACGTCGCGGCGTGGGTTGACGCCGCCCTCGACGTGCACGACGTTCTCGTCCTCGAAGCAGCGAACGACATGCAAGATCGCGCTGACGTCGCGGATATTGGCCAAAAACTTGTTGCCCAAGCCTTCGCCCTGCGAGGCGCCGCGCACCAAGCCGGCGATGTCGACGATCTCGACGATCGCGGGAATGATCTTTTGAGCCGGGCAGTGCTTTTCGATGAGCTGCAGGCGCGAATCGGGCACCGGCACCACGCCCACGTTGGGGTCGATCGTGCAAAATGGATAGTTCGCCGATTGGGCGCCGGCCTGGGTCAAGGCGTTGAAAATCGTGGATTTTCCGACGTTGGGAAGCCCGACAATACCTGCTGAAACACTCATGTCTTGATCACTGCGCTGGAGAGCCGAAGAAGTTGGCCTGTGGAAAAGGCGCTGTACAACGCTTCGAGGCGGTGCGTTAATCCTCGTAAGTGCTGCGAGCTGAAGCGACTCTTTAGTGAAATTGAGTGGGCGTGGCAAGGCGCAATGCGTGCTCACAGGGCGGTGCTTAACTTAGACGGTGTCGATAGACACAAGAGTTCGGCCCGGCCGATACCAGGACATGGCGAAGGAGAGGCAGATATGGACGCAGTGATTCGCGAAGAGATGACCCTACTGGTCCAGCGCGAGAAAAAGCTCGAGCAGGAAAAACAAAGTCTGGAGAACGAGTTGCCCACCTGGCAGCAGCGCGTGCGTCTGGCCGAGGAGAAGGGCATCAGCGAGCTCGCCGATCAGGCGCGCGAGCGCTTCGTGCAGCTTCGCGCGCGCCACAAGGAGGTTGGATTCGAGCTCGAGGTGATCGCGATGGACAAGTCCGTGCTTCGGCGCAGAAGCCGCCAGCCCAGCGGCCAGGAGGTCGAGCGCGCCGAGGCTTTGCTGGAGAGTTTTCGCCAGAGCGGGCTGGTTGATCCCGACGAGGCTGCGCTCGAGAGCGAGTTTCGTGAGCTTCAAAAGGCAGAAGATCTCTCCAAGGTCGACAAGGGCGGCGACGAGGGGTAAGAGTGTGGCGTCTTTTAGATGTGCCCCACCCGACCCCGCGCTTAAGGAGTGATTCATGTCGAACAATGAAGAGCAGGACAACGAGGATTTTCCGGTCATCGAATCGCTCGAGGAGCTCGAGGCACTGATCGCCGCTGGCGAAGACCTCACGGGCATTGATCTGGCGGGCATGGATCTGTGCGATGCCAAGCTTGGCGGCGCGAAGTTCGAGGGCGCCGATCTCTCGGGCGCCAAGCTCGAGAACGCCGATCTAACCAAGGCCAATCTGCAGGGCGCCTCGCTTGCCGGCGCGATCTTGATCGGTGCCAAGCTCGAGGGTGCCAATCTCACCGAGGCGGACATGGCCGGCGCCGTGCTCGAGGGCGCAAGCTGCAAGGGCGCTGATTTTACCCGTGCCGACATGGCCGGAGCGCGCGCGCCCAACGCCGATCTGAGCGAGGCGACCTTCGAGGAGGCCACGCTCGCCGGTGGCTACTTCGAGTCGGCGAACTTCGAGCGCGCCAACTTCACCGGCGCGGACTGCTCGGGCGCGGTGTTGATGAACGTCAACGCCAGCCGCACGCAGTTCGAAGACGCCGATCTCTCGGGGGCCACGCTCTCGGAGTCGAAGTTCGAAGGCGCGATCTTGATCGGCGCCGACATCTCGGGCGCCGACGCCAGCTTCACGGTCTTCGCCAACGCTGATCTGAGCGGTGCGGACTTTGCCGGCGCCGACTTGCAGGAGGCCGACTTCACGGGTGCCGATTTGAGCGACGCCGAGTTTGGCGGCGCCACGCTCGAGGGCACGACCTTCGATGAGGGCAAAGGCCCGAAGAGCTCCTGAGGAGTAGCGATCGTGGCAAGTGACGGTCCCATCCAAATCCCCACCATCCGCGGGCGCATCGCCGAGCGCCTGCGCCGGGCTGCGCCACGCAACGCCGACGCCGACGACGAGCTCAGCTTTCCGGACGGGCCCGGCGACGTGTTGTTGCGCACCCCCGACGAGCGCGGCGTGGTGGCGCTGGCCTGCCTGATCCTCGAGAACCTGCGCGAGCATGGCGGCACGCGCGCCTCGCAGCGCCCGCTCGAGGCCGTGCTGCGAAAGACGCTCTCGACCTTCGGACCCAAAGAGGTCATGGACATCGAGGTGGAGGCCTACGAGATGCTGCTGTGGATCGGCAGCGCGATCGATCCCGACTGGTCGGCAAAGGCTCCCGGCGAGGCCGAAGAGATCGCGTCTTCGAGCAGTCAGGTCGAGCTGATCCGCTGGGCGGTTGCCGGCAACCTCGATCTCGACATGGATTACTACAGCCGGGGGCGCGGCGAGCTGACGCATCGGCGGATCACGCCGATAAGCCTCGAGGCCGAGACCTATTTGCACGCCTACTGCCATCTTCGCCGCGACGAGCGCGTCTTTCGGCTCAGCCGCATCGGCGATCTTCGTCCAATCGGCGGCTGGCCACCGGATAAGAAGCGCCGCCCAAAACCTGAGAACGCCGCCAAGGAGCGCGATCAGCCCGAGGCCGGCGGCGCTCAGATGAGTTTGCTCGACGAGGATTGACCCGCAAGCGTTGGCCCAAGGGGTGCTGCCATGTTTATCCGACACTTCATCGACGGCGTGTTCGTCGATTCGGCCAGCGAAGGCTGGTTTAGCAATACCAATCCGGCCACGGGCGCTGCGATCTCCCAGGTCGCTCGCGGTGAGGCGGCCGATGTGGAGCGCGCAGTGGCGGCTGCGCGCCGCGCGCTGCACGGCCCCTGGAGCCAGATGACGCTGGCCAGTCGCCTCGATCTGCTCGAGGCCGTGGCCGACGGGATCATGGCACGCTTCGAGGAGTTCTTGGAGGCCGAGATCGCCGATACGGGCAAGCCGCGCCGCTTTGCCAGCCAGGTCGACATTCCGCGCGGGGCGGCGAACTTTCGCGCTTTTGCCTCGCTGGGCCGGGGCGCGGCCAGCGAGTCGTTTCTCAGCGATACGCCCGATGGCCTGGGCGCGATCAACTACGTGCTGCGCGAGCCGCTGGGCGTGGTCGGCGTGATCTCGCCATGGAACTTGCCGCTGTTGCTCTTGACCTGGAAAGTTGCGCCGGCGCTGGCCTGCGGCAACACGGTGGTCGTCAAGCCCTCCGAGGAGACGCCGACGAGCGCCGCGCTCTTGGCCGAGGTGATGAACGCCGTCGGCGTTCCGCCGGGCGTCTACAACGTCGTGCAGGGCTTTGGGCCCAACGGGGCCGGCGAGGCGCTGGTGCGCCATGCCCAGGTCGCGGCGATCACCTTTACTGGCGAGTCGCGAACCGGCACGGCGATCATGGAGGCGGCCGCGCCCAGCTTAAAGAGTTTGTCCTTTGAGCTCGGGGGCAAGAATGCGGCGGTGGTCTTTGCCGACGCCGATTTTGACAAGGCGATCGAGGGCACCTTGCGCTCGGTTTTCTCCAACTGCGGGCAGGTGTGCCTGTGCTCGGAGCGCGTCTATGTCGAGCGCCCGATCTTCGATCGCTTCGTCGAGACGCTGGCCGAGCGTGCGCGGGCCTTGAAGCTGGGCGATCCACGCGAGCAGAGCACCGAGATGGGGCCCTTGATCTCGGCCGCCCATCGCGACAAGGTGCTGGGCTACTTTGCGCTGGCCGAGGCCGAGGGCGCGCGCGTGGTCTGTGGTGGGCGCGCGGCAACGCTCGATGGCGAGCTTTCTGCGGGCAGCTTTGTCGAGCCGACGATCTGGACCGGGCTGGGCGAGCAGGCGCGCTGCGTTCGCGAGGAGATCTTCGGCCCGGTTTGCCATATCCAGCCCTTTGACAGCGAGGAGCAGGCCGTGCAGATGGCCAATGACAGCGACTACGGTTTGTGTGCGGCGATCTGGACCCAGGATCTGAGCCGGGCCCACCGGCTGGCCGCCCAGATGCAGGTCGGCATCGTCTGGATCAACAGCTGGTTTCTGCGCGATCTGCGCACGCCCTTTGGCGGGGTCAAGCGCAGCGGCATCGGACGCGAGGGCGGTCGTCACTCGCTGGATTTCTATGCCGAACTCAAGAACGTCTGTGTGAAACTCTAGCCTTTGGAGCGACTACGATGAAGACCCAGGCCTACATCCTCAACGACCGCGCCCAGGCGCTGGCTCACTATCCGCACGCACGCCGCGTCGGTGAGCTGATTTTTGTCTCCGGGGTCTCCTCGCGGCGCGCCGACAATTCCTTTGCCGGTGTAACAATCGACGAGGCCGGCGTGGTTAGCCGTGACATCGCCGTGCAAACCCAGGCCGTGCTCGAGAACATTCGGATTATTCTGCAAGAAGCGGGCGCCGATCTGGAACATGTCGTCGATGTGAGCACATTTTTACTCAGTATGGATGATTTTTCGGGGTATAACGCGATTTATAATCGCTACTTTGACGCCGCCAGTGGACCGACCCGCACCACCGTGGCCGTCTACCAATTGCCCCATCCGCACATCTCGATCGAGATGAAGGTCGTCGCCCGGACTCCTTGATAATGCACTCGCAGTGCGCTGCAGGCTTGCAAGGCCTCCGATCTGATCCAGCGGTAGTGAAAAATTTTGATGAAATAATAAAGCGATGTTATCGTTTTTTTAATCGCAGTCCGTAAGTTAGCGCGATGGAAGCCCTGCTGTCCAAAGCTGGTGGGCTTTCCCAGGTGGCCCTTGTGGTCCAAATCCTTGGGAGGTCGTTTCCATGCACGTTCAAAAAACTATCCCAAACCCCCAACCCCCTGTCTCGACGCCGGCAGGTCTCAACGGCGCATACCAGCTCTACGCGTTTGGTGTGCTGGTTGGGCTGTTCTTGTTTCTGGGCTTCTATCTGAGCGTGCTGGCGGGCGCAACCTATCTGCTGTTCATCCTGTTCCACTACAACGCGAGCAGCGCGGGCGATGCCCTGTTTTGGAGCTTGTTTGCAGGCGTGGGTGCGGCGACGCTGATCGTGTTTCTCTTCTTGCTCAAGGGCCTGTTCAAGCGCCAGCGCGCCGATCGCAGCGGCTATCTGGAGATCACGGCGGCAGACGAGCCGCAGCTGTTCGCTTTTTTGAACGAGCTTTGCACGCGCACCGGCGCGGCGATGCCTTATCGGGTCTATATCTGTCCCGAGGTTAACGCCGGGGTGTTCTTCGACAGCTCGGTTTTGAGCCTGTTCTGGCCGGTGAAGAAGAATTTGCTCATCGGGCTTGGGCTGGTCAACAGCCTCAACCTCTCGGAGTTCAAGGCCGTGCTCGCCCATGAGTTTGGCCACTTCTCGCAGCGCTCGATGCGGCTGAACAATTACGTCTACCTGGTGCACTCGGTGTTGCACAACATGGTGCACGGGCGCGATCGCAGCGACGAGTACCTGGCGCGCTGGCGTGAGCGCTACTTTGGGGTGCTGGGGCTTGCCTATGTGCTCTCGGTGATGGTCTGGCTTGTGCGCCGCGCGATGGGCGGCTGCCTGAAGTTGATCACGATGCTCGACGTCGCGCTCTCGCGTCAGATGGAGTTTCACGCCGATCGCGTGGCGGTGAGCGTCACGGGCAGCGACGCGATCGTGCACGCCTTGCTCAAGACCGACTACGCCCACCAGTGCATGATGCAGACCTATTACGATTTGCATCAGGCCGCCGACCAGCAGCTCTTTACGCGCGATGTGTTCTACCATCACAGCCGGGCGATGGATTTCATGCGTGTCGCCAAAAACGATCCCAGCCTGGGTATTCCACCGGCGCCGCCGGCCGATGGAGAGGCGCCCAGCGCGCTGTTTGTCGAGTCGCGCGCCAGCGTTGCCTCGATCTGGGCCTCGCATCCGAGCTATGCCGAGCGCGAGGCCAACGCCAAGCGCGACTATGTGCCAAGCGCGATCGACCCCAGAACACCCTGGTTGCTCTTTGCCAACCCGCAGGCTTCTCGCGAGCGCATGACGCGCGAGATGGGCCTGCATCTTGGCCACGACGACACCATGCTCGTCGAGCCGCGCATGGTTCAGACCTTCATCGACGACGAACACGCCGAGATCATCTTCGACCAGAAGTATCTGGGCATGTACGACAATCGCTTTATCGAGCCTGGCGATCTCGACACGCTCATCGGCGAGGTCGAGGCCGAGCACGCCGCCGCTTCGGACAAGCTCGATGACCAGTGGCGACGACTCTATGGCGACGAGCTTCGCAGCTTCATGGGCACCTTCAAAGGGCGCATCGAAGAGCTCCAACTGCTCGAGTCGGTCATCGGCGAGCAGCTCAGCTGGGGCAAGACCTTCGTCTTTCGCGGCGAGAAGTATCGACCCAGCGATGCCCAAGAGCTGTTCAGCCAGGTGTTCTCCGAGATGGAACAAGACCGCCAGTGGTTTGGAGCGCTCGACCGCGACGTGTTCGTGATCCACTACCGGATCTCCTTGCAGCTCGACGAGAGCATGCGCGAGGAGCTGCTCACCCGCTATCGCTTTCACCTGGTCACCCAGGAAATGACCCGCCGCCTTCGTGTCACCCAGTCTCGACTGGGCCAGGTGCTCGCTGCGCTCAACAGCGGCGAGCTCGACGAGGAGCAGGTCGACTTTGTCTTCGACGAGTTGATTCGCATCTACGGCGAGGTGGAAAACGAGCTTGATCAGGCGGCTGGCTGGCGCATGCCGCTGTTGAACAACATCGCCCGCGACGCGCAGCTCGCTCAGGTCTTGATGCCGCAGCCCTTGTTGAGTGCTGAGACCCTCTACGCTCATGAGCTCGACAGCAGCTGGCTGCGCGCGTTTTTGGCCCAGTTCGAGGAGTTGTTGGGTAGGCTCTCGCATATTCGGCGAAAGAGTCTGGGCGGGCTGCTCTTCTACCAGGAAGAGGTAGCGCGCCAGTTGCCCTGACGCTCAGCTCGGTTTGGACAAATAGATCGTGAACTCGCTGCCCTGCTCGGGCGCGCTTTGCAAGTGGATGTGGCCCTCGCACTGCTTGACGATGCCCATCACGCTTGCCAACCCCAGCCCACTGCCCGCAGCCGCCGCTTTGGTCGAGAAAAACGGCTCGAAGATGCGAGCGCGAATCGCGTCGCCGATGCCGTGGCCGCTGTCACGAACTCGCAACACGACGTAGTCTCCCGCTGCGATACTCCCATCACAAGCGAGCAGTTCGTCCTCGACGCTGACAAGCTTGGTCTCGACGTCGAGCTGACCCCCGTCGGGCATGGCGTCGGCCGCGTTTGCCACAAGGCTCAAGACGGCCTGCTCAAGGCTTGCGCGGTCACAGCTGATGAGCGGCAACTCGCCGGCCAGGTCGAAGGCCAAGGTCAGCTTCTTGCCAAAGAGCTGTTGGAGCAGCGGCTCCATTTTTCCAATCATCGCGCTCAACGAAAAGGGCTCATTGGTCATCGCCTGAGCGCGGCCAAGCGACATGAGCTGGCGCGAGAGCATGGACCCACGCTCGGTGGCGTGCAAGATCTTGTCGATGCTGGGCCGAAGGGTGTCGTCATCTTCTGTGAGCTCGGTCATCAACAAGTAGCAGTAACTGGTGATGATCGTGAGCAAGTTGTTGAAATCATGAGCTATTCCGCCGGTCATCCGTCCGACGGTCTGCATCTTGTCGGCGTGGCGAATCTGCAAGCTGCGATGGGCCTGATCCGGCGAGCAAAGCAAGCGTTGCATCGTGGCGCCGAGCAGTTGAGCGCAAACTTGATCGTCGTCGATGCGCACGATCGAGATGTCGAGCCCAGATTGAAGCGCTTCGAGCAGTAGCCCGGCCTGCGCTGGCGAGGCTTGCATGATCACCGGGCAGCCCGGCAAGAGCTCCTTGCAACGCCCAAGCAGCTCGAGGGCGGCGCCCTGATCCTCACCGGCGTCGAGCACGATGACATCGACAGGTGCGCCGACAAGTGCACCTTCGACGCCGCTGGTCCCCTGAGCCGAGGCAGTGATGAAGTCGAAACCGAGCGGATTCATCTGGGCGACGAGGGCTTTCTCTACTGCGATTGTCAAGCCAACGAGCAGGGCACGAATGGGGCGTGGCATAGAGATCAATCTCCAACTGCCAGAGAATGGTCGGCAATCCGCGCTCTGGCGCAGATTCACAAGGTGCAGGCGCTAACACCGCTTTGGGGAGACTTTAATGCGACATGGTAAAAATGACTACTCTTCAATTAGTGCAATGTTGGACTGAATCTCAGCCTCCAGAGGACGCAGCGCGAGGTGAAGGCGGGCGAGCACGTCGCTTCGGTAGTGATCACGGTACTGGGGCGAAAACGCGTAGCCCCGCACGCTGCAGCGGATGGGCTGGCCCGGGCCGGATTCGTCGAGCATGAAGGCTTCCGGGCGGTGGCGCGGTGAGGCCAGCGGCGTCAACGATGCGGCTTCGCGCGCCAATTCGAGGGCACGTTCGGGGTTGATCGAGTTGGGAATCACAAATGCGATGTCGCAGACCACCTCGCCGGAGCGCGAGTGTGTGGCCAGCGGTTGGTTCATGAGCAGTTCATGGGGAAGCTCATGCAAGACGCCGTCGGGGTCGCGAACACGCACAGATCGCATGCCGATCGCGACGACCTCGCCCTGGACGTCGCCAGCGCGGATGCTGTCGCCGATATGGATGCGCTGCTCCCAGATGAGCACGATCCCGGCAACCAGGCTTCGCAGCCACCCCAGCGATGCCGCCACGGCGACGGTAAGAAAGAAGAGCACGAGCACCAGCTGCATTTGAAGGCCGTCGCTGGCAAAAGCGAGGGCGCTGGTGGCCAGCACCGTGGTCCAGACCACGACAAAGAGCAGCGGCAGCCAGCGGCGAAGCCGGTGCGCGCCCTCCATGCGCCCGAGCAGCGCCAAGAAACGGGTGATCAGCACGGCAAGGACCAACAACAACAAGATCACGTAGGTCGGATGCGAGGCGGTCAGGCTTGGATCGGTCATGGCGGGCTCGCTCTAGATCAGGTTTCGTTGTCCGAGCTCGTGGGTGACGAGCGGGGCGGCCAGGGCGCGCAGGCGGTAATTCTCCAGGGTTTCGGCCAAGATTTCCACAAAACCCAGCCGAGCCAGGTGTTCGAGCTCGACGTGGATCTCATCGAGAGAATGGTGAATGACCTGGTGCAACTGCAGAGGTGTCAGCGATCCGTGTTGAGCGAGCAGCGCCAAAATGAGCTTCTTGATCAGTGAGAGTTCGTCGATCAGGTGGAGATTCTGGGCATGCAGCGCCATGACGCTGATGCGCATGTCGTCGAGTGGGTCGAGGGCGATCGCGCGCAGCCAGTAGAGCAGGGCCAGGTGCGGGTTGCCGTGGCACTGCTCGGTGAGCAGCTCGAAGAATTCGCTGGGTGGTTGGCGCACGGTCGTGCCCAAAAAGGGTCTGCGCAGACGCTGCAGCCGGCCCAACTGGCGCGGCTGGAAGTCCAGCATATAACCGCTGACCTGATGGCGGGCCATGATCATCTGTTCGATCTCGGAGCTCGTGAGCGGCTCGATCGCCAGGCTGTGGGTGAAGTAGTCGTGCAGCCCGACCATGCTCTCAAGCAGGGTTGCGGCCGGCGTGCCCATGACCACGATCCAGAGCGTGTGGTGGCTGGTGCTCGATACCATGCGCAAGAAACGCCGGCACATGGCCAGCCCGGCCGAGGTGCGCGTGTAGATCTTCTCGCCGTTTTCAATGATCACGATGCGGCGCTGGCCGCTGCGCTCGGCCAGCCGGGCGGCGAAGCTGTCGAGATCGTCGAGCACAGCCTCGCTCTCGCCGCCGAGCAGGGGGGCCAGCTGGCGGCAGAGGTCGCCTTCAGTGCGGATGTGCTCCGAGAGACGGATGGTCATGAATTGATCGTCGGCAAGCTCGCTGTAGACGCCGTAGATGCCCGTGGGCACGAGATGATGAACCAGGGTGCGCTTGCCCAGGCCGCGGTTGCCCGTGATCAAGATGCTGTGTTGGCTGCCCTCGAACCACTGGGCGATGGCCTCCATGCAGCGCTGCTCGATCTGGGGCCGCGCCACGTAGAAGTCCGGGATGTCCAGCGGCACGGGGGTAAAGAGGCGCCGGTAGATCGATGGCGCAAGCGAGGAGACGGCCGGCTCACCGGCGTAGAGGCGCTCGCGGATGTCGATGCGCTGGGCGATCTTTTCCTCGCGTCCGAGCATCGTGCGCAAATCGGCGAGGATTTCGTTCCAATAGCCTCGGGTGTGCTCTCCGGTGGTGCGCAGGCGCCGGGCCAGCGGCCGCAGATACTCGCTGGCCCAGTTTTCGCCGCGTGCGATGAAGGAGGAGGCCTCAAAGCGGGCCAATTCGCGCTGAATCTCGCCCAGGCGGCGCTCAATGAGCGGCGAGAAGGTGGCGCGCGCGATGGCGTCGATCTCGCGTTGGATCCATGCCTCGAACTCGGCGCCGTCGTGGCGAAGCTGGTTCTGGGCCTGGGTCACGAGCTTTTGAGCGCGCTCGAGCCCGTTGGTCGCGAAGCTGTTTGCTTCGCTGGCGTCGCTGGAGCGATCTCGGCCAGCCGTGAGCAGGTTGAACTCGAGGATCTGGGCGACGTTTTCCAGCGCGTTGAGGTGGGCGATCAGGATCGCGCCGCCGCGCTCATTGAACTCGACAAAGCGAAGCGCCAACTCGCGGCTGAGCCGAGTGACGACCCAGTGGCGAAGCGGCAGCGCGAAGCTCGACGCCGACACGATCGTGCGCTCGGATTCCTGAGCGAGCACGTCGATGATCATTGGCAGACGGGCAACGCGGGCCTCAACGATGTCAATGAGCACGCGGGTACCGACGCCCTGGTGAAGCTGGGAGAGCGCATTCTCCACGGTGCGCCGATGGGCGATGAGCAAGGGTCGAAGCTGCTCCTCGAAGATCGCCGGCCAGTCGGCGCCGGCCTGACGGGTCGCCGCCTGACAGCGTGCACCGAGCTCGTCGAGCTCGTGCTGGCCGCGACTCTCCACGAGGCTGTGGGCGACGCGGCCCACCCGCATCTTGTAGAGCTGGAACCACTGCACGAAGAGCGCGCGCTCGTGATCGAGTAGAATCCAGCCGCGGTAGCCTGCAACGGTGTTCAACTGGCGCGCGAGGCGCTCGGTGATGCGCGCCTCGGCGCGACGCGCTTGATCGAAGCGCGTCGCCGGACGGTAGCGAAAGGCGGGCAGCTCGCTGGTTCCAGCGCGCGCCGCGCCGCCTAGAAAGGCCGTGTAGGCGCGCGCGACACCGCGCCCATAGCGGTGCAAGGCGACCTCGGTCGAGCGATTGAGCAGATCGACGAGTTCGTCATGGCGCTCCTGGGTGGTCGCACTAAACTCGTCGAGGTGCTGCTTGATGCGGGCGTTCTTGGGCGTTGGCGCGGCGATCGTCGTTGACGCCGCAGCGAGGGACTCGTCGTCATCGGAGTCGTTGGGGACGACAAGATCGGGCGCGACCTCGGGCGCCGGGGCCGCGAGCGCGCGATTGAGATCGCCAAACAAGGCGTCGAGCAGCTTCAAATGGCGCCACATCTCACGCCAGAACAGCTCGTGCTGGATGGCAAGCTGGGGTGTATCGCGCGCAAAGCTTGTCGGCAGCGCAAGCTCCACATAATAGCGCCAGAGCCGTCCCAGCGGCACGCTGCGATAGCCCGGTCCTCGCAGCCGTCGGCGCACGCGGCGCAAGCGCTTGACGAAGTCGAGCAGGCGACCGTCATCGGCTCGACTCTCGACGAGCTCCTGCTCACGCTCGACCTTGTAGATGCTCTGGGTATCCTCGAGCGAGCGAATCGCCTCGAGGAAGGCCTCCATCGAGCTCGCCGGCACGGCCACGCTGGGCTTTGCGAGCAGGTTCTCGAGCAGCGGGTGCAAGCGGCTGGTCAAGCGCTTTTGCAGCTCCCATACGAGCTCTGGCATCGCCTCGAGATGGTCGTTGGCCTGGCCGGCGGTGAGGTGGGTATGGAGGCGTTCGACGACCTCGTCAAATGAGGTGTGTACCTCGGCCAAAAAACTCAGCAGGTGGTCACGCTGCTCCAAGAGCGGTGTGCGCACCCATTGGCCGTCGAGCTCGATCAAGGCCTCTTTGAGATCCTCGATGCGACCGCGCAGCCAGGCGTCGGCGAAGTCGGGATCGGGAAGCTGGGCTTGCAGATCGAGATCGACTGCCCCCTCGCTGTCCTCGACGCGGTATTCCATCTCTTCGATGATGCGCCGGCGCGCACCCTGGGTCTCGCCGGCGCGGTCCAGGGCCAGCTTGAGCAAGATCGGGCCGCCGATGAGATAGGCGATGACCGTGGCCATGATCACGTTTTGAAAGTCTGCGCCCCAGCCTGGGAAATTCGCGGCAACCACGCCGGCCAGCACGAGCACCACGGCGTCTTGAGCGAGGAAGGTGACGTGCAGAAAGTCGTAGGAGCGGTTGGTCTCCAGGGCTTTTCGTGCAGCCAGGCGCGTGGCGAAATGAAGGCCAACCACGCGCGCAAAGATCAAGCCCAGCACCAGGGGCAGGTAGCCGGCGGCGGCCTCCAGATCGAGCTGTGCTGCGACCAGCGCAAAATAGACGACGAAGACGGGCATGCCGATGCGCTCGAGCGAGCGCACCAACTCGTCGCCCTGCGAGGAGGCGTTTTGAACAAAGAAGCCGGCGACCAGAAAGGTGAGCAGTGCCTCGGCGCCCAGAGCCCAGGCGGCATAGTAGGCCACGAAGATGACGACCAGCGTAAAGAGCAGGGGCTCCTTTTTGACATAGGTCAAATAGAGCACCGAGAGGATGCCCACGCTTGCGCCCAGCAAGATGGCCAGCGCCAGATCGATGAACACGATCGGCACATGGCTTGCGATCAGGCCAAAAGTCACGACCTCCGGGCCGAGCACATAGCGCGAGACGGCCAGCAGGAGCGCAAAGACGGCGAAGAGCACCACCTCGCCAAGCAAGACGACGCCCAAAACGACCGTGGAGAGCGGCCCGCGCGCGCGCAGCTCCTGGATCACCGCGACCGTGGTGCTCGGGCTAAGTCCAAAGGCGATCACGCCGAAGAACAGCGCGACGATCACCTGGCTGGCCAGGGGCAGGTCTGCGACAAAACTCAGCGACTGCGGAAAGAGCTGAGCCAGGGCGAGCACGCTCACCACCGTGAGCGGTACGACGAGCACCAGGATCGCAAAGGTCAGCACGAGCAGCAGACGCACGTTGCCGGCCAGCTCGCTGATGCGAAACTTGCCGCCAGCGAGCATGCCGATCACGCCGACGACGAGCACGTTGACCACACGCATATCGGCGAGCACGTCGGCCGTGATGATCGCCAGCGGAGATTCGAAGGGAAGCTGGGCGGCCAGGCTTGGGCCAAACAAGACGCCCACCGTGATGTAGCCCAGCAGCGCCGGCAGCCCGAACCGGCGAAAGACCTCGCCAATCGAGAAGGCCACGAGCACCAAAAAGCCTACGGCCACCAGCGTATGGGCCGACGACCAGGCGATGCCGTGCGAGTTCGCCAGGAAGTGCCCAATACCCATCAGGGTAGTCAGGATGACCATGGTCAACAAATGGCGCATCACTGGCCTCGCTTGCGATCGCGTCGATCCGAGGTGACGTCGCTGATGTCGATGACCCAGCCACGCGCCAGGATGAAGGCCACAATCTCGCTGGCGATCAAGACGGCAATGAAGCCGGTCATCGCTGCATCAGCGTAGAGCACCTCGCCAAAGACGCCGAAGAAGTCGAGGATCATCGCTGCGGACAGTCCGCCGGGCGCCCAGAGCGCGCGGTGAATGCCGGGATCGGGGCGAAATCCCGAGACCGAGGGGCGATAGAGCATCACGCCCGCCCAGCGCCCCAGATAGCGCAACACGAGATAAACGAGCACGAGCACATAGACCCAGACCGATACGTTCCAGACCAGGCCCGTGCCGACAAAGAAGAGCAAGATCACGTACAGCGGACGCTCGAGGTTGACGAACATGCGTTGCACGCGCATCGCTTCGTCGGACATGTTGATGATCACAAAGCCGGCGATGAAATTGACGAACACCAGCGAGAGCGTCGTCGTGTAGGCCAGCCCGCTGGCCAAGACGACGGTGCCGATGAGAATCGTCATCAGGCGCTCGTCATCGGGGCGAAGTTGGACCAGCGCGCCGCAGATCGTGCCCAAGATCGTGCCCACCGCGATATGGGCCACCAGCCATTGCACCCAGCCCAGGTGCTCGGCGAGGATTGTGGTGCCGGGATTGTAGGCGCAAAACAAGATCCCAAAGACGAGCACAGCGAGCACGGTGCAAAGCCAATTGACGTTATTGGCCAGCTCCGAGACCGGATTGTCGACCTCGAAGTAGCTGAGCAGACCGGCCAGGTGGCGGGGGTCGGCGACCAGTGAGATGGCGCCGATGCCCAACACGATCGGCATCCAGCGCCACAGATTCTCGGCGCCAAGCTGGGTGTGCAAGAACAGCATGGGCACACCCACGACGAGCAAGAGCGTGGCCACGGTGACAAGCGAGGCGATCTTGAGCGCGCGGCCCTCCTGGACGGCCAATCGGCGAACGTTGAACTCGAGGCCGGCCAGCATTCCCATGGCGCCCACAGCCAGCGCCACCAGGGGCTCGAAGCCTGCCAGCGTTGCGCTGTCGAGCACGCTAAAGGCCGGGCCGATCGCGATGCCAAGCAGGATGTATTGAACGCCCATGACCAGGCCAAAGCGGCGCGTCAGCCAGCCCAAGAGCAAATAGGAGATCAGGTAGGCGCCGGCGACCACGGCCAAAAGCACCAGCACGCGGGATTGGTCGCCATTGGCATCCGCGGTCACCGCCCAGGCCGGCGCGCCCCAGAGCGCGCCAAAGGCGCAGGCCAGCAAGGGCCCCAGTGCTCGGCGCGAAATGCTCTTTAAGTTCAATGGTTTCATTATCTTCCATTGCACGGCCGCGCCCAGCCCTGGCGGCTCTGGGATGTGCCAGTGGGAAAGATTCTCGCAAGGATCAACGGCTCACTAAATCTGCAAAAAGGTGTTGCGGTCAAGGTTATTTCTCAACCCAGCCCCTTGCGTGCGGGCGGCTTGCCCGGGCATTATTGCATCCTTTGGGCGAACGGGACAAAAAACCGTGCCCTTGCCGTGTGGCCGCCTGGCGCGTCCACAGGCGGGCCTGTCTCTGGACGAGGGCATCGATGCACGCTTCACACTTTCAGATCCCGATAACCGACCCGGTGCTCACCTTTGCGCTGGTCATGCTGATGATTCTTGTAGCGCCGATGCTCGTCGGTAAGCTCAAGTTGCCCGGGATCATCGGTCTGCTGATCGCCGGCGCCGTGGTCGGCCCCAACGCCATCGGTCTGCTCGAGCGCGACCAGACTTTTCGGCTTCTGGGCACGGTGGGCCTGCTCTACATCATGTTCACGGCCGGCCTCGAGATCGATCTCAACCGCTTCCTCAAGTACAAAAACCACAGCATCGTCTTTGGGATCATCACCTTCATCATCCCCCAGTCGGTGGGAACGGCGGTGGCCTACTACATCCTGGGTTTTGACTTCATGGTCGCCGTCTTGCTCGCCAGCATGTTCGCCTCGCATACGCTGCTTGGCTATCCGGTGATCAGCAAGCTGGGGCTGTCCAAGGCGAGCTCGGTGACCACCGCCGTGGGTGGCACGATCATCACCGACACCGCGGCCTTGCTCGTGCTGGCCGTGGTCATGGGCGCAACACGCGGCGAGCTTGATGCGGCCTTCTGGATTCGGCTGGGCACCGGTCTGAGCATCTACACATTCTTGCTCTTTTGGGGCTTACCCAAGGTCGGCCGCTGGTTTTTTCGCATCGTGGGCAGCGAGGGCGTGCGCGAGTACGTCTTCGTGCTCGCGGCGGTGTTTTTGGCGGCGTTTCTCTCCGAGGTGGCCGGCGTCGAGGCGATCATCGGGGCCTTCCTGGCCGGGCTCGCGCTCAATCGCCTGATTCCCGAGAGCAGCACGTTGATGAACCGCATCGAGTTCGTCGGCAACGCGCTGTTCATCCCCTTCTTCTTGATCTCGGTGGGCATGCTCGTCGACGTGCGCGTGCTTTTCGCCGGCACCGAGGCGCTGATCGTCGCCGCGGCCATGGTGCTCACGGCGCTGAGCACCAAGTGGCTCGCCGCCATGATCACCCAGCGCATCCTCAATTACAGCCCGGAAGAAGGCATGGTGATCTACAGTCTGAGCGTGGCGCAGGCCGCGGCAACGCTGGCCGTGGTGCTCGTCGCCTACGACGTCGGGCTGTTCAACGAGGCCGTGCTCAACGGCACGATCGTGATGATCGCGGTGACCTGCTTTGTGGCCCCGATGGTGGCCGAAAAATACGGCCGACGCCTCGCGATCAAAGAGGAGCAGGCCAGGGGCGATGCACCCGTCGAGGCACCCCAGCGCATTCTGATTCCAATGGCTTATGCGGCCACGGCGCGCTCGCTGCTCGATTTTACCTTCATCTTGCGCGAGCACGGCAGCGAGGAGCCCGTCTACCCGCTGGCGGTCGTTCCCGACGACGAGGAGACCACCTTGCGCGTGGCCAACGCCGAGAAGATGCTCTCCAACTCCGTCATCCACGGCGCGAGCGCCGAGGTGCCCGTCGTGCCGGTCACCCGGGTGGCGCACAACCCGGCCACGGGCATTGCGCGCGCGATCATCGAGCGGCGCATCTCGGACGTCGTCGTCGGCTGGCAAGGCCCCGAGAGCCAGCAAAAGGGCACCTTTGGCCGGATCACCGACCAGCTGCTCGACGAGTCCGAACAGCAGATCTTCATCTGTCGGCTCAAGCAGCCGATCAATACGACCCAGCGCGTCGTCGTGGTCTTTCCGCCCCATATCGAGCACCACCCGGGCTTTATCCTCGCTGTGCGCGCGATCAAGCGTATTACCAACGCCCTGGGCGCACTGTGCACGGGCCTGTGTCTGCAAGACGACATGCGGCGCATGCGCTCGCGCTTTGACGCGATCAAGCCCGAGGTGACCTCAACCTTCGTGGGATTTCTCAACTTCGAGGACTTGCTCAAGACACTGAGCAAGCGCATCGAAGCCAACGATCTGGTGATCTTTCTGGCCGCGCGAAAGGGCACGGTCGCCTGGTCGGCCGAGCTCGAGCGCCTGCCGAGCAAGGTCAGCGAGCTGGGCGACCAAAACATGGTCTTCTTGTTTCCCGCCCAGATGGAGAGCTCGCCCATGTTGACACCTTTGCCTTCGAGCGTCTCGACCCAGGATCTGTTTCGCCCCGAGCGCATCGCCTTGAACATCCCGGCAACCGACTACGAGGAGGCCGTCAGCTACATGCTCGCCACACGCTTTGAGTCCGATGAGCGCCGCCTCAAAGAGGTCACCGCGGCGGTGGTCAGCGAGCAGACCGGCTTTACCACCGAGGCCTCCCAGGGCGTCATCCTGGCTCACGCGCGCACCCCCCATGTGCTCAAGACCCTGGTCTTCGTCGCGACCAGCGAGAAGGGCTTGAGCCTGCGCGAGCATGCCGAGCACCCGATCCACCTGGTGTTCTTGTTGCTCAGCCCGGAGGATGTCTCACTCCAAGACCATCTGCAGCGCTTCGCCGAGCTCGGCCAGATCGTCAGCCACATCACCGACGCACGCGCCCTGGCCTCAAACCACGTCAAGAGCGAGATCATCGAAGTGCTCAAGGACCTCGCCCGCGACAACGGCGACGTCGAAGAGCCTGGCGCACAGGGCCCCACCCCCGGCTCGGGCAACGCCCACAACGCCAACAAGCCAGGCATCGACAAGACGGCCGTCAGCTAGCCGGCGATTGGGGCGGGTGATTTTTAGGCGCAGGCCAACCCTTTTCATACTTTTTGCCAGCGAGTCTGGACCTGGCCCAGAATTCTGGCATTTTTTGCCGGCGTTTCTGAACCCGGTCCAGAAATGCCGGCGGTTTTTATCAGCGCGTCTGGACCCGGCCCAGAAACGCGGGCATTTTTTCCAGCAGGGCCGGACCGGGTCCAGAAACGCCGGTGGTTCGTGTCGGCAGGGCTGGACCGGGTCCAGAAACGCCGCTGGTTCGTGTCGGCAGGGCTGAACCGGGTCCAGAAACGCCGGTGGTTCGTCGGCAGGGCTGAACCGGGTCCAGAAACGCCCCCGTGGCAGGCGGGCTGTCGGGGGGTCAGGGGAGCCGACGGGCCGCCCACCATCAAGGGATCAGGGATGCCGACGACCTGCCCACCGCAAGACCGCGTGGCCATCGGGAGGCCGACGGATCGCCTGGGGGGACAAGCCCCCAGGCTCCGTTTCAGAT
>JACCWM010000055.1 GCA_013697635.1 Lujinxingiaceae bacterium | reverse complement strand
GCATCAACACTGAACTGGCCGTCAAAATCGTCGTCGTCCTCTTCATCGTCAACTTGAAAGCCAACAACCTCGGGCACCGGCGGCGGCGCGGCCGCGCTCTGAGCATCGCCATCGTAGAGCATGGCCTCGTCGAGCTCCATGGTCATCGGGCGGTCTTCTTCGCCTTGGTCCGGCGGATGATTTTGCGCCTGGGTGGCCTGGTCAAGGGATAAGCCATTGACCTCGAAGTCGTGGGTTCCAATGCCGAGAGCGCCACGAGCCCGCTCGTTTTGGGGATCGAGCTCGAGGGCATAGTCAAAGCATTGTGAAGCGGCATCGGCACTGTCGAGGTAATCGCGATAGATTTCACCCAGGGTGATCGACTGCTCGGCCTGCTCTGCCGGATCGTCACTGCGCTCGATCTCTTCGACGAGCAATTCAGCAAAACGCGCCCATGCCGACTCTTTTTTGGCGAGGAGTTGGCGTGACCACAATGCCAGTACATTGGCCGGATCGAACTGAAGGGCCCACTTGTAGGCGTTGTCGGCCTCCTCCATGTCACCCATGAAGTCTTCAAGGATACAACCCATACGCTGGTACAGGCGGCTCTTGTAGATCTCGTCCTCGCCATGCTCGACCGCCTCGACAAAGAAGGTCAGCAATTGCTCACCGTCTTGTTGAAGCGCCAACTGGAACAGATACGCCTCAACCGAGACCAGCGTATCCTCGCCGACGGCCAACGAATGCGTCAACAATTCGAGGCTGCGATCGACGTCGTTGAGCCGTGCTCCGGCCATGCGCGCGGCCTCGAGATACAGGCGTGCGGCGGCGTCACGCGAGTCGACTTGACCCGCGCGGTGCTCGAGCAGCAGGACTAACTCCTCCCAGCGCTCCTTGCCTGCAAATGCCCGCTCCAACCGGCCCATAGGGGCAAGGTCGTAAGGATTGGCTTCCAGTTGGGCGACGAATTGCTGAACCTTGTTTTCACGATCCATGAGCAATCAAATCTCTCTAGATTTCGTTGAAGGCCAAGACCGTCGATGCGGACAACACGCACCGTCAGTCGGGGCGCAATCTCGGTGGCCGGTTGTGCTGAAAAGTTGAGCCCGCTAAACGGTCCGTGTGTCCGAACTGACAGACAGACGTCTCTGCTAAGCCCTTGAATATCCTACGCTTTTATATCACGAACGAAATGCTTTACTAAGTTCTATACCACAGTGATTCACAGGGGGGCAATGGCAACCATTGGTTCCCGCTCGCTCTTATAGCGCGAGGACCGACCCAAGCTATTCGGAACGCTGCTTTTCACGAAGCTGCTGAAGCAAGCCCTGAGCGGCAATGATACGGGCCGGATCACCGCCTCCTCGCGCTCCCGAATCGAGAAAACGCTGAAGTACTTCGATGGCCGCAACGTCTTGGCCAAGCGCCTGGCGGGCTACAGCAAGGTTGAAGACTCCTGTTGGATGACTGGCGTCGAGTTCGAGCGTCTTCTCAAAGCTTGCGGCTGCCTCCGAATAACGCTTGAGATGCAATTGAGCAACACCGCGCCCGTGGTAGAGGCGTGCCACGTTCGCGTTGTTCTGAATGGCGTTCTCGTAGACTTTGAGTGCATTGTCGTAGAGCCCGAATCGAACGTAGAGATCGCCCAGTGCGTGGTAGTGCTCGCCGCCGCGATCATCGCGATCCATGCGAAGGCGCGGATCGATTTGGATCGACTTCATGTAGCTGTCAACTGCGTCGGAATAGTTCGCCATCTCTTGCTGGCTGAGCCCGAGGCGAAACCAGGCGCGCGCATAGTCGTCCTTGGCATTGACGCTGCGGCGAAGCACCTGCACGGCATCGGCATGCTTGCCTTGCTCGGCCAATACCGCCCCGAGACGGTAGGCGAATTGAGGATTCTCAGCCGAGATCTCCAACGCCTTGCGATAGTAGAGTTCGGCGTTGTCGTACTCCTTGAGACGTAAGTGATAGATCTGTCCCAGATAGTAGAGTGGCTCGGGGTAGGTCGGATCGTTTTTGGCCGCTTCCTTGAGGTAGCGCACCGCGTCCATCGACTTGCCGCTCTCGTAAGCTTCCAGACCGATGTTCATGTCCCGAACGGCGAGCGCCCGATCTTGATTGCAGCCTGCCAGCATGACAGTCATCAAAACGCCAACAATGGCGCCATTGACCAAGCGTTTCCACAGCCCCGTGGGGGCGAATTTCCCTGGATATGTCGCTAACTTCATCAGTGCGGCCTCCGACCTTGATGGTTTGTTGAACGCTGACGCCTCCACTTGACGAAGGCCGCTCCATTTCATTTTCACATCCAGAGCTGCGAACATCATACGCGGCCCGAGCCGGGCTCGCAACCGCGCCGTGCGCTCCCGCCTAAGCTTAAACAAACTAAAGCGACGCATCGGACAGCAAGCAAGAACAAGTCGGCCCCGCAGCAGGATTAATGCGCGGGGCCGACTGGCGTTTCAAAGTTCGTCACTGAGTGCTTGCGCGGCTCAGGTGCTGAAGTTGAACGGGTAGTTCACGATAACGATACCGCCACCCTTGGGCTCGGGAAACACCCAGCGTCGAATACGCTCCGACATGCAGCGCTCGACGGCGGCGTTGTTGAGTGAAGTCTCGGCGGTGACCGCCGAGACCACCGAGCCGGTAGCCGAGATCGTAAAGCGAACCACGACGCGACCCGCAAGATTGCGGTTCTTCTGCAGCTCGGTCTCGTAGCAGTAGGTGATCTCGCGACGATGCTGGCGTACGACGCGCTGGATGATCTCACGGTCAAGCGAGCCGGTGATGGCAGGACGTCCCGGAACGATTTTGGGCTCGAGGGTCTTGCGATCGCCCAGATCGGCGGAGTGCTTGCCGTATCCAGAGCCGCCACGACCACCACCACCGCGACCGGCCGTGCCGACGTTTGCCAGACCAATGCCACGCTCGGAGACACCACCGCCGCCGCGCCCGGCACCGTGCAGACCCAGACCGCCCATGCCACGCGCTTCGCCGGCACCATCACCGGTCAAGTTACCGAGCGCATGGATCGCGTCGCTGCCAACCGAGTTGTCACTGGCGCCCCACATGCTGCTGAGTTGGTTGTCGTTAAAGACAGCCAGGGCTCCGGCGTTGACAGCGATCTCTGTGTCACGCGCCTTCTTGATCTCGATTTCGGTGTTGTCCTTCGGACCCTCGATTTGGAGTTCCTTGTTGACCTGCTCGCTGTCCTCTTTGCCGGCCTGCCCTTCTTCGCCCTTGTGCTTGGCCGCTTCTTCCTCATCACCACCGAGCCAGTCGGGCTTGGGCTCCTCCTCCTCCTGGTCTGGCTTGATCATTAGCTGCACGAAGCGATCGTTGGCATCAAAGCCGTCCAAATTGAGGCTGCGAGCATCGTCGGGCATGCTCATCGCCAACAACAAAAACAAGATGTGAGCGGCAGCGCTGGCGGCAAGATAGGGAATCGGCGCCTTGTCGATGGGCAGCGTGCCCCCGAGCAGTACCGGAATGCTCGTGAAGTGGATCAAAAAGGTGTTGCCACCCAGATCGAGGCGAACGCTGGTGCGCGCGCCGATGGGAAGCGCGTAGGCGCCCGGCACTTCATCGCTTTTTGTAGCCGCGCCGCGTTCAATGATCTCTTGAACGGAGAACTGTTGATCGCCGTTTTGGATCAAACCCTGCATCTGGGGCGTGAGCGTGACGAAGTAGCCACCGCCTTCACGGTAGGCAACCAGGGGAAAGGCCGGTGCCGAGAGCGAGGCGTCTTCGAGTACGAAGTCATTGCTCTCCTCACTGCCCACGAGCACCGTGCGCGGTTTGTGGTAGCTCGTGACGCTGAGCACGTGATCGGTCCAAAGAAAGGCGATCTCCAGCGTATCGCCGCCTGCTTCGGCGAAAAACGAGTTTGTGTACAACTCGGTGTCACTTGGTCCCTGTACGGTTGCTGAGAAGTCGGCACCGTCGGCAGATATCCACTCACCGTTGGGATCGTAGTAGCCTTGCAGTACCTGCCACTGACCATCGTCGTCGGGGAATCCGTAGCCCTGGTGGTAGGCACCCGACTCGTCGTAATAGCCCGGGTGATAGTTTCCGCTGTCGTCGTAGTAACCCTCCATGGTGAAGGCCTCCACGCTCGATCCATCCTCGAGGCGCACGTGGCCGACTTCGAGACCTTCGGGCTGGCGTGCTGGCGTGCTGGCGGCTTGCGGCTGAGGGGCGACAACATCGGCGGCGCCAGCTTGTGTGACCACCGTGGCTTCATTGCCGCCAAACTCGTTGGCGTAAACGCCCGCCGGAGCAGTTGGCGGCGCAGGCGGTGCGGGCAACTCCGCAGCAGCGAGCCGAACGCGCAACACCGTGTCACCAAATTGGAGTTCGTCACCGTCGTTGACCTCCGACTTGGTGACTTTCTCGCCATTGACGAAGGTTCCCGAGGCACTGCCCAGGTCGATGACCGTGTAGGACCCGTCGCTACCACGCTCAATAACAGCATGAATGCGTGAGACGTTCGGGTCATCAAGGCGCAGATGGGAGCTGGAAAGCTTGCCCACTTTGATCGCATCGAGATCGAACTGCTCCGAACCCTGGAGTTGTCCGTCGCGCATGATATCAAAGTGCAGCGTCACGTTGGTTTGACTCATCGCCATGTACCCTTTAAATCGGTGATTTCAACAAAAAGTCCAATCTCAGAAACGCGCACTGCTCAGCGAAAACTGATGTTACTGCATGCTTTAGAGCGACTCGACGCTCTTGAGCATTTCGGGGATAAAGTCCGAGCGGATGTTAATCAAGCTGCTCGTCTTCCCACGTTGATCACCGGTGATGTTGGTGCCATCGGGTTTGACCAGGTTACCTTCGACGTCATCGCCGTCGAAGTCGTAGACGGTCTCTTTCTTGTATTGGACGTTGTCGTCACCCTGGTCACCACGCGCGGCGCCTGCCGTGGGCATGCCCTGGGCGGCGGCGCTGACCGGTATTACGAACGCGCTCACGATAAACAACAGGAAGAGTTTCTTGGCCATGGCGTCTCCTTTTCACGAAATCACGTGCGAGAGTCAATCATCTGTAGCTGGGACAACGCACACAAACCAAAGTTCCGAACTTTTTTTTTAAATGGCTACTTTTTTATTCTGCCCTTGGAAGACCGAAACAAAACTACCATAGAAGTTCAGTCGTGCAAAGCAAACCGCTGGCTCACTGCTCGGCGCCGTCACCGCCTTCACCGGCGGCCTGTTGGGCTTCCCACTCAGCCTGCTCTTTGAGTTGGTTGCGCATGTCGTCCTTTTGCTGATCCATCAGGGGCATCTGTTCGTTGGTCATTTGGATGATCTGACTAACCTGGCCGATACGATCGTTGGCCTCTTTACGGGCGTCAGCATTGTCGGACTTGTCCAAGTAGAGATACTGTCGATAGTGCTCGAGCGCTTTTTCATAATGGGTAATCGAGGACTTCATGTTGGCGATGTTCCAATCCATCTGCTCGATGGGATCCTCGGGTGGCTCAGCGCCACCGACGCCCATCTGCGCGTTTTGCGCCATGTGCTCATGCTCGAGCACGCCCAGATTGAATTGCACCATGGCGTTGTTGGCATCGAGCGCAATGACTTTGTCATAGTACTGGCGCGCGCCGGCGAGATCGCCGAGACCACGCTTGGCGACAGCGATCGAAATCAAAGCTTCGATATCGTTGGGCCGATGCTGGAGCGCGGTCTCGAAGAGCGTGACGGCGCGCTCGTAGTCACGAACATTGAGAATGATCGCGCCCAAGTTGAGCAAAGCGGGCACGTGATCGGCACGCAGCTTGAGCGTGCGCTGAAAATAGGCGATCGCGGCCGTGACGTCGTTTTGCGCGAGCTCGATCAGTCCCAGAATGTTGTAGAGATCGGCGTCTTTCTCGTCGATCTGCACGGCGTTGAGCATGACGAGCTTGGCGACATCGTAGTTGCCGCGGTCATAATAGATGTGCGCGAGATTGGCGTAGGGCTTTGTATTTTGTGAATCGCCGGCCAACGAGCGCCGCGCATGGTTGACAGCTTCAGCATACTGTTTGCGCTCGCGAAGAATCACGCTGATGTTGTTCTGGGCCTCAGGATTGTAGGGCTGTACTTCAACGGCCTTTTGGAACATGTCCCAGGCCGCGTCGCGTTCATCGCCATTGATCGCCATAAGGCCCAGGTTGACATAGGCAGCGCCCAGTTTGGGCGCGAACTCGAGCGCCTTTTGATAGGACTTGCGTGCTTCGTCCTTGTCGCCATTGAGTTCGTGAAGGACACCCAGGTTGAACCAGGCCTTTCCAAAGCGCCCATCCTCTTTGATCGCACGCTCGAGATGGGCCTTGGCCTTGACGAGATCAGCGCCCTCGAAGGCGACTACGGCCTCCTCGAACTCGCGAATGGCATTGGCGTTGACCGTGCCGCCCGTGATCGACTCGGTGAGTGCGGCTTCATCGGCTTTGGTTGGTGAAGACGAACAGGCCGAAAGCGCCAAAACCATGAGCAGCGCGCCTGCAAGGCCGCTGATGCGGCGATGAACAGTGCTGGTGGCGAGGGTGCGAATATGCGTCGTAGCGTTGTAGGACATGCGAAGTCTTCCTCGCGCTGAATGGAAATTACAAGCTTTTCATGACGCCCGAGCAGGCACTGAGGCATGCCAGGCTTGACTCAAACGGCGCGTCTCACGAGCTCGGATCGGTGATCGTCGCGTCCTCGGCGCTGCCGAAGTCGCTCAACACATCATCTTCTTTGACAGTCTTGATGAAGGGCGCAGTCATAAAGCCCACACTGAAGTGGTTTGGTTGCGCGCGCATCTCGGAGGGCTTTCGAAACTCTCGCGGTCGAAGCGCAGCGAGACGGACCTCAGCATCGCGGCTGTAGCGATTGAACCAGTTGGACTGGCGTGCTGCCTGCAGGGCCTGGCTGTATGCGACGACCGCGCGCTGCTCGATCATGCTGGCCTGGTCCTCGAGAATGCCCCGGTAGATCTCCTGCTGATCATAGGTCAGACGACTCGGTGGCGGGCTCTTTCGAATCGTATCGGCGAAGTTTTGAAACTGTGTTCCGATGCGATAGAGGGCGGCGATTGCCCAGTCGGGCCGACCAAAGAGGATGACCTGCTCATAGATTTTTTGGGCTTCTTCGGCGATCTTCATCTTTTCACGAAGCCGCTCTTGGAGAATCTTCTCGTTCGGTGAGTCGATCTGGATGGCCGCCATCTTCTCGAAGACACTCTCGCCGATCATGAACTTGGCCTGGGCTGCGGCGTCACGGCCACTGACCAACTTTTCTTGTTCGTCTTTGGGCAGGCCCTCAAAGACCTTCAAGGTGCGCTCGAACTCGGTCAAGCCCTGCTTCTGAGCATTACGCACGTTGCTTCCCCAATGATGCAGGCCAATGGCCACGTGAGCCTCAAGCAGGTGATCCTTGGTGCCGGTTCGCCCGTAGCGCTTGATGTAGTTTTCATATTGGGCGAAGGCCTCGCGCTTTTTATCCTGCTTCTCGTAAATCTTGGCGATTTGGAAGAACACCCCTGCCGCCTTGTCGGGGTTCTTTTTGCCAAAAAGCTCGAGGTAGCGCTCGTAGTTCTGAATCGCTCTGTCGTACTGGCCCAGTCCCTGGCGAAAGGTCGAGGCGTTGGCAAGCGCCGCTTCGGCGTCCTTGTGGTCAGGAAAGTTACGGGTGAACAATTCATAAAAGCGGGCCGCTTCGCTGTAGACGGCGAGCGCGTGGAAGTTGCCACCGATGTTGAACAGAGTCTGCGGAGCAAGCGGCGACTCGGGCCGCGCGCGAAGCAAGAAGACGCGCACCTGGATGGCGCGCCCGATCTCCTTCATGCGCTCGAAGTCGAGCGCGGCGTTGTAAAGCGCCTTGTCGACGAAATCGGACTCGGGAAAATCGCGGGCAAATTGGATGAAGCACGTCGAGGCCTCGTTCCAGTTCTCCTTGTCGTCGAGCACAGTGCAGATCTTGAAGCGAATGGCCGTGTGCAGCGCGTCGACCTCGGAGCGAAAGCCCGCCTCTTTGATCGGCGCCTTCTCGATATACTCGAGCACGGCGGCATAGAGACCATCGAAATCTTGCAGCAGATTGAGGGTATCGAGATGAAGATTGGCCGAGATCACCGCCAGGCGATGGTCGGGGTGATTGAAGGCGATATCACGGAACAAATCGAGCGACTTACGCAAGTGATCGAAGTCATAGTAGGTGCGGGCCATGGTGTACTTGACGTCCACGATGCGCTCACCCTCGGGCACGTGCTTGATGTAGTTCTCGCCGGCTTTGAGCAGGCGCTTGTGCACATCGGGGATCTCACGAGGCTCAGGGATCTTCTTGTCTTCTTTCTTCTCGTCGTTGAAATTGGTGTTGAGCTTGGCCTGCTCCTCGGACGTATTGATGATCTTGAAGTAACAAAGCACCGTTGCCAGCACGGAGTCTTCCGTGTATTGGCCCTTGGGATCGATGGCCAAAACCTTCTCGTAGGCCGTCGCGGCTTCTTCCCACTTCTCGAGCTGATAGAGCAACTCGCCGTAGAAGAAGGTCGTCGCATAGAGGTGGTCGTTTTCTGGGAAGGTCTCCAGGTAGAACTTGTAGAGAAAGTAGGCCATCGCATAGAGATCGGGGCTCTTGGTGCGCTGGGCTTCACGGTGATAGGTGGTCGCCCAGTTGCGAACGAGCTCCTCGACGCGCGCCTTGGTCTGGGCATAGCCCTTGGCCTCGGCATCCTTGAAGCGGCCCTGATCGGCGATCTGAACGAGCTTCATCAAGCGCACGAGCTCTTCGATGCTCTCCTTGCTGTAGGCATTCATCGTCGTCTGGTTGCGCACGATCTCGTACTGATAGTCGATCGTCTTGACACTCTCCGGCGCGAGGCTGATCAGCTCACGGTACATGCGCGTGGAGTCCAGGAGACGATCGCCGCCCATATCCGAGTAATGCACGGCGAGGCGCTCGGACATTCCGAACCAGTCTTCGGGTTTGTCCGCGACCTTCTTGAAAAAGCCGACCGCTTTGTCCGCGGAACCAATGTGAGCATAGGTGCGCACGATATCGTTACGGGTCTGACGAACGAGGCTGTTGCTGTTGGCGTCGTTAGGCCGCTTCTTGGCCGTCTCGATGACCTTGATGAACTGGTCGAGCGCGCGATCTTTTTGGCCAAGATTGTAGTAGGTCCAGGCCATCTTGTAGAGCGCGTAGCTGTAGACGGTCGAGTTGGGATACTCGGTGACCTTTTGATAGGCCGTCAGGGCGCTGCGCATGTCGCTGTTCTCGAAGTAGTACTCTCCGAAATGCAGCAAGACGTTGGGCACAAAGGGGGTCTTGGGATAATCGGCGATCAGACGGCGAAAAATCTCGAGGGCCTGATCCTGCTTTCCAATCTCCATGAGGTTGGAGCCGAGAAAGAAGTAGACCTTATCGAGGTCCTTGAAGCTGGTGTAGTTCTTGATGATGTCGATGTAGAGTTGGACGGCTTCCTCGCGAAGGCGCTTGGCCTCGTCGAGCATGTCTTTGACCGACGCCTCGCAGGCGCGAAGCTTGCCGGCGTCGCCTGCGGCTTTGTGGCCGTGGCACTCGTCGTTCTTCTCGACCGAGGTACGCTCATAGTACTTGGAGCGTTCCCAATAGATCTCCGAGAGGTTGAAGAGAAATTCGGCACGTTGCGGATTGGACTGCGGCGTGGAGCGAATCAGATCGCGCAGGTGAACGATCGCCTCGTCCTGGCGCTGAAGGCTCTCGAAGCCGCGTTGCTCGACGAAATTGTCGGCGCTAAACTGTGGCCCGGCCTGCTCTTTTGCGAGGCTGGGCGCCTCAATCTGCTGAGTGGTCTTGGCAACCTGAACGGCCTTCTCTTCTTTGTCGGCCTCTTCAGCGTAGCCCAGCGTGGGCAACGCAAGCAAGACGGCGATGGTCAGCCAACGCGTCAGCAAGGGGGGGGTGCAGCGCGAGGCCGCCTGAGAAAAACGCTTCATGATTGAGCTCCTGGTCGGGGCGTCGAGTAGGTCATTGCGCTTGCCATTGCCGTATTTCAGCGTCTGCACTCGGAATTGATGCTGAAGACATAAAAGCCGAGTTCATCGCGCCAATACTCACCATCAAATGTCCAATAAAGTTGCTCGTCGGAGACTTTGAGTTGCGCTTTGTCCGTGGCTTGCCCATCGAGCAGCATGCCGGCACGAATATCGGCCTCGATCTCGCCGCGCTCGGCGCGAGCGACCTCGAAGAGAATGCGCTTTTGCTGCATGATCAGATCTTCGAGTTCACGCACCACACGTTGCAAGCGCTGCTGAGTCAACTCGCCGGCATCGGAGACCGCGAAGCTGTTGGCCAGGCCGGACTCTTGAATGAGCAGGTCGCCGAGTTTGCTGGACTTCCAGGTCGCGGCCATCGATTCCATCTTTTTTGATTCGCGCGCGATCGAATCGACCAGGTCGAACTTTTGTTTGACCTGCTCATCACCCAAGGCGGCGTCAAGGATGCGAAAGAGTTGTGCGTCGTAGTCGCTCTTATCCGCGCGCAACTTCTGCACCCATTTGAACATTTCCATCGGGTCGTCGTTATTTTGCATCACGGAGGCGATCTCTTTTCGAAGACCGTCATAGGTGTACTCGTAATCTTCGAGCACATTACGCACACGACCGTACTTGCAGTTGTAAAAGAAGATGACCGCCGAGAGGACCGGCCCCTCGGGGAAGTAGGCATCGCTGAAGAAAGGGGCGTTGAGTGTGTGCAGATTACCCAGCGCATGGTTGTACTGATCGACTTGAAAGAAGGCCCAACTCGATTCGAAGAGTGACTGCAACCACAAGGGCGAGGTTCGCGTCAGCCGCGAGTAGTAGCGCAGGCTGGTGTCGAATTGGCCGGTCGAATAAAAGACGCGTGCCATGCCCAGGTTGGTCAGGTCGAGCAAGGTACGCTCGTCGGCGTTGAGCTTGCCGGTGGCCTCGTTGCGCTGGCTCAAAAAGCGCAATACATCGCGAAAGGCATCGACGGCAGGCTTTGCGTCGTAGTTTGCCACGTGGGTGATCGCGCTGATGTAGCGTGCGCTGGGGTAGAGGTCGCTTCGCGAGGTGACCATGTTGAGCATGCGCAAAGCTTGATCGACGTCCATCGTGTTGTAGAAGTAGCGCCCCACCAGATAGGCATAGCGATCGCGATACTGATCCGGTACGTCGGCAGGATAGCGCTCGACGTAGGTGGCCAGCCGTTCATTGAGCAATGCGTCGCCCGGGATCACATCGGTGAGCAACAGCAGGCCACGAAGCGCCGGCACGTAATAGGGATGAAAGTCGCCCTGATCGACGATGCGACCGAAATAGGCCAGCGCCCCCTGGTAGAGCTCCATACGAAAGAGCGTCTTGGCAAGTTCGTACTCGGCCTCCGGGAAGTAGGCTTCGGCACCAAAGGCTTCATCGCTGAGGATGTTGTGAAAGATCAGGCTGGCTTCGGCGTAGTTCTTTTGCTCGTAGAGCAGTTTGCCTTGCTTGAGCAACTCCGAGAGGTGCCCGACTTCGCCCTCTTCGGCGCCAAAGTTCATGTCATCGTCAGCGGCTGCCGCAGGCCCCGCCATGACAAGAGAACCCGCCACTACCAGCGCGGTTGCGAGACGCTTGAACATATGAGTCGCTCCAAAATTATAGAATCTCATAAACACCCGCTCTTTGATTCGAGGTGATGGCGCAAGGCTCACTCGGGGAGCTTGGCGTTTTCTACGCAGTAACGGACACCGGATTGAAAGACGAACTCTCGGCAAACACCGTCAGCGCACTCGCTGTCAGCGCTGCACTCGATGGTGCAAAAGGCCGTGCTGCCCTGGTATTTGCCACAGATGCGCGTCTCACATTGCAGCTGCTGCTCGACGACGCAGCTCGTGCGTGCGCTGCCACTCGGTGCGGCGCACTGCTGCATGAAGGGGTCTTCGGGGTCGATCGTACATGCCGCATAAAGATCGTCTGTGCATCCGGAGAACAGGTAAAGGGACACCAGCGCAAAAGAAAGCCAAATTCCCAAACGCGCCAGTCTCGGCCACCTTGGCATAGAGAACTCCTAAAAAGAGTGAAAGTTCCACGCAGCAATCGCGTGTAGAATGCCTTTGAAGGCAGTGGTTCGTCAAGGAGTCAATGGACTTCACGCGCAAGCCCGATGGAACGCGATCTTTGACTCCTGGGTCGAGCGCTCACCTGACAAGAAAAACCAAGAGCCAGTACCGCAATCGGTACTGGCTCTTGAAATTCTATAACGGGTGAAACGAATTACAGGCTGTCGTCTTCGGGCTCGCTGTCGTCGGCGTACTCGTCGTCCGACGCCGAATCCTCAGCAGCGACCGTCTCAGCCTCAACCTCTTCGGCAGCCACGGGCGCAGCTTCCTCGATGTTGGTCTCGGTGACTTGGGTATCGACTTTGACGTCGCCACCACCACAAGCAACAGCAAACGACAGAGAAAGTGCACACAAAGCCAACAGAATCTTATTCAACATCGTAACTCCTCATCTTTCGAGGTTGGATTAGGAACCCATAAATACCACTTGGTATCAGGGTCATGACAAAAATTTCTCACTCCCACCTGGAAGCTTGAAACCGTTGCGTCGCATCCCTTCTCTAACCAACTTCTCAGGCAATTTCAACTGAGCCTGAGAAGAATTTGGCATGCGGCGTCAGATCACTGGGCTTTTTTACCAGAACCAATTGATAAGTCCAGAAAGATCTTGCTATTTTCCCTGCTTCGCGCCGCTCGCTGGCCAGACGAGCGAGCCGCTCGCACCAACATGGCTTTTGGGAAGTGATGCTCTCGTGTATAAAGGTGAGGTAACCCCTCTTTAATGCGCTCGAAACCGAGATGAAGCGCATTTTTTTCAACGGCAACTGCCTCTGGGCGGATTTTGATAGGTGCACGATGGCAAGCAATGGCTGGAAACACATCGTTTTTGCAGGCGCGGTTGCGACCTCACTCGTGGGTTGGTCCACAAGTTATGCCCAAGAAAGCGCACCGAAGAAGCCGACTTCGAGCGAGGAGCAATTGCTTGGCCACGCCGACCAGATTGCGGCTCAGGTCGGCAGCATCCGCGGCCTCGAGCTCAAGGAGGCCTTTGCCAAGGGCGTCAAGGATCGCGATTCGCTTCGTGCCGTTTTGCTGGAGAAGCTCAGCGAGGAGGTCACCGATGCCGACATCGAAAACGAGTCCAAGGTGTTCAAGCGTCTGGGGCTATTTTCGCCCGAAATCGACTACAAGAAAATGATGGTCGATCTGCTCACCGAGCAGATCGCCGGCTTTTATGATCAGAAGAGCAAAGAGCTCTACATCATGGAGGGTATCCCGCTGGAGTTGCAGCGCCCGGCCATGGCCCACGAAATATTTCATGCCATCCAGGATCAGCACTTCGACATCGGCGCGATGCTTGCGCCCTTTAGTGCGCGCGAAAACGGCGATTTCGCTCTGGCGCGCATGGCGCTGATCGAGGGCGACGCTACGGTGGTCATGATCGACTTCTCGCTCTATGAGGCCAATGTCTTTCCTCAGGAGGGGGTCAACAGCATCGTCGATATTCCGATGTTGGCGGCCATGATCATGGAGTTGGACTTCGACAACATCGCCGCGCTTGAGCAAATGATCCCGACGGCGGATACCAGCATGGGGGAATCGAGCGCGCCTCCCAGCCTTGCGGAGACCGCCCTTGCCAGCTCGCCGGCGATCATTCGCGAGCTGCTCATGTTTCCCTACTTTGGCGGCATGCGTTTCGTGATCATCGCGCGCAGCGGCCGAAGCTGGGCGGACGTCAACGCGATCTATGAGAATCCACCCGTCTCGACCGAACAGATCATGCACCCGGAGCGCTACTTCGCCGGCGACGAGCCCACGTTGCTCAGCTTTGACCCGAGTGCTGCGCTGTCTGGCTACAAGCCGATCTACGACACGGTGCTGGGCGAGCTGCAGATTCTGTTGTGGCTCAAGACTCATCTGGGTCTGGCATTGGATGACAAGGGCGAGCCACTGGTGGCGATCGCCGAAGCAGCCAAGGGCTGGGGCGGCGATCGTCTGCTTGGCTTTGAGGATAGCGAGGGCAACGTCGTCGTCGCCCACTTGAGCTCTTGGGACACGGTCGAGGACGCTGGCCAATTCTTCGATGCTCATGTTGCGGTTGCCGCGCAGCGATTTCCCAAGGCGAAATCGACCACCAAGCAAGGCCCTCACGGCCGCTCGCTGTGCATGCAACGGGATCTGGGTGAGCGCGCCGAGCGAATCTACATCGAGCAATGGGGAGATATGGTGCTGCATATCGAGGGCGCCCCCTCCAGGCTCGACGCGCAAGGAAGCGAGACCGACGCGACCACCTTCATGATTCGTGATCGCGTCTGGAAGACCTTTCGGCGCACGCCCTTCGACACCGTCTATCAGCAACGCCTGGCGAAGATCGCGGCCGAAAAGTCTCCCTGATCTTTTGCCCTCAACGGATCCGACCCAAGACGTCAAAGGCACCCTCGATGTGGCACAGGCGAGGAAGCTCGCCGCCCAGATCGACGGTAACGACGTCGAAGCGGCAGATAAAGCCGTGTAGACGATTCTGTTTGACGTAGTGGCGCGCCAGTGCGCTGAGCTTTTTGCGCTTCTTTGAGGTGACGGCCGCCCCGGGAGAGACGTGTCGCGTGTTTCGACGTGCCTTGACCTCGACGAAGGCAATGATCTGCGCTCGGCCGAGCCCGCGGATGACGTCGCGTTGGACGATGATGTCGACCTCGCCAAAGCGCGTGGTGTAATTGCGCGCAACGATGGTCCAGCCTTGCTCTTCGAGATAATCCGCAGCGATCTGCTCGCCGCGCTCTCCAAGGCTCAGGTGAGATGCGTTGGTGATGTTTTCGCTGCCGGTATCGTCGTTCATTTGCTGCTCCTTCTGACAGTATCGGAAAAGATCGATAAAACGGACCGATCTGTTATCGAAGGAATGGAGCAAGTTGTTGCGTGTTGGCAGCAAGAAACCAGGATTCAGACAAGATCCGAGTCGTCGCGAAGTCGATCCGCGTGCTCACGAACGCCCCCAAAACTCAGACGATGTATAGCGCAGGGGCCAAATACCTCGATGGCCTTTCGGTGGGCCTGGGTTGGATAACCCTTGTGGGATGCGAAGCCGTATTCTGGCCAACGTTGATCGTGGTCGGCCATGATCCGATCACGGGCGACCTTGGCCAGGATGCTCGCTGCGGCAATGTGCAGGCTGCGACCGTCGCCCTTGACGATGGCGCGCTGGCGAAGCGCGGTCTGGATCGGCAGGTTGCCGTCGATGAACACGCATTGGGGCGGCTCCTCGAGCTGCGCGCAAACTTGCTCGAGGGCGGCCTCCATGGCGCGAAAGGTGGCCTGCAAGATATTGATCTGATCGATGCGCTGATTGTCCGAAGAGGTGATCGCCCAGGCCCGGGCGTTTTCGATGATCGCGTCGTAGGCCACCTCGCGCTGCGCCGTGCTGAGCTTTTTGGAGTCGTCGAGGCCGGCAAGCCAGGGTGCGTCGATCTGGGCAAAGTCGAGAACGACGGCGGCCGCATAAACGGGGCCAGCGAGCGGACCACGGCCGGCCTCATCGATGCCGACCACCGTGCGAAGCTGGTGCGAAAGACACCACGTCTCGATTTCGCCGACACTCGATTCGGCCACGCTGAAGAGCTCTACTTGCATCGCGCTCACGCTTTACAGATGACGATCTGACTCTTCTTGGCCGCGCTGCGAAAGACGGACTCGAATTTTGTAGCGTGAGCCGGCGTCAGCTCCTGAACGGGATCGTTGATCCACAGAGCTCGAAACAAGCCGGCGCTGGCCGAGTCGGCGTTGACCTGCATGGCGAGCGCCAACGCCGCGATCACCGCGCGCACCTCGGAGCTGCGCGTGCGGCTCCACATCTCGAGCTGCTCAGCGGTCAGAGATCCGATGTGCAGTTGGCCGTCGTCGGAGAGCGAAACATCGGCGAAACGCTCACTGAGCACATGGCTGCAGATCTTTGCCCACATCTTTTGTGTCGTGACTTCGAGGCCGCGAGCGCTCCACAGCCCGGTCATCTCGGCCACGCGACGCAAACGCTGAAAGGGCGTCAGTTCTTCTTCGACGACCTGGGCAAGCTCTTTGGCCACTTCCTCGACGCCGTCGCGAACCTCATTGGGATCGACCCCCATGCTTTCGAGGTCGGTCTCCAATTGATAGGAGCTCATCACAAACGAGGGCAACTCGATGCGCCGCTTTTGCAGGCGCTTGAGCTCGCGCACCATGAGGTCAGCTTCGGCGCGCGCCTTTCGATGCTGAGGGTTGCTCTGCAACAGGTTGTACTGCTCTTCGAGGCGCACGATCATCTCACGAAGTCGGGCAACCTTGGGAACGCGCTTGTGGATTTCCTGTTCGTCGTCGACGCCGGCGTGGATCAGGGCGTGATCAATCTTCTCGAGAAAATAGATTTGCTCTTCGCGCACCTGATTGAGCCGACGTTTGATCGATTCCAATCGGACCTGGTGGACGCTGGCCCGGCCCAGGTTATTGAAATACTGAAGCAAGACGAACGCGGCGACTCCGGCGCCGATGACGTTGGCCATCGAGGCCATGCACAACGACTCTGGAGAGGCGATGCTCACGCCAACGGCGACGACAGCCATGCACGCGCCCACCCAGAAAATGGGATTTCGGTAGGGCTTGTCGGGAACGAGCAACTCGATCTGGCGGCGCTCGGCGTCCTCCTCGGCCAAGAGACGTCCGACCTGCTGATCGAACTCCTCAAGTTGCTCGTCTTTGTTGCGCAGAAGCTCGATCTCCTCGGGCAGCAGATCGGGCAGTGCAATCTCGGCGAGCTTTTCCCGAGCGAGCGCGAGCTTTTGCTCGACATCGGCGAAATCGCCGAGCGCTTTTTGTGCGCCTTCGACCTCAAATTCGAGCGACTTGACGGCGTCCTCGATGGTCTCAACCTCGACGGCCTGGCGATAAAGCGCGATCAGGTCGGGGATGCGCGGGTCACTTCCGAACTTGCTCAGATCCGCGACCGGCGCCGGGGCACTTTCATCGAAGCGCCACAAGTTGAGCGCGAGAAAAATGCCGTAGTCGGGCAACTTGAAGCGTTGCGTGAGCTGCTGGTGAACTTCACCGGGGCCGCGGACCAGATCTTTGAAGGTGCCGCTCTCCTCGCGCTGCAGGCGCAAGGTGTTGGCATCGCCGTCGCGAACGACGCGAAAGCGCCCATTGGCATCGTCTTCAAAAATAGCGGCGATCTTGGCCGGCTGGTCCGCAGAGACTTTGGCTTTTTGTCGGGCGTTGAGCTGCTGAGGATAGAACATGCTGACGATGACGTCCTGCACGTCCTCGGCGCTGACGCCGGCGGGCAAGGTGAGCTGAGCAACCTGAGAATCTGGCTTCAGGCGCACTGGCGTGGCGCATCCCAAGACCCCCTGAAAGATCACTTCGCGAAGTAGCATGTTCGCACGCGCATGAGACGACCCAATACTGCCAACACACGAAGCCACATCATAAGCCGCAATGGGCCCAGGGGTAAAGGCCGAAAGGGTGATGCGCGGGTGCGCCACGACGACAAAAAGCCCGCGTCGGCTCGACGCGGGCTTTCAACAAGCGAACCCTCGATGGGCGCTCGACCAGACCGTTCAGGTCCCCTTGCGCTCACGCTTGGTGCGAATGCGAGCGCTCTTGCCGGAGAGATTGCGAAGGTAGTAGAGCTTGGCGCGGCGCACGCGGCCGATCGCGCCCAGCTCGATCTTCTCGATGCGTGGGCTGTGGACCGGGAAAACGCGCTCGACACCGATGCCGTAGGAAACCTTGCGCACGGTGATGCTCTCGGAGGCTCCCGAGCCGCCGCGGGCGATTACAACGCCTTCGTAAACCTGGACGCGCTCCTTGTCACCTTCGCGGATCAGAAGGTGGATGCGGACGGTGTCTCCGGCGCGAAAGTGGGGGTGGTCGGTGCGCAATTGCGCTGACTCGATCTTTTTGATCAATTCCATGACTGTTCTCCGTGATGCTCAAACGGGTCTGGCCGATCGCCGCCGGGGATTGCGCCACCGATGGGATCATTGCGTTTTCTAACTAGGTCAGCCCAACCAGGGCTGATGACGCCTCCCGGCCTGAGAGAAATCCAGGGGGGAAAGTCAAGACGGGGACAACTAGCACCGCGACTGGATTAATTCAAGTCTTTTCGCCGCGACTTTACGCAAGCAAAAGCCAACGCGCTCGGCTCAGCGCGAGAGTTCACCGCTCAAACAGCGGTTGAGGGCGCACAAATATTTCACGCTCCTGGGTCAAGCAGCTCACTCAGCCGGGGTTGTGCAACGCGAGCAATTGTAGCAAAAGGGTCGAGCGGCACCATCGGGGCCGAGATTCGCGTGCATACGGAGATTCCATGGCAAGGAAAAAACAGGCGCAAACAGCGGGAATCGCCGCAGGAGCCCGCATACTTGTGACGGGTGCCGCCGGGGGCTTGGGCCAGCAATTGATCCATCGGCTCTTGGCAGAAGGTTACGCGGTTCGCGCCGTCGATCAGCTCACGCAACGCACCACGGACCTCGAGGGCGCGCCGGGCGCAGCCAAGCGACTCGAGTGGGTGGAGTTCGAGTATTCCGCCGGGCGCAAGCTCGACGAGATCGTCGATGGCTGCGCTGCAATCGTGCATGCGGCGGCCACGGTGAGCCTCACCGAGAGCTATGACGAGCTTCGGGTTGTCAACCTAGGCTTTGTCGAAGAGCTGTACCTTGCGGCTTGTCGGGCGCGCGTTGGCCACTTCGTTCACCTTAGCTGCGCCTCGATCTACCGCGATGATCACGGCGTGCACACGGAGAGCTGCCCGGTCGAGGCGGTCAACGGCTACGAGCGCACCAAGATCGAAGCCGAGCAGGTGTTTTCGCGCAGCGCGGCGACCACGGGCGTAGCATGGACGATCTTGCGTCCCGCCCTGCTCTACGGGGCTTATTGCACGAGCATGGCCGCGGGCATGGTGACGCTGCCGGCGATCATGGGTGGGCTGATCGGCTATTTACCCGGCCTCAGCGG
>JACCWM010000039.1 GCA_013697635.1 Lujinxingiaceae bacterium | reverse complement strand
GCCGATGCACAATAATCAAGATTACAGCCGTTATGGCCTCCCGTTGTAATTGCCTACTTCCACCTGAATTTTATTGTTCGTTACGGCCGACTCAGCAGTCTCGCGAACGCCTTTTACGACAGCCTCTAGCAGCCTGCGCCCCATTAAAGTCCTGCCAGCATTAAAGCCCTGCCAGCGCCTGCCAATACGGCCGTCTAGTGAGTTGTGTTATATTGATAGGCAGGGATGCCCGGGTTACGGGGTTGTAGTCCGCCTCGGTTGGTATCATAATCAATTCGAAGACTATCAATCACCTTTTTGAAGGTTCCTACCGTGACCAATTCAAGTCCTAAGTCGGCTGACGACCAGAGTGAGGTTGGTCATTGCTCTGGGGAGGATCTTGAAGCAGCGGTTTCGGAGGAAGGCGTGGATCGTACGCTCATCCGTTGGTTTTTGACGCTTTCTCCGGTCGAACGTCTCAGGACGGTCCAGAATTACATCACCTCCGTCGACAAGGTACGGCGTGCAAACGATGGGCCCTGATTTTTTGGCGATGTTGGAGGTGCTCGTTCGTCACGACGTTGAGTTCGTCATCGTCGGTGCCCTTTCGGCTGTGCTCCAGGGGGCGCCAGTGATGACCTTCGATCTCGATATCGTCCATTGCCGAGACGAGGAGAATCTAAACCGGCTCATCGGCGCTCTTGGTGAACTCGACGCACATTACCGTGGACATCCTCAGAAGCTCTCTCCACGACTCGAGCATCTGCGCACGGCAGGCCATCAACTCCTGACCACTCGCCATGGACCACTGGATGTACTCGGCGCGATCGAGGACGGCCTGGGATACGAGGATTTGGTGGACGAGGCGCGCACGATGCATGTCGACGAACTAAACTTCAAGGTCCTCGAACTCCAGCGTTATGTCGAACTCAAGGAGCGCTCCACTCTGGAAAAAGATCGTGCACGTCTTCCAGTTCTGCGAGAGACGCTGAAGCAGCGCCGGCGAGATGAGGACGGTCGTCCCTGACCCTACGCCGCACGTTTGCGTTCAGCCGCGTAGCGGCGCTGGAAGCCATGCAAGGAAACCATTTTCGATGAGATTCTCCAGCGTCAGCCCGTGCGCCTGCTCGGCCCATGCCGCGATGGGCTCGCCGGCCTCGACGGCGTCCAAGATATGGGTGCTGGCTTCGTCCTCGACGATCAGGCGTAGCTCGCCGGCCATATAGACGACGGCCACGGGCAGCGCTGTGTCGTGGTGATTGAAGGTATCGCCTGTGAGTCTGGCGAGCACGTCGGGGGCGAAGGGGCGGCGGCGAAGGGTGGCGTTGGGGCGAAGGCGCCCTGCTCGCTCGGTGAGGCCGTCGATGGTGTCGGGTACGGCGCCAAAGACCTCGGCTTCGTCGTCGCGGCGAGGCTCTTCGGTCGACCAGGCTTCGAAGTGGGCCATGGCGAGGGCGTCGTGGGTGGGGTGAGCGCTCTGGAGCCAGCGGGCAAAGCGGCTGCCGAAGCGTCCAAGGGCGCTGAATTCATCGGAGCGGGCAAACGCGTCGAGCAGCGCCTCGTGGGCGCCGTCGAGGGCCTCGTAGGTCTGGGGCAGGGCGCTCTCGAGGCCGGCGGCAAGCTGGGCCATGGCGGCCGAAACGTGGTCGTCGGTGCGGTGCCAGGTATCGCGCCACGCGTAGCCTAGTGCATTGAAATTGCCGGTGATTTCGTCGGGGAAGAGCGCGGCGTTTTGTCGAAACGTGTCGAGCAGGCGAGCCTGCACCTGGGCGACGGCAACGAGCGCGCCGGGATCGTCGAGCAGCGTGCGCGCGAGGTCCGCGGCGGCCTCGAGCTCGGGCATGAAGGCGTCCTCGGCGCGTTGGGCGGCGGCCGAGCCTTCTTCGAGCCACTCCATGGCGAGCATCGCGCGGTAGGCCATGTCCTGGAGCGTGCGACGTGCGCGGCGGGCGACAAACTGCGGGCCGTCGAGCACGAGGTCTGCGCTGACGAGATCGCGCATCACGGTGGTGGCGTTGGCGACGAGGCCATCGAGGCTGGAAAAATAGTCGTCGCCGTCGACTAAAAAGAGCTCCGCCCACTGGCCGAAGCTCCACGAGGTCGCCCGATTCCAGTGCGCCCGAATGTAGCCGATCGCGTCGCTCGACGAATCGAGCGCGCCCCGGGGTGCAGGATGGGCGCGCCCGGTCTCGATCTCGGCAAGAATTGCGGCCCACTCCTCGCTCAGGTGGCTCCAGGCCTTCTCGACGAATGCCACGTTGCGATCGTGCTCGACGAGCCGCCCGCTGGCCGGCTCCCAGTAGGCCGCGCCGCCCAGGTCCTCGCAGGTCTGGCAGTAGGCGCGATCGAGCACCTGGCCGTAGTGCTGGGGGCAGCGCGGGCGAAACACCTCGTCGAGGCCGTACCAGTGCACGACCGGGATCAGCTCGTTGAGCCGTGAGCTCACATAGAATTCAAAGCGCGTCATCTGGGGATGCCAGTAAAAGCGCGTCGCCCCGTGCAACAGCTCGTGGGCGCGCCACTTGCGCCGGTGGTTGGGGTTGAACGAGGGCAGCGGCGCTTCCTGAAAAAACGAGAAGTACTTTGGCTCGTCGAGCACGCCCTGAACCCACACCGGCACCGTGCCCTGATCCCAGACCACGACCTCCGGCTCGAGATGCTCCGGCATGGCGAGGCGCCCGCGCAGCTCATGGTGGTAGAAGGCGCGCCCGGTGGCCGCGCCCATCAGCGCTGCGCGCGCCGAGAGCGGCGTGACGACCATGTCGGCGACGGGCGCACCCAGGCCAGCGAGCAGGGCGCGCAGGCCCTCGGGCTCGGGGCTGGTGCAGGCCGCGTGGCAGGCACGGACGAGGGCGTCTGGCGAGGGGAGCCAATCGCGGGGGTCGGTGCTGGAGAGGGCGGGAGCGATGTCGGGGAAGTGCAGGGTGACCATGTCAATCCTTTTCAACAATGACGTCAACAAGCTCCCCTCCTTGATCCTCCCCACAAATGGGGAGGGGCACATGCCCCCTCTCCGCTTGCGGGGAGGATCAAGGAGGGGC
>JACCWM010000038.1 GCA_013697635.1 Lujinxingiaceae bacterium | reverse complement strand
GGACGGTGTCGGTGACGATCACCTTGTCGATGAAGGCCTCGTTGATGCGGGCTGTGGCGTTGGCGCTGAAGACGGGGTGGGTGGCGACGGCGAGCACTTTGCTGGCGCCGCGCTCGCGGAGGAAGTTGGCGGCTTCGACGAGGGTGCCGCCGCTGGCGATCTCGTCGTCGACGACGACTGCGACCTTGCCTTCGACGTTGCCGATGAGCTGGACGGCGCGGGGGCGCTCGTCGTCGCCGTCGCGGCGCTTGTCGATGATCGCCATGGGGAGATCGAGGCGGTTGGCGTATTTGCCGAGGTCTTTGGCCTCGCCGGCGTCGGCGGCGACGAGGACCCAGTCGTGGCGGTCCTCGAAGCGCAGGCGATCGCAGAGCGGGCCGGCGCCGAGGAGTTGGTCGACGGGCATGCGGAAGAAGCCCTGGGACTGGGCGGAGTGCATGTCCATGGTGAGGACGCGATCGGCGCCGGCGGTCTTGATCAGATCGGCGACGAGGCGGCCGGTGATGCTGATGCGGGGTTTGTCCTTCTTGTCGCTTCGAATATAGGGGATGTAGGGCAAGACCGCCGTGATGCGCGCCGCCGAGGCCGAGCGCAAGGCGTCGATCATGATCAGCAGCTCCATGAGGTTGTTGTGCACCGGGGAGACGGAGGTCTGCACGACGAAGACGTCGCACTCGCGGACGTTCTCGTCGATCTGCACCATCATGTTCTCGTTGCTGAACGTGATCGTGTGACTGGCTCCAACCTCAATGTCCAGGTAGTCGCAAACCGACTTTGCAAATTGCGGATGACTGCTGCCAGCAAATACTTTCAACTTCCCGATCACGGCAAATCCCTTGGGTTTAAGGTGTGGCGTGGCTATGAATGTTGGCGACCGTTTCTGGATCAGTCCCTTACAGGACTGGTCCGGATCAATCAACTTTCCTCGATGTTCAATCCCATCACGACGCCGTCCTCACCGTTGTCGGCGTAGTAATTTTTGCGCCGGCCGATGCGCCGAAATCCCAGCGCCGCGTAGAGTCCGCGCGCGGCTTCGTTGCCGGCGCGCACCTCCAGGGTGACAAAGCTGACGCGCTTTTGGCGGCAGATCGCGACAAAATGCCTCAAGACGGCGCGAGCGATGCCGCGACGGCGCGCGGCGGGGTCGACGGCGACGTTGAGGATGTGCACCTCGTCGTGGACGATCCAAAAGACGAGAAAGGCCAGCAGTTGGCCCGTGCTCGGGTCCTCGACGAGCCAGGTGCGCGACCAGGCGAGGCCTTGTTCGCGCTCAAAGCTCTCGAGTGGCCAGGGCGCGGGCTGGGAGGCCAACTCGAGGCTGGCCATGGCCTCCAGATCGGCAACCGTGGCGTGGCGCAGTGTGAGCGCGGCGTCGAGACCGAGCTCTGCGGGCGGATCCCAGCTCGCCAGGTCTAGAGGCTCGTGATGTCGGTGATCCTCTTCCACATCTCTTCCTGGCCGATGTCATCCAAGCTCGAATAGAGCAGCAGATCGTTGGGGTCGGTGTTCATCTCCACGGCGATCTCGCGCTTGCGTTGTTCGCGCGCGTTACGCCCCAGCTTGTCGGCCTTTGTAAAGACCAGGATCGGCTGAATTCCGTAGTATGGACACGACTGGATCAGCTGCAGATCGTCCTCCTGGACGCCGCGGCGTATGTCCATAACGCAGATCAAGGCGCGAAGATTCGGTCGATGCTTCAAATAGCCTTCGACCATCGGTCCCCAGGCGGCCTTGACCGCGAGCGGAACCTTGGCAAAGCCGTAGCCCGGCAGATCGACGAAGTAGAGCTTGTCGTTGATGTTGAAGAAATTGATCGTCTGGGTTCGCCCGGGCGTCTTGCTCGTCTTGACGAGCTTGCTGTGCCGGGTGAGCGAGTTGATCAGGCTGGACTTGCCGACGTTGCTGCGCCCGGCGAAGGCCACCTCCGGCATGGTCTCGGGCGGAAAGTGGTGGGGCCTGGTGCCGGCCTTGACGAACTCGGCCTTGGTGATCTTCATGGCGTAAACTCTTGGGTTAGCGCGACGTGAGCGCTGGTTGACTGTGCCTACTACGCCCCTGCTTGATCCTCCCCACAAGTGGGGAGGGGCTATCAACGTGCGCTTATTGGCCGAAGCTCACGCCAAACACGTAGGAGAGGGCGACACCGAACACGAAGAGCGCGGCGATAAGACCCGAAGCGGTGGTGCCAAAAAAGCTTTCGACGCGGTTACCACTCGGGCGCCAACCAAACATGAGCAGGCCCGAGCACGCAAGAAGAATCCCAAGCGAGATCCACTCGCCCGGCGAGGCGATGCCCATCGTGCCATAGCCTCGCCAGTGCACCAGCATGGCCAGAAACCAGGCCGACCAGCCAAAGGCTACGGCCCTGAGGCTCAGGTCGCGCGCGTAAAAGGCCGAAACCAGTGCCGGCGGCGCTGGCCTCGCTGGTGTGAGCGCAAAGCGCGCGGCGGCGATCAAACAGAGCGCGCCGGCCAGGCCCAGGCCGAGGATCTCCGGCAATAAGTCGATCCAGCGCACGGCCACCGGTCCTTCGACGACGAAGGCCGCACGCGCGGCGATCTCGTCGGGCAGACCCTTGGCCCGGTAGAGCTGTCGGGCCAGGTCCTGGTAAGCCTGCGTCTGAGGCAGCACAGCGCGCGAGGCGGTCTGGGCGATCGTGACCAGCGTGGCCATGATGCCCACCCCACAAGCAGCCCAGACCATTGCCGCGCGCCGTGGATTGGGTCGCCGGCTGCCAAGCGACGCGCCGGCGCCGGCAAGGGCGACGGCCGCAAGTGCTGCCAGCACAATATTGGCCCAGCCCACCGGCACGGTGGCGAGCAGGCGCACCTGCTCGCCGATGCGTGAGCCGGCGACCGTCCAATAGACGGGGCCGGCGTCGCTGGAGAGCGCGAGGCTAAAGGGCGCGCCCGCCACATTGGCCCGAAGGTTGGCGATCAGCGCGACGCCACCGAGCAGGGCCGTGATCACGATCGCGAGCGAGAGCGTTGGGCCGCCGCCCGATGCTTTGTGGTCGGTGTCGACGATCGAGGCTGCGGTGATGCTTGAAGCGAGCGCGGCCATCACGGCCGTCCACTGCAATGCGAAATACACCCACTCCACCGGCGCGCTGGCCAAATTCAAGGTCGACATGGCCCAGGCCACGCCGACCATGGCCAGACACAGCGGCGCAGCGCTCATAAAGGCAGCGCCCCGCAGGCTTTGGCGATGAATCGATCCTGGTACCACGGTCACGGCCGCCATCGCGACGGTGGACAAGGCCGCCATGGCGTCGTTTGCGAGGCCAAAAAAGAGCATGGCGAGTCCGGCGACGACGCCCAGGCGCGCGACTACGACGATCGCGCGGGCGACAGGCTGGTTCAAAAACGGCGTCGCCAACGATGCCAGGCCCACGAGGGCGGCCAGGGCAAGCAGTACGTAGCTCATCGGGCCTCCTCGAGCTCTTCGGCCAGCGGGCCGGCGGCGGTCAAGCTCGCCAGATGCCAGCGCTCGTGGCCGTCTTCGTCGACCTCGCGGCGCGCCAGGCGCTCGGGGAACAGGAGCAGGAGCGCCCAGCCAAACGCGAACAAGGCGCCACCGAGGCCTACTGGCCAGATCGCGCGTGGGCGCGTCGCGCTGATCACGGCGGTCGGCATGCTTTGCACCTCGAGCAGGCGCAGATCATGGCCAAAATCGATCGGGCGCGGCGCACGATCGGCGGCTTGAAACACCCAGAATGGCTCGGTCTGCGCCTCGGAGCGAAGCTGCACGCCCGGGCCCAGCGCATCGAGGTAGTTGTAACTGACGTCGAGGATCTCGTAGTCGGGCCCATCGGGCGCGAAGCGAATGAGCTCACCGACCACGCCGCCGGCCGAGATCGTATCGGGCGCGTTGCTCGCCACGACGGCGCGAAGCGAGCTTGCGCCCGGTGCAAGGCCGACAAAGGCCAGGCGCACGTTTTCGACGTCGAGCACGTCGCCCGGGGTGAGCGTGTAGATTGCGCCCTGCTCGTCTGCGGGCTTCGCCAGACGCAGCCGAATGACGGGCTGCTCGTCAAAGCTCATCGAGCGCAGGGTCACGATAAGGGGCAGCATCACGCGCATCTTTTCCGCAGAACTGGTGGGCACCTCATAGTATTCGACGGCTTCGTTGATTCGCAGGTTCATGCTGCCGGCGGCAAGCGTCTGATGCAGGGCAAACCAGTGAAAGACGACGACGAGGACACCGGCGACGACGCAGCCGATGCCAAGCCAGGCGCGGGCTTGACTTGACCCCTGACGCTCGCGCCCATCTTTGGGCCCGAGCGTGGTCGTGAGGTCGGCCCGGGGAGCCTTGCCCTGCCAGGCGGCCTTTCGCGACCAGAGCAGCGCGACTAGCAGCACGCTGGCCGCGACCAGGATGGCCGCCACCGCGCGCAGGCTCTCGGGCACGTGCGACGCGCTCGTCCACCAATCGGCCGTGACGCTCTGGGCCAGCCGGCTTCGCGGCGCGAGAATACACAGCGCGCCGGCGGCCATGAGCATCGCGGCGACCGTGGTGCGTTGCACGAGCAACTCCCAGAGCCGCACCAGCACGCTCTGGCGCGCTGCCTTGGGCCCGCGCTTTGGGGCCTTGGCCCGTGGCTCTTGTCTACTTTGCATCGTGCCTTCGAAGATGGTATGAACGGCCGTCCAACGGCACATCAGTATTGCCAGCAAGCGCCCGGTTACCTAATACGAGGTCCCAGAGGGTGTCAACGAACGAGCCATTGATCATCGTCGGCCTGACCGGCGGTATTGCCAGTGGAAAGTCCACTGTCACAAACCTCTTGCGCGAGCTTGGCGTCGAAGTGATCGACGCCGACGCAATCGCCCGAGAGATCGTCATGCCTGGCCAACCGGCGCTGCCCGAGATCGTCGAGGCCTTCGGCCCCGAGCTGATCGGGTCAGACGGCCAGCTCGAGCGCAGCGCGCTGGGCGCGCGGATCTTCTCCAATGCCACCGAGCGCGCCAAGCTCAACCAGATCACCCACCCGCGCATCGCCCAGGCGATGATGGATAAGGCCCGCGAGGCGTTTGAGCGCGGCCACGACTGGGTGGTCTACGACGCTGCACTGCTGGTCGAAAACGGCATCCATCATTTTCTCGACAGCCTGATCGTGGTGGCCGCCGAGCGCGAGACGCAAATTGCACGCATCACCGAGCGAGACGGGCTCGAGCGCGCCCAAGCCGAAGCCCGAATCGACGCGCAGATGCCGCTCGAGGCCAAGATCGCCGCGGCCAATTACGTCATCGACAACAATCACGACATCGCCAGGTTGCGCCGCCAGGTCCTCGAACTTTTCGAGAGCATCTCCAAGAACGTCAGAGAGCGCGGCACGGCCAAACCCAATCAACCCGTGGACACAAACCAAAAACCATGACGAATAATTCATCCAAAGCCGCATCCAAAGCCGACCAGAGCTCAAGCAAGCGCGACATTCTCGTGACTGGATTTCCGAGCTTCGTCGCTCGCAAGCTGCTCGAGGCGATCATAGCGCGCGAGCCCGATGCCTTTGTGCGCCTGTTGGTGCGCCCAGATTATATCGACGCCGCCGACCGCGCGCTCACAGCCATGGAGGCGCCGCGCGAGCGTATCGCCCTGCTCAGCGGCGATGTCGTGGCGATCGATCTGGGTCTGAGCGGGCGCGAGTACCTCGAGGTGATCGCCAACGTCACCGATATCTACAATGTGGCGAGCATCTGGTTTCTCGGCGTCGAGCGCAACCAGGCCTACGAGGTCAACGTCACCGGCGCACGCAACATCATCGATTCGGCCTACGAGATGCAAAAGCTTCGCCGGCTCAACCACTTCTCCACGGCCTTTGTCGCCGGCGATCGTACTGGCGTGATCATGGAAGACGAGCTGGCCGAAGAGCAGGGTTTTCGAAACGTCTACGAGGAGACCAAGTATCTGGCCGAGCTGGCCATGCGCGAGGCGATGGCCCATCTGCCGATCTCGATCTACCGCCCATCGATCATCGTCGGTGACTCCAGCGACGGCGAGATCGACAAGATGGCCGGGCCCTACTACTTGATGAATGCGATCGTGAACATGCCCTCGATGGTGCCGATCTTGATGCCCGGCAAGGGCGACAAGCCGCTCAATTTGGTGCCGATCGACTTCGTCTGCAACGCGATGTACACGATCAGCCGCAATCCGCAGACGGCGGGAAAGACCTTTCATCTGTGCGATCCCAACCCGCTGAGCGCACGCAAGGTCTTCGAGCTCGTCGCCCAACGCGCAGGCAAGCGCCCCCCGGTCGGCGCCTTTCCCTACCGATTGACCAAGCTGATCATGAAGTTTCCCTACCTCGAGCGCCTCACCCGCAACCCGCGCCAGTTCATGGACGACTTCAACCAGCTCACCATCTACAACTCGATGAACACCATGGAGGCGCTCGACGGCCACTACTGCCCGCCCTTCCCCACCTACGTCGACCGCCTCGTCGACTTCATCAAGGTCCAGGAGATCGAGATCGATCTGCCCCTGGGCGCCGAGATCATGGGCTAGATCGATGCGGGGCCATGTGGTCGCATCGCTTGTCAGAGATCGCCTTCTTGGCTATGCTCGCCACATCTGTTCCACCTCCCGCTTTCGACGATCCATGCAAGTCCATCTTGGTATTCGAGTATGCTGAGCAAGTTGGTCGGGGGGCGCATGGGCGCCTTGTGGTTTGCTGCAATTTCTTTGTGTTTGATGCTCACTGCTTGCTCCGATGAGCCTACGACAAATGCGTATTCGCCTGGCTGTGTGCCTGGCCGGATCGAGGCGTGTCTTTGCGCCGATCTACGCTTTGGCGTTCAGATCTGCAGCGCTGAGCGATCCTTTGAAGTTTGCGAGTGTCCCGACGCGCCAGAAACCCCCGATGTCGGCGGCGGTGCTCTCGATGATGTCATTGATAGCGTCGACGATGCTGGCGAGGACGCCGCGCAGAGCTCGCGCAACGCCTGTGGCGGAGAGAACAAGCTCATTGACGCCTGGCCGGGTGAGGTGTGTGGGGAGTGTGACGACGGCGTGATCGTGTGTGACGGAGGCGACGCGCTGCGATGCCTTGGCGCCACACCCAAAAACGTCTGCGGACAGTGCGTTCGGCTCAAGAATGCCCCGGGCGATGCCTGTGGCACCTGCGGTCAGGGCAGCTTCCAGTGTGCTGCTGATGGACGCCTGGTGTGCGTGAACGACACCGTTCTCAACGAATGCGGCGGCTGCAGCGAGCTCGCACAGCGGCGAAACTTTACCTGCGAGGTGGGGCTGCAGAGGGGAACCTGGCAGTGCTCGGGAACAGACGAGATGCTCTGCGTCGGCCCGGGACAAAATGCCTGCGCGGGCAGCGCCCTGCTCGCTGGCGTACCCGGGGCGGCCTGTGGCCGCTGCGGCGGCGGAAGCTGGCAATGCGATGGCCAGGAACAGGTGCGCTGCCTCGGCTCGGAGAACGCCGTCAACGCCTGCGGCGGCTGCGCGCCAATTGCCGACCAACTCGGCGCAAGCTGTGGCGTGTGCGGCGGTGAGTGGCAGTGCGATGGAACCGAAGCCCTGATCTGCTCGCGCCCACTGAATTTGTGCGGCGCCTGCCCGCTGCTGCCCAGTGTACCGGGCGAATCGTGTGGTAGCGGAAACATGTTCGCATGCAGCGAGCACGCTCAACTCGCCTGCGTATCGATCACCGAATCCAACGCCTGCGGCGGACGCAGCCTGCTCACCTTGCGCCCGGGCGATCCTTGCGGAAACTGCGGCCAGGGCACCGTGATCTGCGGCTCACCCGATGTGACCGTCTGTATCGGAGGCGCGAGCATCGCGCTCAACGCCTGCCAGGGCTGTACACCCCTGGCCCAGGTGCCCGGCGCCTCCTGCGGCCCCGACCACGCCTGGACCTGCCATGCCTCACTCGACGCCGTAAGCTGTGACGAGGTGACGACCCCGGCGGTGGGCAAGAATGCCTGCGGCGGCAGCGCGCCACTGGCGGGCAAGCCGGCAACGACGTGCGAGGACTGCGGCATCTGGGCCTGCGAAGAGCTCAACACCGACTCGCTGGTCTGCGTGGGCGGCTCGATCGGCCTGGGAAGCGACCCCGACAACTGCGGCGCCTGCGGCGTAGAGTGCGCGAGCGACGAGGTGTGCTTCGGAGTTTGCGTTCCGATAAGCGTCGTCTGTGGGCCGAACACGACCTGGAGCCTGGCGCTCGGCCAATGCGTCAACACCAATGAGGTTTGCGGCCCGAACACGGTCTGGGACGCCGACAGCGGCCAGTGCGTGGCAAACCCGACCGTGGTCTGCGGCCAGAACACGGTCTGGGACGAACCAAGCCAGAGCTGCGTGCCCGGTGAATCGATCTGCGGCCCGAACACGGTCTACTCGCCGGTGCTCAACGCCTGCGTGGTCGGCCTGGTCTACGTGGGCGACTGCGCCGATCCGCCCGCGCTCGCCGCCACGATCAGCGCCGACACGATCCTGGCGCGCGGCAGCTGCTACCGCGTCCCAAACAACGTCGAGGTCCGAAACGGCGCGCATCTGACGATTCAGGCCGGTGTGACGCTGATCTTCGAGGAGAACCGCCAGTTTCGAGTCATCGGCGCGACGATTTCGGCCGAGGGCGAGGCCGCGTCTCCGATCCGCTTCACGGCCAGCCGGCCCCAGCCCGGCTGGTGGCGCGGCGTCAACATCACCAATTCGAACAGCGTGACGAATCTGATCGAGCACATCATCGTCGAGTACGCCGGACAGGCGGCCTGGGAGCGCGGCTCGGTCGGCGGCCTGACGATCTCGGCGAGTTCAGGTGCCGTGCGCTCGATCGTGCGCAACAACACCTTTCGCTTCAACCAAGGCGCTGGTTTGAACATCGAATCGGGCGCGGTTACGGTCGACAGCCTGGAGGCGAACACCATGACGGGCAACCTTGGCCCGTCGCTGGTGATTTCGGCCGAGCTGCTGAGCTTGCTCGACAACACCTCGAGCTTCGCCGGAAATGGCGCAAATTACATCCAAATCAGCGGCGGAGAGCCCTCGACCAGCCAGACCTGGCGCAAGCTCGATGCCCCGTATCGCTTCAACGCTGACGTCTCGATCATCAACGACGCGACGGTGACCATCGAGCCGGGCACGCGCCTGGAGTTCGATTGGCGAGTGGGCTTTTCGGTTGGACGCAATAGCACTTCCGGCGGCTTGCGCGCCGTTGGGACGGACAGCGAACCGATCGTCTTCACGGGCAGCGAGTCCACGCCCGGCCACTGGAACGGCATACGCTTTACCCGCACGCTCATGCCAAACCTGCTCGAGCACGTGGTCGTCGAGTATGGCGGCAGCCATGGTTGGGACAACGGCGCGCCGGCCGGCATCACCCTGAGCCCGGTCCAAGGGGCCGTGATCGCTGGCCTTCGCAACGTTACCGCGCGCCATAACAACGGCTACGGCGTCCACCACTTCGGCAACTACTTCTCGGAATATGCAAGTTTTAGCGTGTTCAAACAGAACACGATGACAGGCAACGCCCTCGGTCCACTTCGGCTGCCGATCTACCGCATCCAGCAGCTTGATGCCGCGTCAAGCTTCATAGGTAACGACATCGATCTGGTCACCGTCAATGGTGGCGCCGTCGATACCTCCCAGACGTGGCCGGCGCTCGACGTCCCCTACTGGATTATCGGCAACGTCAACGTCACTAATGACGCGATCCTCGATCTCCCGCCCGGAAGTCGGGTTGTCATGGGGCCACAATTGCGCTTTGAGATCTCCACCGGTGCGTTGCGTGCGCTCGGTGAACTTGGTGCGCCGATCACCTTCACGGGAGCGGTGCCCGTGCCGGGCTATTGGAACGATCTGACGTTCAACACCAGCCGCAGCGTCTTCAACCGCCTGCAGCACGTCCATGTCTACCACGGCGGATCGGCAGGCACGAACCTGCGCTTCGTCAACAACACCCGGCTCGCCATCGACCACCTTACGCTCGCCGACGGTCTGGGCAGCGGGGTATTTGCGACTGGCAACATGGAGATTATCTCCTGCAACGACGTGTCCTACTCCAACGTCAATCCGCCCGTAAACGGCGTGACCACAGTGTGGACGGCGGCCTGCGGCATGCCCTGAGCGAGCAAGCCCCGCCTGCCAAAAAGGTGCGAGCAAGACCCCCGCTCGGTTCACCCAGCTGGGGTCTTTCATTGTGCGTGTACGCGAACCCCGACGTACCTGCTCGGTTGAGCGGAATTGTTGCCCCCTCCTCATTGCTTCGCTACCATGTTCGCCAGGCCACCGTAGGGCCCTCAAGACCGAGAATGTTCAGCGATGCTTGGCTGTTGAACCTGATGGAACATTTTCCCCCGTTGTACCCGAGGAGCCGCCCCATCCATGCAAATGCAAAATCGCCTCAACTCGATTATCAAAAAGGTTCGCGGCTACCATCCTAATCCGGACATCAACAAGCTGCGCGAGGCCTTCGAGTTCGCCAATGCAATGCACGAGGGACAGGTTCGAAAGTCTGGCGAGCCGTACATGACCCACCCGCTCGAGGTGATGGACATCATCGCCGGGCTGCGCCTGGACGTCTCGAGCCTGGTCGCCGGGCTGCTCCACGACACCGTCGAGGACACCGACACCACGGTCGAAGATCTGCGCGATATGTTCGGCGAGGACGTGGCATTTTTGGTCGACGGGGTGACCAAGCTCTCCAAATTCTCGTTCAATACGCGCGAGGAGGCCCAGGCCGAGAACATCCGCAAGATGATCATCGCGATGAGCCGCGATCTGCGCGTGATCTTGGTCAAGCTCGCGGATCGTTTGCACAACATGCGAACGCTCAAATACATGAGCGAGGAGGGCCAGGAGCGCATCAGCCAGGAGACGATGGACATCTACGCGCCGCTTGCGCACCGGCTGGGTATCAGCTGGGTCAAGACCGAGCTCGAGGATCTCTCCTTTCGCTACCTGCACGCCGACGCCTACTACGAGATCGCCGAGAAGGTCGCCTCCAAGAAGCGCCAGCGCGAGATGTTCATCCGCGAGGTGATCACGATCCTCAACGACATGCTACGCGAGAACAACATCCGCGCCGAGGTCACCGGCCGGCCCAAGAATTTCTGGAGCATCTATCGCAAGATGCGCGAGCAACAAATCGAGTTCGAGCAGGTCTTCGACATCCTGGCGTTTCGCATCCTCGTGCCCGAGCGCGTGCAGTGCTACGAGGGCCTGGGCCTGGTGCACAACCTGTGGAAGCCGATTCCCGGGCGCTTCAAGGACTACATCGCCATCCCCAAGCCCAACGGCTACCAGTCGCTGCACACCTCGGTGATCGGGCCCTATCAGGAGCGCATCGAGATTCAGATTCGCACGAGCAACATGCACAAGGTGGCCGAGGAAGGCATCGCGGCGCACTGGCTCTACAAGGAAGGCAAAGCAGTCCCTGATCGCGACGATCAGAAGTTTGCCTGGTTGCATCGCCTGATGGAGGAGCACCAGGATCACGAGGATCCGCGCGAGTTCTTGGAGTCGGTCAAGATCGACCTCTTCCACGACGAGGTTTATGTCTTCACGCCGCGCGGCGACGTGATGAGCTTTCCCATGGGCGCCACACCCGTGGACTTTGCCTTTGCCATTCACACCGAGGTGGGCTTTCACTGCTCGGGGGCCAAGGTCAACGGCCTGATGGTGCCGCTCAAGTACCAGCTCCAAAACGGTGATATTATCGAGATCATCACCCAGAAGAACCAGCGACCGAACAAGGACTGGCTGGCCTACGTCAAGACCGGGCGCGCGCGCACCAAGATCCGCCACTCCGTGCAAAAGGAGCAGCGCGACCGCAGCCGCGAGCTCGGCCGCGAGCTCTTGGACAAGGAGCTCAACAAGCGCGCGAGCACCAACGTGCGCGCCTGGGAGCGCGCCGGCAACCTGACCAAGGCCGCCGAGCTCTGCAAGTTCAGCTCGGTCGACGAGATGTTGGCCGAGATCGGCTACGGCAAGACCCAGCCCGAGACGGTGATCGAAAAGATCTACCCATCGCAGGCCCGGATCAACGCCACCAAAAACGACAACAGCGAGAGCCGCCTGGGCCAGCTCTGGGACAAGCTCGTGCACCGGGGCAAGACCGGCGTCGTGCTCGACGGCATCGAAGATGTCATGGTGCAGTATGCCAAGTGCTGCAACCCGGTGCCCGGCGACGAGATCGTGGGCTTTGTCACCCGCGGGCGCGGCCTCTCGGTGCACACCCGCGAGTGCGCGCGCATCACGCACCTCGAGCGCGAGCGCCAGATCACGGTGCGCTGGGCCAACGAGGCCAAGAGCAACGACGCCGCGCGCCGCCCGGTCAACGTGCGCGTCTACTGCGCGGACAAGCCCGGCCTGCTCGGCAGCATCAGCAACTCCTTTACCCAGGCCGGCGTCAACATCAGCCAGGCTCAGTGCATCACCACCGAGGACAGCCGCGCGATCAACACCTTCGAGGTGCTCGTCAACAACCTCGAGCAGCTCAAGCGCGCCATGAAGACCATCGAGAAGATCAAGGGCGTCTACAAGGTCGAGCGCACTTAGAGGATTGAGAGCATGTTGTCGCGGCGCATCGATCAGTTCATGGAGTATTTGAGAGCCGAGCGCGGCGCAAGCGAGCATACCTTGCGCGCCTACGCCAGCGACCTGGGCCAGTTTGCCGACTATCTCGAGCAAAAAGCCGGCCTCGCCGATCCCGATCCGGCCACGCTCTCGCTGCGTCATCTGCGCGGCTACATCGCCGCGCGCTTCGATGAGAATGAGGCGAGCTCGCTTGCGCGCAAGATCTCGACCTTGCGCTCGTTTTGGAAATTCCTGGTCAAAAAACGCCTGGTCGCCGACAACCCGGCCGAGCTCCTCTCGACGCCCAAGACGAGCAAGCCGCTTCGCAACTTCATGACCGTCGACGAGGTCTTCCACCTGCTCGAGAGCCACAGTGGCGAGGGGATTTTGGGTGTGCGCGACATGGCGATGTGGGAGGTCGGCTACGGCACGGGCCTTCGCGTCTCGGAGCTCGTCGGGATCGACGAGGCCGACGTCGATCTCGACGAGGGCTGGGTACGAACGCTTGGTAAAGGCAACAAGGAGCGCCTCGTGCCGCTGGGCAAAAAGGCTACGGCAGCGCTCAAGCGCTATCTCTGCAGGCGCCTGGAGCTGGCCAGCGGGCAGACGCCCGAGGGCGCGATCTTTCTCAATCACCGGGGCGGCCGCTTGACCACGCGCAGTGTGCGCCGACTTCTCAAAGAACACCTGGTGCGCGCCGGGCTCGATACGAGCATCACGCCCCACGGGCTTCGACACTCCTTTGCCACCCACCTGCTCGACAGCGGCGCGGATTTGAGAGGCATTCAAGAGTTGATGGGACATGCCAGCCTCTCGACCACCCAGCGCTACACCCACGTCTCGATTGACAGGATCATGCAGGTTTACGATGCTGCACATCCCCGAGCCAAACGACGCGAGTAGCACCAGGGGCTGAATCGAACAAGGCGCGCGAAACTTCGTTATTTTACGAAAAGGTGAGCAGCTCATGACTACAATACTCAGTGTGCGCCGCGATGGTGTGGTCGTCGTCGGTGGCGACGGACAAGTGACGATGGGCGAGAAGCTCGTCATGAAGCAGTCGGTCAAGAAAGTGCGCCTCTTGCACGACGGGCGCGTCTTGTGCGGGTTTGCCGGCTCGACGGCTGACGCCATGACGCTCTACGAGAAGCTCGAGGCCAAGCTCAAGAGCTACAACGGCAACCTGCTTCGCGCCTCGGTCGAGCTTGCCAAGGACTGGCGCACCGACCGCATGTTGCGCCAGCTCGAGGCCCTGCTCATCGCCGCCGATGCTGAGCACACACTGCTGATCAGCGGCACCGGCGACGTGATCGAGCCCGAGGAAGGCATCGCCGCCATTGGCAGCGGCGGACCCTACGCGCTGGCCGCGGCGCGCGCACTGGCACGCAATACAAGCCTGAGCGCGCGAGAAATCACCGAAGCCTCCTTGCGCATCGCCAGCGAAATATGTGTATTTAGTAATGACACGTTGACGATTGAGGAACTGTCCCGATCTTCGTGAAATTCGGCACAGGCCCGAATTTTGGCGCCCTCGCTGTAAGTTGATGCCCTGGTGAACAAGCGGACTCGAAGATGGAAGCAAACAAGGTGGCCTCGCCCAAGTTCGACGGCAAAGACAGCTACGATTTGACCCCGCGTGAGATCGTGGAGGCGCTCGACCGCTATATCATCGGTCAGCAAGCCGCCAAGCGCGCCGTGGCCATTGCGCTGCGCAACCGCTGGCGGCGCCAGCAACTCGACGAGGATCTGCGCGACGAGGTCATGCCCAAGAATATCATCATGATCGGGCCGACCGGCGTGGGAAAGACCGAAATCGCGCGGCGCATCGCCAAGCTCGCGCGCGCCCCTTTCTTGAAGGTCGAAGCGAGCAAGTTCACCGAAGTGGGCTACGTCGGGCGTGATGTCGAGAGCATGGTGCGTGACCTGGTCGAGCTCGGCATCAACCTGGTCAAGGGCGAGGCCGAGGAGCGCGTCGAATCGCGCGCCCGAGAGATCGCCGAGGAGCGCGTGCTCGACCAGCTCGAAGACAAAGTCAGCGAGCGCGCCCCGCTCGATTCGCGCGAGACCTCACGCAAGACCTTCATCGTGAGCAACGAGGGCATCGTGCAAAGCGACGACGCCCCGCGCGCCAAGCGCGACGTGCTGCGCATGCGCCTCAAGGCTGGCGAGTTCGATGAGGAGTACGTCGAGATTGAGATCACCGACAGCCACAACCCGGTCATCGAGATCTTTTCCGGTCAACAGGGCATGGAGGAGATGGATCTTGGCAACATGCTGGGCAACATGTTTCCCAAGCGACGCAAGCGAAAGCGCGTCAAGGTCAAGGACGCGCTGACCATGCTCATGAAGGAGGAAGCCTCGCGCCTGGTCGACATGGACCAGATCACCCAGGAGGCGCTGCACCGCACCCAGCAAAGCGGCATCATCTTTCTCGACGAGCTCGACAAGATCGCCGGTCGCGAGTCCAAACACGGCCCGGACGTCTCGCGCGAAGGAGTGCAGCGCGATCTGCTGCCGATCGTGGAGGGCTCCTCAGTCTCGACAAAATACGGTGTGGTCAAAACCGACCACATTCTCTTCATCGCCGCCGGCGCTTTCCACGTCTCCAAGCCCTCCGATTTGATTCCGGAGTTGCAGGGCCGCTTTCCGATCCGCGTCGAGCTCGAGAGCCTCACCCAGGACGACTTCCAACGCATCCTCACCGAGCCCAAGAACAGCCTCACGCGCCAGTATATCGCGCTCTTGCGCACCGAGGGGCTCGACATCGCCTTTGACGACGAGGCGATCGCCATGATCGCCGAGATGGCCTTTCGCGTGAACGAGAACCTCGAGAACATCGGCGCCCGGCGCCTGCACACGATCATGGAAAAAGTCTTCGAGACGCTGAGCTTCGACGCGCCCGAGCTGGGCGGAAGCGCCGTTGGCATCACGGCCGACTACGTGCGCGAGCGACTCGAAGGCATCCTCAAAGACGAGGATTTGAGCCGTTACATCCTTTGACCCCCCTGCTTGTTACCAGCGTTGAGACCATGACACGATCAACTCAAGAGCTACTCGACGTGGCTGCTCGCCACAACTCCCCCAACTACGGCCCTGCGCCGGTGATCTTCGAGCGCGGCGAGGGTGTCTACCTCTACGACCGCGACGGCGGCGCCTACTTGGATTTCATGGCCGGCATCGCGGTCAACGCCCTGGGCTACGCGCATCCGCAGCTAACCCAGGCCCTGGCCGAGCAGGTCGGGCGGCTCTTGCATGTCTCCAATCTGTTCTATTCGGCCGAGCAGATCGAGCTGCTCGAGCTGCTCTGCGAGACCAGCTTTGCCGACCGGGCTTTTCTTTGCAACTCGGGCGCCGAGGCCAACGAGGCCGCATTCAAGCTCGCGCGTCGCTACCAGCATACGCTAAACCAGGGCGAGCAGCGCGCCCAGATCGTCAGCATGAATCAGTCCTTTCATGGGCGTACTCTGGCGGCGATCACGGCCACCGGCCAGCCCAAGTACCACGAAGGCTTTGCGCCCTTGGTGCCGGGCTTCGTCTACGCCGATTTCAACGACATCGAAAGCCTGAGCGCGCTGGTCGGCCCGCAAACGGCCGCGGTGATCGTCGAGCCCATCCAGGGCGAGGGCGGGGTTCGACCGGCAACGCCGCAGTTTCTAAAAGCCGCCCGCGAACTTTGCGACCGCCACGGCGCGCTGCTGATCTTCGACGAGGTGCAAACCGGCGTTGGGCGCACCGGCTCGCTCTACGCCTACCAACACTACGGCGTAACGCCGGACATCATGACCCTGGCCAAGGGGCTGGGCGGCGGCGTCCCGGTCGGCGCGATGTTGGCCACCGAGCGTGCTTTTGGCGGCTGGACACGCGGCAGCCACGCGAGCACCTTTGGCGGCAACGCTCTGGCCAGTCGCGCCGCGCTCACGGTCTTGCGCGTGATTGAGCAGGACAATCTGCTCGAGAACGTACGCGCCGCCGGCGAACGCTTGATCGTCGGTTTGCGTGAGCTCGCCAGGCGCCATACGCTGATAAGCGACGTGCGCGGCATCGGCCTGATGATCGGCGTCGAGTGTGGCCCGGCTGCCGGCGATGTCGCAACGCTCGCGCGCAAGCACGGCCTGCTGCTCAACACGGCCGGCGCCACCACGCTGCGGCTGGTGCCGCCGCTGATCGTCACCGCCGACGACGTCGACGAAGCCCTGGCTCGACTCGGCCGTGCCTTTGAGGACTTCTCCCAGCGCTAGAAATTTGGCGCTTTGAGCGCCAGGACAGCCATGCTTGGCGCTTGTCAGTGATACCGGCGCAAAGTATGCTCATTCCCAAAGTAGTTTGAATGCTTTAACATCCTTTGAGGCTTGTTTGGGCTCTGCGATGTTGTTCAACTGTCCTGAATCCATGGCTACCATGAAGGTGCTCGACGAAAACCTGACTCCGGCGCCCAAACCCAACGTCAATTTCTCTGCGCTGAGCGCTCAACCAACGCCAGAAGAGTTTTTCGTGCTCTCACGCATCGATGGCGCGATGACCGTCGCCCAGCTCTGCACCGTCTCGGGGCTTGGTCGCGACAAGACCATCTCAGCCGTTGAGAAACTTCTTTTGGTGGGCCTGATCGAATTGCCGGGAAACGAGCCCGTCGCTGCACCGAGCACAGGCGGCGAGCGCGGCAAGGCCAAAGCTGAGCCCGGCTCAAAGATCGTTGAGCCGAACTATGGATTTCTGCCCATCGGCTTGGACGCCTATCCCTACGACCCAAGCCTGCTCGCTCAGCAAGTCGAACTCGAAGACGACGTCAAACGCGAGATATTGTGTCTGTACGGACAGCTCCCCACGCTCAATTATTACCAACTGCTGGGCGTGGCCTCGAGCGCCACACGTAAGGAGTTGCGCGCGGGCTACTTCGCGCTCACCAAGCGTTTTCATCCCGATCTCTTCTTTCGCCGACTGCTCGGTGATTACGAAACCATGATCGAGAAGGTCTTTCAGCGCACCGTCAAGGCCTACGAGACGCTCTCCCATCCCAAGAAGCGTGCCGGCTATGACGAGTCGTTGGCACACGGGCGAAAGAGTCACAGCACACCGGTGCCTTCAACGGCCGGTCAAGTCGACGACATCAACTCGCCTGAACGAAAGCGTGACATGGCCTTCAGCGTGCTCGTTCGCCGGGGTGAAACACGCGCTGCGGAGGGCGACATCAGCGGCGCTGCCGAAGAGTTTCGAAACGCGCTGCGCATCAAACGCGATCTCGAGCTCGCCCTGCGTGTTTCGCGATTGCTCACTTCCAAGGCACTGCCCGACGAAGCATTGGTGTTTGCACGCGCGGCTCTCAAAATTGATGACGATTCCATTGACGCATTGATCATTCTGGGCGAGATCTATGAGTTGAAAAATTCCTTCGACGAGGCACTGCAACATTTCGAACGCGCATTGAGCCTAAACCCTGGCCGTGCCGACATCGCACAGCGAGTCGAACGACTGCGAGCCTGATCTGAGTCAACGCTGCGAATCATCAATGACTCGCAGCGAGAACCTCTTGAATACACGCATTAAGGAGCACTCCATATGGAACGAATCATCGGTATCGATTTGGGCACCACCAATTCTTGTGTTGCAATTGTCGAAGGTGGCGTACCCAAAGTCATCTCGAACAAGGGCGGCTACAAGACCACGCCGAGCGTCGTGGCGATCACCGAGTCCAGCCGCAGATTGGTCGGGCAGATGGCCAAGCGCCAGGCCATCACCAACGCGCGCCACACCGTGTTTGCTTCAAAGCGCCTGATCGGGCGCAAGTGGAGCTCACCGGAGGTGCGTCACTGCTTAGAGACCTCGCCCTACGAGATCATCCAGGGGCCCCATGAGGACGTGCGCATCAAACTGCGTGACAAAGAGTACAGCTTGCCCGAGATCTCGAGCATCATCTTGCAGGAGATGAAGCTCATCGCTCAGGAGTATCTCGGTGAGGAGCCGCTCAAGGCCGTGGTCACCGTTCCGGCATACTTCAACGACGCCCAGCGCAACGCCACCAAGGATGCCGGACGCATCGCCGGGCTCGATATCGTGCGCATCATCAACGAGCCCACCGCGGCGGCCCTGGCCTATGGCTTTGGCAAAGATCTCGACGTCACCGTGGCGATCTACGATCTGGGCGGCGGCACGTTTGACATCTCAATTTTGGAGATTCACGACGGCGTCTTTGATGTGCTCTCGACGGCCGGCGATACGTTTTTGGGTGGCGAGGACTTCGATGCACGCATCATCGAGCATCTGGCCTACGAGTTTGCTCGTGAGCACCGCGTCGACCTTCGCCGCGATGAGATGGCGCTGCAACGCCTTCGTGACGCCGCCGAGAAGGCCAAGATCGAACTCTCCAACATGACCGAGACCGAGATCAGCCTGCCCTTTATCTTCACCCGCGACAGCGGCGAGGCGCTGCATTTGCAAACCACGCTGACGCGAGCGAAGTTCGAAGAGCTCGTGATCGATCTGGTGCAACGCACGACCAAGATTTGCCAGGCCACGCTGCAAGAGTCCGGCCTCGAGATTGGCGACATCGACGACGTGATCCTGGTCGGCGGCATGACGCGTATGCCCCGCATTCAGGAGGCCGTGCGCGAGCACTTTGGCAAAGCCCCCTCCAAGAACGTCCACCCCGACGAAGCCGTCGCGCTCGGTGCCGCCGTTCAGGGCGCGGCGCTTAGCGAGGGCGCCAATGACGTCGTGCTGCTCGACGTCACCCCACACAGCCTGGGAATCATGGTTCATGGCGGCGGCTTCGAGGTGCTCATCGAGTCCAACTCGACCATCCCAACCAGCCATAGCCACATCTTCACCACGGTGCGCGACAACCAGACCTCGGTCAAGATCGTCGTCTTTCAAGGCGAGAGCAGCAAGGCCATGGAAAACGAGATGCTTGGCGAGTTCGTGCTCAGCGGACTGCGAAGCGCACCGGCAGGCGTGGTTGAAGTCGAGGTCACCTTCGAGATCAGCGCCGACGGCATCGTCAGCGTTCAAGCCAAGGATCTCGAAACGGGCAAGGAGCAGTCGATCACGGTGACCGCCACCAGTGGCCTGACCGAGGAAGAGATCAAGAACATGATCGAGGAGAATCAAGACTACCTCGTCGAGCTCAAAAAAGGTGAACAGGTCGAAGCGCGCCGCGCAACGATTCGCAAGACCATTCGCGAGATCGAAAAGCTCATCGGCCAGGCCGAGAGCGGCGACGCCGGCAGCACCGACATACTCGATCAGCTTCGCACAAACGCGACCAAAGCGGTCGAAGAGGCTCGCCAGTCCCTCGAGCAGATCGATATGGCCAAGCTTGTGGCGACCGAAGAGAGCTTGCAGCGTGCGCTGCAATCTTTCAAAGCCATGGCCCAGCGCACCTAGACGAACGACAGGCATCTCCACAACTTGCAGTTCAATGTCTTGGAATTAGGTCGAAGTAAATGAGCGACACGCCAAAGCGAAATACGCAATTGGCTCGACTGCAGCGGGTGGGGGCTGCACTCGAACTGCAAGACGCGCGGCAAGCATTGGATTTGCTGCTCGAAGTGCGCGAATCTGGCCTGATCAACAAGGAGCTCGACACCCACATCGACGCCCTCTACGCCAAAAGCGATCCTGCGCAGTCCTGCGCCGATGCTCTACTGTGGGTCAGTGGGCTCATTGAACTCTTACGCCGCACCGGCGCCGAGAATTTTGCCAACATCGATATGGTCGAGTTGGAGTCTTTGGATATGCCGTCGGCGGGCTTTGTTCGCATCAACTCGGGCGCCGACTTGTTGCCTTTACCGGCAGTTTTTGAGCCCAGTCCGAGCAAGATCAAGATTCCAAGGCCCACTTTTGGATCGCCCAAGACCAACAGCACCACGCGCATCGCTCTGCCCAAACCCGCTCCTGGCGCGGGTGACGGCCGAGAAACCGCGAGCCATCCCGCGATATCGGCGACAAAACTGACCAAGAGCCTTGCCGAGAAGCTCGCCGCGGACAAGGCGCCCACCGCGGCGCAGCCGGCACAACCGGCGGTGAAGGCTGGCGTTGAGCCGACCAATCCTTTTGAGCGCCTCGAGGATTCCACCCGCGTCGCCAAGAGCCATGAGCCAGGAACTGAAATCGAGGACGACTTCGACTTCGATCTCGGCTTCCACTCGCCTGCACCACAGATGGGCATCGAGGAGGATTGGGGCTTTGGGCCCGCCTCAGATTTTGGAAGTGCGCCTGATCTCGATGATTCGGGCGCCGCGCCGGCCTCGGTGTTCGAGCCCTCTCCTCGCACCGACAGACCCAAGCGCATGGGGGGGCGCGAGCGTCAGGACACGCCGCTCGTGAGCGCTGCGCAGGTCAATGTCTTTCGCGAAGCGACGAATACGCCCACGGGTCTGGCGCATCTCGAGAGCTTGCTCGATTCCACATCCGCCCCAAAGTCGACAGGCAAACCGCTATCGTTTCGGGGCTCCGACGTCGTCGGAGAAGAAGAGTTCTTCGCGCTGGCCGATTCGCTCGCATCGGAGGGGTCGTGCTCCGAGCCCCTGGACGCCAAACCTTTGTATCGCGGTGAGCCGCTCATCAAAGAACCCCACGAGGCGACACCACTGCCGGGTATCGACACCCGCGAGCCCAGCGGCGATCGTGTCAACCCCTTCGCCCACGAGGCGCCAACAGGCGTGCGCAATCAAAGCCTCAAGGAGCAGCTCCCAAGCTTCGTTATCGAGGAACTCAGCAAGCCGGGCCGCGTGGACGATGCCAGGCCGCTCAATGCTTCACAGACTTTGCCGGGCGTGGAGGTCGACGACGCCGAGCAGTTGCTACAGGCGCGCCGGCTCTACGAGCAGGGCGCGTTTCAAGCGGCGCTCGACGTCGTAGCCAGGCTGCTTTTGCATGACAAGGATCCAGAGGTCGAAAGGCTCAAGCTGACCTTGGAGCGCGAACTCGAGCGTGAACAGCGCGAGCGTATCGGCTCGTTGAGTCGTGTGCCCGTCTTGCGCGTAAGGATGAGCGAGATCTCCCAGCACCAACTCGATCACCGAGCGGGCTTCTTGCTCAGCCGGATCGACGGCATGCTCAGCTTCGAAGACATCCTTGACATGAGCGCGATGCCTCGCCTCGAGACGATGAGCGTGCTGGCCGATCTGTGCGCGCTTGGGTTGATCGACGCCGAATAGCGGCGCCTCGCGGGCATACAGCAGGGTTCAAGTCAGCAAGAAGACCTGGGAGACGCTCATTTCGGTCTCCTCGAGCTCTATGGAGCGCGCAATCTCGATATTGCTGTAGCGTCGGTCGGAGAGATCGATGACGACGGGATCATGGCGATTCAACATGCGCACGACCGGGCGCCTGGGGTCGGCAGCCGGAGCGGGTGTGCGAATGACCACGGCGCGCTCGCCGGTGGTCAATTGCACCGTCGAGCCGATGGGAAAGATGCCCAGCGTCGAGACCAGCAGTTTGACGAGGTGGGGATCGAAGACCTCGCCAGCGCGGCTCTCAACGTACTGGATGGCCAGATCCGGGCGGCGGGTCTTGTAGCCCTGCAGACCCTGGATGAGCAGGTCGTAGGTGCGGCACAGGTCGATGATGCGAGTGACCAGATGGAGCTCGCGCGCTTCGCGGTAAAAAGGCAGGTTGACCGGCTGGTCAAAGGCACAGCCGCGCTCATAGGTCATCAAGACGCGCAGCGTCGAGATCACCTCGCCGTCGACGTAGCCCAGCATGTGGGCCACATCGCGCAGGTTTGACGAGAATTGACGCTGGGGTTCAAGACCCGGATCGCGGTCGCGATGGCCCACCGAGATGCCTGCAAGTCGATCGAGGTCCTGGTAGATAGCCGCCATGCCCAGATAAGAAACCGTCTGTGGCGAGAGGCCCATGCGGTCCGCGAGCAACATCGAGTAGATGGCCGTGTTCACCGAGTGCGAGCTCAGGTCCGGGGGTACCAGGCGAAGTGGCAACAGGCCCAAAATGATGAAATCGTCGTCCGAGAGCAGCTCCGAGATCGTCTGCATGATGCGCCGAATGACGCCGGTGGGCACGGCCGGGTTTTGGGTGTCGCGAACATTCTGGTGCATGTTGCGCACCTTGACCAGCCCACGGATGTAGATGTGGGCCACGTACATGGCCTTGTTGACCTCGGCGACAGCCTCCAAGATCGACTGGTCGGGGCTGCCGTGCTGAATCTGAATGTGATCGATTTTGACGTGCTCCATGCCGTTGCCGGCACGCGCAGCCTCATTGAGCGCCTTGAGAAATGCCACGAGCTGATCGACGCTCATCGCCGCCTCAAAGAGCAGGCCGCGGATGTTGGCGTCGGCAAAGAGCACGTGCAACTCGTTGAGGCGTTCCTGTTCGCGTCGGCGAAGGCGCAAGGTCTGCCCGTTGACGCTGACGAGCTCGCCGCGAATCGAGACCGAGACCGCGCCGTCGCTCGAGAGGCTCACGCTCTCCTGAAAGAACGGCATGAACTCGGCGATGGCCTGGCGCGTCTGGTTGTGATCGACGCTGTAGATCGAGCCGACCTTGAGGATCTTGTAGACGCTGTCGATGAACAGCTTGCCAAAGGCCTGGGCATCACTGACGTCGGCGCTCAACGCACCGATCGCTGCCTGATTGGAGGCCTCGCTCGGCGTATCGAGACCGGTTGGCTCGCTGCCAAAGTTGTGGCGATTGTCACTCATGATCGAACACTCCTTAGCGGCCCTGGCCGGCTTGCAACAATTCGGCGACTTCCTTGCATGTTGCTCGCAGACGCCCGAGCACGAGCCAATCCTTGCCGACCGCTTCGAGCATGGTGATCACCACGGGCAGCGGCGTTCGCATCAGCGCGCGCGCAATCGTCACAGCGAGCTCTTGCTCGTCGTCGTTGACGAGGCCTCGGCGATGGACGAGACCGCGCAACTTGTCGACCGCCTCTTGCTTGCCCTGGGTGACGAAGACATTGACCAGAAGGCGCACTTCTTCCTCTGGGCGCGAGCGCAGCTTGTCGGTGAACATCGGCTCGAGCACGCGAAAGACATGCTGAGGGGCGGCCTCGACGAAGCTCTGCAGCGCCGCGATACGCACCTCCGAGTTGGATGCATCGAGCAGCGGCACGAGCACCTCGCGCACCTCCTGAGGATCCTTCCAGCTTGAGTGCAGCGCCTTGAGAGCCTTGACCTTGAGCGCAGGCTCGGTGGGCGAGCGCACGATGTTGACGAGCATGTGGCGCGTGCGCGGCATGTTGGCGACCACCAGCTCGACCAGTGGCTCCGCGTGCTTGGCCGAAAGCTTTAAGAGAGGGCCTTCGAGAAAGTCCAGCCCATAGCGGCTGCGCTCACGCACGTAGCGAAGCAAGTCCTCGCGCACATCGTCGGCGATCTCCCAGCCGAGTAATTCGACCAACGCCGGGGAGGCCACGTCCAGATGCAGGGCATTGAACATCTGCAAGATCGCGCGCCGGCTGGACTGATCGGAGATCGAGATATTCTTGACGAGCAGCTGAATGCGCCGCTCATTGAAGCAGGACTTGACGACCTCCTTGAGCTCGTCGGCGACCTCGGGACCAAACTTGTCGCGCCAACTGTGGATGATCTTCAAAAAGGAGAGCGTCTCCCAGGGATGCATCGTTCCCAAAAGGGCGCCCATGACCTCGCCAATCTGAGTCACAGCCTGGCGGCGAAGATTCTCCTTGGGACGTGCGCCCAAAATCGCCGAGAGCACCTCGCCCTGGCGGTGCTCGCGCTGGGCGTGGTCGGTAAAGCCGCGCTTGAGCTCGAGCAGGTGGGTCTGTGCCTCCTCGGTCAGCTCCAAGAACTGGCGCGAGCCGACCTCGAGCTTCTGGTGTCTCTCGCTCTGACGGCTGAGGCGCACCTCGAAGTCCGGCTCAGCCCGCTCCTTGGATGCGCTGACCTGCTCGTTGAGGCCTTTGTCAAAGGCGTCGTTGAACAGCTCTTCGATCATCTCCTGCTCTTCACGCGTATCGCGGTCGCGCATGTCATTGTCGAGCCCGGCAAGCGCGGCAAGCGACTCGTCGATCGCGTCATAGGAGAGGTAGCGAAAGCTCGCCTCGAAGAGCAGCTCGACGGCCGCCTTGGACAGATCGCGTTGATCGACGAGCTCGTTGAGGATCTCCACCAGACGGCGAAGCTCGACGATGTCGATGCCAGCCAAGATGTGGAGCAGGTAGATGCCGTCGCGGGTCAGCGCAAAACAATAATCCTTGGGATCATCGGTCTCCCACACCACCTTGTCGGTGCCATAGAGCACCATCCAGTGGGGATGCACCTGGACCGTGAGGCGGTCGTTGACCTCAAAGTATTCGTAGAAAGCCTCACGCACCCCGTCGATCGCCTTTTCAACAACCGGATGACCCGGCGGATAGCCGGCCATCAACGTGCTCAGTCGCTCGATATTGGTGAAGCACCGGCGAGCAAGACGAATCTCCTCTTGCAACTCCGGTGTCATCGGCACCCCGGCCTCTTGCTGGGAATGCTGACTGCTGTCCATGCGAATCCTCCTAGAATTCCTTGTCGAGGAACTCGTAGATGAGCAGGTCGTGGGTCAAATCGCGACCCAAAAACCGCACTTCGAAGTGTTGAGACATTTCAACGATGTTCTGATTGGACAGGTAGTTACTTCGAAGCCCTTGAGGATCGACGAGCACATACCAGGTATCCTCAGGCAAATTTGCAGCGCGCGCTTCCTGAAAGGCCGTCTGTCCTATCGGTGTGCGCAAAACATTGACGACCGTTCGCTCGACGCAATCCAATGTTTTTACCACACGCGTTGTCGGATTGTAAAAGTAGATGTCTACTGTGGGCAAGCCGCAAGGCGAGCTGGCTTTCGGCTCCTCTTTGGGCTCGCTCTGGCGCGGCGGATCCTCGTGATTGATCGTCACCATCTCGGCGTCGGTGGTTTGTCCGGGCGAGGGCTCGCTTGCCGAGCGCCCTTCCCGTCCGGCATAGCCCCAGGCGCAGCCAGAAACGCTGGCGCTGACGAGAAGTGCGAGTGCCATGGGAAACTGGCGGCGTATTGTATCGAAGCTTCGATGCCACATGATGGGCCTCTTGTGTGTCAGTCGTCGTATTGCTCGAATGAAGCGGTCGGTCGAGCCACCGCACTGATAATTCACGGTGCACAACGACTTCCAATCTTCCCCTGAATGCCGGGCCATGTTAGCCCAAGGGCGATCGGCGCGCAAAGCCAACCGTCAAACCGGCCTGCTGTGTGCTTTGCCCATGTGGACTGTGCCATGAACAAACTCGAACGACGCATTCTCTGGGGGGTCATTCTCGGCGTCATCATCTATGCCGCCATCGGTTTGCTGACCGACGCCCGGTCGCTGGCCGCCGAGTTGTTGGACTTTCCACTTCGCACTTTCGCCGGCGCGCTGGGCTTGACGCTGGTCAACTACGCATTGCGCTTTCTCAAATGGCACTATTATTTGAGGCGGCTGGGCCATCGGGTGGAGTGGCTGCACAGCCTCAACGTATTCCTGGCCGGCCTGGTCATGTCGGTCACCCCCGGCAAGGTCGGCGAGGTGCTCAAGAGCCTGCTTCTTCGCGATTCGCGAGGTATTCCTGCGGCCCAGACCGCACCGATTGTCATCGCCGAGCGCCTCACCGACTTGCTCGGCCTCTTCGTGATCGCCGGGGTGGGCATCATCAGCTTTGACTTCGGTCGCCCGGTTTTTGTGGCCAGCCTGATCGTGGTTGCGGCCAGCATCCTCTTCTTGCAACAGCCCAGGCTTGTGACGGGCTTGCTCGATCTGTGGCAGCGCTTTCCCGTGGTCGGCTCGATGCGCCCCAAGCTCGACGAAGCCTACGCTTCGATGCGCCGCTTGCTGACTTTGCCCGTTTTGGCCTGGACCACCTTGCTCAGCGTCTTGGCCTGGTCGATGGAGGCGCTGGCCTTCTATTGGATCCTGGTCACCCTGGGCGCCAGCGAAACCACGCTGTATCTGGCCTTCTTTATTTACGCGATCACCACGATACTGGGCGCCGTGAGCTTTCTTCCCGGCGGACTGGGCGTGACCGAGGGCAGCATGATCGGCGTCTTGCTTTTGAGCGGTGTCTTTGCCGCACAGTCGACCGCGGCAGCGGCGACCTATCTTATCCGCTTTGCCACGCTTTGGTTTGGCGTGCTCGTTGGATTCGTCGCGCTGATCGTGTTTCGATCCACTCATGTTCAGAGTGTAAATTCGCCCGAGCCTGAGGTAGAGTAGCGCGCGTGGCAGGCAGAAAATTGCACGAAGAGCACGGTGCCTGGAACCACAATGCCCAAGAAATGGATGATGGAGTTATGGCGAGGGAGAAGCACTGATGTCCACGGCGCTCAAGGAATGCCGGGTTTGCGCACGACAATTTCTGGTCAAGTTTCGCTATCAACTCGAGCATCGCGACAACGTCGTCACCTATTTCTGCAGCCAGCAATGCCGCCAGCAGGATTCGAGCGACCACGGTGAAGTACGCTGTGTGAGCTGCGATCGCGCCTTCACGCCGAAATACGCCTACCAGCAAGCCACAAGTAACGGCAAAATCACCCATTTTTGCTCGATGGAGTGCCGCTCCCCGGCGGTCACCGAATACCGAAAGCGCATGGTTCAAGACGAGCAAGGCGCCATGCGCATTGCCATTCTCAACCAAAAAGGCGGCACCGGTAAAACGACGACCACGGTCAACCTCGGTGTCGGCCTAGCCCAGGCTGGCCACCGCGTGCTGATCATCGACGTCGACAGCCAGGGCCATGTTGCGATCAGTCTGGGCGTCGATGGTGACAAGACCCTCTATCACATCCTCGTCGAAGGCGCGCCGCTTGCCCAAAGCGTGATCGCCGCCCGACCCAACCTCGACATCCTGGTGGGCAACGAGACGCTGGCCTCAGCCGAGATTTTCCTGGCACGCAAAAACGATGACCGCGACAAGGCGCTTCGAAAGACCTTGATCGACGAGAAGGGCTACGACTTCATCTTGCTCGATTGTGGCCCCAGCCTCTCGCTGCTCAACATGAACGCGCTGACCTTTGCCGACTTCTTGATCGTTCCGGTGTCGTGCGATTTCTTGAGCCTGATCGGCGTCAAGCAAGTCATGAAAACGCTCAAGAACGTCAACCAGGTGCTGCTCCACCCGATCAGCATCCTGGGCATACTGCCCACCTTTTACGACATGCGAAACAACATCAGCGACGAGTCGATCAAGACCCTGCAGGGCTACTTTCACGACAAAGTATTGCCTCCGATTCGTGTCAATACCCGCCTCAAGGAGGCGCCGCGCCACCAGCAGTCGATCTTCGAGTATGCGCCCGACAGCCGTGGCGCCAGTGACTACGAGCGCCTGGTGAAGTGGGTCGTGGAGCAACAACAAAAGCGGCTGCAAGCCGTCGGCTGACCCAAAACCAGGCGCCGAGCCGGGCGCGCACCTGTCATTGACGTGATTGGGCGCACTGGTTTAACATCGCCAGCGATCACGTTAGGATACAATGGTCTGGACTGACCGATGCCCAGACTATCGCCTCATCTTTGAGATCACTTGCGGAGAATGCCTCCATGTTTCGCCTAAAAATCGCGTTGGCTTTCGTTCTCCTTATCTCCGGTCTGGTCGGGATCGTTTACCTCACTGTCCACTCCCACATGGGCCAGGCCCTCGAGGAAGACGCCGAAGTGGCGCTGCGGCGCACGGCTCTGATTGCCGAGAAGACCCGCCGCCTTGACGAATTCGCTCTGCTCGAGAAGGCCCGCTTCGTGGCCCAGCGCGCCGACCTCAACGCAGCCATGGTCGCCGAATACGAGGGCGAAAACGGCGAGTACGACCGTCACATGCAGGTGCACAAGCTGCTCGAGCGCGATCAGATCTTGTTCACCGAGTTCTATGCTCCCAAGAACAAGGGCAAACGCAACCTCGACCTGAATCTGCTGCACCGTGAACCCATGACCCAAGAGATCTTCATGGTCATTGACGCCTCCGGCAAGGGTGTCGCTACCCTGGGCAAAGACCTGCTGCAGTGGTTCGGAGACAACGTCGCCAAGCAACACCCGATTATCCTCGAAGTCATGCAAAGCGGCGAGGCGCGCACCGATATGTGGCTGTGGTCCTACAGCGCGGCCGACAAGAAACAACTGTACGTCGTCTCGATCGTTCCGCTTCGCGCCTCGCCGGGCGAGCCGCCGGTTGGCGTGGTCGTGCTCGGCAACGCGATCAACGACGGCGTAGCCAAGAGCAGCCAGTTGCTGCTCGAGGGGCGCATCGCGCTCGAGAAGCCACAACATCGCCGCGATAGCCGGGAACAATCGCTCGCGCCCGAGATCGCTTTTTTCCATGGCAACAAGATCTACGGCTCGACCTTTGGCACCGCCCACCAGCTCAAGCTGGCAAAAGTGCTCTTCGAGGGCAAAACACCGCTGGCCGATCATAACCTCGAGGAGCTCATCGAGATTCAGATCGACGATCGCCCCTACCGCGCACTCGCACGCTACTTTCCCGGGCACGCCGGCGGTGAAACACCGGCGGGCTTCGTGGTCTTAACCGACGCCGAGCAGGCGCTCAAGCCTTTGGTCCAAACGCAGTCGAACATCCTCTTTGGCGCCGCCGCGATCCTCTTGTTGGGACTTGGGTTGCTGCTCTTCTTTATCTTTCAGTTCATCAAGCCCTTTGAGAAGGTCGAGCAGGGCATCCAGGAGATGCTCGCCGGCAACAAAGAGTACGAATTCTCCACCGAAGGGCTGCACGAGCATGCGGCAAGCCTGTCTCAAATGCTCAACTTGCTGACCGCCTATTTGCAGGGCAAGCCCATGCCCGATGACGACGGCAGCGAGGAGAGTTGGGGTGAGCTGATGCCCGAGGCCCATATGGCCAAACACGACAAGGCCGGCGCGCCCATAGTCCAGGGGGTCGCCCTTCCTGGAATGGGTCCTAAGGCCAAGAAAGAAGCCCCCACCGAAGAGGACGTCAGTTAATGTCGATCGTCATGACCGGTCTTGACCGCTTGCTCGCCGACCCCACACGCCTCGCAGCGCTCGCTGGCCAACGCGTCGGGCTGCTCGTCAACCCCACCAGCGTTACGGCTTCGCTCGAACATGCGATCGACGCCCTTCAGCGTTGCGGTGTCAAGATTGCGCGCCTCTTTGGCCCCGAACACGGCGTTCGCGCCGACGCCCAGGACATGGAGGTCGTCACCGAGACGGTCGACTCGATCTCGGGCGTTGCCGTGATCAGCCTCTACGGCGCTACACTCGAGAGCCTCACACCAAGCCAGGCTCATCTCGACGGCCTCGATGTCGTGATTTGCGACATCCAGGATATCGGCGCGCGCTATTACACCTACGTCTACACGATCGGCCTGATGATGAAGGCCTGCGGGCAAGCCGGGATCAAGGTGATCGTGCTCGATCGCCCCAACCCGATCACCGGCCTGCACGTCGAAGGTAACGTGGTCTTGCCCGAGTTCGCCTCGTTTGTGGGCATGCAACCGCTGGCCACCCGCCACGCCATGACCTGCGGCGAGCTCGCCCACTTCTTCGTGCGCTTTGGGGGCTGGCCCTGTGAGCTCGAGGTGATCGCGATGCGCGGCTGGAGGCGCGCGATGTGGTTTGACCAGACCGGCCTGCCCTGGGTCATGCCCAGCCCCAACATGCCCACGCTGGAGACGGCGACAGTCTACGTGGGCCAGTGTCTGCTCGAGGGCACCAACGCCAGCGAGGGCCGCGGCACGACGCGTCCCTTCGAGCTCTTCGGCGCACCCTATGTCGACGCCGTCGCCCTGCAACAATTCCTGGTCGCGCTCGATTTGCCGGGCGTGGCCTGGCGGCTGGCGGCCTTTCGCCCGGGCTTTCAAAAACACGCGCAGACGACCTGCCGCGGTCTGCAAATGCATGTCACCGAGCGCGACCAATTCGACAGCCTGGCGACAGGTTACGCCGTGCTCGCCGGCTTGCTCAAGGTGTGCCCCGGCGACTTCGCCTGGCGCGAGGAGGCCTACGAGTTCGTCGCCGACCGACTGGCCATCGACTTGTTACTTGGCGACGAACAGGTGCGCCACGCGCTCGAGGCCGGCGAGCATCCCGTCGCCTTGTCTCGACGCCCGTCCGCGGCGCGCACCCAGTTCGACCAGCGTCGCCAAGAGTGCCTGCTTTATGAGCAATGACGAAAAGGTCAGACAGATTGGCCTCTTCGGCGGCAGCTTCAACCCGCCCCACGTCGGCCATACGCTTGCCACGTTGTGGGCTCTGCAAACCCACCCGCTCGATGAGGTTTGGTGGATTCCGACCCATCAGCACGCCTTCTCCAAGGGGCTTGTCGACTTCGAGCACCGCCGGGCGATGTGCGAGCTCGCCGTCGAGCCGCTGGTCGGTGTCAGTGTCAATGACATCGAGCGCTCCATGGGCGGCCAAAGCCGCACCATTGATACCGTCGCGGCCTTGCAAGCACGCCATCCAGACACCGCTTTTTGGCTGATCGTCGGCGCCGACATCTTGGGAGAAACCGAGCGCTGGAAGCAGTGGGACGAGTTGATGACGATGGTTTCACTGCTCGTGGTCGGTCGCGTCGGCTTTGAGCACGGTCAGCCCGCACAAGATGAACCGTTTCGACTGCCCGACGTCAGCTCGACGATCATTCGCGAGGCGCTCTCGCGCTGCGACTACGACGCGCTCGGCCCCTGGGTGCCACGGCGCGTGATCGACTACATCGCTGAGCATGCCCTCTACGTCGACCCGAACTGTGTCGGGCGTGCATCCCGAGCACAGGGCCCGACGTGAGCGAACCTGCCCTGCCCTGGATCATCGTTGGCTGCGGCCGCCTCGGTCAGACCCTGGGCCTGCTCGCGCGTCGCCAGGGCCAGCTTGTGCGCGCGATCTGGAATCGCACGCCGTCGGCCGATGCATGCAAAAACGTCGACGCCGAGGCCGCGCTGAGCGGCCCGCTCTCGGTGCTTGAGGAGGCGCTCTCCACACCGGCGATCGTGTGGTTGACCGTCGTTGACGACGCCCTGGTCGATGTGGCCGCCGGGCTTTCGCCGTTCATCGGCGCCGACTCGATCGTCGTGCACACCTCGGGTAGCCTCGCCACCAGGCTGCTCACCGATGCCGGGATCAAAGCTGCGGCCGCCTCGATGCACCCACTCCAGGCGATCACCGATCCGGCTCGCGCCCTGGAGCGCCTGGCAAAGAGTTATTGGAGCGTTGAAGGCGACGACCGCGCCGTCGACTACTGTATCTCACTGCTTGCCCGCCTTGGCGTCTCACCGGTGCGCCTTGAGCCCGACGCCAAGATGCTCTACCACGCCGCGGCGGTGACCTCGGCCAATCTGCTCGTCAGCTTGATCGACGCTGCCGTGGCCATGGCCACGCACGCCGGTATCGCTCCCGAGACGGCCCGCCTCATGCTCGTCGAGCTTGCCGCCTCCAGCCTCGATAATTTGCGCGCGCAGTCACCGGCTGAGGCCTTGAGCGGCCCGGTGGCACGCGGTGATGAAACCACCATCGCGCGCCATCTCGAATCGATCGCGGCGATGGGCGACGATAACGCTGCACAAATCTACCGCATTCTTACCCAACGCGCGCGTGACTTGAGAGCCACTTCACTGAACGGTACCCCATGAATTCACGTCTTTTGACCCTCTTGTGCGTGCTTTGTCTGTGTGCTTGCAACAGCGCTTCGGTCGAGCCCCAGGAAGCTACGGGCACCGACCCCGCGGCGCAGCCCCTGGCGAGCGAGGCGCAGGCCGCCAACGCGGGCGTTGTCACCGAAGAGCCGGTCTTTGTCGCCCCTTCAGCCGACGCTTTTAAGTCGACCTCGCCATTTGAGCGGTTTCCCACGATCTTTGTCGAGAACCGTGGCCAGACAAGCGAGCACATCGACTACTATGTCCAGAGCGGGCGCCCACGTGCGGGCTTCTCCAAGAACTCCGTGACCTACGTGCTCTCTCGCCCGGCGACGGCCGAAGAGCTCGCCGCCGAGACCGCCCAAAACCCGGAGAAGATCGCCAACTTCGAGGGCGTCAAAGACGGCGCCAAAGACGGAGAAGGCAGTGGCTGGTCGCAGACCTGGACGATTCGCACCGACTTCGTCGGCGCCCATGCCGACGTCAAGCCTATTGGGCGCAACAAGGCCGAGACGATCATCAGCTTCTTCAAAGGCCCACGCGAAGAGTGGAAGACGGCCATCCCCACCTACCATGAGCTCGCTTACGAAAACATCTGGCCCGGCATCGACCTCGTGTACCGTGACAAGGCCGGCGACGCCGTCGACACCTTCCACTTGCAACCGGGCGCCGACCCGGCGGACATCGTCTTTGCCTACCACGGCGCGCGCACGCTCGTGCTCGATGACCAGGGCAACCTGATCATCGACATGGGTGTTGGCGCCGTGCGCCGCGAGCGTCTCGAAGCCGTTCAACTCGTTGACGGCCAGGAGACTCGCTCACCGGTGCGCTTCAAGATCGACGCCATCGGACCCGGCCACGCCCACGTGCACCTCGCGCTTGAGCCCTATGACAACACCCTGGCGCTCACCCTCGAGCCTGCCCAGCGCAAATAATGCTGTAAGCACCAAGTCAGGCGCAGACCAACTGGCCGCTCTCGACGCGCACGTGCACCGTCGCCCCGCGTTGGACTGAGCCCTCGAGGATCAAGCGCGCCACAGCGCCCTCGATCAGGCGTTGGATCGTCTGACGCATCGGGCGCGCGCCAAGCTTGGGATCCCAGCCGCCGTTTTCAATCAGGTGGGCGATCACGGCGTCATCGTACGAGAGTGAGATGTCGCTCTCGGCAGCGAGTCGGCGGCTGCTGTCGGCGAGCTGCAGGCGCGCGATCTGGGCGACCTCGTCCTGGCCAAGCGGGGCAAAGACCAGACGCTCGTCGATGCGATTCCACAGCTCGGGGGTGAAGTGGCGGCGCGCGGCGTCGAGCACCTTCGCGCTGAGCTGCTCGTGGACGGCGTCCGCGCCGGAGCCGCTGATCTCGGAGAAACCGATGCGTGCGCGCGAGGGCTGCGACGAGTTTTCGACCAGCGCCGAGGCGCCAAGGTTGCTCGTCATCACGACGACGGTGTTGGAAAAATCGACCAGGCGCGCGCGCCCGTCCGTGAGCCGGCCCTCGTCAAAGACCTGGAGCAAGAGGTTGAGCACGTCGGGATGGGCTTTTTCGATCTCGTCTAAGAGCACGACCTGGTAGGGGCGCCGACGAATGGCCTCGGTCAACTGGCCGCCCTGATCGTAGCCGACATAGCCCGGAGGCGCGCCGATCAGTCGGCTCACCGAGTGCGCCTCCATGAACTCCGACATATCCAGGCGCACGATCGCATCGCGGTCATGAAAGAGAAAGTCGGCCAGGGCCTTGACCATCTCGGTCTTTCCAACGCCGGTCGGCCCCAAGAAGAGCAGGCTGCCGATCGGGCGCCGGCTTCGAAAGCCCGCGTAATTGCGCCGGATCACGTCGGCTATCGTCTTGGAGATCTGGCTATGACCGACGATGCTGTCGGCCAAAAAACGCTCCATGTGCAAGAAGCGCTCGCGGTCTTGCTGGAGCAGTCGATCGGCGGGGATGCCGGCGATCTCGGCGACGACGCGCGCGATGTGCTCGCGCTCGACATCGGTCTGGCCAATGCGCGCAGCCCGGCTGCCGGCTAAATCGAGCACGCCGATCGCCTTGTCCGGCAACTGGCGATCGTGGATGTAGCGATGGCCCAGGCGCACGGCCGCTTCGACCGCCTCGTCGCTAAAGCGCACGCCGTGGTGGCGCTCGTAGTGAGGCTTGACGCCGCGCATGATGATCACGGCCGTCTCGACGTCGGGCTCTTCGACGGCCACCGATTGGAAGCGCCGCTCAAAGGCCGAGTCGGTCTCGATGAACTTTCGAAACTCGTCGTTGGTCGTCGCCCCGATACAAGGAAACTGGCCCCGCGCGAGCGCCGTCTTCAGCTCGCCAGCGGCGTCTCCACCGTCACCGCCAGCGCCGGCCGAGATCCAGGTGTGCACCTCATCGAGAAAGATGATCACCTGGCCCTTGGCGCGGTGCACCTCTTCCTTGATGCCGATCAGACGCTCCGAGAACGAGCCGCGCAGGTGCGTGCCGCTCAAGAGGCGGCCCATCTCCAGCTCGATGATCACGCGCTTGCCAAGCCGGCCGCCGCGCCGGGCCATCTCGACGAACTCGCAGGCCAGGCCTTCGACTATCGCCGTCTTGCCCACGCCCGGCGCGCCGACGAGCAGCGGGTTGTTCGAGCGCCGCTTGCCCAAAATGTCGATGAGCTGACCGATCTCGGCATCTCGCCCGATCGCCGGGTCGATCTGGAGCATCGCGGCCTCGGCCGTGAGGTTGCGCCCAAACTTGACCAGAAACGGGTAGGTGTCCTCGTCGAGCTCGTACTCCTTGGCCAGCGCGAAATCCGGCTCGAAGAGCGGCTCGTCGCTGGTGGTGCGCAGATCGTCTCGCTGCGCGCCGGCCTTGGCCTCAGCCGCGCTCGGTGCATCGAGCGCGGCGGCCACCTTGGCGCGCGCATCGATCTCTGCTGTGCGCCGCAACTTCGCCATGCGCTCGGCCTCTTTGCGCTTGGCAAAGAGGTTCTCGGCGAGCTTTCTGGCCGTCTGCTTGGCCTCCTCGATCGCGGCATCGCTCTCGAAGTGGCTGCGATCGGGCGCGGCACGCGTCTCTTCAACGGGCGCTGGCGGCTCAGGCTCCGGCGCCGGCGGGGCGTCGCTGACCACCTGGGGCGCGGCCATCTGGCGCAGCGGCTCGACCGCGCGCTGCGAGGCCATGCGCTGCGGATCGTCAACGCCCAGCAGCGGGTGAAAGGCGATCGGGCTTGGCGGATGCTCGTTTTGGTAGGCTTGCTCGTCGCGCACGACGCGCAGCGGGTCGCCGGCATCAAAAAACTTCAGCCGGCGCGGCAGCGGCCGCGAGGCCGTCGCATAGCTCATCACCGAGGCGCGAATCGCACCGATGTTCGCCCCGCACTCATTGAGCAGTTGCCAGGCCTGGCTGGGCTTCTCGCGCACCAGGGCAGCGAGCAGGTGAAGGCTGGTCACCGTGTCGGCGTTCGAGCCGGCGGCGATGCGCAGGCTGCGCTCGTGAATCTTGTGCAGCACCTCGGAGGGCTCCTCGGGATAGGAGTCCATCGCCGCGAGCAGCTTCTCGACGGTGATCTCGCGGTCCTTCAAGAAGACCGCAGCACCATTGGCCACGGTGAACATCGCCAACAAGACGTGCGCCGACGAGATCGGCTGACTTGTTTTTCGCGCGATGTCTCGAGCTTGCTCGAGCACGGACCCCAGTTCACCACTTAGAGGAAGACTCATCCTTGTACGTCGCTCCGGACGGGCCGATACAGCTTTAAAAACCAGCGATATTTGGTGAGCGAAGCTAACATAAAGGCTCAAACGAGGTAAAGGACCAAACCCGAAGCAAACACGATTGGACCCGGTCACCGGGGGCTTGTGCGCGCGCAGAACTTCTAATAGAACTCCTGGCGCGATCCTTCAACCCCAGAGCGCACCCCCACCCCATTTTGCAGGAGTGATCATGATCACCAAGACGATCGTCGAGACCGAAAACGCCCCCAAAGCGATCGGCCCCTACTCCCAGGGCGTCGGCTACAACGGCCTGTTCTTCTTCTCCGGCCAGATCCCAATCGACCCGACCACCGGCGACATCGTGCCCGGCGGCGTCCAAGAGCAGACGCGCCAGGTCATGGCCAACCTGCGCGCCGTGCTCTCAGCGGCCGGCCTCGACTTTGCCCACGTGCTCAAGACCACGATCTTTCTCAAGAACATGACCGACTTCGCCGCCGTCAACGAGATCTACGGCGGCTATTTTGACGAGAACCCACCGGCGCGCGCCACCGTCGAAGTCTCCCGGCTGCCCAAGGACGTCCTCGTCGAGATCGACATGATCGCCGCAGCCCCGGAAGACGGCCAGTAACGCGTGAGGAGATGGCGCTTTAGCGCCGGAGGGCCTTTGCCCCTCCCCACTTGGTGGCCACTTGGTGGGGAGGTGGCGCTTTAGCGCCGGAGGGGCCCGTTGCACGGCAGAATCATAACCTTAGACGTCGAGCACGACCTCTTCCTCATAAACCTGATCGACGCCAAGAGCGTTCTCGGCGTCGACGGGCTCCGGGAGGCCGGCGCGGCGGCGGTTGGTGGGGCGCACGCGCTCGGCGTGGGCGGGCATCTCGGCCAGACGAAAGAGGTTCTCGACGATCGAGGCGACCGGGGAGTAATGCTTGTTCCAGCGCTCGGTGGCCAGGTTACGCTTGTTCTGGGCGTCCTGGGTCTCGCGTAGGTCCTTGTTCAGGGCGGCGATTGCACGCTCGAGGTGGGCGACGTCGCGGGTGATGCCCTCAGCGCGGGCCGCGAGATCGAGCGGCTCGAGGTCGGGCAGCGTCGGTGGGAAGTCGGAGAGCCCGGCGGCCATCTGCTCGACCACGTTGCGACTGTGCGTGATCAGCTGGTCGGGGTTGCTCGGCGTCTCGCCGGCCATGCCCAGGTGGGCGACGGCCGCCGAGCCAAAGTCGGCTTCGATGTTTCCGCGCAGCGAGATCAGGCGCTGGCGAAGCCGGCCAACATAGCCATCGCGCGTGGCGCGCTTGACGCGGTCCTGGCCGACCTCGGTGGCGACCTCACGGTCGAGCACTTCGACGCCTTCATAGCTCTCAATGAGCACACCGCTGATAGCCTTGGCCACCAGCGCCATCGTGAGCGGCTGCGGCGGCGGCCCTTTAAAAAGTAGATACTCGAGCTTCGCGCCGAGCACCTCCAAGTTGACCTCGACCGAGCTGTCGATCGTCTCCGTAATTGACCGCTTATTCGCCACCATTTTCGTAATCTTTGACATGACAATGATCCCCAATCATCGTCCCGCCAGACACTCACCGACTACCGGCTTGTTGTCTGGACTACCCAGGACACGTTTTATGTACGACTTAAGAACACAAACGCTAAACTACCCGATCGCCTTTTGCAACCCACAAAACACCCGCTCGTCCGCACCCCATAAGCCCCGAACGCAGGTCCAAGAAATGAAAAACACCTTGCCCGCTGGCGCGAGCCCCCGCGCTTAGCGAAATACGCCTCGTTTCATGACTGGAGCAAGCTCTGCCACTGAACCACTGCTCCAAGCAGACCTCCACCCTACTTTGCAACTGCAACACACCTCTCAAGCCGACCCCCACCCTACTCCCCCACTGAAACGTGGCTCCCAGCAACTGGGAGCATCGCTTCAAACTGAAACAGCCGTTGTCCTCTGAACCCAACGCACTTGAGCCGCTTTTTGATACATCGGACCCTGAACCCGACGTCTCTTGCTCGTGCAATGGTAGCTCCAGGCGGCTTGCGAGCAGTGTTTCACTTGCCAGGCAGCATCGGCCCCCGCCCTCGATGTCTGTTTCACTTGCGAACCTGCCTTGTCTGCTGCCAAACGCCTTGTTTGGCCGGTTTTCAACGCCGCTTGCTCGAAATGTCCTCTGCACCGGCCGCGAGGTCGGGGTATCAAGGGACCCGACACGCGTTGTTTGGACGGGGTGCCGTGGCGCAAGCCGTACGTGAATTGGACGGGGGAGACGATCGGTTGGCCGGTGAGGTCGGGGTGCCAAGGGACCCGACACGCGTTATTTGGACGTGGAAAACGATCGGTTGGCCGATGCCGTGCGACGACCGACGGGGGCAAGCCCCGCGGCTGGCCAGGTGCGCCTCGCGGCGCAAAAGGCCGTCGGGGCGCACGGCACCGGCCAACCGATCCATTAATCGCCTTGGCCGTGCCGCCTTTGCGTTGGAATTGTGATCGATTATGAGCACTGGACCTTGATCCCATCTGCGGCTATGATCTTGAGGCGGCGTTGATCCATCATGCTGTAATCATTACCAAATCCAACAACGTGGGTCCATGAATCTACCCTTCTCAACGCGTCCCGGGATCGCGAGCCTGGCGTTCGTCGTCTTGGCGACGGCTACGTGTGTGGGCGTCATCCAACACCAGACCAGTGGCGAGGGCTCCGATGCTGTCAAAGAGCGGGCCGTGGCGCCGGCTAAACCGGCGAGGGTGTTGCCGCCGGTGATCGATCCGCCGGCGTTGGCGAGCGAGGTCTGGCAGATGCCGGATACTGAGCAGCGCCGGCCGCGGTTTCCGTACTTGCCTGGCGAGGATCGGGGACCGAGCCGCTCGATCGGTGACGTGGTCGACGGCTATCTGGTCGACAGCGCAAGCATTCCGCTGCCCCATCGGCACATGGCCGTTTTGCCCGTTCAATTCCAGCGCCGGCTGATCTTTACGACCGACGCGATGGTCGCTCTGATCGAGGAGGCGGCCGGCCACGTCGCCGAGGCTTTCCCGGAGAGCATCGTCTATTTGGGCAACTTCAGTGCTGAGGGCGGGGGCGACATCCCCTACTCGGTCTCCCACAATTCGGGGCGCGATGCCGACGTCGCCTTCTTCTCGCTGGACGCAAGCGGGCAGCCGATCGTGTCGCCCAACCTGCTGCCATTTGACGACCAGGGCGTGTTCGTCGGCGAGGCTCAAACCGATTATGTGGGCCAGGAGTATCACTTCGACGTGGCGCGCAACTGGAAGTTCGTCGAAGGCCTGATGCTCTCGGAGGCCGCCCAGATCCAGTTCATCTTTGTGTCCAACGCGCTTCGGCGCATGTTGCTGGCGGAGGCGCGCCGTGCCAAGGCCACGCGCGAGGTGCTTGCGCGTGCCGAGGCCATGCTGTTGCAGCCGGGCGGCGCGCTGCCGCACAACGACCACTTTCATATCCGTATTTTCTGCTCGGAGATCGACGTGCGCTCGGGCTGCAAGAACGGGGGTCGCGCGGCGCCAGGTTTTCGCCCCTATTCGGCCGAGCGCCAGCAGACCATCGCTCAGGCGCGCAAGCTGCTCGTGGCCGAGCTTGCTGAGGAGCGCGTCGTCGCCGTACAGCGCCTTGCGGTCATGGAAGCCACGGCCTCAGCGCGCGAGATCGCCGGCCTGCTCGACGACGAGGATCCGCGCGTGCGTGCAGCCTCGGCGCGCGCTTTGGCCAACCTGGGCACCGGTGCCGACGCGCTGGCCAAACGCCTCGGCCGCGAGGAACATCCCTACGCTCTGGTCGAGATCGTCGACGCGCTCGGCCAGCTCGGTGGCACGACGTCCAGCAACGCGCTGACCGCATTTTTGAGCACGCCGCACCGGGTGCGTCTGGTCGACACCCTCGAGCTCGATGCCCGCGCGATCGCCGCCAACGCGCTGGTGCGCCTCGAGGATCCGCGCCCGGTGCCCGCGCTGATCGCCGTGCTCGCCGACGACGACGGCGAGCTGCGCGCCCAGGCCGCCAAGGCTCTGGGCATTCTCACCAACCACAGCTTCGGGGCTGACTGGCGCGCCGCCGACGAGCTCGAGCGCGCGCAGGCCATCGAGGCCTGGCGCGGCTGGTATGCCAAACACCAGCGCATGAGCCGCGACCAGTGGTTGGCGCTGGGCTTTCAGCAGGCCGGCCTGCAGGTCGCCCAGCTCAGCGCGCAGTACGTCTGGGAGATCTGCAAGGCGATAAGCCACGACGACCACCTCAGCTACAACGCCCAGCGCGTGCTCATGCGGATCGCCGGGCGCGAGGCCAACAGCCTCTCGTGGTCCAAGACCGACGCGAGCTTTTACTGGCGGCGCTGGTTCGAGCGGCGCTGGCAGCAATACGGCGCGCCGCAGATCCCGGCCGAGCTCTCAACGCTGCGCTGATGCACATCATGGCGAGCTCATGGCAAAAAGGCGCCGACATGGCGTCTTTACATCATCGGACCATGGGGATAGACTTGCCGCTCGTAACGCTCCGATAAATTGGACAATGCTGGATTCGACACCCAAACGATGAACTCGCGCGTGACTATGCCTTCGATGAGAATGATTCGCCTGGTGCTGCTCGTGGCCCTGATGCTCGCCAGCGGCCTGGGCGTCGGGTGCAGCAGTGAGCTCGATCCGACCAAGCCAGAGCACGCCTATTTGATCTTTCGCAACGCCTTGTTCGAAGGCGACGCGGCGACGATCTGGCAGCGCAGCGACCAGCCCACCCACGAGTATTTCCAAACGCGCTACGAGCAGCTCGTGCAGATGGGCACATTTATCGAGACCTACCTGCCTCAAACCGACCACCGCCTGGCCAAGCGCCAGTCCGGAGCCGAGCTCACCGATATGGTGAGCAGCGGACAGGAGCTGTTCTTGAAGGTCTTTCAGCCCGCGCTCTTGCCCGGCGAAGAGCCGGTGCGCTTTGGCTCCGAGGTCCAAGAGATTCAGATGTCCGAAGACGGTGCGGCAGCCGTGATCGTGACCCGAAGCGAGCAGCAATTCTTGCTGGCCAAGGCCGCCGATAACCAGTGGTATGTCAGCCTGGTCGAGTCGGGCGACGTCGTCGAGACGAGCTTCAAGTGGTTGGACCAAAACGAATCGGCGCTCAAGCAGACCGTCGAAGATTTGATCGCCGAAGAGCGGAAAAAGCGTGAGGCGATCATCGCCGAGCTGATGAACGTGAAGTGAGTCCACCAAAAGTTAGCTGAGTAGCGATGAGCGACGACAAGAATATACCCGATCTCATGGACATTGAATTTGAGCCGCTCTCGCCCGACGATGACTCGCCGGCGTCCAACGTCTCCTCGGTCATGTCGCAGTCGGGTAATTCACGAACGGGCACGGGCTCCGATTCTACACCATCGCAGGCGGATAAAGACGGCGACGATCCCTTCATCGGGCTGATGCTCAAGAACACCTACAAGCTCGAGCGCAAGATCGGCGAGGGCGGCATGGGCAATGTTTATGCTGCCATCCAGTATCCGCTCGAGCGCCGGGTCGCAATCAAGGTGCTCAAACCCTCGGAGAGCAACCCCGAGGGCGAGCTCTATTTCATGCGCGAGGTGCAGGCGATCAACATGCTGCGCCACCCCAACATCATCACGATCCTCGACTACGGCAAAGAGGGCGACGGCCTGCTCTACCTGGTCATGGAGCATCTGCCCGGGCGCACGCTCAAGGAGCTGATCAAGAAGGACTATCCGGTCGCCCCCACGCGCATCTGCGCGATCCTTGCGCAGTTGCTCAGCGCGCTCGAGCAAGCCCACTCCACGGGCATCGTGCACTGCGATCTCAAGCCGGCCAACATCATGCTCGAGGAGGTCGCCGGTCAGCCCGACTTCGTCAAGGTGCTCGACTTCGGCATCGCCAAGGTCAAGGGCCCGGCCATGGAGGTCGGGCCCTACACCCAGGCCGGCAACATCGTGGGCACCTTCGACTACATGAGTCCCGAGCAGATCATGCGCAAGGATCTCGACGGGCGCGCCGACATCTGGTCGGTCGGCGTAATCCTCTACGAGATGCTCACCCGCAAGCGCCTCTTCCACGACCGCGACGCGGTCAGCATCATCGGGCGCGTCATGCAGATGGTGATCCGCCCGCCGTCGGAGCTTGTCACCGACCACAAGATCGCTCCCATCCTCGAAAAAATCGCGCTTCGGGCCATGGAGCGCAACATCAAGAAGCGCTATCAGAGCGCCGGCGAGATGCGCCAGGCCTTGCTCGACGCCCAGCAAGACCTGGCCAGCGGCAACACCGGCTCGCTCGCGGGCTCGGCTCGGCGCACGTCCAACGAGCACACCGACAGCGTCTCGGGCAGCCACAGCGGCTCGCTCGCCCAAAGCGGCATGGTACGCGGCACCGGCACCGGCAACCTCTCGCGCACCGGCCACGGTATGGGCCCAAGCGAGACGGGCCGCTCCGGGCTGAGCAGCATTTACAGCCGCTCGGGCAGCTTCGGGCTTGGAGACTCCCAGCGTTTGGGCGATTCCCAGCGCCTGGCCACCGGCATCGCCCAGGGCACCTCGATCCTCGACCAGACCTTCGGCGTCGGCGAGCTCGAGAACAGCCTGATGGGCGAGCGGCGAAAGGTCGCCGTCTTGTGCGTTCAGCAGCGTGCTCGCCGAAAAGCGGGTATTGACCCCGAAGAGCTCGCCCGGCGAAGCGGCCAGGAGGGCGCGATCATCAAAGAGATCGTCGCCCACTTCGAGGGCGAGATCGACAGCACCCTGGGTGGCACCTACACCGTGCTCTTTGGCGCGCGCAAAGCCCGCGTCGGCGACAACATCCGCGCCGTCGAGTGCGCCCTGGCCCTGCAAAAGCGCTTTCGCGCCTTTGAACAAGGCGCCGAGCATCTGGGCGTGGGCCTGGTTTACGGTGAGATCTTCGTCTCCGACAAGCGCGGCGGCAGCGCCTATGGCGAGGCGATCGACCGCGCCGTCGAGATCGCGCGCGGCGTGCGCGACGCCAAGATTTTTGTCGACGAGGCCCTGATCGAGCTCACCCGTGAGCAGGTCAGCTACGACGCCCCGCGCAACATCGCCGGCGAATCGGCCTGCGAAGTGCTCGACATGAACAAGACCGTCGCCACAGCCCAGGCCGACATCCAGGCCGAGCTCGAAGAGGTCGATGTTTACGTGCCCCGACCGGCGCTCTTCGACGAGCTCGCCCGGCGCGCCGCCGGGGCCAAGGCCTCCAACGGCGGTGGCATCGCGATCCTCGGTGATCTGGGAACTGGCAAGAGCGTGCTGCTCAACCGCTTTATCGAGCAGCGCACAGCCGATGGCTGGCAGGCTTTTGTCGTTCGTGAATCCGACATGCGCGGGCGCCAGAACCTCGCGCCGATTCGCGCCTGGATCCGCCAGATCGCCAAGACCTACAAAGACCCGGCGACCTTGATCCACAAGGCCTGCGAGGCGATCGGTCTCAAGCAGCAAATCGAGACCGTGGTCAATTTCTATCTGGGCGAGGAGAAGGAACAAAGCGGGCTTCCCTGGAACGACTCGGCCGGCCTGATCCATTTCTCGGCCTCGCTGCTCTTTCGCATGGTGCGCTTTGCCATGAAGAAGGGCCCGGTGATGCTCGTCGTCGATGATATCGACATCGAGGATCACCTGTGCATGGCCTTTATCGATAACTTGCTCGCCGGCATTCAAAAACAGCCGATCCTGGTCGTTGTCACCCGACGCATCGAGTCGTCCGCGCTCGAGCACGGGCTGCCCGGCAATTTCGAGATTTTGCAGATAGGCGGCCTCAACGAGAACGAGTCGCGCCAGTTCATCGCCCAGATGCTCGGCTACACGCCGCCCCACGCGATCGTCGCTCAGATGCACATGCGCTCGAGCGGCAACCCGATGTTCTTGCGCGAGCTGGTGCGCTCCGTGCTCAAAAAGGGCGGCGGCCGCATCTTGAACGAGGCCGATCTGGCCGAGGCAGGCATCCCGCTCAACCTGCAGGAGCTCTTGGCCGAGCGCCTCGACTTGCTGCCCGACCACCTGCGCGATCTGCTCGCTGTGGCGTCGGTCATGGGCGAGAGCTTTCGCGAAGACTTCTACTTTCAGATCACGCCGAGCCACCTCGAGCCCGACCAGGGCATTCAGGATCTCGTGGCGCTCAACATGATGGAGGCGCGCTTCGACTCTTATGAGCGCGTGCACGTGGCCTTCAACCCGCGGGCGATGCGAAAGGTCGTCTACGATCGCCTCCCCAAGGCTGCGCGCGCCCAGATCCACTCGCGGATCATCGAGTTTCTCGAGCAGGCTCCGGAGTACGCCGCCGTCGACCCGCTGGAATACCCGCTGATGGTGGCCTTTCACTACCGCGCGATCGACGGCTTTGAGGGTGCGGCCTTCTACCTGCTTCGCGCTGGCGAGATGCTGCTCGATCTCTACGACTACGCCGGCGCGATCGAGCATCTTCAAGACGCCATCGACCTGCTCAAAGAGAACAAGGTCGCCCCAAACCACCCCACTCTGGTGCTGGCCTACGCGCGCTCGCTGATCGCGCTACGCGAGTCCGGCCGCCTCGAGGATGCCCAGCGCGTCGCCGACATGCTGCCCCCGCTCGATCAGATCGAGGGCGAGGTTCGCCTGGAGCTTTACTACGAGAAGGGCCTAATCGATATGGAGGCCGGCGGCATCCAGAACAGCTTGCACGCCCTGGTGCTGGTCAAGGATCAGGCCGCCGAGCTCGACCTCAAGAAGCTCGAGATCAAGGCCCTGCTCGCCCTGGCTCAGCTCTTCGAGAAGGAGAATCAGCTGGGCAAGGCCGCCAATCTCTTGATGGAGGTCGCCCAGAAGGTCGATCTGGTCGGCGACCTCAACATGCAGGATCCCGACGACCGCAAGCTGTGCTGGACTGCCTACAACCAGCTCGGCACGCTCTTCATCCGCCAGAAGGATTACCAGCGCGCCCAGCAATTCCTCAACACGGCCCTGCAACAAGCCCGCGCCATCGAGGACTACCGAGGCCTGGTGCGCATCCTCTCCAACATGGGCGCTTTGTGCTTGAGCGTTCGCGACGTCAAAACGGCCGTCCAGTACTTCACCAGTGCCGTAAGCTTCGCTCAGGGCACGGGCGATCTACTCAACCAGAGTCGCATCCTGATCAATTTGGGAATCACGGCCATGGAATCGAGCGACCTCGACGCCAGCAAGGAGCACTTTCGCCAGGCCCGCGCTATTGCCGAGGAGATCGGCTGGTACGAGGGCCTGGCCGAGCTCGCCCTGCACATCAAGCGGCTCAAGCAAGCCCTGCAATAGGACGATTTCAGGCGCCGCCGAGCATGGCACGCAGCCGAGGCACGCGGCGAAAGCGCTGGTAGCGGCAGGCATCGTAGATTGTCAGCAAGGCGTTGAGCGCGTTGTCGAGGTCGTCGTTTTCGACGATGTAGTCAAAGAGTTCGTACTGGCCCAACTCGTGGTGGGCGGCGCGCAGGCGCTGAGCGATGACCGCCTCGCTGTCGGTGGCGCGTCGGCGAAGCCGACCCTCGAGCGTGGCCATGTCGGGTGGCATGATCAACACCGAGCAGGCGTCGGGAAAGCGCGCCTGGAGCTGGCGTGCGCCCTGGTAGTCGATGTCGAAGAGCACGTCCTTGCCGGCTTCCCAGGCGTTGTGGATCACGCCCACGGCCGTGCCATAGTAATTGGCGTGCACCTCGGCCCACTCGGCAAAGAGGCCGGCCTCGCGCATGGTCTCAAAGGTCGCCACGTCGACGAAGTGGTAGTCGATGCCGTCGATCTCGTCGCCGCGCGGCGCGCGCGTGGTATAGCTCGTGCTCACGATCAGCCGCGGCCGACGCTCGAGCAGGCCCTGGCACAGACTGGTCTTGCCAACCCCTGAGGGGCCACAAACGATAAATAATACGCCTTGTTCCATCAATCGACCTTTGCTGCTCGTCCGTGGGCTCTATTCGACGTTTGCCGTCTGCTCGCGCATCTTCTCGATGGCACTCTTGATGTCGATGACGCTATCGGTCAGCCTCGTCGCGTTGCTTTTTGAGCCTATGGTGTTGGCCTCGCGATTCAACTCCTGGAGATAAAAATCGATCTTCTTGCCACGCGGCTCACCGCTGCTCGCGGGATTGAGCAGGCCGCGAAGCTTCTCGACGTGCGAGCTTGCGCGCTGCAACTCCTCGCTGATGTCACTGCGGTCGGCGTAGAAGACCAGCTCCTGGGCGAGGCGAGCCTCGTCGAGGCCCTCGAGCCTGAAGCGGGCTGCGGCCTCGCGCAGGCGCTCCTCGAGGCGGCCACGAAACTGCTCGGCCTCGTCGCAGCGTCGATCGGCGATGGTGGCGATGCCCTCGTCGATAGCGTCGAGGTGGCCAACCAAGTCGGCGTTGATGCCCCGGCCCTCGATCAGCCGGCTCTCCACGAGCTTTGCCACCGCCTCCTCGAGCGCGGCGACGAAGCTGGCGTCAAAGTCACATGCGCCCTGTTTTCGCTCGAGCGCATGCTCGAAGCAGCTGCGATAAACGAGCAGATCGCCCATCGACAAGGGCTCGGCCAGGCCGTTTTTGTGGGCCAGGTCGGTCAACTCGCGGCAGACCGCACCAAAACGCGTCGCGTCGATCAAAGCGGCGCTGGCCAGCTCGGCGCCGACGCTCGAGCTCAGATCGATGCGTACATCGACGCGACCGCGACGAACGCTCGCCTTGATCGCCTCGATCGCGGGCGGCTCGAGCCAACGGCCTTCACCGCCGCCAATGAACACGCGCACCTCGAGTGAGCGGTGGTTGACGCTGCGACACTCGACAAGGATCTGCCAGTCACCGCTGTGGGCTTGCGCCGACCCGTATCCGGTCATGCTTTGAAAGGCCATGGGGCTCTCTACCCGCGCTGGTGATCAACGCCAGCGAGGGGACATCTCTAGAAAATTACTTTGTTCTCGGACTTCTCGGTCTCGGTGACCGAAGCCTCGCTCGCCAAGGCGTCGGCGCGCTTGTCCTCAATACGCTTGTCCGCGGCGGCGGGCTCGTCGTCGTCCTCACCGCGCACGGACTTCTGAAAGTTACGAATGCCAGCTCCAAGCTGCTTGGCGACGATCGGCAACTTGCCTACGCCAAAGAGCATGATCACGATGGCGAGAATAATGATGAGTTCCGTTGTTCCTAAACCGAACATGCTGTTTCTCCTGGAGATGCCCGACAGGCGCTGTTGCACTCTGCCGTACCAACCACAAACGCTATGACCTCAATTGTAGCGCGCGCCGTCGATAATGCTACCGGATGCTCACTTATCTCTGGTTTGATGTTGCTCACTGCCCTCGCGGGCGGCCAATGCAGCGGCCGCTGCTTGCTGCTCGGCCTGTTTCTTGGAATGGCCCTGGCCACGTCCGAGCACCACGGCACCGAGGCGCACCTCGGCCAAAAAATGGCGCGCGTGAGCTGGGCCGGTCTCCTCGACGATCACGTAGTGCGGTCGTCCCGTTGCCTCGCCTTGCACCAGCTTTTGCAACAGGCTCTTGGCGTCACCGGCCACGCTGGTGCTCGGATCGTCTTGCCCGACACTGAGCAGCGCCTGGGCGTGCACGCGCCTGATCACCTCGCTTACGGCGTCTATGCCGCCGTCGAGATAGATCGCAGCGAGCACGGCCTCGTAGGCATCCGAGAGCAGGCTCTTCTTCTCTCGGCCGCCCGTGATCGTCTCACCTTTTCCAAGACGGATAAAGGAGCCGAGTTCGAGTTCCTGGGCGATATCGACGAGCGCCGCCTCACAAACGAGCTGGCTCTGGCGCCCGGAGAGTATGCCCTCGGCAGCGTTCGTGTCCTGGCCAAAGAGTGCGGCAGCCGTTACCAGGCCAAGCACGGCATCGCCCAAAAACTCCAGGCGCTGATTATTCTCAACGGCGCCCTCGACCTCGTTGGCATAGGAGCGGTGCGTGAGCGCGCTGGCGAGCAGGCCTCGATCGACAAAGACATAGCCGAGGCGCTCTTCGAGCACCTCGAGATCTTCGCGATGCACGTGACGCACCGGCTTGCGCCCGACGGGGCCCTCGACGCTCATGAGCGCGCCTCCTCGATCCAACCGCCGCCAAGCACCTCGTCGTCGCGATAGAAAACCGCAGCCTGACCCGGTGTCACGGCGCGCTGAGGCGACTCGAATTCGACAAAGACCGTCTGCGCGTCCTCGCCCAAGGTGATCAAGGCAGGCACCGGCTCGCCGGCGTAGCGAATCTTGACCGAGCACTCCATGGGGCCGGACGGACGCTCAAACGAGAGCCAGTTGCAGCGCTCGGCGATCAGCCCACGCGCGTGCAGCGCATCCTTGCCGCCCACGACGACGGCACCGGTGGTCGCGTTGATCGAGCGCACATAGAGCGGCTCGTGGTGGCCAATTCCAAGGCCCCGACGCTGACCGACCGTAAACTGGTGGATGCCGTCGTGATCGCCAAGCACCTCGCCACGCTCGGTCACGATCTGGCCGGGCGTACGCTCTTGCTGCTCGAGCAGCTTGGCGACAAAATCCTTGTAGTCGCCACCGCCAACAAAGCAGATCTCCATACTCTCGGGCTTCTCGGCCGTCTCCATGCCCAACCGGCGAGCGTGGCCGCGCACCTGCTCCTTGGTCAACTCACCCAGGGGAAAGAGGATGCGCGAGAGCGCCTCGCGCGGCAGCCCGAACAGAAAGTAGGACTGATCCTTGCTGCGATCGGTGCCACGACGCAGCACGGGCTGCTCGCCACTGCGATCGATGCGCGCAAAGTGGCCCGTGGCCAGATAGCGCGCGCCTAGCGCCAGCGAGCGGCCCAACAAGATGTCGAACTTGAGATGGTTGTTACAGGCAACACAGGGGTTGGGCGTGCGCCCGCGACGGTACTCGTCGACGAAGTAGTTGATCACGCGCTCGCGAAACGCCTCTTCGTAGTTGGCCACATAAAAAGGGATGGAGAGCGAATCGGCCACGGCGCGCGCATCGAAGAGATCATCGGGCGAACAGCAGCTCTTGGTGAAGGACTCCTGCGGCGTCGAGTACAGACGCATCGAGATCCCAACCGCATCGTAGCCCTCACCAGCGAGGATCGCTGCCGTCACGGAGCTGTCGACACCGCCGCTCATCGCGACGACAACGCGCCCATTGACGACCTCCTTGAGGTCATTGAGATCGCTGGCCACGCTCTTTTGAGGCAGCTGGCACTGAGTTGACTGCACACTTTGCTCGACTGAAGACATCGGACCTACACGGCAAGAACCATAACGGGACAAAATCGCCCTACTGCTAGCGCCAACGGCCGACGATTGCAAAGCCAATTTCGTAAAAATTTAGCGGCTTTGTACACGTGCCTGGCACCGATCCAGGGGCTACGCTGACTCAAACACATTGGCTGCCTGCGCTGTTCCAGGCGTGGCACGCCAGGGCCGCTTCAGAGCTGGCGAAGCCGTCTGGCAACCCGGGCAATGCGGCCGGCAGCTTCGACGAGCTCCTCGGCAGGCGTTGCGGGCCCGAAACTAAAACGCACGCTGCGTCGCGCCTCGGCAGGCGCATAGCCCATGGCCAGGATGACGTGGCTGGGCTCGAGTGAGCCGGCCGTACAGGCCGAACCGCTCGAGGCCGCGACCCCCTCGAGATCGAGGGCCAGGAGTAAATCCTCGCCGTCGATGCCCTGGAAGGCCAGATTGAGCGTGTTGGCGAGCTGGGCTTCGGGGCTGCCGCGAAGCTCGACGCCGTCGAGTTGGCCAAGCAACGCCTCGAGAAAGCAGGTGCGAAGCACGACCAATTGATCGCTCCAGTGAGCCGCCTTCAGGGCCAGCTGATTGGCAGCAGCCTCGAGTCCGGCGGCCGCCGCGACGTTTTCGGTTCCTGGCCGGCGTCCGCGCTCCTGATGGCCGCCTTGGAGCAATGCGGCGACCTTGAATCCCTCGCGCACGACGATCGCACCGATACCCTTGGGGCCGCCCATCTTGTGAAAGGACAGGGTCATATAATCGATGCCGGCGCCGGTGAAATCGACCGCGATGCGCCCGAGCGCCTGGGTGGCGTCGACGTGCACGATCGCGCCGGCTTCGTGGACGCGCTGAGCGATCTCGGCGATCGGATGGATGTTACCTGTCTCGTTGTTGGCCCACATCACGCTGACGAGGGTCACACCCGCTGCCAGGCGCTCGTCAAGCCAACCCAGATCGAGCACGCCGCGCAAATCAACGGGCCAGATGCTGGTCCGCACGCCTTCTTCACAAAGCGCGCCGACCACCTCAAGCACCGAGGGATGCTCGACGCCTGTACAGACCACGTGTGCGCCAGCGGTCTTTCGTACATGGTCGCGCAGCACCTGGTTATTGCCCTCGGTCGCTCCGCCGGTCAGCACGACCGCCTGCATCGGCGCGTTGATCGCTCGCGATACGGCGCGCCGCGCACGCTCGACGGTCGCGCGCGCCGCCTGCCCTTCGCGGTGGATGCTCGACGCATTGCCCACCGTCGCGTCGAGCGCTGCGACGAGCGCCTCGCGCACCTCGGGCAAAAGCAGGCCCGTTGCGTTCCAATCCAGGTAAATGCGTCGTTGTGAATTCATGCTCATGCCCAACTCAGGTCTCTCGCTGCTCTCGGTCGCGCCAGCTCGCCGTCTTGGCCCAAAGGTTTTAGCTGCATCGGCGCTTGCCAGGCAACAAGCGCCTGCCCGCGATCATGCCCAATCCAGGCATATACGCGGCCGACCCTGAACGCGGGCAAGAAAAAGACGATAAAAATCAACCCCTTGAAAGCAAAGCCAGTGAATTGGCAATTTGAGGCTGGAAAATTACGGCCTTCGCCCTAGCTTTGCATCTTCACCTGGCCGCCCGATTTTGGAGCCCCCCTTTTTTGCATTGATTGACTTACCAGCGGAGAGAAGAATCATGGCACACCACCACAGCGTCCCCGCAGTCCAACAAGCCGAGCGCACGCTCGCGCGATCGACGCACGACGATAACGAGCGCGGCTTCGAGGACGTTCAGAAATGGGGCCAGTTGCTTGGCGGCGGCGCTCTGGTGCTCTTTGGTCTATCGCGCCGCTCGCTTGGCGGGCTCTTCTTGGCGGGCGTCGGTGCCGGGCTGGCCTACAACGGTGCCAAGACCGCGGGAATGCTCGAGGCCGGCGCGCTCAAACGCCTGGCTCTGCACACCAAGGCCGAACACCTCGTAGAGATCGAAAAGTCGGTGACGATCGATCGCCCCATCGAGGAGGTCTATGCTTTTTGGCGAAGGCTGGAGAACCTGTCCTTGTTCATGAACCACATCGAAGCGGTCACCGAGCTCGATGCGCGTCGCTCGCACTGGGTGGCGAGCCTGCCGGCAGGGCTGACCCTGGAGTGGGAGGCCGAAATCATCGAGGAGCGCGAGAACGAGGTCTTGGCCTGGCGCTCGGTTGAGGGCTCGGACATCTTCAACGAGGGCTTCGTCGTTTTCACCGAGGCTCCCGCAGGCAAAGGCACCGAGGTGCACGCGCGCATCGTCTACCGCCCACCGGTGGGCGCAATCGGCGCGAAGATCGCCGAGTTCTTCAGCGTCATTCCCGGACAAGTCATCAAGGAAGACCTGCGCCAGTTCAAGTGCATCCTGGAGGCCGGTGAGATACCCACGAGCGCGTGATCGCCATCGACAGCGTGCCTGAGCGCCTGGCCATGGCCCGCCACCAATGCGGCGCCGAGGTGCTCAATTACAAGGACGATCCGGTGCTCGAGGCGCTCAAGGAGATGACCGGCGGCCGCGGCCCGGATGCCTGCATCGACGCGGTCGGCATGGAGGCCCATGGCCTGGGCGCGATCGACTGGTTCGACAAGGCCAAACAAAGCTTGCGCCTGGAGACCGACCGCCCCCACGCCCTGCGCCACGCGATCATGGCCTGCGGCAAGGGCGGAACACTGGCGATTCCCGGCGTCTACGCCGGCATCTTGGACAAAGTGCCCATGGGTGCGGCCTTCAACAAGGGATTGACCTTCAAGATGGGCCAGACTCACGTGCAAAAGTACATCCGACCGCTGCTCGCCCACATCGAACGCCAGGAGATCGAGCCCACCTTCATGATCACCCACCGAATTCCCTTACAGGAAGCCCCCCACGGCTACCACGTTTTCCAAAACAAAGAGGAGAACTGCGTCAAGGTCGTTATGGTGCCCTGAGCCTGCTCGGCAATGCGGCAATGCGCTCGGCGCCAGTTAGCTTGCTGCGCTGCGAAGTCTTTGATACGGTTTGGGCGTCGCATCCTCTTTCACCAGCCCAGAAGCGTCGCATGATGCAAACACGATGAGTCGTCCCGCCAAGCCCTCACAGCACCACCCATCTTTCCCAAAGCCCGGCGAGATTTTCGAGGGACGCTACCGGATCGTCGCGCCCATTGGCAGTGGAGGCTTCGCCCAGGTCTATCATGCCGTCCAGGTCGACCTTGAGCGCAATGTTGCGCTCAAGGTCTTGACCCCGGGGCTGGCACAAAACAGCGGCACCGCAGAGTACTCGGAGACCCTGGTGCAGCGCTTTCATCAGGAAGCGCGCATGGTGTCCAAACTTCACGACCCGCACACCATCACCATGTACGACTACGGCCGCACGGACAAAGGCCTGCTCTACATGGTCTTCGAGTTCGTCAATGGTGTCAGCCTCGCGCAGCTGATCCGCCGAGACGGCCCGATCGCCGCCGATCGGGTGATCAAGGTTTTGAAACAAACCCTCTTGAGCCTTCAAGAGGCACACGTCATGGGCGTGCTACACCGCGACATCAAGCCGGCCAACATCATGATCTATGATCATGTCGGGCGCCCGGATCAGGTCAAATTGCTCGACTTCGGCATCGCCAAATTGCTCACCGACGCCCAGGGGCCCATACAGGATCTGACGGCCGAGGGCGCTATGGTGGGCACGCCACGCTACATGTCGCCCGAGCAGATTCTGGGCAAGACGCTCACTCCAGCAAGCGATCTCTACAGTCTGGGCCTGGTGGCCTTCGAAATGATCGTGGGCAAGAAGGCCAACGACAACAACTCGACCATGACGATCATCGGCCGCCAGCTCGACCCCTTGCCTTTTGTGTTGCCACCGCAGCTGCTGATCGCTCCGGGCTTGCGCCGCATCATCGAGCGCATGCTCAAAAAAGACATCGACCAACGCCCCCGCAGCGCTGACGAAGCCCTGGCTGCCCTCGAATTCGTCAATGACGAGACGACACCCGATATCGACTCTCCGCTGCGCCGCGTCGCCCGTATCGACGAGCTCGTCCCCACCCTCGAGACCTCGCTGGGTGGTCTGCCCGATGCGTCACAGCGAGCGACTCGTCAAGAAAAACCCGCCCTTGGTGACCCGACATCGACGCTGCGCGAGAGCGCGCCGATTCAACTCAGGACGGATATTGTCGCCCTGGGCAGCGACACGGCTCCCGCCGTGCGAAGAAACGTGCAGACGGCGCCAAAGCGCAAGAGTCGGCGGCGCGAGGCGCTCGCGGGCACTGCATTTGCCGCGATACTCTTGCTCGTCGCCGCAAACCTCTTTGGTTTTTTTGACCCCGATGACAACGACGCCAATCCGAGCGTTGTCGCCGATCTGGCCCATGCTCAAAGCGCTGAAGGCGACGAAGCGCTGCTCGATGGTGAGCCCGAAATGTTGATCGTCGACACGCGCCCCCACGGCCTGCGGATAAGCTTTGACGGCGTCGAGGTGGGGGTGAGCCCGATGACGGTCAACCTGAGCGGCGTACGTTTTCCCGTGGCCGTCACCGCGCAGCTCAACGACCGAATCGAGCGCAGCATCGTGCTTCAAAGACCCAGCCCGAGAGTCCTGGTCGATTTTGGCGAAATTTATGATTCGCACGACGAAGTCGAGATCGAGGCGCACGTCGAAGACCATGAGCACGTCCCAGCGATTGATGGTGTTTCGCAAAAACCCTTGCCCGCCAAGAAGAAGTCGACCCGACCTCCGCCTCGCAAGTCCTCGAACAAAGCAAGTTCGACGACGGAATCGGGCGATCCCATGCGCCTGCCCGCGCTTGATGGTGCCCAATGATGCTTTCGTCACCTTCGATGAGATGGTCCATGATCGAGAAACAACCCAAGGAGGCAGTGCTCGCCATGCTGCGCGCGGCCCTCGTATGCCTGTATTGCACAAGCCTGTTTTGCACAAGCATGGCCATGGGCTGCTCGCCCAGTCCCGATGACCTCAATCAGGCAGACAGCGGTTGGGATATTGACGAAGACGATGCCATCGGCCAGCAAGATGTCGGGCCCTATCTTTGCCCACTTGACTACGGTGAACCTGACCCTGCTTGCAATCTGGTCACCCAGGACGAATGTGGACCGACAGCCTACTGCCAGCTGATCTTGCTCAACGGTGAGCCTCCGCCGGTGCCGCGTTGCACACTGAACGCAAGCGCCGGCCCGCGCGCGCTCTTTGAAACGTGCGATTCATCGATCACCGAGCAGCGCTGCGACCAGGGACTTTTGTGTGTCAGCTGGGGACGGCCAGACCCGCGGGGCATGGTGTGCTCGAACTATTGTTTCATGGACACAAACGAAGGCTGCAACCAGGACGCCTACTGCACGCACTTTTTTGCGGACATCGCGGGCATCGGCCTTTGCGTGCCACGCTGTGATCCCTACGATGCGCGCGCCTGTCCCGACGGACAGGCCTGTGTTGCGGATCACACTTTTCCGGCCAAGACCTGCTCGGCGGAGTTTCGCTGCATGCTCAATGGTGCTTCGACAAGCACCAAATACAAGGCGGCTTGCCGCCTCGACCGCATGGAGTTGGCCGGCAACGGATGTGCGGATGGGCTGAGTTGCCACCCGACCTCGGCTGGTCCGGCCTGCGTTCGGCCTTGTAAAAGCGACACCGATTGTTCATCCTTCGGGCCCGATCTCAGTTGCAAACAAGCGCAAGGCGATTATGCACTGCGTTATTGTGACTTTTAGTGTGCGGCAACCTGGGCTAATCTTGGCGCCTGAGTCATCCTTCTGATCCGACAAGTGGCAATTTCCCGCCCGTTCGCTGAGCTTCCCATGATCGCTCGCAACAAAAGCTATTTCCTGTCATGGGTGATGAGCGCAATCATCGCCCTGCTCGCATTTGCCACGGGTTGCGACCTGTTTCTCGATGTTGATGAGGTGCGCCTGAGCTGGCACTTTACCAATCCTGACACGGGCGGCGACGCCGCTTCGGACACCGCCGATCTCGACACGACCAACGACATCGGCGATGCCCTCGAGTTGACCGACACACGCCCGTCGGACGTCGACGCCTCTGACGTCGACATCGAAGACGAACCTGTCGCACCGCTCTGTCCGACAGATTTTGGAAAGCTGGCTGCCGGTATCTGTGACCCGGTCAATCAAAACGGCTGTCAGTTCGGACGCTTTTGTCAGTTGGTGTTGTTTCCGCCCCTGAAACCGCACTGTATTCTGGAAGATGGCACGACCATTGGTTCATCGCAAGTCTACGAGAACTGCTCGTCGGAGCGCTGCGCGAAGGGCTTGTTCTGTGTCAACTGGCGCAACCACACGCCTCCCGAGGTCAACGACGTAACCTGTGCGCGCCATTGTTTTCTGGAAACCGGCGCAGGCTGCACAGATGACGAGTTTTGCACGCAGCGCTTTTCCGATGTTGAAGCTGTCGGCTTTTGCGTACCACGCTGCGACCCTTACTCCGATCACGTCGCCCAATGCGGTCAGGGCGCCGCCTGCGTGCCAGACGCCAGTTTTTTGAGCGCGCCCAGTCAAACCTGTCATCCAAACTTTCGCTGCCTGCGAAACGCTGCACCCGCTGCGAGCGTCAATTACAAATCGAGCTGCAATCTGGTGAACTTGCACCTGAGCAGCTCCGGCTGTCCGCTCGAGCGCGTCTGCTATCCGATCGGCGGCAACCAGAATTGCGTCAAGCCTTGTAAGACCAATGCCGACTGTACCGATGTCGCCGGCCATGGAACCTGTCGTCAGGAGCAAGGTCTGTTCGCACTGAGTTATTGCGACACATGAGGGCGTTTTTCGCCAACGAGTTGCGAATCCATCTTGTTTCGTGAATAATGCTTTCAAGTCACTTCGTATCAATGCATAAGGACCCTACTATGCGCTATTTCCTATCACTCCTGCTTTGTCTGTTCGTTGTAAGTTTGGCCTCCGTGGGCTGCGATGACGACCCCAGTCCCACCAAAATTCCGCCGGTGGTCTCGAACAATTCCAACAATGCCGAAGGAGACACCTCCGATGTTGTTGTTGTCGCGCCCGACACGTCCACCGACGTGGGACAGGACACGGTCGACCCTGGGGCTCCTGGTTTCATGAATGGCACGTGGGAGGTGCGCAGCAAGTCTGGCGATACGCTGATCGCCACGCTCGCCCTGCTGCACAAGAGCGGCGAGTCGACCGTCTCGGGCACCTTTCAGATGGAGGACGTCGAGAATGGCGACTCGGGCGCGCTCGATCAGGGCACTTGGATTGAGAACACCTTTGGCATCAGCTGGTTTGTCCGCGTCAATAACCGCAGCGAGAGGTTGGCGGTCAGCGCCGCGGAGAAGATCGAGGATGATCCCAACTCCCTGGCCAAGGCGCGTTTCTCGGACGAACGCAACTTGAGCGTTGGTGACGTTCGTGTGCTGCGCAAGCCCGAGTGAGCTCACCAAGAATCTGCTTCTTGTTCAGTAAACGCCCGCAAACCACCGTGCTTGCGGGCGTTGTGCGTTTGGCTCCAGGAACATGACTTGAATTAGCGAAAGACAGCCCATATACTCCGGATCAACTGATATCAAGCACTTTGCCAACCAGGCGGTCCCAATGTCCTCGCTCCTTCGAAGCCTCATTAAACGCTCTGTTGTCTGGATTGCTGGGTTGTTGTGCCTGATTTTGGCGCTGTTTGTCGCCCCTTCGGAGGCCGATGCTTGTGTGACCAACTCCGATTGCAATTATGCCTCGTCGATCACTTGGTCATGTTGCGCCAACGAAGGCGACACTTCATCGGGTGAGCTAAACGGAGGCACTCACAAGTGTGAGTGCCACGACAGCGGTATGGGCACCTGCGAGTTTGGTGTTTGCAAGCCGCCCTGGACGATCATGGCTTTCAGTTGTGGCGTGTGCCCCATTGCACCCTGCTCGGATTGGAGCGCCTGCACCTACGATGACGTATGCGACACCACGGGCTATCGCACGCAGACTTGCTACAATCCCACATGCTTTCCGGAGACCAACAACCACAGTTGTAACGACAGCGGCGGCTTTACCGAGAGAGATGACGGCGGGGGCTGTGATCGTGTCGATCCCTGTTATACCGAATGTGTTATGGACATCGAAACGCCTCTGTCGAGCACGCAGCCCGTTGGAAGCCCCTATGACTGCTGCGACGGCGTCGCGGCCTGCACATGCCAGGACTATGAAAAATGGAGCTACCCAGCTCTGGTGGCCTGCGGATGCTGCACCGGTGATCCAACGGATACTCGCATCGATTGTGATGGTCAGAATTGTTACGAGCTGAGCCGAACTCCGGAGCCCACCGAGTACAGCGCTTGCGCAAATTGCATGGATAGCACTTGTAATGCAGCCACGGGTACTTGCGGAGCATTTTGCACGATCGTTGAAGAATGTACCTATCCGCCCTGTATGACCACTGAATGCATAGACAATACATGTGTGTCCTACCTGGTTTGTGAGGGCACGACTGCGAGCTGCGGCTGCGCGGCCTGTACAGACTGCAGCGGCGAGGATCGTTGGTACGACGTCGGCCCAACGTATGCCTGCTGCAGCGGCGTAGCGGGTGCTTGCACCTGCCAGAATCGCGAGTTTCGCGTCCATTATTGCGCGCCAGACCCTTTGAACACGTGCGCCTACAACGTCACCACGACCGATATCCTGCAAACTGGATGCGTCGACTGCTCGCTGACCTGTGAAGCTGGCTTGTGCGTGGGTGAAACCTGCGATCCGCCGACTTGCGACCTGAGCGACGGCTGGTACGACGTGGGTGCACCGACGATCTGCTGCAATGGCGAGACCCAGAGTTGTCTGTGCCAGGCCCGCGAGCAGCGCGATTACGCCTGCGCCGGCGATGTTTGCCAGCCGACGGTGATCATGACCGACACGCTCTATTCGAGTTGCAGCACCTGCGTCGATATTATCGTCGAAGGCTGTGACCCCTGGGGCACGTGCGAGTTTCCCGACATCTGCAGCGAGACCGGCACCGAAGAGCGGGTGTGCTACGAGGCCAAATGCCTGGTCTCGGTCTGCGCGGCCGAGCCTGCACCTGAATCCCAGGCCTGCTTTGGCGACCCCACCGGCGAGGAATGCGCGACCTCCGTCTGCGATCCCTGGAGCACCTGCGTCTATGCCGACCTTTGCGCCACGGAGGGGCTTCGCGAGCGCGACTGCACCGGGGGCATCTGCGGTGGCGGCACCTGCAACATCAACGTCGTGCCCGAAGAGGAGACCTGCATTCGCACGACCGGCTGCTCGACCGTGCCCTGCTCGCCTGTTTGTGGAGGCGCCGAGCTTTGCTGGGGCGGCAGCTGCTTTGACACCTGCAACACCCACCCTGAATGCCCCACCTTCTGCTTTGGCATCGATGCTGATCCCAGCTACAACCACTGCGTCGTCGGCGATGACCCCTGCGCCCTGGTGAGTTGCGCCGGCGGACAGTTATGCCACGGCGGAAGCTGCTTTGACCCCTGCGCCTCCGACGGCGAATGCACACCGCCCTATGCCTGCTTTGAGGACCGCTGCACCGACGATCCCTGCGCCTTCGTCTTTTGTCCGATCGGCGACAGCGTCTGCTGGGGTGGAAGCTGCTTTGACACGTGCGACACCGATGGCGACTGCACACCGCCCACCGCCTGCTTTGACGGGCGCTGCACCGAAGATGCCTGCTCAGGCGTGGCCTGCTCCGAGTTCGAGGTCTGCCACGGTGGCAGCTGTTTTCCCAAGTGTGATTCCGACGGCGACTGTACACCGCCTACGGTCTGCTTTGACAGCCACCACTGCGCCGACGCGGCCTGCGCTGGCGTAAGCTGCTCCTCGCTTGAGGTCTGCTTTGGCGGCAGCTGTTTTCCCAAGTGTGCGGCCAGCGGCGACTGCACCCCTCCCTCGGTCTGCTTTGACAGCCACCACTGCGCCGAAACGGCCTGCGAGGGTGTGCTCTGTCCGGGCGAGAAGGCCTGCTTTGGCGGCGACTGCTTTGACTCCTGCGAGTCCGATATCGAATGCCCCCTGCCCCAGCGCTGCTTCAACAAGCGCTGCTCGGATCATCCCTGCCAGGGCGTCATTTGCGCCGAGTTCGAGGCTTGCCATGAGGGCCAGTGCGTGCTCAGCTGCGACGAGGACGACCAGTGCAACCCCAACCACCACTGCTTTCTGGGCTTTTGCACCCAGGACTCCTGCGATACCCCCAACCCGGTCGCCTGTCACGCCGGCGAGGTCTGCCACGACGGAAGCTGCTTCACCAAGTGCGACGCCGATGGCAAATGCAGCCCGCCCAACATCTGTTTTAACGGCCTCTACTGTGCGCCCAACTCCTGTGCGGCCAAGATCGACTACGATGAGGATCACCTTTACCGAAGGATGGGCAACCGCTGGCCGACGATCGTGCAGCGCTCCAGCCCGTGGTTGCGCCCGCGCCCGATCGAGCTGACCGGCCCTGTGGCGGATATGGCGATCAACATCCAGGCGCGCCTGCTCACGCTCATTGGCTCAACTCCCAAGGGGGGCGCGCGCATCGTGCTCTTTGCCCACCCGGGCAGCTCGGGCACCCCGGCGCGCTACGCCATCGCCCTTCTGCACGGCAAGAACAGCGCCGATCAAGGTGACGCGGGCGCGACCTACTCGATTCGCTACGGCGAGAGCACCCCCACGCCCACCGTCTTTTCCCAGGGCGCGGTCACGCGCACCCTGACCAGCGGCGACTTCGATCACCACCAGATCCAGATCGAGACCAGCGACGCGCTGGGCAAGGTGGCCGGCGTCGCGCTGGTTTCACTGCCCTCCACGCAGGACTGGGACGTCTACCTCAACGCCGCCTTTCGCGGCGACATCAACCGCTTCGAGGTCTACTCCGCCGAGGGTGAAGACTGGCATACGCTCGATATGCGCGAGGAGGTTTTGATTCGAAACGTACCCCTGGACTACTACGACGTCGGTAACAACCTGAACATCGTCAAGCTCTCTGAAGAGGTAGGCATCGGCAGCTGCCAGCCGGCCACGAGCGGCGCCGGGGCACACGGCATCTGCGCGCGGGGCACGGTCACCAACTGCAAGGGCGGGCGCCTGATCTGCGACCAGACCGTCGCCGCCTGGGGCTACGAGGTCTGCGACAACCGCGACAACAACTGCAATGGCCAGGTCGACGAGGCCAGCGCCATGCGCTTTCCGATGGTCAACGTGCGCCACTCCGACAACGCCACCTGGCAGCGCTGGCCCACCGTCGACCAGAGCGCGCGTACGGCGAACTTCATCAACTACAGCCCACACGGCGCCGACGTCTGGGAGGGCAGCACGGCGGCCATGCGCCTCGAAGATCCCAGCGTGGCGCTTCAGGCCGTCAACCGCAGCCTGCTCTTCTTTCATCGCGATCTGCGAAACGGCATCATCTCGATGCCGATGCTCCACGGCGCGCGCATGAGCGGCCCCGAGGCCGCTGGATCACCGGATAGCGTCAGGGTCGAGGCGCAATTCGAGTTCGACAACGAACTGACAGCCAACTTCGACAGCTCGGATTTGATGTTCGTCTCCTGGTACGACGACTGGGCGCCCGCAGGCCCCACGCGCGACTTTGTGCCCAAGACGGTCAAGTACGACGAGTACAAGCTCGAGTGGAACGTGCGCAACTGGCCTGCGGACAGCCTCACCCAGCGCGAGTCGGACTCGGCGATCTTGCAGTTCGTCTGGCTGCAGGGCGGCAACCTGCGCCCGCTGCGCTTCGATCTGGACATCAACCTGCCCACCTCGACGCTTGGCGACTGGCGCCTGTATGCGCCCTACTGGACGCTTCGCGGCATGGACCCGAGCAAGAAGCTCGAGGTGCGCATTGAACACGTCGCGGCAGTCGACAGCCTGTGCATGTCGAACACCGAATTCGAGGGCTGTCGCGCCACGCACTACATTTGCCAGGCCGGCGGCATCACCCATTGTCCGACGCCCACCGATGAGACCTGCTCGGGCTGTCGCGACGTCGACGGCGACGGCTATGACGGCATCTCCGAGACCTGCCCGGAGGGCGACGACTGCAACGACAACGACGCCCTGATCAACCCGGGTGCCACCGAGGTGTGCGATGGCACCGACCGCAACTGCGACGGCGTCGTCGACGGCCTCGCTGCCATCCACTGCCCGGGCGGCCAAGCCAACTGTGGGCCAGCGATGTGCGAGTACCGAAACGCCTGCAGCTGCCCGAGCGGACCGGGCTCGTGTTTTTGCTCCTCAGCACTCTTCGAGGATACCAGCGCCGAGCAAAGCGTCGAGGAGGCCGCGCCCGGTGCCACGACCTCACAGTCGAGCGAGCCCCCGGCGCCAGCCGAGGCGTCCTCAACGACGCCGGGGGCGGCCTGCGCGACGAGCAGCTCGGGCAGCATGCCGGTCGGCGTCCCCGCTTCGCTGCTTATGATGCTGGTTGGATGGATGGTGTGGCGACGCCGAGATGGGTGAGACCCAGGCGTCACTTCATTCGCAATAGCGCAGTCCCCACTCGCCCACGGGCTGACCGCAGGTGCGAGCGGGGCCGGGCAGAGCAACACAGCCTTCGTCGTCCTGGCAGGGCTTGACGCATCGCTGCATGTCGGCCGTCGGATAGCAGGTCAAACCCGGCGCGCAGCCACTGCCCTCCAAATCGGTCTGGAGCAAATTGCAAATCTTCAAATACTCGCTTCCCGGGTTTGGCTCGTTTAGAACGTAGCGAAACTTAGGCCTACAGGTCGCCTTGGGATCCGCGACGTATTCGAAAGCGGCCGCACACATCTGACCCTCCGGACACGATATACACTCGGCATAGGGATTACAGCGCCGCACACATAGTCCCACCACGCCAAAGTCCCAACCTGACGTGCGCACACAGAACTCATCGTCTGTGCAGCCTTGATTGGTATTCAAATCGCAAAAGCGCGAGCAGATGGGGCCGGGCAGTGCAGGCGGGGGCCCCCCCCTGCAGACACTTCCCACGGCGCACTTTGGGCTTCCGCTTGTGTTACAAGAACCGCCCGGTTCTACTAAATTTGACCCTATGGTTCCGCATTTCCTGACTCGTTCACCGGCATCGATCTGAATTTCGCATCTTTGATTGCCAGTGCAGCCGGATTGACTGACGAGATCACAATCACCACGTAATTCTTGTCCCCAATCCGGTCCCGGACACTTACCGCCACAGCCATCGCCGCCGCACGTGCCCTCGCAATCCGGTGTGCAACCACAGACGTTCTCAACCTCGCCGCCGCCGCAGGTCTGCGGAATCTGGCAATCGACGGGAGGACATGCAACGCCACAGCCATCGTCGCCAGAGCACTTGCCCGTACAATTTGGCGTGCATGGGCCGGCATCCACGTCTGGGTCGGCGCCAGCGTCGTCTGAAACAATGTCGGGCCTGCTGGTGTCTTGTTTTGCATCCGATACGGTGTCGGCCGCTATATCGGACACGATATCGGACGCGATATCGGACGCGATATCGGACGCGACATCCGACGCGACATCCGCGATCGCCGCCGCCGGATCGTTGAACAGTCCGTCCATCAACGAGCAGCCCGAGGCGGCGAGCGCCAGGGCCAGGACCATTACGAAAAGAAAGCGCATATCAGCGATCGCAGGCACGCAGACCCTCGAGAGTTTCATAGTTGGGACCAAATCTGCGTGACGGCCCAGACCACAGCCGCGCTACCCACGAAATAAAAGGGCAGCGGTACCAGATCGCGACCATCGATCTCGCCGTTGCTGCCCAGGCCATTGGTGTAATTGTCGTAGTCGAGATAGATGCCGCCAGCGAGCAGGACGGCGCCGCCGGCAAGCCAGATCGGCCCGTTTCGCGCCCAGCCGCGCGGTGTCGGCTGCGCTGGCACGGGGATCTCGACGATCGGGTCTTTCGGGCCACCAGCTCCCACGATCGTCATATCGATGAACTGACGCTGCAGACCTTTGACCTGGACGACGACCTCCTTTTCGACGGCTCCGAGCACACCTTTGACCACGAGCTCGCCGCCTGCGACCTCGACCGGCTCATTGCCGCAGGGCAAGGGGCCGCGCGTGTTCAGATAGAGCTTGATCGTGTCGGGATCACAGACGACGACGATCTCGCCGGGGCAATCGCGCTCGAGCTCGGTGAGGTATTGGCGCGCCAGGGCTTCGATCTCGCGCGGTGAGGGAGCCGCCACGCGCGGCGCATCAAAGACGGCGTTGTAAGATTTCGCCGAATCCTTGCAATGGCCGGCGCGCTGATGGGCGCGTCCCAGATTGAGCCGGGTGATGTTGAGATCACCCAGCGCGATCGACGAATTAAACAAACCGATCGCCCGATCATAGTCTTTGGCGATGACCGCCTCGACGCCAGCGCGGTTTAGATCGTGTTGAGCCGGAGTCTCCTTGGCCGATTCCTGTGCGCGGGCCTCGAGCGACCACGACAAAACGACTGCGCAAACGAGCCAACCCATCTGCCGTACTTTGAACATCATTGGTTCCATACTCGCCAATCTTCCCTGCTTCAATGGTCTGTGCTTCACGGCGCGATCAAGAACTCTTGTGGTGCCGTCTTTTTGACCTCGGGTGGATCTTCGCGCGGTGGCGTGGTCGAGGTTTTGGTCTCTCGAGGCGGGCGAACAGCGGTCTTCTCGGCTACGGGCTTGGCCGGCAGCGCTTTCAATGCCAGGCGCAACACCGGCGCATCGGACGGGCTCAGCGAAAATGTCACGGGCTCAAAGCCGGGCGCGCTCGCCACGACGGTGACGCGCCCGGCTTTGGGACCATCGAAGCGAACAGAAGGCACCGGGCCGAGGCTATTTTCGTTGACGATGACGTGGGCAAAAGAAGGCGTAACCTCGATTCGCACGTCGATGGGCTCGACCGGTTTTTCGATGACCTCGACGGCGGGCTCCAGCTTTGCGGGCACGACGGGCTCGACGACCTTGGCCAGCTCTGGCAAGTCTTCGATCTTTGGCGCGGCAACTTCGAGCTCGGCGGACAAAGCCAAGGCGGGCTCGACCTTTGGGTCATCGGTCATGACCAGCAAGATCACGAACCCGAGCGCTACGACAACGCAAAGCGCGATGACCAACAGCATCCATCGCTGACTCTGCAATGCGTCGGCGGGTTGCGCAGCCGGGCCGATCTCGCTCACGGATTGTGCTGGGGGTTGGGTTTGGGGCAGGGCTATCGGGGCGGCTGCAGCTCCAGAGTGGTGCACGGGCTGCGGCTTTTGCGAGGCGGCAATCGCCGAGGCCTGCGCGCCTTGGCCGCCGCGCTGCGTAGACTGGACCGGCAAATCGCGTGCGACCGCCTTGGCGATCACGGCGGACGGCGCCTCGACCGTCGCATCAAAAGCCATGGGCTCACGCCAACCCATCGAGTCGGTCGAGGCGACGCCGCCGACGAGCTCCGCCGAGCTGCGCGTCTTGCTCCCGCCCGAGCGTCGGCCGGCATGCCAGTCCTTGAGCTGCTCGGGGGTCGGCAGCGCCTTGAGATCGATCGCGGCCAGGGCATCGGCCATGGCGTAGCCATCAACATAGCGGCGGGTGTGATCCATCGCCACCGCGCGCTTGATCACCGGGCCGAGCACCGTATCGGCCCAGGGGGCCGGCACCTCGATGTCACCCTGGCTGTGGCGCATGATGCAGCGAAAGGGATTGGTCTCGTTGACCACGGTCACGCCGCTGAGCGCCTCGGCCAAAATCAGGCCCATCTGATAGATGTCAAAGGCCGGGCTGACCAACTGCTGCTTGATATACTCCGGGGGCAAATACTGCGGGGTGCCCAAAATCTCGCCAGAGGCCGTCAAGCGCTCGCCGCTGGCGTCGTGATCGAAGTGAGCGATGCCGAAATCGACCAGACGCAACATCTCCGAGCGCTTGCCCGGCTGCGACAAGAACAGGTTGGCCGGCTTGAGATCCTTGTGCACCACGCCCAGGCGATGGGCTTCGCCCAGCCCTTCCAAACAGGGGATGAAGAGGCGGATCGCCCGGCGCACATCGAGCGCGCCCTCGCGCTGCAGATACTCGTCGAGATCCTGGCCGTTCAAGAGCTCCATGACAATGTAGGGCACCGGACCGCCGGCATCGATGATGCCGAAATCAAAGACATTGACCACGTTGGGATGGCTGAGTTGGGCGGCGACCGTTGCCTCACGCTTGAAGCGCGCGAGCAAATTGGCGATCTGATCGGGGCTGCGCTGGCCGGTGTGCACATCGAGAAATTTGATCGCGACGTCGCGCTCCACATTGGAGTCACGCGCTGCGAACACTTTCGCAAAGCCGCCAGCGCCAATCTTGCGAAGGATCTTGTAGCGCTCCTCGACGATCACCCCTTCGTCAAGCTGTAGATCATTGATTCGTATCGACACCACCGACCTTCTGTTCTCGGATCGATTGACAAGGTTGCCAACGATACACTCACGCCCGCTTTTTGAACACGCTCAACTGCAATAATTCAAGCGAATCGGGCCCATCTCGATATGCCGTGAGCTTTGCTTTCCGTAGGCTAGTACACTATAGTCCATCTCACGTTGATTTCGCATTTCTTATAAAGGTGCTTTCGCACCCAGGACACCTTTACCACGGGTCCATGCGATAAGCAGCGTAACATGTCACACCTTAAGACAATTCGTCTATTTTTAGTCTGGCCCAGGCATGTGTTAGACGGCCGAAGAGGCACATAAATGTTTGAGAATTGGTTGAAGTTGCCGATGCGCCGGCTTGGCTCACTTGCTTTGCTTTTGTTCGTGCTCTTGGCGCTGAACTCCTGCCTTGCGCCCTTTGGTTCGGAGCTCAACGGGGCCGACACGGACACGATGGACGCCGGGGTCGATCTCGACGCTGGCACAATTGATACGCCACCGCCGCTGCTCAACGTCGCGCTCCCCTCACGATCGGCGCGCGAAGCCTTTGCGAGCTGCTCGGGCTGCGCGCAGTACGACGGTTATCTCAACCGACGCTTTCCGATGGTGCGAGAAATTGTGCGTGCGATCGCGCAAAACAACGATCACGTCTTCCTCGGTGGCGATTTCGCGCGCGTCGGCTACAACGTGCGCGGGCTGGTCGCCTACAACACCGACGATTCGAGCATCGACTTCAACTGGCCCGACGTCGCCAACAACGAAGTACGCGTCGCCATCTCCGACGGCGCCGGCGGCCTGTTCGTCGGCGGTGATTTCACCGAGATCGGCGGCCAGAATCGCGCCGGCCTCGCCCGCATCGACGCGAACGGTGCGCTGAGCCCATGGGTGCCGGCCGGTGGGCTCGGCGCCGGCAAGGTCTCGAGCCTGGTCATTCATAATGGCTGGCTCTATGTTGGCGGCGAGTTTGCTTTCGATGGTTTTACGAATCTGGTCGCTTTTAATACCGCGGACGGTACCCGAAACCCGCTTTTCAAACCCCAGCCCAATGACAAGGTTAGGGCGCTGGCCGTGGCCAACGACCTCCTCTATGTCGGCGGTGATTTTACCGAAATCGGCATTGAAACACGCTCGAAGCTCGCCGCCCTTGATCTCCCCGAGGGAGCAGTGAACACGGTATTTTCGCCACCGCCAATCACGATGGCCGGCGGTCTTGCCAATGCGCATGTCTTGCTCGTCGAAGGCAACCACCTCTACCTCGGTGGTGTGTTCGATGCTGTTGATAGCAACTCCAGTCACGCAAATCTAGCCCGCTTTGATCTGGTCACGGGGGCACTGGATAGCTGGGCTGCTTCCCCGGGCGATGCTGTCATGAGCTTAGCGGTTGGCGGTTCCAGGCTGTATGTCGGCGGTGAAATGCTGAAGGTGGTTTTCTACGATCTAAGCTCGGCCAATCCCGACGACGAAGACTCGCTGAACGTGACGTTCAACGGCGTGATTCACACCATGAGCGTGAGCAATAATCTATTATACGTCGGTGGTAACTTCACGCAGGCGACGGACTCCAACCAAATCCACCGTCGCGGAAAGGTCGTGGCCATCAATGTTGGCACCAAATTGGTCGAGGGCTGGGAAGGAAACGTCGGCGGTGAGTTCGACACCACGGCCTCAGGCACGGTCTTCACCTTGTTGGCCGTCTCCAGCAAGCTCTTCGTCGGCGGCAGCTTCGAGTTCGCCAACATCGCATACCGCAACAAGCTCGCGGCAATTGAGAAGGCCACGGGCAAGATCAGCTCATGGAGGCCTAACATCGATGGCATCAGTAGCTCAGTTCGTGCGCTGATTTTCGACAACAATACGCTCTTTGTCGGTGGAGATTTCGGGCAGGCCGAAGGCACCACGGCCAATCAATATCTCGTCGCCTATGATGTGACCTCACCGTTGAGCTCGGTGACGACTAAAATATTGGGTACCCCACCGGCTACCGCCCAGCCCAATCAGCCCGTCTCCGCTCTGGCGACAATTCCAGGCCTGCGCCTCTTCATCGGTGGGGCATTCACATCTGTAGGCGCTCTTTCCAGAGCCGGCTTGGCCTCGTTCAATATTAGTTCGAATCCCTTTGCTCTCGAAGGATGGAATCCAAGCCATCAACTCGCTGCTGCACCCCTCGCGCTCGCTGTCATGAACGACAATCTCTTCGTGGGCGGCGAGTTCAACTTGCTTGCCTCATCCTGGACTCGGCGTTGCCTCGCAGCCTTTTTTATCAACTCAAATGATTTGGCAGGCACTCCGTTAAGCAACTTCATGAATTGCTCTGATGTCTCTGATCGCGTCAATGCACTACATGTCAGCAATGGCCGCCTCTACGCTGGCGGCAAGTTCAATTCTCTGGGCAACCAGCCTCGCATGAATCTGGCGTTTTTTACCGGCTATTCATTCCCCGATCCTGCCTTCATTTTTAACACTAATGCAGAGGTCTTCAGCCTGGCCAGCGACAGCACTCGCCTCTATATCGGTGGGAAGTTCTCCTCCATCAGTGCGCAGCCACGAGAACAGCTAGCCGCCGTCACGATTCCCCCAGCACCCTACGCGCTGGACTCCTGGGCGCCGTCCGTTGACGGCACGGGTGCGATTCGGGCGATAGCCGCCTTCCCAGAGCATGTCGTCGTTGGCGGCGATTTCATTGGTGTCGACAACTCCCGGGCCGTCAACCTGGCCGCACTCCTTCCGGCTGCCTCCGGCTGTCAATGCCTGCTACCAGAATGCGACGTCAATACCGATTGCAACGACGGTAACCCATGCACCGACGATTCATGCGACGATGGCACATGTGTTTCGGCACCCAACCTGGTGTGCTCTCCATGCACCAATGCCACGGTCATGATGGACTGCCCCACTCCTGCTGAGCCCTGCATCCAGTTGAGCTGTCTGAATGGCGAGTGCACCTATGATGCGAGCGGTTGTGTCGGCTGTCTCGCCAACAGCGACTGCTCCGACGCCGACCCCTGCACTGCCAACGTCTGCAACGCTGGCACCTGCCACTTCCCGCTCAACTACGACTGCGGCGGCATCCAGTTGAGCGCGGGCTTTGACCACAACTGCATGTTGGACACCGATGGCAAGATCCAGTGTTGGGGCAATGATTTCGATGACAGCGGCCTCCCAGGTAAGGTCTCCAACCGCCCGACGGCCAGCGGCTATCGTCAGGTCAGCGCTGGCAGGAACGCGAGCTGCGCGCTCACCGGTGGCGGGGCTATCGAGTGCTGGGGCATTCTCCCCGCAGCGGCACCGCCGGGCCTTGGATACCGTCAGATCAGCGTCGGAGGCAACCACGCCTGTGCCGTTACGAGCAACAACATCGTTCAGTGCTGGGGTTCTGCCGCGTTCGCCTCCTCGCAAAACTTCTTCCAGGTGAGCGCCGGCGCCCAACACACGTGCGCGATCGATTTTGACGGTGACGTCCACTGCTGGGGTCTCACCACAAACGGCCAGGCGCCGCCTCTGGTGGCTGGCCCATTCAAGCAGGTGAGCGCCGGGCAGATTCACTCCTGCGGGCTGCGAACCGACGGCTCGATCTCTTGCTGGGGCGGATCCATTCCAGGATTTCCGCCCCATGCGGTGGCCGTACCCCCCACTGGTTTCAACTACACGCGCATCAGCGGCGGCCTTGGCAACTTTCATTCTTGCGCCATCAAAGACGACGACTTGATCGAGTGTTGGGGCATCAACAACAGCGATGACAGCATCAACGACACGCCGACCTCAGGCACCTACCGCTATGTCAGCGCTGGCGACGGACACACCTGCGCGGTGGCCACCAACGAGACGATCGTTTGTTGGGGAACCAACACCCTTGGCCAGGGCCACGCCGCCCAATGTCCGATCAACAGCGATTGTACCGACACCGACGAGTGCACCGACACGTTCTGCGCCAAAGGCTGGGACAGGGTTTCCATGACGACTACCATGGGGGCACGGCTCTTCCCTGCCATGGCCTATGATGCGGCCCGTAGCCAGATGTTACTCTTTGGTGGGACGGACAATCGCTTGTGGCAATGGAGTGGAGCACTTTGGTCGCCGGTCACCGGCTCCGGCCTCGATCTTCGCACCGAAACGGCGATGGTCTACGACTCAGCCCGCCAGCGCATTGTACTCTTTGGCGGCAGAAACGGCGCAGTACGGCTCGGCGACACCCATGAGTGGGACGGGACAAGTTGGGCTAAGGTTTCTGAGACAGGACCCTCCAAACGTTATCTGCACGCCATGGCCTACGACTCTGCGCGCAAACGCGTCGTACTCTACGGCGGCAGCACCGATGATGGCGCCTCCGATGAGACCTGGGAGTGGAACGGAGCGATTTGGACCCAGAGGGCGGTCTCAGGGCCCAAAAAACTGCAGACGCACACCATGGCCTATGACGCCGAGCGAGGCGTCACGGTGCTCTTAGGCGGCACAACCGACGGCTCCACCGCAGTCGATGAAATGTGGGAATGGGATGGAACAACGTGGACTGGCCCGATCACCTCTACAAACGCCCTAAGCGACCTAAACCCGGCACCTCGTCGAACCAATGCCATGGCATATGATAGCGCACGCAAGGTGACCATGGTGTTCAGCGGAAACACCGGATCAGCCAACCCGCCGCAAGATACCTGGCAGTGGGACGGCACCCACTGGCTGCAAATCGAGACGCCGATCGCGCCCGCTGGTCGCCACGCCTCGGCCATGGCTTATGATGAAAAACGCGGAGTCACCGTGCTCTTTGGCGGCACCTTTGGTAGTGACTTCTTAGACACCTGGGAGTGGCATGGTGCGCCCGGCACGTGCACCAGCGTGGATGTCTGCGGCACATGCCCGGCGCTTTGCCCGGCCATGGAGGCCTGCTGGGAGGGCAGCTGTTTCCCGACCTGCGATGAAGACGACGACTGCGACGACCCCCAGATCTGCTTTGACGGCCGCTGCGCCGTGGACGCCTGCCGGGACGTGAATTGCCAGGGCACAACGTCATGCTATTTGGGTAGCTGCTACGATGTCTGTGCGGATGACACAAACTGCATCATTGGCGACAATTGCTACGACGCGAGCCGCTGCGCGCCCACGGCCTGCTCCGGCGTACAGTGCCAGAGTGGTTTGGAGTGTTATGAGGGCACCTGCTTTGGCAACTGCAGCACCGACGTCGACTGCGACCCGGACCACTTCTGCTACTCCGGGCGCTGCGCGACCAGCGTCTGCGAGGGCGTCCAGTGCCAACTCGGCGCGCAATGCTACGAAGGCACGTGCTTTGGGACCTGCAGCGAAGATCCAGACTGCGATCCGAACCACTACTGCTTCGAAGAGCGCTGCGTGCTCGACGCCTGTGAGTTTTTGGAGTGCAGCGCTGGCTCCGAGTGTTACCAGGGCACCTGCTTTGGCACCTGCGTGGACGACGTCGACTGCGAGGAGGACCACTTCTGCTACTCCGGGCGCTGCGCCCCAAATGCCTGTGAAGACGTGCGCTGCGGCAACGGAACCGAGTGCTACGGAGGCAGCTGCTTCGAAACCTGTGAAGATGATGACGATTGCGCCGACCCGCTCAAATGCTTCAACATGCGCTGCTCACTTAGCCCTTGCGACGGCATGCAATGCGCCGGCCAAGAGGTCTGCCACGAGGGCCAGTGCTTCGAGGTCTGCGGCGAAGACGACAAGTGCAAGCCAGACCACCACTGCTTCCTGGGGTTTTGCACCCAGGATGAGTGCGACACGCCCAACAAAGTGGCCTGCCACCCCGGCCAGGTCTGTCACCAGGGCAGCTGCTTTGACCAGTGCCTCGGCGCCGAACCCTGCAAGGAGCCCTTGCTCTGCTTCGAGGGCCGGTGTGCGGCAAATTCGTGTGCCGCCAAGCTCGAGGACTACGACAGCGAGCATGTCTACCGCCAGATGAGTGGCCACTACCCGACGGCCTTTCAGCGCTCGACGCCCTGGATGCGCCCTCGCCCGGTCATTTTGGGCGGCACGCTGGCCAACTTGGCCAGCGCGATCGAGGGCCATATCTCGGCGCTGATTCCTCCGCTTGCCAAGGGTCGCGGGCGCGTGATCCTCTTTGCACACCCCGAGTCGGGTCGCTATGCCGTGGTGCTCATGCACGGCAAGAACAGCGGCGATCAGGGGCCGGCCGGTGCCAGCTACTCGATTCGCTACGGTGAGGACACCACGGCCCCCTTGTTGCGCACCTATGGCGCGGTCACCCAGATTCTGACCAACGACGACTTCCAGCACCACCAGGTTCAAATCGAGACCAACGACAGCCTGGGTAATGTCGGCGGCGTCGCTCTGATCTCGTTGCCGGCGGACAAGCCCTGGAATCTCTACATCAACGCCGCGTTTCGTGGAGACGTCAGCCGCTGGGAGATCTATTCGGCGGAGGCGAATCGCTGGTTCGAGCTCGACATGAGCGAGGAACTCACGATCAAGAATGTCAACATCACGCCTGACGTCGTGCTCTCACGCGAGGTCGGTGTGGCGGCGTGCTTGGCGGCAGAGAGCGGTGCCGGACGCCACGGCATCTGCTCGCGAGGCACGGTCACCAACTGCAAGAGCGGCCTCTTGGTCTGCGATCAAACCGTTTCGCCCTGGGACTTCGAGGCCTGCGACAACCGCGACAACAACTGCGACGGCCAGGTCGACGAGGCCAGCGCCATGCGCTTTCCCATGGTGCAGCTGCGCCACTCCGGAAACGCCAACTGGCAGCCGTGGCCGACGATCGACCAGAGCACGGCGGCGCCGACTTTCCTCAACTACACCCCCCACAACACCGACGCCTGGGAAGGAAGCACGGCGGCTATGCGCCTCGAAGATGGCAGCGTTGGCCTGCAGGCCGCCAATCGCAGCCTGCTCTTCTTTCATCGTGACCTGGCACGCGGCATCGTCTCGATGCCGATGATCCACGGCGCCCGTACCAGCGGTGCGCCCGCGATCGCGACGTCCAAGGTCGAGGCGCAGTTCGAGTTTCAAGGCGAGCTCGACGCCTACTACGACTTCTCCGATTTGATGTTTGTCTCCTGGTACGACGACTGGGCGCCGGCAAGCGAGACGCTCAAGCGCGATCCCGTGCCCAAAACCGCCAAATACGACGAATACAAGCTCGAATGGAGCGTGCGCAGCTGGACCAGCGGCGGAGAAACACAGCGCGAGTCGGACTCGGGGGTCATGCAGATCACCTGGCCGCACGGCGGCAGCTTGCGCCCGTTGCGCTTCGATCTGGACATCAATCTGGCGGCCGACGTGGGCGATTGGCGCATCTATGCACCCTACTGGGTGCTGCGCGGCATGGACGCGAGCAAGAAGCTCGAGGTGCGCATCGAACAGGTCCCAGCTGCCGAGACCCTGTGCATGTCGAACACGGACTTCGAGGGCTGTCGCGCCACGAACTACGTCTGCCGCGCCGGCGGCGTGGCATTCTGCCCGACGCCGACCGACGAGACCTGTGGCGGCTGTCGTGATCACGACGGCGACGGCTATCCGGGCTTCCACAAGGACCTATGCCCCGACGGCGACGACTGCGATGATACCGACGCGGCGGTCAATCCAGGCGCCATCGAGGTGTGCGACGGCACCGACAAGAATTGCGACGGCGTCGTCGACGGCCTTGCGGCGCCCGCTTGTCCCAACGGTCAGGCAACATGCGGGCCTGAGATGTGCGAGTACCGAAGTGCCTGCACTTGCCCCACCGGTCCAGGCTCGTGCTTCTGCTCGTCGGCGCTGGACGACGATGAGAGCGCCACGAACGACCCATCGACGCATCTTCCCGCGGCGTCGGCTCCGGCAAGCGAGCAGCTGCTCGATCCGCTTGCTCACGAGCCCTCGGCCACAGCTCCAGGCGCCGCCTGTGCAACGGCCGGTGGGCTCACCGACACCAATCCGAGCGGTTTGCCCTGGATCGCGCTTGTCGCCGCATGCGTGGGTGCGTTGATTGGCCGCAGGCGGCGCGTGCGCTAAGAGCGTGGTGGGCAATCGCCGTCATTGCCTATTCATGTGCCTTTCGCTACCGTGATGCTGAGAACAATTCCGACAATCAGCCAGGCTACGCCCCTCGAGCGTAGCGGGCTAATCCCGGCCGACCCCCATGCCTACGCGCTTGCAAGCATCAACCAATCCATGGCTGTGTCTGGCCCTTGTGGCCCTCGCGGTTTTGGTCGTCGCTACGCCGCGCTCGGCATACGCATGCCTGGTCGACGCCGAATGTATCTACCCGATAGAAGCTCCTGTCGACTGCTGCGCCAACCCGGGCGATCCTACATCCAGCCCGTCAGTCACCAACAAGTCCCAACTCTGTACATGTGATGAAAGCGGCATGGGCCGCTGTATCAACTCGGTTTGCGAGCCCCTGTGGAGCGTCGTGGAAGAGAGCTGCATTGCCTGTACGGGCTGTACACCGTGGAGCGCATGCAATTATGCCGACGGCTGCGCCACGCGCGGATCGCGCATGCGAGAGTGCGCCGATGAAGGCTGTATCGCGCAGATCACCGAAAGTTATTGTCCGATCGGTCGCCAAGTCGAGTTTTGGAACGATCCGGCCTGCGATCGCCCCGATGATCGCTGCAATACCTATGTCGGCGACGCCTCCGCGCCATCCGGTGGCGTCTACCCGCTGCTTCCTGGCTTCGCCTGCTGCGACCGCGACGCCTCCTGCACGTGCCTCAATTACGACCTGTGGACCTACACCGATGCGGTATGCGGTGCCTGCCTGGATGACCCGCTCGACTTTCGTGTCGATTGTGGTGGCTGGCGCTGTTACAAGCTCACAAAGGATCCTGTTCCCATGCGCAGCGATCAATGCTCTTCGCTTTGTACCGGCGGCTGTGAAGAGAGCACCGGCCTTTGTCTGGGCGGCAGCTGTGATCTTGCAGACAACCCGTGTCCAACCCAGCAATGTACGCCGAACTGCGGTGGCGGTGAGTTATGCTGGGGTGAGAGCTGCTTTGACAAGTGCACGACCAACCCGGATTGTCCTGAAACCTGCTTTGGTTTCGCCGGTGATCCCGAATACAACCGGTGCGTGGTCAACGAAGAGCCTTGCAACGGGGTTAGCTGCGGCGCCCAACTCTGCTACGGCGGAAGCTGCTTTGACAGCTGTGGAGACGACGGCGACTGTACCCCACCCAATGCCTGCTTTGACGGTCGCTGCGCTGATCAGCCCTGCGCCTTCGTACAGTGCCCGGTCGACGACGTTTGCTACGGCGGAAGCTGCTTTGATACCTGCTCCGACAACGGCGACTGCACCCCCCCCAGCGTCTGCTACAACGGCCGCTGCGCCGAGAGCGCCTGCGACGGGGTCCAGTGCTCGAGCCAGGAAGCCTGTCACGGGGGTACGTGCTTTGTCAGCTGCTCGGACGATGGCCCCTGCACGCCGCCAGAGACCTGCTATGACAGCCGCTGCACGCGCAATCCTTGCGCCGGAATTCAATGTGCGGGCGACGAACAATGTCACCAGGGCAACTGCATTCTCTCCTGCACCGAAGACGCGAACTGCAATCCCAACCACCATTGTTTCCTCGGCCTTTGCACGCAGGACTCCTGCACCTCGCCAACCCAGATCGTCTGCGCCGCCGGCGAGGTCTGCCATCAGGGCACCTGTTTTACCTCGTGTGCTAACGATCGAGACTGCGTCCAGCCCAACGCTTGCTTCGACGAGCGCTGTGCGCCGAACTCCTGCGCGGCCAAGCTTGACGACCACAACGAAAACCACCTCTACCGCGCCATGGGCGGGCGCTGGCTTTCCGCCGCTCAGCGATCGTCACCCTGGCTGATACCTCGCCCGATCGAGTTGGACGGCTCCCTGGCGGATATGTCGGCCACGATCCAGGCTCGCCTGGCGAGCATAATCCCCTCGCTCCCCAAGGGCCGCGCTCGTGTCATTTTGTTCGCCCACCGCGGAACCGGCCCGGCCAATGCCCGCTACGCCATCGTGCTCATTCACGGCAAGGACAGCAGTGATCAAGGCGCCGCCGGCGCGACCTATTCAATACGCTACAGCCAGGGCACCAGCGCGCCTACCGTGCGTACCCAGGGCACCGTCACACAGGTGCTGACGACGGGCGACTTCAATCATCACCAGGTCCAGATCGAAACCAGCGCCGCCCTGGGCAAGATCGGCGGCGTGTCCCTGGTCTCGATGCCTGCGAGCTCGGGCTGGGACATCTACCTCAATGCCGCCTTTCGCGGCGATATCACGCGCTGGGAGATCTACTCGGCAGAGACCAACCGTTGGCTCGAGCTCGACATGAGCGAGGAGCTCATGTTGCGAAACGCTCCCATCGGCCTGGACATCACGATCGCCCGAGAGCTCGGTGTGGCGAGCTGTCAGCCGTCCGGGCGCGGCGCCGGACGCTTCGGCATCTGCTCCAGAGGCTCGATCACCAACTGCAAGAATGGCTATCTGATCTGCGATCAGACCGTTTTCCCGTGGAGCTACGAGGTCTGTGACAACAAGGACAACAACTGTGATGGCCGCGTCGACGAGGCCAGCGCGATGCGCTTTCCGATGGTCCACCTGCGCTCCTCGGGCGAGGCTGTCTGGCGAACCTGGCCGACCGTCGATCAGAACCAGAGCGCGGCGGCCTTCATCCAGTACACCCCGCACGCCGGTGAGCCCTGGGAGGGCAGCACCGACGCCAAGCGTCTCGAAGACCCGGCCCAGTCACTGCAAATTCACGACCACAGCCTGCTCTTGTTTCATCGCGACCTGCGACGCGGCGTGATCTCGATGCCCATGCTGCACAGCGCCCGCACGAGCGGTGTCGAGGTCGCCGGAGCACCGGGCAGCGCCAAGATCGAGGCGCAGTTCGAGTTCGACAACAACAACTCCGATCTGATGTTCGTCTCCTGGTACGACGACTGGGCACCCACGAGCGTGACCACCGTGCGCGACAGCGTGCCCAAGACGGTCAAGTACGACGAATACAAGCTTGAGTGGAACGTGCGCAACTGGGTCGGCGCCGCCGCCGTGCCCCAGCGCGAGTCGGACTCGGCGATCATCCAGCACGTCTGGACTCACGGCGGCAGTCTGCAACCGCTGCGCTACGATATTGACATGAACTTTCCCGGCTCGATCAACAAGTGGCGCCTCTATACGCCCTACTCCGATCTTCATGTGCTTGACTCAGGCGCCAAGCTTGGCGTGCGCATCGAACACGTCACGGCCTCCAACTCGATGTGTCTGTCCACCACGGCAACAACCGATGGCTGTCGCACAACCCAATACGTCTGCCAGGCCGGCGGCGTGACGGTCTGCCCCGTGCCCACCGCCGCGAGCTGCGAGGGCTGTCGCGATCTCGACGGCGACACCTTCGATGGCCACCATCCGATCACCTGCCCGACGGGCCGAGATTGCGATGACAACGATCCTAACGTCAAACCGGGAGCCGTCGAGGTATGCAGCGGCGCCGACACCAATTGCGACGGCGTCGTCGACGGCCTGGCCGCGCCCCTGTGCCCAGATGGGCAGGCGAGCTGTGGTCCTCAAGAGTGTGAATATCGAAACGCCTGCAGCTGCCCGGATGGGCCGAGCTCATGCCACTGCTCGTCGGCGCTGATGGAAAATTAGCGCGGCCGTCAGGTGTTGGGATTGCCCGCTGGCGGCAAGTTTGCCGCCTCAAAGGCGATCATCAACGCCGGTTCCTCGCTGTCCTGCGACGCGCTGAACTCATGGGCGCGAGCGACCAATACCTCGCGCACGACCTGGACCAGCACCTCCGGCGAGAGTGGCTTGCGCAGCACACGATCCGCGCCCAGGCGATAGGCCTCGGCATGAAGCTCCGGATCATTGTGGCCCGTGAACAAGATGATCGGCGGGCGCGGCCGGCTCTCACGCATGCCGGCCAACAAATCGAGGCCGGTAAAGGTGGGCATCTGGATGTCGGAGATGATCAGATCCGGCCGGGGCAGCGCATCGTGGTAGACCGACGAGGCCGCCAGATAATTGAGCGCCTCGATCCCATCGCCGAGCTCAATCACGTCATATCCGCTGGCCCTCAAAACAGCCGCCAACAACTCGCGCACATTGTCGTCGTCTTCGACAAGTAAAACGGTCGGCTCTTTCCCTACAGCCTGCACCAGATTGTCCGCCTTAGCGGGCGTGTCGCCATCTGTCATCACCGATCCTCGAGCGAAGTCGTGCGTGTGATTCATCAACGCTTCTTTCAGCTGGCGAAAACGCCAGATCCCTTAAGCTTTCGGGTACAAACCGGCTACTTTTGTCGTTCATTCCCCATTGCTCAAGCGCAGCCGAGCAACTACTTAACACAACGCGACGAACTATAGACGAGCGTCCTCGTGTTGTCATGTCGATCAAGGCCATGCAGCCCGCAATAGGGGCGCATCTGGCCCGATCACTGGCCCAAAGCCGCTGTTAATGTTTGTAATACAACCTGAAGTTGACCACTTGGCGGACTACGGCAACCAACGCTCGATAATGAGCCGACACACGAGCTTACAAATCGCGGCGCTCAGACCTTTTGCCCGAGGCTCTAATGAACAGCCCATCGACGCGCCGCATCCTCTCCACCTTGCTCGTGCTCATTGTCGCCGCCTGTGTATCCGGCCCCTCGGGCGCCGAGGATCCCGGAGCTGGCAAGGGCGTGCCCGCGATTGGCGAGTTGGCCGAGCTCTCGAACACACCGCGCCAAAATGCCAGCTCGCCGTTTTGGCAGCATTGGGGCGACGGCCAGGCCGAGCTGACAAGCTACACCGGCGTGATCGCCCGCTACGGCGAGCCGCGCGAGGCCACGGCCGTGCTGATCTACGTCACCGAGGCGATGGACCGGCGCACCTGGGTCAAGGACGAAGCCACCCAGGCGCCCGATCGCGTCAGCGTGCTCAAGCTCAACCGCACGACCAAGTTCTCCACCGGCCTCTACCCCTACAGCGTGATGACCAGCGTCTTTAGCCCGGTCGACGACTTTGGCCACGAGCGCTTCCAGCCGGTCAAGGTCGATCTCAGCGTCCAAGAGTGGTGCGGCCACGTCTTCCACGCGATCTGGCCCGGGCCGGCTCGCCTGCTCAGCCGGATCACCTCCTATTTTGCCTCCGAGGGCGACGCCGAAGACGTGCTCGAGGTGGCCCCCAAAGCCCTCTACCAGGACGCGCTGCCCATTCAGCTGCGCGAGCTCGACGCCCCCTTTGCCGGCGGCGCCAACTGGAGCGGCACGCTCGTTCCCACGCTCTGGCACCACCGCGTTGCCCACAAGCCCCTGCAGCCTGTCGAGGCCACGATCGTGCGCGACAACGACAGCCTCGACGGCCTCGCCGCCACGCGCTTTGTGCTTCGCTATGGCGAGCACACCGAGACTTACTATATCGAAAAGGAGGCCCCGCGCCGCCTGCTCGGCTGGGAGCACTCCGACGGCACCCGCTTTCGCCTGCTACGCACCACGCGCCTTCCCTACTGGCAGCTCAACAAACCTGGCGATGAGAGCCACCTCGAAGCGCTCGGCCTTACCCCCTGAGTTGGCACTGAACAAATTTTGCTTCCTTATCGCGCAGCTTCCGGTTATGCTGCGCGCGCACCATCACAGAGTCACTTTTTGTTTTCCCCTCAAGCTCAAGACGGCTATGAAACGTTACATTATCCTTGCTACGATCCTTCTCGCCACGACCGCATGTGCCACGACGCCTCCGCCTGCGGAATCTGACGTCACGACCATCCCGGCCATGGAAGCTCCTGCCTCGGGCGTCACCTTCAACACCGAGACCAACGCGTACGTGCGCACCGAGACGGTCAACCTGTCCATCACCAACAACACCACCCACGAAGTGGGCTACAACCTTTGCTTCCTCCGCATCGACAGGCACGTCGAGGGCACCTGGCAGGCCAGCCAGAACTTCCCGGACTTCTGCGAGGGCGACACCCTTCGCCTCGAAGGCGGCACCAACGTCGAGCACAACCTCTCGATGGCCGAGACCATGCCGGCAGGTGAGTACCGCGTCGTAACCTACATCGAGAACCCGCTCGGCTCGGACCGCCAACAGGTCGAGACCGCTGTTTTCTCGCTCAAGGACTGAGCGTTTCACCTTCGCGCAAGCGAATTCAAATGACGGACCAGCACACGCGCGGTCGCAGGCTCTTGCCGGCGACCGCGCGTTTACGTTGGCCACTTGGAAGAGGTACCAGCCCATGAAGCATCTGCTGCTGCTCACCATGCTCCTGCTCGCCAGCGCGGCCTGCGCCACCCAAAACGCCTCGCCAGCATCCGACGCCTCGCCAGCCGCGGCCATTCCTGCCTCCGGCGTCGCCTTCACCACGACGCGCAGCGCCTACGTGCGAAACGAGAAGATCAACGTCAACCTGGTCAACCACACCGCACATGACGTCGGCTACAACCTCTGCTACACCCGCATCGACATGCGCATCGAAGGCGCCTGGCACGCCGCCGAGAACTTCCCCGACTTCTGCGATCAAGCCGCTCGCCGCCTCGAAGCCGGCCAGCGCGCCGACTACGTCATCGCCATGGCCGAGGCCCTGCCCGCCGGCGAATACCGCATCGTCACCTTGATCGAAAACCCCCTCGGCGCCACCCCCGAACAACTGGAAACGGCCGTGCTCTCCTTGCAGGACTAAACCGGCCCGGAGCAGCACCTTTGGCGAACTCTTCTCCTCGCCACACGCGTTGATCTCTTTGCCGATGGCTGATAAGTCAATTTGCTCGCAGCCTGCCGACTGCGAGCGCCCCAAAGCACCAAAAAGCACACCCGACTCCGTAGCTCAGCTGGATAGAGCATCAGATTCCTAATCTGAGGGTCGCGCGTTCGAACCGCGCCGGGGTCATGCAGTGACCAAGCCAAGTTCCAACCCCAATACACCAGACCACCTATTGCCCGATATGGGCGCCGAGGTGAGTCGTTCAGTGCGGGTCGTGGGCGCCGGACTCGTGTTGTGAGGGTGTATCGCGGCCATTGGCGCGCCCGGAGCGAACGCGCAAGTTCTCGCGCCGAAGCAGGCTACGCAGGTAGCCGCCGTGCTCGGTGTCGCGAAACTCGTAGTTGATGTTGTCGAGCAGCTCGTCGGCCCAGGGTTGGTCGCGGCTGGCGTGAACGGCGCGGGCCAGGCCGACGACGGTCTGCTCGCGAAGCGCGTTTTCGTGCTCCAGGGTGCGCGCCTGGGAGCGATTCTTGCGGCCCCAGAAGAACACGCCGACGATCGTGGCAAGCAATAGGGCGACGATCGCGAGCAGCACCCAGAAGAGGGCACCCGTGGAGCGATCGACGGATTCCAAGATGCTGTCGAAGCGATCGAAGACCGAGGGCGCGCGCGGCGGCGCGTCCGATTCGAGGGCGCGTACGGCGGCCGCCGAGCCGAGCACGACCTGCTCGGAGACGAGGTTGGCCGTTCGGCCGAGCGCCTGATTGAAGTCCTCGTTGAGCAAGCGGGTGAGCGCCGGGCCCATGTCGCGCTCGATGATCTGTGCCAGGGCCGGGCCGACGTGCTCGACCAGCCCTTGGGCCAGGGCCTCCATCGAGGCGGCCGTCGCCTCGCGGGCCACGGCCCCGGCAAAAGCTGCGGCCTCGCGCCGGCTGGCGGGGCTGAAAATCTCACGCATGATCGCGTCGACCATGTCGGTGACGATCGCCACGACCACCGGCGAGAGATCCTGGCCCATCTGCTCGCCCATTTGCCGAAAGCGCTCGCTCATCGCGTCGTTGGCCTTTGGGCCGCCGCCGCTCGCGTCCATGACCAGCAAGCTGAGCATGCCGCGAAGCAGCCCACGGCCGGCGCGCTCGCTAGCAAGCTCGATGCCCTCGAGCGCGAGCAACTCGTTGATCAGCCCCTGATTCTCGGGCTCGGCGAGCGCCTCGAGCGCGCTCGTAACGGCCGCCCCAACGGCTGGATCGACGGCAGCCTCGGCCAGATCCGAGGTGATCGTGCGACAGCCCACCGCGCTCAGCAAGACAAGCACGAACAGCGCGAAAAAGAGGGAGACGCCTCGTCGACCAGTCATTTGGAAGCCTTTAAACCATTGGGATCAAAGACAAAACTAGCCACGGTCGCGCACAAGCCCAGCGATCGCTGCGCTGGGTCAGGGGCCTGAGTCACTGGCCTGGGTCACTGCCCTAAAGCACGCTCGGCGACGAGGTGGCGAAGGTAGGTGATGATCTGCCAGGCTTGCTCGTCGGAGAGTGTCTCCTTGAAGGCTGGCATCAGCGAGTTGAAGGGCGCATGCGCGCCGCCCTCGTGAATGCGCCAATTCAGGTAGTCGTCATCGAGGGCCCCGTGCGTGGCATCGGTGAGATCGGAGACGACACCGCCGGTGTTGGTGCTGGCTTCGGGTCCGTCGCCCTGCCCGCTTGCGCCGTGGCAGCGCGCGCAGTTTTGCTCGAACAGCGCCTCGCCAAGCAAAGCGGCCGGCGCATCGCCGGCCAGCGGATTCGTCATGTTACGATAGGGCTCGGGCACATCGTGGTGATGGTGAAGATTGTTCTCGTGATGATGGTCATGATCGTCGTGGTCGTGATCGTCATGATTGTGGCAGGCAAAGCCGGCGAGCCACAACCCGACGATGGCAAACGCCAGACGGTGGCGCAACATTTTGGAGGACATGGCAGATCTCGCGTGTCTTCAACCTTGAGGGGCGGCGACCTGAATCTTACCTACCAATCGCAGGCAATCAAGTCAGGGTCAGCCGGCCGCGCTCGCGGGCCATCTCGCGGGCCATCTGGTAGACGTTGAGGCGCGCGTCCATCTTGGAGAGCAGGCCCTTGATCCCGCTCAAGACGCGAAAAAACGAGAGCACCTGCGGCGGCGGCGCGAGCGCGAGCAGACTGGGGTGGCGCAAGACGAAGAGCTTGCCCTCGCGGGTGGGACTCCAGCTGGCGAAGTCAAAGGGCGCGTCCTCGAGAAAGGGCGCGAGGATGATCCGGTGGTACTCGAGCAGCAACTCGGGCTCGAGGCGGCTCTCTTTGGTCGAGCCGGTGCCAAAACCCATGCGCGCGTAGCTGGCGATCGCGCGCGCAGGCTCGTTTTGCCAGCAGGCGTCGAGCACGTCGAGGAAACCATCGGTGAGCGCTGGATCGAAGCTCTTGATGCAGCCAAAGTCGAGCAAGACGAGGTTGTCCTGGGCGTCGAGCAAAAAGTTGCCCGGGTGCGGGTCGGCGTGCAGCTCGTGGCAGACGTGGAACATCCAGGCGTAGGTGTCGACCCAGCGCACCAGAAGCTGGTCGCGGCGCTGGCCAGGGCCCATCTCGCGAAGCGCTTCTTCGAGCGGGCGGCCTTCCATGAACTCCATGACGAGCACGCATGGGCGCGTCCACTGCATGTAGGGGCGCGGCGCGCTCAGCCCCTCTCGGGCGCGCACCACCTCGCCAAATCCTTCGAGGTTTCGGGCCTCGGCCAGGTAGTCGGCCTCCTGGATGATCACCTCGCGCACCTCGCTCAGGTAGGCGTCGAGGCGCTGCTTCTCGAACACCGCGCGCCCGTAGCTCAAGAGCGAGCGCAGACTCTTCAGATCGCTCTCGAGCGACTCGGCCACCTTGGGATACTGCACCTTGACGGCGACATCCTCGCCGCTGATCAGGCGAGCGCGATGCACCTGGCCGATGCTCGCGGCGCCAACTGGCGACGGGTCGAAGTACGAGAAGACGTCCTCGATCGGCAGATCGAAGGCGCGCTCGATCTGGGCCTTGACCGTTGCATAGGTCATCGGCGGCGCCTGGCTCTGCAGCGAGCTCATCACGCTGGCAAACTCCGGAGGCAAGAGCTCCGGATCGACCGAGAGCATCTGGCCGACCTTCATCGAGGCGCCCTTGAGCTTGCCGAGGGCCTCCACGACGCGGTGCGCATTCTTGGTATAGGCGGCCTCCAGATAGGCGTCGCGCTTCTCCTTGGAGGCGGGCATGACCATGCTGCCGAGCTTGCCGGCCAGGGCCGAGGCCGATACGCGCGCACCCATCGAACCCAGCGCGAAGGCGCGCTTGAAGTGGCTGGTCGCAATCTCCTCGCCCTGCTCGCCAGCCAGCTTGTCCCAATCTTCGCTCATCGCCCGCTTCCAAATGTGGGGGACCGCATTATGCAGCCATGGATCAAACCGTCGCCATGTGGCTGCGATTCCGCGCCCCAAAAGGCTCGCGCACCTCGGCCCGGTCAAAACTTTTTTCGAGAAAATGCATCCCAGCACGCAACAGATCGACCATTTCTCTCGATAACAGATCAGGCGCAATGATCAACCTCACCAAAAGCCCAGGGAGAAAAACTTCATGAGCAACCGCATCGGCAATTCCTCACCGCCCGTCTCGACGCCCGACATCGCCACCGATTCCGCGATTAACGGCACACCAGCCGACCTTTGCGCGCCCTCCTCGCCGGTTGCGCCGCCCGCCGACTTTACGCCCGCAGGCCACGACGTCTGGGAGCAGAGTGATCAGTGCCCAGCCCCTCAAATGGAGGGCGCCCAAAACCGGCTCGAGAGCTCGCCACAAGGCGCCGTTGAGGCCAAGAGCGTCTGGGAGTTGAGCGACGCGAGCAGGGGCGCGCCCAAGGATGTGGCCGATCACAGCGTGGCCAAGAAGCTCGTGGGTTTCTTGGAGCAAAACGGCGCCCAGAGCCTCGTTGGATTGCAAAGCTCGCTCAACGCTTATGTCTACGACAAGCTCGGCCACTCCGAGCGCAAGTCGATGGTCGAGCTGCTCGACAACAAACAAGCGCTGCACACACTCTTATCGAAGGCCGAGGGCGGCAATGCCCAGGCCGCCGACAAGATCATCGCCAACATCGAGTCCCAGATCGTCGCCGATCTGGGCCAGGCGGTCGCCGACCAGGCGCGGCCCCAGATTGGCGCCGCCAAAGAGATGATCGCCGCGATCAACGACAGCCCCGATTCGCGCCGTGCATTCTTGACGACGCTCGCAGCCAACGGCGGCGGCGACGTCGCCAAACTGACCGATGTCTTCCAGCAGATCGGCATCGACTCCAAGAGCGCCAAGAGCCTTGCGACGACCCTCGATGGCGTTCAGGGCGATCCGAAAAAGCTCGCCGGTGCCGAGCGTGATCTGGACAAGGCGCTCATCAAGCTCACGAAAGGGCTCGATCGCCTCGACCGCGATCTGAGCAGCAACCAGATCAAGCACGACCGTTTCCTGACGGATCCGAACTTCGAGCTCGCGCGCAACCAGGTCTTCGCCGATCGGGGCGCGATCCTCGACTCCAAGACCGGCCCCAACAGCCTGGGCAAGCTGATCAACGAGGCAACCGCCGACTCGCGCGCCGGTGAGCGAAAAGAGCGCATCGTCATCACAGCGCTCAACCTCATCACGATTGTCGGCACGGGACCGATCGGCCTGTCCTCTGGGCTGGGCATGAGCGCAACGGCCACAGCGCTCGGCGCAGCGCCCGGCCTGGCCCATGCTCACGGTCAGCTCGAGCTGGCCAAGACGGCCGACTCCATGAAACTTGGAACCAGCAAAAATGTCGACAACGTTGCCTTCAGTCGCGATGTGGCGCTCGTCTTGGCGGCGGCCAACGTGGTCTCCGGTGGTTTGGTCGGTGGGCTGACCGCGGGACCAGCGGCCACGGGCGTCGGCATCGGTTTTGAGGCGGTCACGACGGTCAAAGACCTGATGGAGATGTAGGCCGCCGTCTGCTAACGTGGCCCAATCGACAACCTGGATTGGGCCACGCAGATGCACAAGACCACACCTAACGACAACGACCACGCCCCAGACTTTCGGCCCTGGTGGCAGTCGCCTGCGGGCATCGCGGTCATCGTGCTGGGCTTTCTCGGGGTCAGCATCACCATGTGCTGCCTCTCGCCGGTCTCCTATCTGCGCGGCACGACCGACATCTTTGGCAACTACCGCTTCATCCAGGAGCGCCAGCTCGCGCGCGAGAGCCAAGTCGGCCTCGAGCTGGTGCACGCCCAACTCTTTCCTCACTGGCTGATCGCCGTCTCACGCGGCCAGGAAGCGGACCACGCGCGCCGCGACGAGCTCTTCGAAGCCATCACGGGTGCTGTCGAGGATGGCGAGCTGCTCGACATCCTCGAGCAGATGCGTGAGATCTTGGACGCGGGCGATATCGGCATCGAGTTCGAGGAGTTCGAGCGGCTGATGCGCGCATGGAATCGACGTGTCGAGGCGCTAGGCGAGCCGTTCATGATCGAGGGCAGCCTGGTTCGCTCCCGGGATCGGGTGATCTGGGTCTCGGAGTTCTACCGCCAGTTGGCCAACGCGCCGGTGCTAGTGGGCGATCTCGAGGTGCGCGTTCGCATCGTCGAGCGTGTCGACACCACCAACATCTACGAATCCTACCTTGGCGTGGCCAAGTCCGGCGCCGAAGAGGCGCTGGTCGTCGTCGATCGCATCCTCGATTTTGCCGTGAGCACGCTTTGGCCGCTCTTCGAGGAGCGCGACGAGGCGCCCGAAGACCCGGTCGATGCGGCCTTCGGCGAGGCGATTCGCGCCGAGGCTAAGGCTGCGCTCAGCCCGGCTCAGTTCAAGAGCCTGACGATCGCTGCCAGCGGCCGGCGCGAGCTGCGCGAGGCCGTGCAGTCCGTGCACGCGCGCCACAGCTGCGGCAGCACCTTTCGCTTCAACGACATCCCCTGGGACGGCTTCAATACGCGCGACATCGGCCTATCTGGCAAGCCTCGCCTGGGGCACAAGCCCGGCCACGACGCTCTTTCAGGCGTGCTCGGGCGGCAGGCGCGCCGGCGGCCCCCACGCGCTGGCGATTCGCACGATGACTCGCCAGCTCGAGCGCCGCTGCGAAGAGGCGCCAAGCGCCACGCTTAGCGCCGATGCGCGCCGCATCGAGGAGCAGTTCTTCGGGCGCTCGCAACCCGTTCACTTGCCTGAGAGCTATCCTACCAGCTTGCCGATTCGCCGTTTTCGTTGACCGCCGTGCTCGTAAAAATTCTGCGCTACGGCTATGATGCCGGCGGCCGTGGCCGCCCCTTTTTTGGCCTCGTCACCCACCTTCGAAAGGATATGTGCGCCTATGTCTTACGACGCCACCGAAAGCCCGCTCGACGAACGCATTCAAGCCATGCTCGAAATTTTGGACGAGGGCGATCTGCGCTACCAGACGCTCAAGGGCACGGTCGATTTTCAGTCGGCCTGGATCGAGCTCGCCGAGCATCTCTTCAACGTCGATCGCACGGAGGCCTTTCGCGAGTGGGGTTTTCGCTCGTTTGCCGTCTATTGCACCAACGAGCTGCGACTCAGCCGCACCGTGGCCGGCAAATTGATGGAAGGCTATCAGTGGGTCGAGAACCAGGCCCCGCAGTATCTGCCGGCCAATCGTCCGCCCGAGGACGAAGCATCCCGGAGCGCCCGGCTCACGCACTCCGCACCCGACATGGACACAGTGGCCGTGCTGGCCAAGGCCCATCGCGAAGTCAAAGAGGAGCGCCTGCCGGCTGCCACCTACGCCGATCTCAAAGACGCCGCGCTTCGCGGCGAGCGCACGGTCAGCGCGCTGCGAAAGGAGTTTCGTGAGGCGGTGCCCGAGCATCTACGCCCGGAGCCGGTACAAAAGCCGTTGCATCACCTGCGCCGCGCGCTCTCCGAGGTCGAAAAGGCCCTGGCCCAAATTGCCAGCGACGACGATCTGCTCACCGAAGCCAGCGCCCTGCGCGACACGATCTTTGCGCTCGTCGCCTCGCGCCACGGCGAAGAGTAGCGCAAGGATTTTCAGGCCGCGGTCAAGCCCGTGACCAGGTTCAGCAAGTCCGAGGGCACGAAGGGCTTGCACAGGTAGTGAGAGAAACCTGCCTTCAAGAAGCGCTCCTCGTCGCCGGGCATCGCGTGCGCGGTGACGGCGACGATCGGGCGGCGCTCGTAGCCGCGCGTCGAGCGCAAGCGCTCGAGCGCTTCCAGACCGTTCATGCCTGGCAGGCTGATGTCCATCAAGACTACGTCGAAGTCCTCATTTTGAGCGCGTAGCAGCGCGGATTCGGCGTCCGAGAAGGCCTCGACGCACCCGATCTTTCGAAGCTCGCGCACGAGCAGGGAGCGAATCGGCTCGTTGTCCTCGATGAGCAGCATCGAGAGACCGTGGGCTCGGTCAAAGGCAGGCGCGTCACCATCTGAAACGCAGCGCAAAAGTTCGTCTGCACACGAGAGCGCGCTCAATTCGGCTGTGAGCGGCGTGCGCGGCAGGCGCACCCAGAAGCTCGTGCCTTGGCCCTTGGTGCTGGTAACCTCGATCTCACCGTTCAACGCCTCGACAAGCCGTCGGGTGATCGCAAGGCCCAGGCCCGTGCCCTCGTGCAGCCGCGAGAGACCGGTCGACTCCTGCTCGAAGTCGTCGAAGACTTGGGGCAAGAAGCTCGGGTCGATCCCGATGCCGGTGTCGTGCACGTTGATCGCGATGAATTTCTCGTAGGCCCCGAGCTCGACGATCACGCCCCCTTTTTCGGTGAATTTGAGCGCGTTGCCGATGAGGTTGTCCAAGATTCGACGCAAAAAGGAGCGATCGACCCGGGCGCGAATGCTCTCGTCGGGGGCGCGCATCGTCAACGCGAGCTTCTTGGCCGCCGCGAGCTCAGCGAGCGAGGCGACCACGCCGTCAACCTCCTCGTTGATGTTGGCCTCGACGGTGCAAATCTCGATGCCCTCACCCTCGAGCTGCGCCAGGGCGAGCACGGAGCTGACCGTCTCGGCCAGTCGCTTGCTGCTCTGCTCGATCGCCTCGGCCATCGCGCGGGCCTCGCCAGGCACCAGCTCGCCGATCAGCGCGGCATAGCCAAGAATACTGGTCAAAGGGGTGCGAATCTCATGGCTCATGTTGGCGAGCAGGCTGGCCTTAAGCCGCTTCATCTCGTCGGCGCGCGCATGCGCCTTGGCAAGATCCTGCTCGCGCTGTGCCAGCTCGCTGACGTCGCGAATGTTGAGCAGGATTCCATCGACACCGGGTTGTCCGAGTAGATTCTGAGCCTTCATCTCAAGGTGTCGTTGCTCGCCGTCCTTGTCCGCAATCCTCAGTTTGATGATCCGCGTCGCGCCCAGCTTGTGCATGATGCGCGTCAAGTCGTTACGCACGCCATGGATCAGTTCGTCGGGCAAGAACTCGAAGAAATTCTGCTCGACGAGCTCCTCGAGCTCAAAGCCCAGCATCGCCGTTATCGCTGGCGAGAGGTATTTGATGATGCCCTTGGCATTAATGATGACGACAACTTCAAAGCTGTTCTGCATCACCAGGCGAAAGCGCTCATCGCCCTCCTCGGTGTATGTCGTGAGGTTTTGCATGGCTTCTCTTCCCGGCATTTTCTTGGCGATCTTGAAGGGAGTCAAGCGCCACGGGCCAACGATTCGTTCGAGACTTCGCAGAAGACTCTAGTTAATCACCACGGCTCGAGACTCCACAATTCTTGTCGGCGCCGGCCCAAGTTTTCACAGGTCATTCATCTACGAATGACGCCATGTTGCCCGCCCCAGGCGTTGGCGTCAAGGTGGCTGACAGTTGAGGCCGACCCAGGCCTGGATTGCAAGGCGGTGCAAAATGCGACATCGTGGCCTCGAGTCCCCAGCATTTGTCTTTGAAGAGGCTGCTCCGATGAACACAGGTGATCTTTCGATGAGCGAGCAGCTCAAGATTACCCTGCTCGTGGCGCTCGGCGGCAGCCTCGGCACGCTGCTTCGCCACGGCTTCAATCTGGCGACGCTCTTTACGCCCTACCCGCTGGGCACCCTGCTCGAGAACATCGTCGGCAGCCTGCTGCTCAGCCTGCTTGCCGGCTGGGCCGCCAGCCGCGCGCTCTCCACGCTGTGGGCGCAGTACGGCTTTGGCGTGGGCTTTTGCGGCGGCTTTACCACCATGTCGACGCTGGCCGCCGACGCGGTCGTGCTCAGCGCTGCTCTCTCCCCCTGGCAAGCCGCGATCTACCTGGCGCTTTCGCTCATCGGCGGCCTGGCGGCTGCCTGGGTGGGCTACGAGATCGGCCGCCATGTGGCCGCGCGAGCCGAGGCGGAGCCGTGATCCTCGAACTTGTGCTTCTTGCCATAGGCGGTGCTTTGGGCGCCGTGGCGCGCTTTCATCTCACGCGCAAAATCGCCGCGCGCTACCCCACGCCGCGATTTCCCCTGGCGACGCTGCTGATCAACGCCGCCGGCTCGGCCGCGCTCGGCCTGATCATGGGACTGCGCTTTTCCCAAGTTTTTTGGGATCTGCACCACGATCCGGTCTTCTTGATGCTGGGCGTCGGCTTTTGCGGAGCGTTTACGACCTTTTCGACCTTCAACATCGAAACGATGGCGCTGCTGCGAGACGGCGGCCCCTGGCGAGCGCTCGGCTATATCGCCGCGACCCTGATCGCTTGCGTTGCGCTGTTTGCGCTGTGTTTTTGGGCCAGCACGTAATCAGGATTTTTTACTCTTATCGAAATCAAACTGGTCATACCAGTTGACCAGCAAACCATTCTTGCTTATGGTTCTTTGCGTACGGCCTAAACACGCTTGTCACTGGATCCGTTGATGTTGAAGCCCGTTCAAAAGAAGTCGCTCTCCGATTCGGTCTTCGAACAATTGCGCGCCGAGATCATCAGCGGGCGCATGGAGCCTGGCTCGACGCTGCCTGGAGAGCGTGTGTTGTGCGAGATGCTCGAGGTCAATCGCGGGGCTGTGCGCGAGGCTTTGAAGCGCCTCGAGCAGGCGCGCCTGGTCTCCGTGCAGCACGGGGGCTCGACCACGGTCCTGAATTTTCGGGAGACCGCCGGAACGGATCTGCTGTCGACGCTGCTGGTGACGCCTGAGGGCGAGCTCGACACGCAGGTCGCCCGAAGCGTGATGGAGATGCGCTCGGCGCTGGCATCGGACATCGCCAGGTTGTGTGCCAAGCGCGGGCGCGAGGTGGCCGGGCCGTTGGCTGAGGTGGTCGAGCAGATGGGGGCCAATCGCAAGGATCTTGTGGCCCTGCAGGCGCTGAGCTTGAGCTTTTGGGGTTTGCTCGTCGAGGCCTCAGGAAACGTCGCCTACCAGCTGGCCTTCAACTCGCTTCGCGACAGCTATGCCAGGTTCTCCCACCTGCTCACGCGCGTGCTCGCCGACGAGCTCACGGATTTGAAGAACTACAAGGCCATTTGCGAGGCGATCGCCGCCGGCGAGGCCGAGGACGCCGAGTTTTACAGCCGCGACCTCATGGAGATTGGCGAGCGGCAGATCGTGCGGGTGCTCGACACGCTGGACCGGGTCAAAGAGTAGCAACGTCGGCCGCTTTGTGCGGCCCAGAGCTTATGGAGAAGCACCATGGACATCATTGCAACCGAGCTGCCCGAGACGACGCCTGAGAGCGCGACTACGGCAACACGCTCCGGGCGCCCGGAGCGCGCCGACACCAAGACGCTGGGCGCGGCTGTGCGCCTGTTTGCGGCATTTCCCGGGCCGCGCTTTATCGCGCTGGTGATGATCGTCGCCTGGAGCGCCAGGCTCTGGGTGGGCAATTTTGGCTGGTGGGACCTCGCCGTCATGGCTGCAATTCCCATGCTTTGGCCCTTGCAGGAGTGGCTGATCCACGTGTTCATCCTGCACTTCAAGCCGCGCAAGCTCTTCGGGCGCACGATCGATCTGTATCCGGCCTACAAACATCGCGTCCACCATCAAGATCCCTGGAAGCTCGAGCACGTCTTCATCCCCACGCGCACGCTGCCCGTGTCGCTGGCCGCCATCGTCGCCGCCTGGTTCTTGTTGATGCCGAGCACTGAGTTGTTCTTGAGCGGCATCGCGGTCTACGTCGCGATGAGCTTGGTTTACGAGTGGACGCACTATCTGATCCACACCAATTACCGACCCAAATCGGGCTTCTACAAGCGTTTGTGGAAGAACCACCGCCTCCATCACTTCAAGAACGAGCATTATTGGTTCGGCGTCTCGATGCTCGCTGGCGACCGCTTGCTCAACACCGCGCCGGACTACGACGCGGTCGAGATGTCATCGACCTGTCGCACGGTGCACGACGTCGACGGCGACTGAGTGTGCTCATGGCTCGGCGGTCATCGCGCCGACGCCGCCAAGCGCGTCGCGCTGCTCCTTGGTGAGCGTTCGCGCGCCGGCGATCTGGCCGAGCACGGTGGCGCCCTCGGTGGCCGTGCGCTCAAAGGTGGCAAAGTCGACGTGGTAGAGCCCAAAGCGCGGCTCGTAGCCCTCGGCCCACTCGAAGTTGTCGGTGAGGCTCCAGTGATAGTAGCCGCGCACGTCGACGCCGTCTTCGATGGCGCGCTGGATCTGCTCGAGGCTGCGCACGACGTGCTCGGCGCGCCGACGCCCGACGTTGGTGGCGATGCCTGACTCGGTCACGGTCATCGGCAGATCGGGCCAAAGCTGGCCAAACTCGGCCAGAACGTTGTAGAGGCCTTCGGCATAAAACTCGTAGTGCATCGAGGGCACGTAGTGGGTCGGATCGGCCGGCGCTAGACACGAACCCAGATCGAAGTTCGTAAAGCAGACGATCGCTTTGACGAAGGGAATGAGCGCCACCTTGCCGCTCACACCGGTGCGAAAATAGTACTGTACGCCCAACCAATCGAGCTTGCCCTCCCACTGCGGGTGGGCCTCGCTCCAGGTGCGGTCGACGCTCGGATCAAACGCTCCGCGACGAAGCGCCTCGGTAAAGATCTCATGGTAGACGTAGCGCACGCGCTCGGCGGCGGCGATGTCGTCAGCGAGCGTGCTGGGCTTGTTGTCGCGTGCCGGCACGAACTCGGCCACCGACAGCGTGTAGCCCACCGAGGCGGCCAGGCCGTCACCGGTGGCATCGTGGGTGTCGGCCGCCTTGATCGCGTCGTACATCGCAGCGTGGCCGGCGATGTAGTTGCGAATCGCGTTGAGAAATTTGTGGGACGCGCCGATCAAGTTGTTCTTGCCCGGGGGAAAATAGCCCGCCCCATAGGCCGCCAGCAGGTAGTTGATCGGCTCGTTGACCGTGCACCACTCGTCGACGCGGTCGCCGTAGCGCGCCGCCAGCACGCTCGCGTAGTTGGCGATCGCCTCGACGACCATCGGTCCGCCCTCGGCGTGATCCCAGCCGCAAAGGTTGGCATCACTTGGGCCATTGGCGCAGGCCTTGTCGCGTGGATCGTCGACCCACAGCGGATTGGAGAAGTGATGGACGGTGACCACGGGCCGGATTCCGCGAGCGATCAGCGCGTCGATAAAGGCGTCGTAATGGGCGAGCGCCTCCTCATTGAAGACGCCGCGCTCGGGCTCAACGCGTGCCCACTCGATGCTGAAGCGGTAGACGTCGAGGTTGAGCGCGGCGATCAGCTCAATATCGTCGAGCGCCTTGGTGTAACCCTTGACGGCCTCACCCACGGGCGCAGCGCCCTGGCCCATGCCATCGGGTGCGGGCGTACTCCACACGTACCAGTCGGTGTTGGTGTTCAGGTCCTCGATTTGCGTTGCCGCCGTCGCCGCTCCAAAGCTGAAGCTGCCCTTGCCGGCGGGCGCCGAGCGCGAGCCCATCGCCGCGAAGACGATGTCGACGTTTTCGACGGGCACGATCACCTCGGCCGTGTCCCCGTCACCGGTGTCAACGCTGGCTGTGTCCTGCAAGACGTCCTGGGCGACGTCACCGGCCCCGACATCGAGCGTTACGGTCGGCTTGGGCTCGTTGGTGCCACATGCCTGGCAAAACATCAAAATCGAGAGGACGGCGGTCAATCGTTTCATTTAAAAAACTCCTGGGCAGTGCGCGTTCAACCCTTGAAGGGCTTGCCAATCTCGACCTCGAGCACCTCAACCTCGAGCTCGTAGTTTTGCACGTACTCGCGCAACATCGCCGGCGTTCCCGTCAGCGCATCGAACGTGCCCCAGTGACAGGGGATGACCGCGTCGACGCCAACCAGATCGCAGGCGATCGCGGCCGCGCGCGGGTCCATGGTGTAGTGGTCGCCAATGGGCATGATCGCCACATTGGGCTCGTAGAGATCGCCGATCCATTCCATGTCGCCAAACAGGCAGGTGTCGCCCGAGATGTAGAGGCGGATGTCGTTGGAGAAGGCCACCACATAGCCGGCAGCCTCTCCCAGGTAGACGATCGTGCCGTCATCCTCCTGGTAGGAGGAGCTGTGAACGGCCGTGGTCATCGTCACGCTGATCGAGAGCGCGTCGATCTTGACCGTGCCTCCTTTGTTCATGCCGATCAGGCGCGTGTCGTCGACACCCTTGGTCGCAAGCCAGCTCGTCAAATCGTAGATGCCTATGATCGGGCCCGCACAGCGCGTGGCGGCCGTGAACACATCGCCGATGTGGTCGTTGTGGCCGTGGGTGATCAAAATGGCGTCGACGCAGACGTCGTGAAATTGCTTCGGGCAGCTCGGGTTTTGCCCAAGCCACGGATCGACGAGGATCGTCTTGCCCTCGGGCGTCTTGAGCAGAAAGGTCGAATGACCGAGCCAGGTAATTTCGAGACCTTGCAAGTCCATGGGTTCTCCGTGGTTGAGGGGGTATGAAAGTCGTGGTTACGAGGCTGTATCTAACATGCAGGCTAGACCTTGTCGATGCCCGGCCAGCGCATCATCACATGGGCGATCTCGGCCTCCTCGAACACATCCCCGAAGCGCCGCCAACCCAGGCGCGTATACCAGCGCTCGAGGTGCGCCTGAGCGTGCAGCTCGGCCGCGCCGGCTCCCAGATGTGCCTGCACATGCTCCATCAAGATCGTGCCCAGCCCCTGTCCCTGACGATCCGGGTGGACGGCGACGCGGCCGACGATCATCGGCGCTTCGCGATGAAAAATGCGCGCCGTAGCCACGAGCAGGCCGTCCTCGTCGTACATCAGCGCGTGCTCGCACAGCGGATCTCGCCCGTCGACCTCGGGCTCGGCCGTGATCTTCTGGCCGACGACAAAGACCAGATCGCGAAGGTGCAGCGCCCGGTAGAGCTCGTCGCGGCTTAGAGCCTCGTAATCTTTGATCTCGACGCGCATGGCCATCTGCCCCGGTTACTGAGTTTTCGGTGCGTCCGGTTGCTTGTCCGGATGCGAGCCCACAAAAGCATCGAGCTGCAGGCAGGCTGCCTCAATGCGTGTGAGCAGCGCAAATTCGTTGAGATCGATGTCAAAGCGGCGCGCATTGTAGAGCTGGGGCACCAGGCACAGGTCGGCGAAGCTGACGCGATCGCCGACCGAGTACGTGCCGGCCGTCTCGGCGGCCAGGGCCTCGTAGGCGCTCAGGCCGCGCACGATCCATTGCTGGCACCAGCTCTTGGCATCGACGCCCAGATCGTCGCGCAGCATGTTGATCACCGACAGGTTTTGCAGCGGCTGGATGCCCGAGTTGACGATCTCGGCCAACTGGCGGGCGCGGCCACGAAGCAACAGGTCGCTCGGCAAGAGCGCCGGCTCGCGGTAGCTCTCCTCGATGAACTCGAGGATCGCCATCGACTGGGCCAGACGCAGCGTGCGGCCGGCGCGCTCGACCTCGAGCATGGGCACCTGCTCCATCGGATTTTGCGCGCGGTAGACCTCGCTGTGCTGCTCACCACCATCCTCGATCAGGTGGACCCCCACGTAATCGTAGGAGACACCCTTGAGCGCGAGCGCTGCCCGCACGCGCCAGCTCGAGGAGCTGCGCCAATAGCCGTAAAGTCTCATTGTCCTTGCGCCTCCTTGCTATGCCCGGCCGCTCTCGACGGCCCGCTGCGCGATCGTTCCAAAAATGTTGTGTCCGCTCTTGTCGAGCATCTCGATGCTCACCGTATCACCGGCCGACATGAAAGGCGTCGTAAACTCGCCGGTCTCGATCTTTTCGATCATGCGTTTTTCGGCCAGACACGACGAGCCACGAGCGCGGTCGCGGTTGGAGACCGTGCCGCTGCCAATAATCGTGCCGGCCGTGTACGCGCGCGTCTTGCAGACGTGCTCGACGAGCTGGAAAAACGAGAAGTGCATCTCCGGGCCAGCCTGCGGATCGCCAAAGAGCGCGCCGTTGTAGGTGGTGCGAAGCGGCAAATGCAGGCGGCCGCCCTGCCAGGCATCGCCGAGCTCGTCGGGCGTGACGGCAAACGGCGAGAAGGCCGAAGCCGGCTTGGACTGAAAAAAACCAAAGCTCTTGGCCAGCTCGGCAGGAATCAGGTTTCGAAACGTCACGTCATTGACCAGCATCACCAGACGCACGTACCCCGACGCCTCGTCGGCCCTGGTGCCCTGCGGCGTATCGCCGAGCACGATGGCCACCTCGGACTCGAAATCGCAGCCCCAGGCCGGATTGGGGATCGGGATGTCGTCGGTGGGCGCGAGCAGCACGCCGCTGCCGCCCTGATAAACCAGCGGATCGGTCTCGAGCGTCTCGGGCGGCTCGGCGCCGCGCGCTTTTCGCACCAGCACGATGTGGTTGATGTAGGCCGAGCCGTCGATCCACTCGTAGGCACGCGGCAGTGGCGAGTGTAGGGCACCGATGTCGACTGGCGAGGTCGCGACCTCGCCAGCTTCGACCTGGCCGGCGAGCTTTTTGAGCGCCGGCTCCAGGTTGTCCCAGTCGTCGAGCGCTGCCTGCAGGCTCGGCGCGATCGCGTCCGCAGGAGCATAAACAGCGTTGTCGCGGCGAACGACGATGAGCTTTCCATCGCGGCTGCCGTCACGCAAGGTCGCAAGTTTCATGGCATATCCTCAAGTCTTCAAAGCAAAGCGTCGATTCCCAGGGCGCGCCCCAGGCTATTCCAAAATGGTCAAGCGCTTCCATTCCTCGCCGAGGCAGCCCGTCACCAGGTCGGTCGCGTCATAGACGGCCTCGCTGTTCTGGGCGTCCTCGAGCGCCAGGCGGTCGCTCTCGATCCAGCAGTAATGAAAGGCGCCCTCGAGCACGGGCGTCCAGACGATCTTGTTGAAGAGGCCTTCGACGCCTGCCGAATCGGCCGTGTTTTGAGTGACCACCCAGCGCTCAGCGTTGCTGTGCGAGATGATCGCCTCCGGGCCCCAGTGGGTTGCGGTGATCGTGACGAGGTCGTTGTTCTCGTTCTCCCAGCTTCCCACGAGCTCGATGTCGGCCTCTTGCTCTTCGGGGGCCTCGATGGCGAACGCGCTCAACACATAGGCGCCGTTTCCAGCACACGCGCCCTCAAACAACTCTTCGCAAAAGGGCTCGATCACCAGCGTGTAGTCACCGCTCTCGACGACGTCGAAGACAAACGCGCTGTAGTAGCCGACGGTCTGGCCCAGATAGTAGTCGTTCTCGATGAGCTTGGTCGTGCCATCGGGTGCCAGGAGGCGAACGATCATGTCGGTGTACTCGTCGCCGCTCGAGTGCACGATGAGCGTCTCGCCGCGCTCGAGGCTGAGCTTGAAGAAGTCCGCGCCGACCGCGCTTGGTGTGGTGCCAGCGAGCGTGCCACTGATGGCGATTGGCAGATCGACGGCCTGCGCGCTCGCCACGGCCGTGTTGGTCGCCGGGTCTTCGATCGCGTTGTAATCGATGCCCGTGAGGCTGAAGACGTTGAACTCGGCCGAAAAGTCGTAGCCTTGGCCGCCGCGATAGAACTCGTCGCGAACGCCAAAGGTCACCACCTTGGCCTCGGCGCCGGTGTTGATGTAGGCGATCGGCGCTTTGCCCATCGATGAGAGCAGGCCGGCAAACGGCACAAAGTTGGCGGCCTCGCTGCTGACCTTGAGCTGCACGATGTGATTGGGCTCGACGCTGAGCGTGAAGCGCGCGATCTCACCGACGTCGGCGATGCTGCCCTGCTCGCTCAACGGAAAGCTCGCCGCCTGGGCGCTGCGCTCGCGTGCCTCGACGCCAATGGTGTAGCCAAAGTTGGCGCCGCCAACGTTCTCGCTGGTGCCGGTCGGCTCGGTCGGTGCGTTTCGCTGGTCGTCGACGATGAAGAAATACTCGGCCTCCTCAGTGCCCTCGTGGGCAAATTCGAGCGCGGCGCGGTTATCGACCGAGCGCGCATTTCCCAGATAGACGCCCCAGTCGTCATAGATCTGGATCGACGGCTGCATCTCGGCCGTGGCTGCCACCTCGACGCGCACGTTTTGTCCCGGCTGTGCGGTGAAGACGAAGTAATCGCTGTCCGGCTCGCCGTCTCGAGCAGCGCCGATGTCGCCCTGCAAGCTTGTGCCAGGCGTCAGCGTGCGCGGAGCATAGGGATGGTCGTCGGCCATCTCGACGTAGAACTCGTAGTCGCCGATGCTCGTGTTTGCATAGGAGTCGATGACCAGCCAGTAGGTCTCGCCAGCTTCGACCTCAAAGACGACCAGCGAGTCGTAGTTCTCGTCTTGCTCGTCGATGTCGTCATTGTAGGCCAGGACCTCTTTGGCGGCCGGATCCCAGCCGATGAGCACGGTGTCGAGGTCGCTCTCGACCGGCTCGCGCCAGGCCAGCGTCTCGGCCACGAGCACGCCGTCCTGGTCGGCGACGACGCTGTAGATGCGCACGCTGCCATCGTTGATCTCATCGGCCAGCTCGATGGGCGCGCTCAAGGCTTGCGGGGCCACCTCGACCAGGCGCGTCTCGATCGCATAGTAGCTCTGGGTGCCGCCGTGGGCCTGCTCGCCGGCACGCCCGTCGAGCACGCCCAGGTAGTAGGTGCCCGTCTCCAGGATGAAGACCTGGCGCTTGGGCCCCTCCCAGGAGAAGAGATTTCGCGAAATGCTGTCGATCTGGTCGGACAGAAAAGCCATGGCATAGGGGCCTTCGGGGCTGTCAAAGCCCGGCCCGATCGTGGTGAACTCGAATTCGAATACCGTGCCGGCTTGCAGCGTGACCGCAAAGTAGTGCTCATCGTGGATGGTGCCGCTCGACGAGCCAATCGCGCCGCCGACCGATTGGCCTGGCGTAAAGGGCATCGCCGCGCCGGCTGTGCCGTTGCGACCGTTGGCCCAGACATCGACCTCGGGCCAGTCGACGCTCGTATCGGACTCGGCATCGGTGCCAACGTCGTTCTCCACCCCGGTGTCACCAACCGGATTCTGGTCTGGCTCACCGCAAGCTGTGGTCAGGACCATCAGTGCGGCCAGCAGGCTCGCCATCAGCGCAATTCGTGCTCTCATCGCTACTCCTTTCAGTTGAGTCGGGCGCTCATTAGCACCGCTAATTCTCATTCACTGCATCGATTCACCCGTTTCGAGTAGCACAACTGCCGGTCAATTTCCAACAGCGTGGCACACCTTGTTCAATAGCGGGTGCCTTGGTATTCTTCGTGCTGGGCTTATACTTTTCGCACGGACGTAGCCGTCTTTCCTATAAGTCCCCAACCCAACCATCCGCACGGTGATGACACACGTGGCAGATCCACCGAAACACCGCCAAGAGAATTCCGCCCAGAGCCTGCTGAAAGTCCTACGACACAGCGGCATGATCAACGTCGAGCGCGCGCGCCAGATTTATTGCAACCGCGACCTGAATCTGGGCGACGTCGACGCGATCGGCTTCGACATGGACTATACGCTGGCCCTCTACAAGCAGGGCGCGATGGACACCTTGTCGATGCAAAAGACGCTCGAGCGTCTGGTGCGCGACCGTGGCTATCCGGCAGACATCCTGACGATCGAGGCGCGCCCGGACTTCGCCATTCGCGGGCTGGTGCTCGACAAATACCGCGGCAACATCTTCAAGCTCGACAGCCACCGCCAGGTGGGCAAGGTCTACCACGGCTTCGAGGAGGTGCGCGGCGAGGGTCTGTTCGAGTACCGCACGCAGTCGATGCGCATGACCACGGACCGCTACGCGCTGCTCGACACCTTGTTTGCCCTGCCCGAAGCCTTTTTGTACGCCGCGCTGGTCGACTATCTCGAGACCACGCGCCCCAACGCCCAGCACGACTGGCCCAAGCTCTACCACGACATCCGCTACGCCATCGACCTGGCCCATCGCGACAACTCGCTCAAAGACGAGATCATGGGCGACATGGACACCTACGTCGAGCGCGGCGCCGATCTGGCGCTGACCCTGCACAAGTTTCGCTCGTCGGGAAAGCGCCTCTTCGTGGTGACCAACAGCTACACACGCTACACCGACCACCTGATGGCCTTCTTGCTCGACGGCGTTTTGCCCGAGTATCCGAGCTGGCGCCACTACTTCGACATCATCATCACCGGCTCGGCCAAGCCCAACTTCTTCACCGACCGCGCGCCCTTTCTCAAGGTCGAGACCGACGGGCGCGTGCTTGGCGAGGAGTACGCAGGCTTTGAGCGCGGCCAGCTCTACCAGGGCGGCAACCTGATCGACTTCGAGCGCATGAGCGGCTTTCGCGGTGACCGCGTGCTCTTCATCGGCGACCACATCTACGGCGACATCGTGCGCAGCAAGAAATCGAGCGCCTGGCGCACGGTGATGATCGTCCAGGAGATGGAGATCGAGCTCAACCGCTCCGAGCAGCTTCGCGAGGAGACCTCGCGCCTCGATGAGATCGACCTGGAGATCAAGCGCCTCAACGAGGAGATTGCCTTCGACCAGGGCCTGGCCTACAAGGTCGACGCGCTCTTGAGCGAGCATGATCTTGGAGACAGCGCGGTCAACGGCGTGGCCTACGACCTCGAGACCCTGCGCCGCGCTCGCCACGAGCTCAAGATCTCACGCGACCACATGCGCCGCCGCCGCCGCGAGCTGATCAACCAGCTCATCGAGACCGAGCAGCACTTCGAGGCCAGTTTCAACCCCTATTGGGGCCTGCTGTTTAAAATGGGAAACAAAAACAGTATCTTTGGAGAGCAAGTCGAGGACTACGCCTGTCTGTACACCAGCCGCGTCTCAAACTTCCTCAACTACTCGCCGCTCCACTATTTTCGGGCGCCGCGCCAGCCCATGCCCCACGAGCGCTATTAGAGTACGATCCTCATGAAAGCAGCCGTAGCCCCATCGTTTTTGTCCCCCATGCTCATAGCCCTGGCCGTGGTCGGCTTTGCAACGCTTACCCCACCGTCGACGGCCCAGGCCCAGGATCACGGCTGGGGCCATCTGTGGGTCGAGAGCACGCGCACGAGCAAGCCCTCCGATCAAGAGGCGCCGCTTCGCCATACAAGCTTTGCCAAGCTCGCCGCCAACATCGGCCCGGCCGTCGTCAACGTCATCGTCACCTACGCCGGCAGCGCCCAGGACGGCCAGGTGCCCTCGGCCCACGAGTGGTCCGACCCGCGCGGCCCCGGCGAGGCCCAGGGCTCGGGTTTCATCATCCATCCCTCGGGCTACATCCTGACCAACTTTCACGTCGTCGACGGCGCCAAACTGATCAAGGTGCGCCTCTCCGACAACAGCGAGTACAGCGCCCACGTCGTCGGCGTCGACCCCGAGACCGACGTCGCCCTGATGAAGATTGACGAGGCCCGAAAGCTGCCCAGCGTCGTGCTCGGCAACAGCGAGGCGATTCGCGTAGGCGAATACGTCGTGGCGATCGGCAATCCGCTCGGCCTCAACCACACCGTGACCGCCGGCATTGTCAGCGCGCTTGGCCGAAAAAATCTCTCCGTCGAAGGCCGCGAGCTCTACTCCGATTTCATCCAGACCGACGCCAGCATCAACCCCGGCAACTCCGGCGGCCCACTGATCAGCCTGGCCGGCGAGGTGATCGGCATCAACACCGCGATCAACAAGCACGGCCAGGGCATCAGCTTTGCAATCCCCATCAACATGGTCAAAACCCTGCTACCCCAGCTCCACAGCCGCGGCTACGTGATCCGAAGCTGGCTGGGCATTCGCGTCCAGGAGCTCCACCCCACCCTGGCCTTGAGCTTTGGCCTGGACAACTCGCTTGGCGCCCTCGTCACCGAGGTGATCGACAACAGCCCCGCAGCCAAGGCCGACATCCGCGCAGGCGACATCATCTTGAGCTTCAACGGCACAACCATCCGCAACACTGAGCAGCTCCCCTGGCTCGTCTCGACCGCCGGCGGCGGCCGCGATGTCGACGTCAGGCTCCTACGCGAGAAAAAGTCCCAGACCATGCGCGTGCGCATGGAGGACCAACCCAACCAAAAACAACCGACCCTGCCCGCCACGAAGCGTCTGTCCGCCGGCACCAGCCCCCCCACCGCCGAGCTCGGCGTACGCGTCAAGGCCCTCACCGCCACCCTCGCCCGCCAGCTCGGCGCCCACTCCGCAGCCGGCGTCGTCGTCACCTCGCTCGAGGACACTTCGCCGGCGCGCCGCTCCGGGCTGCGCCAGCGCGACGTCATCACCGAGGTCGGCGAGTCGACGATTGGCACCGAGGACGACTTCGAAAAATTCACCCGCGGCCTCGGCACGGGCGACGTCGTACGCTTCAAGGTCGTACGCGGCGGCCGGATCATCTACATCGCCTTCGAGCGCTAAACCCCTCCTCACGCCGAAGGCGAAGGGGAGGTGGCTCGAAGAGCCGGTGGGGCCTTTGACGTGCGACTCGTCAAGCAACGACGCCGAAGTCGGGGTGCCAGGCCACCCGACTATGCGCCGCCCATGTGAGCGGTGACCAGCAGTCGGCGAGTTCGCGCTTGAGCGTGAACATCCGGACGTGCATCTGATCGCGCTCGAACTCGAGCGCGGCGCACATGATGCGCCGCTCACCGAGTTGGTCTATGCACAGTTTGAGCTCGACCTCAGCTTTGGTAGCGATTGTGCGTTGCCCCTCGTAGCCCAGACCCTTCGTCGCAAGGGTCCCAAGCCGTCTGGCCTCCTCGGCCGTGGTACAAACCTGCTTCGCATACGCCCGAGGGGTAAACAGCCATGCCGTCAAGCAGCGACGCCAAAGGTCGGGCCTTAGGGGACCCGACTATGCCGGATCGTCAAGCAACGACGCCGAAATCGGGGTACCAGGCCACCCGACTATGGGGCGTCCGTAGTTGAGTCCGTGATCGAGAACGTGATCGAGAACGTGATCGAGAACGTGATCGAGAACGTGATCGAGAACGTGATCGAGAACGTGATCGAGAACGTGATCGTCAAGCAACGACGCCGAAGTCGGGGTGCCAGGCCACCCGACTATGCGAATTCTGTGGACGTCAGTCATTTCAGGACGCGGCATGGGCAGGATGCCCACGGTACGGGAAGGCCGGGGCGACGTTTGGGGTTTGACACTAGACAGCGCGGCTCACTAAGATGCGCCGTCGGTGCGGGCAATCTGCGCGATAATCGAGAGTTCTTGCCATGTTAACCTGGGCCGAGATCGATGGACAGCAGCGGGCGCTGGCGGTGTTGGAGCGGGCGATCACGACCGATCACGTCCATCACGCCTACTTGTTTACCGGGCCGCCGGGTGTGGGCAAGTTTCAGGTCGCGCATGCGATGGCGGCGGTGGTCAATTGTCTGGCGCGCGCCGAGGGGCAGTTTGCCGACCTGTGCGGGGTTTGCACGAGCTGTCGCAAGATCGGTAATAAACAGCATCCGGACATTTTGTTCATCGAGCCTGACGGCAACATCGTCAAGAATATCAAGATCGCCCAGATCCGCGAGATTCAGAAATCCGCAGTGAGCGCGCCTTACGAGGCGCGCATTCGGGTGGTGATCCTCAACGACGCCCACCAGATGACTGAAGAGGCCTCCAACGCGCTCTTGAAGACGCTCGAGGAGCCCTCGATGCGCATGCGCCTGATTCTGGTGACCGACCAGCCCCATCGGCTGCTCGATACGATCATCTCGCGCTGCCAGGCCATTCGTTTTGGGGCGCTCGACCAGGCCGTGGTGGTCTCCAGGCTCGAGCTGCTGCTGGCTAAAGATGGCGAGGCGGTCTCCAAAGAGCTCGTCGCGGTGGCCGCCGGCTACGGGGAGGGCAGTCTGGGGCGCTCGCTGGCGATTGTGCGCTCGGGGATGCTCGAGGGCCGCCGGGAGTTTCTCGGCGAGGTGCTGGGCATCGGCCCGGGCCAGCCGCGCGCGCTGCTTGCGCTGGCCGAGTCGTGGAGCAAGGCCGGCGAGGCGATGGGTGAGCGACTCGACGTTTTGAAATTATTCTTGCGCGACGTCATGTTGTTCAAGACCAGCGGAGAACGCCGCGTGGTCAACCACGACCTGCTCGAGCTCGTCGAGCGCTGCGCAATGCCGGCCACAATTGACGACGTGCTCGAGATGATCGCGCACGTCTGCCGGGCCCAGGATCTGTTGACGCGCAACGTCAACGCGCAGCTCATACTCGAAGAGTTGCTGCGCGAGTTTGCAAGGTTCAACTATTCTGGCAATTCTGGTAAGACGCGTGTGTCGGCCTGAGCCGGCGCTCCATCCTAAAATGCTCCCCCAGGCTGTATATATATGACTAGTGTTAGCACGGACTCGGACACGATTCTCTCAACCGCCCAGCCCTTTGGCGGCAAGATGAAGCTCTACAACATCGTCTCCGTCCAATACCGCATCGACGCGATCAAGCACGACGCCGATGCCCGCGAGCTGCAACTGCGCGTGGGCGAGGAGGTGGTCGTGGAGATGGCGCGCGGCCCGGCCGTGGCGATCGTCACCGGTCAGGTCCACCGCAAGGTGGTCGCCGTCGACAGCCTGCCCAGGGTCTTGCGAAAGGCCACCGAAGCCGACAGCCGCCAGGCCGACAAGAACGACGCGCTCGAGCGCGACGCCTACCGCTTTGGGATCGAGCGCATTCGCACGCGCAAGCTGCCCATGAAGCTCATTCGCGCCCAGTTCATCCATGACGGCTCGAAGATCGTCTTTTACTTCAGCGCCGAGGGCCGCATCGACTTTCGCGACCTGGTCAAGGATCTGGCGCATCGCTTTCGCACCCGCATCGAGATGCACCAGATCGGTGTTCGCGACGGCGCGCGCATGCTCGGCGGCATCGGCCCCTGCGGGCGCGAGCTCTGCTGCAGCACGTTTCTGGACAATTTTGAGCCCGTCTCGATTCGCATGGCCAAGGACCAGGGCCTGACGCTCAATCCCAAGAAGGTCTCAGGCATGTGCGGGCGACTGATGTGCTGCCTGGTCTACGAACAACAGGTTTATAAGCGCATGCGCACACGCTTGCCCCGCGCCGGCCAGAAGGTCAAGACCGACGCCGGCAAGGGCGAGATCCTCGACGTCGACGTCATCAATCGTCGCGTCACCGTGCGCCTCGAGGACAACAACCGGCGCAGCTTCGCGGTCGACGAAGTTGCCGTGATCGACCCCAACGCAGTTCAAGACACCGTCGACGCCGATGCCAAGGACGATGTCGATTACATCTGGGACGACGTGCTGCCCGACGGCGCCAGCCGCCGGCGCAAGGGCAGCGGCGGCGCGGCGCGTGAAGGCAACACGAACCAGCGCCGCTCCTCATCGAGCCGGCGCCGCGGCGGCCAGGGTGGCTCCGACAAACCGCCAGCACCTGCTGCTGCCAGTGGCGAGCAGCCCAAGACCGCAGCAAGCGGCGACAGACCAGCGCGTGGCGAGCGCCCACCGCGTGGCGACAGGCCCCCGCGAGGCGACAGGCCCCCGCGAGGCGACAGGCCCCCACGAGGCGACAGGCCCCCACGGGGTGACAAACCCGCACCGCCGCCTGCCAGCAACGCCGAGAAGCCCGACGGCCAACCCGCAGCCGGCGCAGCGACTGGCGAGGCCAAGAGCGACAAGTCCTCGAAGGGCCGGCGGCGGCGCTCGCGGCGCGGCAAAAAGCCCGAGGGATCGGGCGACAAGCCGTCTACGCCCTCGGGCGAGGGCAAAAAGGACACCTGATTTGTGGTGCGCGGCGCACCGAAAGCCTGCAACAGCCTTGCAAAAACGCCCGATATTTGGTTGTTGTCGTGCCTGAAGTGACCTTCGATGCGCCGCTCCACTTTGGGAGCTCGCCAGAAATGCGCGCCCTTGCCCGCGCGTTGCGCCTTTAGACGGTCACGCCCAATCACCCATCCGACCGTCTGAGAGCGCTGAATCATGTCCAAATACTACGTCACGACCCCGATTTATTACGTCAACGGCGCCCCGCACATCGGCCACGCCTACACGACGATCGTCGCCGACGCGCTCGCCCGCTATCACCGCCAGCGCGGCGAAGAAGTGTTCTTGCTCACGGGCACCGACGAGCACGGCCTCAAGGTCCAACGCGAGGCCGAAAAGCAGGGTATTTCGCCCCAGCAGCTGGCCGAGACCAACTCGGCCAAGTTCAAAGAGCTCTTCGAGAAGCTCGGCATCACCCACGACCGCTTCATTCGCACCACCGAGGAGGACCACAAGCGCGCGGTCACCGCGATGGTTCAGCGCATGCTCGCTGCCGGCGACATCTACCTCGACAAGTACGAGGGCTGGTACTCGGCCGCCGACGAGGCGTACTATGACGCCTCGGAGATCGCCGACGGCGTGGCGATCGCGAGCAAGTCGGCCGTCGAGTGGGTCGAAGAAGAGAGCTACTTCTTCAAGCTGAGCAAGTACGCCCAGCCGCTTTTGGCCTGGTACAACGAAAAACCCAACTGCATCGCGCCTGCGGGGCGCCGAAACGAGGTGATCTCCTTTGTCGAGGGCGGGCTTCGCGACCTCTCGATCAGCCGCACGACCTTCTCCTGGGGCGTGGCGATGCCCGGCGACCCCAAGCACGTGCTCTACGTGTGGGTCGACGCGCTGACCAACTACATCAGCGCCGTGGGCGCCTTTGAGGACGAGCAGCAGTTCGACAAACTTTGGCCGGCCGACGTGCACTTGATCGGCAAGGACATCTTGCGCTTCCATGCCGTCTACTGGCCGGCATTCTTGATGAGCGCCGGGCTCGCCCTGCCCGGCCAGATCTTTGCCCACGGCTGGTGGACCAACGAGGGCGAGAAGATGAGCAAGTCGCGCGGCAACTTCATCGACGCTTTTGAGTTGGCCGACGCCTACGATCTCGACGTGCTGCGCTACTACCTGCTTCGCGAAGTGCCCCTTGGCAACGACGGCAATTTCAGCAAAGAGCGCCTCGTCGAGCGCAACAACAGCGAGTTGGCCGACAACCTGGGCAACCTGGTCAACCGCAGCTTCGCCATGACCCAGCGCTTTTTGGACGGCGAGCTTGGTGGCTATGTCGCGACCGACGACGCGCTCGATCAGGGCATTCGCGAGAGCGCGCGCGCCACGGCCGCCGACGTCGACCGCTTCATGAACGACTGCGAGACGCACCGCGCCGTCGAGCGCCTGCTCGGCTTTTCCGGCGAGCTCAACTTGTACGTGCAGCAGACCCAGCCCTGGAAGTTGTCCAAGGATGGCGATACCGAGCGCCTAGCCGCCGCGCTCTACCACGTGCTCGAGGGCATTCGCTTCATCGCCGTGCTCGGCTCGGCATTCTTGCCCGACGCCTCCAAGAAAATCCTCACGGGCTTTGGGCTCAACGCCCCCGAAGACCTCTTGTTGAGCACGGTCGCGCAGTTCGGAAAACTGGCAGCCGGCACTCGCCTGAGCCAACCCGAGGTGCTCTTCGCCAAGTACGAGACCAAGCCCAAAGAGGACGCTTTGCCCAAGGCCGACAAGGCCGCAAAGCCCAAGGCTGAGAACAAGCCTGAGGCCAAGAGCGACAACAACGACAAGGCCGGCCTGATCGACTTCGATCTCTTCGGCAAGGTCGAGCTTCGCGTGGGGCTGATCGTCAAGGCCGAGCGCGTCGAAGGCGCCGACAAGCTGCTCAAGCTCAGCGCCGATTTGGGCGAGGCCGAGTTGCGCACGATCGTGGCCGGAATCGCCAAGAGCTTTGCCCCCGAAGATCTCGAGGGCCGGCGCGTGGCCATGGCCACCAACCTCAAGCCGGCCAAGCTGTTTGGCATCCTCAGCCAGGCCATGATCCTCGCTGCCGAGACCGAAGACGGCAAGCTCGAGCTCGCCCAATACTCCGATAACGTCAAAGCCGGGACGCGCATCAAGTGACTCGTCAGCTCTCCCATATCCTCAACTCCGAGGCGCGCATGGCCGAGCTCGATCACCAGCTCAGCGTGCGCACGGCGCCCGAGGCCGTCGCGCTGCTCTTCGATGCGCTCGACGATCCCTACCCTCCGATCCGCCGCTACGCCGGCGAGGCGCTCAGCACGCGACTCAGCGAGGCCGTGCTGCGCGCCCTGCACCATCTTGTGCAGGGCGAGGCCGTCCCCCAGGCGCTCGCTGAATCGCTCGCGCCCCACATACCCGAGCCGTCGAGCGCGGTGCGAAGCGCGACCTGCGTGGCCCTGCAGGGCTCGACTGCGCCCGAAACGGCCGCCGTGCTCTTTGAGGCCGCCCGCGCAGACGACGCCGACCTTCGCTACCACGCGCTCGTCGCCCTCAACGCCCTCGACTTCACCGATGAGCATGCGCTCGTGACGCTGGTGGGCGAGCGTCTCAAAGACGCCGACATGGAGATCGTCGTGATCGCCGCCCAGATCGCCGCCGCCCGAGGCTGGGGCGAGCTGCTCGAAGCGCTCGAGGCCGCCCGAGGCCGCGTCGGCGCCGAGTTGCGCTTCACCCTCTCGCTGGCTTTAGCCGAGCTGATCGCCCACACGCCCGGCGGTCGCGAGCGCGTCGACAAATCCCTGGTCGACGAGCTGATCGCCGAGTTCATCGGCGCGCTCGAGGACGAGCGCACGCTCGACGCCGCCACCCGCGCCCTGGCATTCATGGGCGCGACGCAGGCGATCGACGCGCTCGTCAAAGTGCTCGACCGCTGGTTTAGCCACCCGATCTTGCGCGTTGGCGCCGCTGCCGCGCTCGTGGAGCTTGGCAACGCCCGCGGCAAGGCTTATCTGGCCGACGCGTTGACGAGCCGGCGCAAAGACGCGCGCGGCTACGCCATGCGCCTGGTCGCACACCTTCGCCTCGAAGAGCATTTGCCCTATCTGATCGAGGTTGCCCTCAGCGACGACTATCACGCCGACACGGCCGTGCTCGCGCTGCTCGACTTTGGAAGCGAGCAGGCCTTGGCCACCGTGGCCGAGATTGCCCAAAACCACCCTCACGACGACGTCCGCGAGCTCGCCCAACTGCGCCTGGCCGCACGCGGCTCCCATGAATCGGTGAAAAACCCATGCGATTGATCGACACCCACGCCCACCTCGACTTTCCCAAGCTCAGCGAGGACATCGAGGCCACGCTCTTGGCCGCGCGCGAGGCCGGCGTCGAGCGCATCGTGACCATCGGCGCAAGCCGCGGCCTCGAGAGCAATTACCGGGCGCTGGCGATCGCGCGCGCGCACGCCAATATTCGGTGCACGGCCGGCATCCACCCGCATGATGCCTCGATGGCCACCGACGAGATCGTGGCGATCATCGAAGACGAGTTTGCCGGACTCGACGAGGTCGTCGCCATTGGCGAGGCTGGGCTCGACTATCACTACGATTATGCACCCAAAGACGTGCAGCAGGCGGTGTTTCGACGCTTTTTGCAGATGGCCAAGCGCCACGACAAGCCGATCATCATCCACAGCCGCGAGGCCGAGGAAGACACGATTCGCTTGCTGCACGAGGAGCAGGTGCGCGGCGGCATCTTGCACTGCTTCACCGGCAGCCAGAAGCTCGCCGAGCAGGCCCTCGAGCTCGACTTCTACATCTCGTTTTCGGGGATCGTGACGTTTAACAGCGGCGCCGAGCTGCTCGCGATCGCCGCGAGCGTGCCGGCCGATCGCATTTTGGTCGAGACCGACTCGCCCTATTTGGCCCCGATTCCGTTTCGCGGCAGAACCAACCAGCCGGCCTACGTGCGCCACACGGCCGAAAAAATCGCGACGGCGCGCGGCGTCGAGCTCGAGGTGTTCGCCGAGCAGGTCTGGGAGAACGCGGCGCGCGTCTTTGGCTGGCCCTGAGGCCTATCTGCGGTTGGCCTTGGAGACTTCAGCGAGCTTCTGGCGGCCAGCTTCGGTGAACTCGGCCCAGAGCGTGTTGCCCTTCTCGAGGTTGGACAAGGTGTTGTGCATGATGCCCTTGTCGATGTAGAGCACACCGATGTGGGCGCTGTTGAGCACCTTGGCCAAAAAGGTCTCGTCGATGTCGTCGGTGGTGGCCATGTAGATCTTGCGCATCATCTCGCTGCAGCGGTGGATCCAGAGCACCTGAGGCTCGGGTGCGCGCGCCACCGTGGCGGCGCCAACTGGTACGGTTTCGGGGGCGCGGTGGCGTCCGGTGCGCACGAGTTCGACATCGTTCATGATCTGGCGGTACATCTGTTCGACAAAAGCGCGCTCACCGGAGAGCTCCAGAGAGATGCCTCCAAAGTCGAACTGAAAGTGCGTGAAATCTTCTTCCTCGGCCATGGCCAAAAGCTCCAAGTGTGGTGCGCGTTTAGACGCTCTCATCTTGCCTGCCCTGCCCCCGGCCATCAAGGGGAAACATCGCTTTACAGCTTTGGTTGCTGAGTGAATTGCACTACAATCGGCCGGGCTGAAGCAGGCATCAATCGAGTTGGAGGATTTGGCGTGCGTCTATTTGATGTCATCGGGGTCTTGTCCGTCGCAGCGTGGCTCACGGTCGTGGGCCTCTACGCTCACGAGCGCCTGGGCGGCGGATCGGCCTCGACGCACAACTTGAGCTCACAGGTGCTGATGACCGAGGGCGAGTCGTGGATGGTGCTTCGGCGCGACGACACGGCCGTGGGCTTCATCCACGAGGTGCGCACGCAGTTGGCCGACGGCTGGCTGCTCGAGTACCAGATGCTGATGAACATCGCGATGATGGGCCTCGACCAGCGCATCGAGACGACGATCAAGGCCTCGGTGAACAACGACGCGATCTTGCGCACCTTCAGCGCCGAGATTGGCGCCATGGGCCAGACCTTTCGCGCGCTCGGTGAGGCCAGCGACACGCACATCAACCTGACGACCTACGCCGCCGGCAGCTCGTCCAAAAAGCGCATCGAGCTCAAGGAGCCGCCCAGGCTTGCGGCCAGCGCGCTCAACCAGGTGCTGGCCAGCCCCGATCTCAAGCCGGGCGCGATCATCCGCCAGGAGTTCTTCGACCCCTCGTCGATGGGCATGACCGAGATGACCATCGAGTACGTCGGCCCAACCGAGACCACGGTCTACGATCAGGCCTACTCGGCCCACCAGTTTCGCCAGCGCGTGGCCGGCACCAGCCTCAACGTCGTCACCGACGATCAAGGCAACGTGCTGATTCAGGCCTTTCCGCTTGGCATCGTCGGCTCGCGCGTACCGGCCGAGCTCGGCCGTGCCCAGGCCATGAGCATGCGCCGCCAGGCCAAAGAGCGTGACCAGAAAAAGGGCGGCGAGGCCAAAGGCGTCGATTTTAGCCTCGACGCCGCGCTCAACCTTTTGGCCAACACCACGCGCGGCTCGGAGAGCGAGGCGCCACCCAAGGTCGTCGGCCAGTACGTGATCAGCGGCATCGACGACGCCATGGGTCTGGTGCTCGAGAGTGGGCGCCAGCGCCTGGTCAGCCGCGATGGCGAGCGAGCCGTGATCACGATGATGCCCGAGGCCGACGCCTTTGCACCCGATGTCATCCCCGATCCCGAGCTTGTGGCCATGACGGCGCGCGTCGACGGCGATGCCAGCAACATCACCGCCTTGCTCGAGGGCATCGACGCCGAGGACACTCCCAGCGAGCGCGCCAAGGCCGCGGCCAAGGCCGTACGCGGGGCCCTGAAGCCGGCGCCAAACATCGCCGTTTTGGCGGCATCCCAGGCCCTCGAACTGGGCAGCGGCGATTGCACCGAGTATGCCCTGATCACCGTCGCCGCGCTGCGCAGCCTGGGCATCGCCACGCGCTTTGTGCACGGCGTGATCGACGAAGGCGATCGCATGACGCCCCATCAGTGGGTCCAGTACTTTGATGGCAAACAATTTGTCGACCTCGACGCCACCCGTGCGGATCTGAGCGTGAGTCGAAAGCACATTCAGTTCTTCACCTCCGCCGAGCCCGAGCACCCAAGCTTTGTGCACGTTCTCGGTCGGCTCAAAATCGAATAACCACGCATGACACCCATGAGTTGGCGATGACCCACGCAGAAAAACCACGCTCGATCGTCGTTCTCGACAATCTCGAGAAGAAGTACGGCAAGTTCACCGCCGTCGACAAGATCAGCCTCGAAGTGCCCTACGGCATGGTCTTTGGCGTGCTCGGCCCAAACGGCGCCGGCAAGACCACGACCCTGCGCATGATCACCGGGCTTTTGCGCCCCACGGCGGGCTCGATCATCATCGACGGCCACGATCTGGCCAAAGACGACGTGGCCGCCAAGCGCCTGACCGGCTTTATCCCCGACAGGCCCTACGTCTACGACAAGCTCACGGCTTTTGAGTATCTGCGCTTTGTCAGCGGGCTCTACCAGATCCCCGGCAAGGAGGCCGCCGAGCGCATCCCCGAGCTGCTCGCCACCTTCGAGCTCAGCGAGTGGGGCGACAGCCTGATCGAGAGCTTCTCGCACGGCATGAAGCAGCGCCTGGTCTTTGCCGGGGCCTTGTTGCCAAAGCCCAAGCTGCTCGTCGTCGACGAGCCGATGGTCGGCCTCGACCCCAAGGGCCACCGCCTGATCAAGGCGCTGTTTCGCCGCCTGGCCGACGAGCACGACATGACGATCCTGCTCTCGACGCACACCCTGGAGGTGGCCGAGGACATCTGCGACCAGCTGATCATCATCAACCACGGGCGCATCATCGCCCGCGGCACGCTCAACGAGCTGCGCATCGAGTCTGGCGAGGGCAATGGCTCGCTCGAGGCCGTCTTCTTGCGTCTGACCGAGGAGAACGTCGACGAGCGCCGCGCCGCGGTTGCCGAGCGCTTCGGCCAGGGCGACGGCCCTTCGATCTTTGAAGAAGCGCCGCCCACGGACACCGGGGGTCAGGTGTGACGCTACGATTGCTCGGCATCAAGCTTCTCATGCTCAAGGGCAGCCTGCGCTCGAGCGAGGAAGGCCGCCACCGCGCGCCCGCCTTCGCCGGCCTGAGCCTGCTCTTCTGGTTTCTGCTCTACCGGGCGAGCCTTCGCGTGGTCGAAGAAGCGATGAAGCTCGACCCGGTCGGCGAGCTGCTCGTGCAAAAGCTGCTCTCGATAACCTTCCTGGTCTTCTTGGGCCTGCTGGTCTTCTCCAACATCGTCACCGCCTTTAGCACCTTTTATCTAGCCGACGACATGGAGTTTCTGGTCACGCGCCCGATCCCCAAAGACGCCCTGTTCACCTCGCGCTTTGTCGAGTCGCTGCTGCAGTCCTCCTGGGTGGTGCTGCTCTTTGGCATGCCGATTTTTGTCGCCGCCGGCGTAGGCGTCGGCGCTCCGCCCTGGTTTTATGTCTTGCTGATCGCGGTGATGATCCCCTTTGTGGCGATCCCCACCGGCATCGCCACCCTGCTTGCGCTCTTTGTGACTAACATCTTGGCCGCCGATCGCACCCGTGACGCCGCGCTCTTCTTTGGTCTGGTGGCCTTCTCCGTGCTCTTTGTGGTCGTGCGCGCCCTGCAACCCGAGCGCCTGCTCAACCCGGACAGCTTCGACTCGATCGGCGAGATGTTGCGCATGCTCTCGGCGCCGACCACGGCCTATTTGCCCAGCGACTGGGCGATCAACGTCGTGATCCCGGCGCTGTTTTCCTCGGGCGCGGTCGACAAGTGGTCGATAGCCCTGTTGTTTCTCACGCCGTTGGCGCTGTTCTTCGTCTCGGCCTGGCTGCACCGCGGCTACTACATGCGCGGCTACTCCAAGGCCCAGGAAGGCCGCCACGGCCGCAGCGTCTTGACGGCCTTTCGCGACTGGCTGTTCAAGCGCACGACCACCGTGCGCGGCTCGATGGACAAGAATCTGGCCCAGATCGCCGCCCATGGCGAGCGCTCGATCAGCACCCTGGGACAGCTCGTGCGAAAGGACCTCTCGGTCTTCTTGCGCGACGCCAGCCAGTGGTCACAGCTCCTGGTCGTCGTCGCGATCATGGTGATCTACCTGGTCAACTTCAAATACTTCGAGATCGCGGCCAACGAGAATCTGCTCGGCGACGTCGGCCTCTTCTCCTTTAACCTGGCGGCCTGCGGCTTTGTCGTCGTCGCCCTCTCCGGGCGCTTCTTGTTTCCCGCCGTCAGCGTCGAGGGCCGCAGCTTCTGGATGATCTTGCAGGCGCCGATCTCGCTCGAGCGCTTCTTGGTCGGCAAGTGGCTCGGCATGATGGGCCCGATCGTGATCATCGGCCAGTTCATCATCTGGTCATCCAACCTGCTCGTCGGCCAGAGCCTGGCCAACTGCCTGATGGCAAGCCTGATCACGCTGGTCAACACCGTCGGCGTCGCCGCCATGGCCGTAGGCTTTGGCGCGGTCTACCCCCAGTTCCACAACCCCAACGCCGCCAAGATCGCCTCGAGCTTTGGCGCCGTAATCTACATGATCCTGGGCATGTTCGTCGTCCTGGCCGTGATCATGAGCACCTTCCACGTCAGCACCTACCTGGGCCACATCTACGTCGGCGCCTCCGCGCGACCGATCTATGCCAAGCACATCCTCGTCACCCTCACCGGCCTCGCCCTGCCCTTCCTCGTGGCCACGGCCACCATCCGCATGGGCGCCGCTTCGCTGCGAAGCCGGCTGTAGCCGACGCGATCGCGACGATCGCGACAATCGCCACGATCGCCGTAGGCTTCGCCTCCTCGTCGGCTGGCGCCGCCTCGATCGGCTTCACCTACGGCTACCAGGTAAACAAACCACCGCGCTCCGCGCGGCTCGTGGTGCCCAGCCGCCGGGTGGTGCCCAGCCGCCAAATCATGCAAAGACGCACGAGCCTCCCGATAGGGAGGTGGTTTGTTTCTTCGGTAGTCGTAGGTGAAGCGGTTCGAGGTGGCGGAGCCGCCGAGCTCGCGGAGCCTGCGGCGGACGTGCCTTGGCCTTAAAACCGTGAATAATAGGAATAGGCAATTCCCCCCACCCGTTCCTCCCCTGTAAGTCCAGTTGTTTGCCCAACGCCGGCTTTGTGAAGGCCCGATGTTGATGCACCAGAGCCGGCTACTTAAAAGGTTGAGGTTCTTCATGTTTCAGCGCATCCTGCCCGCCCTTGTCGCCGCGGCCCTTTTGGTGCTGCCTGCCTTCGCCTCGGCCGAGCCGACTGAGGCAAACCCACTCAAATGTGAGACCTGTGAGACGGACTGCGAAGCGCGGGGCCTGCAGGTCGGTGAGCGCTATTGCAGTGGCCCAGATGGGCTCGCGGCCTCGCGAGATGGCCTACGCATCGAAGCGGCGTCGGACCAGACCGTGGCCCAGCGCCAGGCTCCCACCCAGCAGCAGCAACAACAGCAGCAGCAGCCACCGCGCCTTGAGGCGCCGGCTCCGGGCGCTCGGGGACAGGGGATCAACGTGACGGGGGCGCAGTGGCGCTTTGTCGCGGGTGTCGAGGTGGTGCAGACCACGGAGTTCATCAGCGTGGCCCAGGCTCAGTCGCTGCTGGGGGCGCGGTCCGAGGCGCTGCTCGATTGCTTCGAGCCGCGTGACTACCGGGCCGACGGCGAAATGCTCGTCAATCTCTATGTCGGGCCGACCGGACTGACGCGGGGCATTCGCGGTGACAGCGATGGCATCGCGCCCGCTCAGGCACGCTGCATCATGGGCCAGGCCTGGGATTACGCGTTTTCGGCGCCGCCGACCAACGAGGAGACCGCGCTCGTGCAGTACCGGGTCTTCTTTGCGGCCGAGCGCGAGTTCACCAGCCCACTCGATGGGGGCGGGCCCAACCTGATCGTCGAGCGTGTGCGCGTCGACGATCAGGGCGTCTCACGAGCGGAGCTGACCAGCTCGCTGGTCAACCAGGCCCAGAACACGCGCGCCTGCCATGCGATCGCGCTCGAGGAGCTGCCCGGCGACCTGGTGGTCGCCGACGTCGAGATGAGCTTTGAGCGCTATGGCACGGTCTACCGGGCATCGGAGGTCGACATCACGCTGACCAACGAGAGCTCCACGCTCATGCCCTCGCCAGAGCTCGTCGAGTGCGTGCGCCAGAGCCTGGCTACCTGGCGGGTGAGCTTGCCGCCGACGGTCGCCGAGAGCTTCACGAGCCGCTTCTTCGTGACCTTTCAGCCACCGGCCGGCCCACAGAGCTGATATCGGCTGATATCTCTGGTGATTGCTGAGTTTGTGCGGCGGTGGTATTGAGGAGCCATGAAGTTGTGGCGACCCTCATCATCCTCAAATCACTGTCGCCGATGGCTCCACGGACCACTCGGCAGATTGGCGCTCTTTGCGACGCTTATCTGGGCGATGTTTTGGGCGATGCTCTGGGCGCCAGCCGACGCCCTTGCCATCGACGATCCGGCGCTCGACTACTTCACGCTGACCACGCCCCACTTCTACGTTCATTATTACAGCGGGCTCGAGGAGCTGGCCAAGCGCACGGCCATCGCCGCCGAGGAGGCCCACGCGATCCTCTCGCCGCTGATGGACTGGAAGCCGGTCAACCGCACCCACATCAACGTGACCGATAAGCTCGATACGGCCAACGGCTCGGCGGGCGTGTTCATGCGCAACAAGATCACGATCTACGGTATGGCTCCACCGCCGGACAGCGTGCTCGGCAACTACGACGACTGGCTGCGCATCCTCGTCTACCACGAGTACGTGCACATCCTGCACCTGGACACCAATCCGGGCTTGTCGCAGTTTATCAACCTGTTCATCGGCAAGCAGATGCACCCCAACCAGGTCTTGCCGCGCTGGTACACCGAGGGCATCGCCACCTTCTACGAGTCGGCGCGAACCGGCACGGGGCGCATCAACAGCGCGCTGTTTCAGATGTGGGTACGCACGGCCGCCCTCGAAGACCGCCTCTTTACGCTCGGCCAGTCCTCGGGCCTGCCGATTCAATGGCCGTCGGGAAGCGCCGCCTATCTCTACGGCGGCTTCTTCATGGATTATGTCGCCCGGCGCCACGGCGAGGATTTCATTCGCGATTTCAACCACATCTATGGCTCGCGGATCATCCCCTTTAGTCTCAACCAGAGCGCGCGCCAGATCAGCGGCCAGAGCTTCGACGAGCTTTGGCAGGAGTGGACGGCCGAGGCGCTCGCCATCGCCCAGGCCCAGCGCATCGCGGTCAAGGCGGCCGGCGAGACATCGCTCGACCATATCACGCACAAGGGCGGCCGCCAGGGCAACCCCGTGGTGCGGCCCGGGCGAAACCAGGTGAGCTTTTACCGCGCCGATCAGGTCTCCAAAGAGGCCTACGTGGCCGCCTCGAGCACAGGCCAGCGCGTCGAAGAACTCTTCGACATCGACAGCGCCGCCGGGCCCGCGGCCTGGACGCCCGATGGCGACACCTTGATCTACACGCAGGCAACGATCACGCGCGGAGTCTACGCCTACCAGGATCTGTTCGCCTGGCACGCGCCCACCAACGCCACGCGCCAGCTCACCAGCGCCGAGCGCGCCCGCGAGCCGGCCGTCTCGCCAGACGGCACAAAGCTCGCCTATGTGCGAAACCTCAACGGCACCATGGAGCTGGTCTGGCGCGCCTTCGACGATCTGGGCGTGGCCCACGTGCTCATCAGCGGCACCGAGCACCCGGGCAGCGACGACGCCCACTGGCAGCAGATCTCGATGCCGACCTTTTCGCCCGATGGCAGCGCGCTGGTCTTTAGCTGGTGGCGCCTCGACGCACGCCAGCGCGACCTGTGGATGATCACGCTCGAGGGCGAAGGTGACCAGCGCCTTCGCCGCCTCACCAGCGGCGCCTCCCACGAGATGGACCCCGCTTTTGGCCCTGACGGCATGCTCTACTTCAGCTCCGATCACAGCGGCATCTTCAACATCTACGCCATGGACCTCGAGAGCGAGGACGTCTGGCAGGTGAGCAACGTGATCAACGGCGTCTTCACCCCACGCCTGAGCGAGGACGGCCACTGGCTCTGGGTGACGAGCTACACGGCCGACGGCTTTGAGATCGCGCGCTTTCGCCGGCCCACGCGCCTTCGCCACAAGGTCACGCTCAACCGCGAGGCCCCCTCGCGCATCGTCTATCCGCCGGCCGACCCCTCGCTCGATCTCGAGGCCGGGCCTTATCAGCCCTGGCGATGGCTGCTGCCGCTGAGCTTCATGCCCGATTTCGGCCTGCTGGCAAGCGGCGTGGGCGCCTCGGCCACGATCACGGGCGAAGATCCGGTCGGCAACCACAGCTACTCGATCGGCGCGGGCTGGACGAGCGGGCCCGAGTTCACCGACCGGCAAGCGAATCTGGGCGCAAGCTATCGCTTCGGCGGCTGGCCGTTCAACCTGGGCTTGACCGCACGGATGGCCAACCTGCCCCGAACCCGCGGGCTCATCGCCGAGAGTCGCCATGTTCCCTACGCCGAGCGCCAGTATCTGGGCCGCGCCACGCTGAGCTATCCGCTGCGCTTCGTCTCACACAACTTCTCGTTCAACACCAGCCTCAAGCTCGAGCACACCAGCATGCACGAGCGCCCGCTGGTCGAGCACGAGCCGGGCGACATTCGGCCCCAGGAGCCTCAAAAAGGCTGGTACAACGAGGTCTCCTTTGGCCTCAGCTACGGGCACACCGACCGCTACCCGCTCTCGGTGACCACCGAAAAAGGTGTTGCCGCCAGTGCCTCGTTGAGCTTTCAGAACACCACACTCGGCAGCCTCCAGGATCTGACCACGTTGATCTACGGCTTTGACGCCTACCACTCCAATCCCTTGGTTGAGCGCCACGTGTTCGCCCTGCAGCTTCGCGGCGCGATCACAGGCTCCGGGGTTGGAGCCTCGCGCCAGTTCACGATCGGCGGCCAGACACCCCAGGATGTGCTCTCGAGCATCATCTTTCAGGAGCCGCGCCTGGGCTTTGCGCTTCGCGGCTATCCGCCGGCGGTGATGCGCGGCAGCCAGTACCAGGTGCTCAAGCTCGAGTACCGCTTTCCGCTGATCGACATCGACCAGGGCTTCTCCACGCTGCCGCTATTTTTTCGCCAGCTCAAGGGCTCGCTCTTTGCCGACGCCGGCGCCGCCTACAACGGCTTCTTTGCCGACGCGAGCTTTCGGCGAAGCTTCGGCGCCGAGATTCAGCTCGACGCCTTGCTTGGCTACCACATCTTCAATACCCTTCGCCTTGGCCATGCCCGCGGCATCGACGACGAGGGCATCGCCGAGTGGTACCTGCTCTTTGGCGGAGGCTACTGATGGTGACGAACACAAAAGCGCTGCGTCTGGACGGCTTCGATCTGATCGAGCCTATCGGCAAAGGTGGCATGGGCGTGGTCTGGCGCGCCGTGCACGCGGTGCAAGGCGTGGAGGTGGCGATCAAGCTGATGAGCGCCGAGCGCGCCCGCGAGCCCCACTTTCAGGCGGCCTTTCGCGACGAGGTGCGCGCCGTTGCAAGCCTCGATCACCCCGGCGTCGTCATGGTCTTCGATTGCGGCGTCGTCGACGCGAGCGTCGAGCGCTGGAGCGGCGGCGAGCTGTTGATGGGCAGCTCCTATCTGGCCATGGAACTTGCCAGCCACACGCTTCGCGACATGGACTTTCGCAACCTGCAGTGGCCCGGCGTGCGCGCGATTCTGCTCGCTGTGCTCGACGCGCTGGCCTACTCGCACGCCCGCGGCGTCATTCACCGCGATCTCAAGCCGGCCAATGTGCTCATGGTGCGCGGCCCCGATGGGCTTCGCCTCAAGCTCTCGGACTTCGGCCTGGCCCACGCCCTGCACCACGAAGGCAGCGAGCAGACAGGCAGCTTCGAGCATCAAGTCTCGGGCACGCCGCGCTACATGGCGCCCGAGCAGATCCGCGGTCGTTGGCGCGACCAGGGCCCCTGGACCGACCTCTACGCCGTGGGCTGTCTGGCCTACTGGCTGACCACCGGCCAGCCGCCCTTTTTTAGCGGCGACACCGAAAAAATCCTCGCCGGCCACCTGCTCGAAGAGCTACCCCCGCTCGACAGCCTGATCGCCGTGCCCGAGGGCTTTACGCGCTGGGTCAACCACCTGCTCGCCAAGAAAACCTCGGAGCGCTATGCGCGCGCGGCCGACGCCGCCTTCGAGCTCGTCGATCTCGGTGAACCGAGCGGCGCGTTCATCGCGCGCCGCTCCCTGGTCAACGTCGCCGACGCCGACGACGCCACAATGGTCGACGCGCCGATTATCGACGCGCCGATTGGCTCGCTCATCGTCGACCACGGACACGCGCTGGGCCGCTGGCCCACCACCGACGGCCCAGCGCGCGGCTTGCCCGAGCGGCGCGTTGCGCCCATCCCCGACACCTGGCGCACCAACGAGCGGGCCGAGCGCGCGCTCAGCCTCGTCGGCGTGGGCCTCGGGCTGTTCTGGCTTCGCCAGATCCCGCTGGTCGCGCGCTTCGACGAGCGCGACCGCATCTGGCGCGCCCTTCGCCACGTGGCCGGCGCAAACACGCCGGTTGCGCTGCTGCTGCGCGGCCACGCCGGCTCCGGCAAGACGCGCCTCGCACACTGGATGGCCGAGCGTGCCCACGAGCTCGGCGCAGCCCACGTGCTTCGCGCTTCGCACAGCCCGATCAGCGGCCCGACCAATGGCGTGGCGCGCATGATCGCCAACCACCTGCGCTGCACCGGGCTGCCCCGAACCGCGATCCTCTCACGCATCCAGGAGTTGATGCCGGCCACAGGCGAGGTCGACAGCGAGCAGCTCTACGAGTGGCTCGCGCTCACCGAGCTGATCGCGCCCTCGGCCGATCCCGACTACGACGAGGCCAACGCGCGGGTGCGCTTTGCCAACCCCGCCGAGCGCCACCGCGTCTTGTTGCGTCTGCTCCAACGCCTGGCCGAAGATCGCCCCGTGCTGCTCGCCTTGGACGACGTGCAATGGGGCAGCGACACGCTGGCCTTTGCCCATTATTTGTTGAGCGAGGGCGCGCGCACCAGGCTGCCCGTGCTGCTCCTCATGACCCTGCGCGAGGAGGCGCTGGACGACTCCCGGCTGGCGCAGCTCCAGCTCGACGGGGTCGTCGCACTCCAAGGCGCCCACGACTTGCCGATCGCGCCGCTCGACAGTGCAGCCCACGGCGCGCTCGTCGAACAGATGCTCGGCCTCGAACCCGAGCTCGCCCGCCAGCTCGCCGAGCGCACGGCCGGCAACCCGCTCTTTGCCGTGCAGCTCGTCGGCGACTGGATCAGCCGGCGCATCCTCGAGGTCGGCCCAACCGGCTTTCGCATCAAAGATGGCGAGCAGGCGCCGCTGCCCGACAACATCCACTTTCTCTTGCGCCGGCGCATCGAGGGCCTGGTCGGCCAATCGCTCGAAGACCCCGCCAACGCTGCGCTGCTCGCCCTCGAGCTTGCCGCCGCCCTGGGCCAGGACATCGATCACCGCGAATGGCAGGCGCTATGCCGTCTGCAGGGCCTTCGCCCAAACCCCGCCCTGCTCGAGGCCATGGCCAACCGCAGCCTGGCCAAAACCCACGCCCATGGCTGGAGCTTCATGCACGGCGCGCTTCGCGAAGCCCTCGAGCGCGTCGCCCTCGAGGGCGGCCGTCGCAAGGCCCACCACTTTGGCTGCGGCATGATGCTGCGCACCATGTACGGCACCTCCCCGAGCATCGTAGCCCCCCGCATCGCCCGCCATCTGCTCGAGGCCGAGGCCTTTGACGAAGCCCTGGCGCCCCTTTTGGCCGGCGCCGAGCACCACCGCGTCGCCTGCGACTTCGCCCCCACCCACGCCCTGCTCGATCGCTACGAGCACACCCTCGAGCGCCTGGCCGTCGCCCCAGACGACCGACGCAGGATTCAAGGCTGGATCGCCCGCAGCCACGCGCTCTCCCACGAGGAGCGCCTCGACGAGGCCGCCATCTACCTCGATCTGGCCGAGCCCCCCGCCCGCGCCCACCAGCACGACGCTCTGGTCGCCGAGATCCTCTTTCGCCGCGCCGACCTCATGCACTTCAACGCCGAGCTCGCCGCCGCCGTCGACTGCATCACCCAGGCCCACGCCTTGTTCCAGCGCCTGAACCTCACCGAAGGCCAGGCCCGCAGCCTCACCGTGCTCGGCGCCCTGCACCACCACCGCGGCGAGTTCGAGCTCGCCCGCAAGAACCACGAAGCCGCCGTCATCCTCTTTGGCACCCTCGGCGACCAGCGCCTGCTCGCCCACTCACGCCTGCAACTCGCCATGGTCTGCGCATCGCTTCGCCAATACGACCGCGCCCGCGCCCTCGTCGAGCAAGTCATCGTCGTCTTCGAGCGCATCGGCGACGCCGCCGGCACCAGCCAGGCCCTCAACGCCCTGGGCGAGCTCCACCGCTTCGAGAACAACCTGGGCCAGGCGGCGGCCTGCTACGAGCGCGTCTTGCGCTCGACCTCCCCGCTCTCCTCCGAGCAGGCCCTGGCCATGTTCAATCTGAGCATCGTCCTGCTCGCCCAAAACCAGCACCGCCAGGCCACCGAACTCATGCTCCAATCGCTCGACATCTTCATCGCGATGAACCAGCACAGCTTCATCGGCCTTGGCCACGCCGGCATGGTCGCCTGCTACGCCAACACCGCCAACTGGACCCAACTCGACCACCACCTCACCGGCGCCGAGGCCTACCACGCCGACGGCATCGTCGACCGCGACCAGGCCGAGCTACTCCAACGCGCCGCCCAGCTCGCAACCCACGCACTCCAACGCACCCTGGCCCAGCGCGCCTACCGCCTCGCCCACGCCCAGTGGACCGCCCTCGGCGACCAGGCCCGCGCCGACGAAATCGCCGCGCTGCTGGCGTGAGGTCGGGGGGTCAAGGGGCGCAGGCTGCCAGAGGCTGTCGTAAAAGGCGTTCGCGAGACTGCTGAGTCGGCCGTAACGAACAATAAAATTCAGGTGGAAGTAGGCAATTACAACGGGAGGCCATAACGGCTGTAATCTTGATTATTGTGCATCGGC
>JACCWM010000019.1 GCA_013697635.1 Lujinxingiaceae bacterium | reverse complement strand
TACAGAGATGAGTTTGGCGGTACTGGCCTACAACATGAAGCGGGTGATCAAGATTGTCGGAATGCAGCGGTTGATGAGCGCGATGGCAGCCTGACCGACTGCCTTTTTTCGCCCGCAGCTTAACTCGACCGAACGACGCGCAGAGCGTGGCGGCACGCCTGCGAGAACGCTGTGGGGTTTTCACACAGCCTCGGCCCGAAGCAGACGGTCGCCGCCTTCTTCGGACTCTTCAAGCGCGGCTGGGTCGAACTACGGGATTTCCTGGCCATCGCCGAGGCAGAATCCGACGTACTCGACTAGATCGAGAGACTTCATAACTGCCTGACGAAATGCAGGCTGGACAGCCGGGCCCAGATGTTCATACCTTTAGATCCGCCGCCCTCGTCAACGTGGTAGAACCCCTTACCCACCACACACAATGTCACCCCAATGGGCAAGACCGAAGCCATCCGCAGCCGCTTGAAGCAATTCCTTCCCTATGATTCCCAAGGGTCGCCTGAGCGTGTTCCAGAGTATCTGCATGTAATTGAGTGGATTGGATTCGCTCAGCAATACAACGAAGCGGCAAACACACTCTCGCAGCACAACGAATCAATTTTGTGGCCGCCGCGTGCGCTCTTGTCAGGGCATGCTCTGGAGTGCGCCCTAAAGGCTTGCTTGCTTTCAAAAGGGACTGAGGCGCCACGCGACCATGATCTCGTGAATCTTTCGGATATGGTCATCGACCTTGGGTTTGTCCTATACGAACCCGAACTGGCTGCCATTGTGCACTTGAACAGCGTGTTCTTCATGGATCTGGTTACACTCACAAAGTTCAAAGTCAGATACCCCGCGGACTTTTCCGAAGCTACTACTCGATCGCGGGTCCCTCAATCGTTCATATGCAGAATCGTTGAGTCTCTCGTCCTGCAAGCTGGAAAGGTGAACGACTTCCGCAATCGCGAAGCCTGGTCTGGTGTTCGCGGTGATGCCCAATCTCTCGTTCAATCCAGACGAGTAGTTCCTTTGCTTTAGTGGACACACTCAGCGAGGGCTCTAACAGTTGAACGTCCGCCCAGGCTCACAGCCGACTAGACAGCCTCCGACCCCAAGCGGACAGTCAAAGTGCACTCTGACTCGAGTTTGGCGCTCTCCGCCCCGCCCCGCCCCGCATCGCAACGCCGGTCGCCGAGACCGTGCGGATGCCTGACCGCGTCGCCTATCGTGTCACACCTGCGGCCGTCTGATCGATGGAATCAATCACTCCTGATGCCTGAAGCTTGCACCACGGGCGGCCCAGCGTATTTTCGTGTCCGCCAGCCATACGGTGATTCGTCGATGCGAGCCGATCGCGGCACGTCGTAGCCATTCACCGGCCATGCCGCATGAGTCTCTCGCCGCAAGAATCCTTCCGGTCACCGGTGAAAGTGAGCTTGTCCCCTCTTGAGCTTGAACCTCAGTGCACTTGCCATTCGATCTCGCTACCGCTGCGGCCGTCATCGCGGGCGCTTAGCGTCAGGCGTCGCTGTGATGACTCAAAGCTCACCACCTCGCCGCTGCCGCCGGCCTGCAGCACCTGTGCGCGATAGCCAGCAGCGCTTAGTTGCTGTGTGTAGAAAGCGACGACTTCGGCGTGCGGCGCGGACCCGGACCAAGACACCTTGAGCGAATCGCCATCGCGGACGAAGCCCGTGCGCACGAAGCCCGGCAAGCGAACCACGCCGGGCGGGTCTTCACCGCTTACATCGGAGGCCGGTCGTTTGCCGCCCAGCAAGGTCGACAGTGCTTGGTCCGCGGTGGCGCGGCCTTGCTCGCTCAACTGGCGCAGATTCTCGGCTGCTACCGGCAAGGTGGCACCGGCCAACCCCTGCTGCAGCGCCTCGGCGGAGCTCGGGATGGCGGACTTTAGGCGATCAAGCTCTGCCTGAGCGCGTTGTTGCGCCTCGGTCTGCAGTGTCTGCAACGCGCCGGCCATTGGCAGCTCGCGGGCGAGCCGCTGCACTTCTTCGGGCAGCATGGTTTGCAGCGCCGCGCGCTGTTGGCCCAGCATCGCGCCGCCCGCCTGCCACGCGCCTCCGACCATTGCGAGCAGCGCCCAAAGCAATAGCGCCGGGATCAGCAACAAAGCGACGCCGCCGCTAATCCATACCCATCGCGGCAGGCGTTTTAAGTGCGCCCACAAGGGCTGAGCCACATCGATTCGGTTCACGTAATGTGCTCCGCAGCCGGCCGCCGCAGACGCAGGATTGGGCGCTCCGGCAGCCGCGCCAGCGCAATGCTTGGCTGCGCCCCCCGTAACCGACCCAGCCGGCGCACGATCGCGGCGGCGGCGCGATCCACTGCGCGGGTCATCGCGACATAGAGGTCCCGCTGCACGTCCGCGACCACCACATCACTGGCGTCCGTCAACTGCACCTGTAGCTGGCTGCGCTTGTCGATGCCGCCGCGGCTGCCGTTGATATCGGACAATTTGACCGAGACGCAGCGAATGCGCCCGCGAAGGCGGTCGAGCGCAAACGCGATTCGCCGCTGCAGGTGGGTTTCGATGGAGTCGGTGAGCGCGAAGCCGCTGGCGTGGATGTCAATGCGCATGGATCTTTACTCCCGTGATTCGGGCGGGTTCAGCCTGAGGCAGGTTACGCTTCGAAAAAAACAGTAAAGTTCAACCCTTACCCAAGATTTTCCCGAAGGATGGCGCGATGCGACGCTCGCTTAACTACAAGCATTTGCACTACTTCTGGGCAGTGGTGCGCGCCGGTGGCATCACCCGTGCGGCGGAGAGGCTGCATCTCACGCCGCAAACCCTGAGCGGCCAGATCAAGATATTGGAAGAGAGCATCGGCGTGGCCCTGTTCACGCCAGTGGGCAAGCGTCTGGAGTTGACCGAGTCCGGACGCGTGGCCTATTCCTACGCCGATGAGATGTTCTCGCTGGCGGCGGAACTGGGCGAAGCGCTCAAAGCCCTGCCGGGCGGCCGTGCGCAGAGCTTTCGCGTCGGCGTGGCTGACGCGGTGCCAAAGTCTCTGGTGCACCGACTGCTCGCCCCCTCGCAGCAGCAGGAGGAACCGGTTCGCTTGGTCTGCCGAGAAGGCAAGCTGGAGAACCTGCTGGCAGATCTGGCGCTGCACCGGCTGGACTGCGTGCTGTCGATTCGTCCGGTGCCGCCGGGGCTGAGTGTGCGCACCTGGAACCACAAGCTCGGCGGCAGCCCGATCGGCCTCTTCGCACCGCGGGCGTTGCAACTGTCACCCAAAGCCTACCCGCGCTGCCTGCATGGCCAGCCGCTGCTGCTGCCCGGCGACGACTCTCCGATTCGCGCGCAGTTGATGGACTGGTTCGAGGCGCAGCGCTTGGTGCCGCGAGTTGTCGCAGAATTCGACGACACTGCACTGATGAAGACCTTCGGCCGCGCTGGCGCCGGCGTGTTTCCCGCACCGGTCGCGATCGCAGACGAGATCTCGCAGGTCTACGATTCGCTGCTGCTCGGCCCGGCCGGCGACATCGAAGAGTCCTACTACGCGATCTCCACCGAGCGGCGCGTCAGTCATCCCAGCGTGCGCGCGATCATTGACGCCGCGAGCAAAGCCTTGCACATCGCCTGATCCTTCGGAGTTTTCGAAGAGAAGCCTCATCTAATTCTGATTTCTCGGGAATGCGTGACCGCCTACGCTGCATCCCGCGACGGCTTCCTCTGGCAGCGTAGTGCTGCGATGTCGTCGTCTATTTTCGCCTGCGGAGGAGCCTTCCATGGCTGCAACATTCCGCACAGCCATGATGCTGACGAACCGACCATGAGTCGCGTCATCCTGCTTCTCGCCGTCACCCCCCCCCGTTCTGCTGACGCTGACGGTCGGTCTGCGCGCGCTGGGCTTGAGTTAATGACTGAACAGACTAAGGACTGAACTTGAGAGATCTGCTGATGATTGTGATCGAGCAAGCTTTACTGAAACGCAGCTACGACCTGAGCGCACATACGTGAACAACAAACCTGAACGCGACGTGGAAAAGGCTTACCCCTTGCCGGAGTTCATTGCGAAGCTGCGCCGCTTGGCCGATGCGCTTGAACGAGGCGAACGCTTTGAAATCCAGATAGCGGGCGAGAGAGTCTCGGTTCCTGGGCGGGCCATGTACACGATAGAGCATGAGCGCGAGGACGGGTCGGAAGAGATTGAGTTTCAAATCAAATGGGAGAACCCGCAGTGAACCCCGAGCATCAAAAATCCATCCTCACGATCGCTCTTTATGCCGCCTTCGCCGACGGGGCCAAGGACGACCGTGAGCGTGAGGAGATCCGTCGCATCGCCGAGTCGCTGGGTGGCGAACCTGGTGCGCCCGACCTCGCACGGCTTTATCAGGACGTGCTGCTCAAGCGCATCAGCCTTGAGGCCGCGGTTGCGCCACTAGAGCACGGCGAACGGCAATTGGCTTATGAAATGGCGGTCTGCGTGTGCGACGCTGACGGCCGTCAGAGTGAGGCCGAGCAACGTTTTCTGGGTGAGCTGAAAGCCCTTTTGAATCTTGATGAGGCTCAGGCCACTGCCTTCGATCGCGAGGCCGACGCCATCGTTGATCTTGGCGAAGCCGCCGCCCCTGCGACCACAGCGATCGCCACAACGGCCGTTACAGTTTCAGCGCCCAGCCCTTCGGTGGCAGCGCAGCTGACGGTATCCGAGGCAGAGCTGGACAAGTCCATTCTCAACTACGCTCTGATGAATGGCGCACTGGAGTTGCTACCGCAGTCTTGGGCATCCATGGCGATTATCCCGCTGCAGATCAAGATGGTCTACGGAATTGGCCGCGCTCACGGCGTCGAGCTCGACCAAGGCCACATCAAGGAATTCATCGCCGCCGCCGGAGTCGGCCTCACCTCGCAATACCTGGAGCAATTTGGCCGCAAGCTGCTGCGCGGGTTGCTTGGCAAGATGGCGGGAAAAACCTTCGGCAAGGTGGGAGGGGCAGCCACCGGGATGGCGTTTTCTTTCGCCACCACCTACGCCCTGGGTCAACTCGCCAAACGCTATTACGCCGGCGGCCGGGTCATGAATACGCAGGTACTGCGGGACAGCTTCCAGAACTTGCTCGGCCCGGCAAAACAGATGCAAACCCAATACCTGCCCCAGATCCAGCAGCAGGCTACAACCCTCGATATGACGAAGGTCATGTCTATGGTGCGCGGGCGGTGAACCGGCGTCGCGGGGTTTTCCGCGCCGTACGCGCGTCTTTTGACCAGACGTCACGAGGCTTTTGATTGATGACGCTTCTGATCGCGGTCTTTTTGGTACTTGGCTTGGTGCTGATGGTGGCTGGCGCTGAGCGTCGGTGAGCGGGAGGAGATCTCCCGCGGCTTGGTGGCGGGCCTCTCCCTGCGCGCCATTGCCGCCTCGCTTGGTCGAGCACCCTCCACCATCAGTAGAGAGATCCACGGGAATCTGGGCCGCGATTCGTATCGGGCGAATCAAGCCGACCAAGCAGCCTGGAGCCGGGCACGGCGTCCCAGAGCCTGCAAGCTGGCGCTGCACCAAGAGTTGGCGGAGCATGTCGCCGAGAAGCTCCAACTGCACTGCTCTCCCGAGCAAATCGGCGGGTGGCTCAAGCGTACATACCCTCTGGACCCGAGCAGTCAGGTGTCACACGAGGCGATCTATCGCACGCTGTATATCCAGTCACGCGGCGCCCTGAAGAAGTCGCTCCTAGCGCACTTACGGCGCACGCGAGGCATGCGGCGCTCACGTCACCATACGCAGAAGACGCCTGATCACGGCAGGATCAAGGACACGGTATCGATAAGCGAGAGGCCAGCTTCCGCCGAGGATCGGGGACACTGGGAAGGGGACTTGGTGTTCGGGAGCAGCAATAGCCAGATCGCAACACTGGTCGAGCGGCAAACCCGTTACGTCATGCTGGTGAAAGTCGGTGGCAAGGACACTGCGACAGTCGTCAATG
>JACCWM010000006.1 GCA_013697635.1 Lujinxingiaceae bacterium | reverse complement strand
GCGCGCGCGCGCCGGCGACGGCGCAAGCCGCGCCGCCGCCGGCATGCTCGCGCCCAGCGCCGAGGTCGACTTCGACGACGCCGCGCTGCTCGATCTGCAGCGCCAAAGCCTGGCGCTCTATCCCGAGTTCGTGCGCGAGCTCGAAGAGCACTCCGGCAGCGGCCTCGAATACCGCGCCGACGGCACGCTGGTCGTCGCCCTGACGCGCGACGACGACGAAGCCGTCGAGCGCGTCTACCGCCACCAAGCCTCGCTGGGCCTGCATGTTGCCCGCCTCGACAACGCCGAGGTCCAGCGCCTCGAGCCCGGCTTGAGCCGCGTCTACAGCGCCGTGCTTTGCGCGGGCGATCACCAGGTCAACAACAGCCACATCGTCGACGCCCTGCTCACCGCCTTTTTCAAAGAGGGCGGCACTCTCTCGGAGGGCGCCGAGGTGGTCAGCGTCCACCTCGAGCGCGGCAGGGCCCGTGGCGTCACCCTGGCAAACGGCACGCTCATTCGCGCCTCCAACGTCTTGATCGCCGCCGGCGCCTGGAGCCCCGGCATCGAAAACGTCCCCGAGCTCACGCGCCACGCCGTGCGCCCCGTGCGCGGCCAGATGATCGCCCTCGACGCCGGCACACCGGCGCTCTTGACCCACGTCGTGCGCGGTCCCGACGCCTATCTCGTGCCCAAAAACGACGGCAGCCTGATCGTCGGCTCGACCATGGAGGAGCGCGGCTTTGAGGCCAAGCTCACCGCCGGCGGCGTCCACGACCTCTTGCGCGGCGCCTTGCGCATCCTGCCCGCGCTCTACGAGCAGCCCGTTCGCGATATGTGGACCGGCTTTCGCCCCGTCTCACGCGACAGCCGTCCGCTGCTTGGCCCCTCGGTCGTCAACGGGCTATGGCTGGCCACGGGCCACGCGCGCCACGGCATTTTGCTCGCCCCGATCACCGCCCAAATCATGGCCGAGATGATCCACACCGGCCGCGTCCCGGCGTTTTGTCAGCCCTTCTCACCCGCGCGCATGCTTTAGCCGAGCGCCGCGTATGACCTGGATCATAGGAGCGCGCCTGGGCTGGGCCTATGGTGGGTCTCGTAGCCTTGAGCGGCTCAAAAAGAGTCGCCGCCCAGCCCAAGCGACCGCTTTGAACGAGGTTTAAAATGACGACATCGAAAAAACTACTGTTGGGGATTGTGCTCGCCAGCGTCGTGGCGCTCTTTGGCTGTGACGCCTCGGGCAAAGCGCCCAAGAAGGGCGGCTCGGCGCCGGCCGCGGCCGCAGGCAATGCCAAAGGCCCCTCGAGCATCGACAACGGCGGCATCACGCTCGTCTCGAGCGATCCGGACATGATCAAAAAGGGCGAGTCGCTCTACCTGGGCAAGGGCTGCTCGGCCTGCCACCAGATGGACAAGCGCGTGGTCGGCCCGGCCCTTCGGGGCATAACCAACCGGCGCGAGCCCGAGTGGCTGGCGCGCTTCATCTTGCACCCCGACGCGATGGTCAAGAGCGACGCCGAGGCCAAGAAACTGCTCGAGGAGTATCGCACCCCCATGCCCAACGTCAATTTGACGGCCGAGGAGGCCGACGCGATCTTGGCCTACCTGGGATCTCAGAAATGAAAGACGAGCAGACGCCGGCCTGCGATCCCCGCGATATCGCGCTGAAGAGTTTTTTCCTCGGGCCCCAGTCCGAGAACGCCAGCTGGTTCGAGGCGCTCATCGGCCGGGTCTTTCGCCACTGGTTTGGCTGGCGTCGCTCGATCTACCCCCAGGACGGCTGCGCGATAAGCGTCGCCGACCAGACCACGCCGGAGTTCGAAGCTCGCCGCGCGCGCTTTGGCGCCGAGCTCGACGTGTTGCTCGCCCGCTTCGAGGACGAGGTCCCCAAGTTCTCGCCGCGCTACTTTGCCCACATGTTCTCCGAGCTCTCGCTGCCGGCGATGGTCGGCCACATCGTCACCTTGCTTCACAACCCGAACAACGTCTCCGGCGAGTCCTCGCGGGTGGGCATTCGCCTCGAGGAGGAGGCCGTGGGTTTTTTGGCCGCCATGGTCGGCTTTGGATCCGGCATCGGCCACTTCACCAGCGGCGGCACGCTGGCAAACTTCGAGGCGCTCTACCGCGCGCGCATCCGCATGGACCGCTGGCTCTCCTTGGGCACGCTTTTGGCCGCCGGCGGCGAAGAGCTCGACATCTTTGGCGCCGCCCACATGGGCTGGCAGCGCTTCGATCGCGAGATGGCCGAGCGCGGCCTGCTGGCCGGCGATCTGCGCGCCACCAGCATGCTCGACGCCAACCCCTTTGCCCTGGCCGCCCACTACCACCAGACGTTTGGCCACGCCTACCTTGGCCCCGTGGTGCTCGTGCCCCAAAACAAGCATTACTCCTGGCCCAAGGGCGTTCGTATGATGGGCCTTGGCGAGGAGGCCTTTTGGCCCGTCGCGCTGTGCGAAAACGGCCGCTTGAGCACCGCTCATCTCCAGGAGCGCATCGCCCAGGCCCAGCGCGAGCAGCGCCCGATCTTGATGGTCGTCTCGGTAGCCGGCACCACCGAGCTTGGCGACTTCGACCCGATCGACGAGGTCCAAGACATCCTCGACGCCTGTGCCCAAACCCACGGCCACCACATCTGGCACCACGTCGACGCCGCCTACGGCGGTTTTTTCTGCTCCGCGCTGGGCGACGCCCCCGAGAGCGGCCCGGCCGCCTTCGAGCCCCACGCCCACCGCGCGCTCAGCGCGATCGGGCGCGCCAACTCCGTCACGCTTGACCCCCACAAGCTCGGCTACGTGCCCTATGCCTGCGGCACCTACCTCTCGCGCGAGTCCCGCGAATACTTTCTGCTCACCATCGACGCCCCCTACCTCGAGCTCACCGAGGGCCGCGACCGCGGCCCCCAGACGATCGAGGGCAGCCGCTCGGCCTCCGGCGCCGTGGCCACCTGGCTGACCGCGCGCACCATCGGCCTCGACGCCGCAGGCTACGGCCGCATCCTGGCCCGCACCGTCCAATGCCGCCGCCAATTCCAGGCGCTGCTCCTTGCCCACGTGCCCGACATCCACATCGCCCCCGGCGCAAGCTCCAACATCGTCTGTTTTTGCATCGCTCGCCCTGGCGAGCCCCTCTCCCAGACCAACGCCCGCACCCTGGCCATCTACGAGGCCTACTCCCCCGAGCACGCCAGCGAGTTCTTCGTCTCCAAGACTAGCCTGCGCTTTGCCACCCACGACGCCTACCTGGCGAGCTTCACCGCCACCTGGCACGCCACCCCCGACCAAGACGAGCTGCGCCTGATCCGCCTGTGCGTGATGAACCCCTTCCTTGACTCTCGCGAGACCAACCTGCGCTTTGCCGAGGCCTTCGTCGAAGACCTCGTGCGGCGCATATAGGCACAATCGTTACCGAAATCGACGAGGTGCCTGCGCAGAGTCGGGTCCCCTGGCGCAGAGTCGGGTCCCCTGGCACCCCGACCTTTGGCAACTAATTCATCCCTCGTATGACCTCGATCATGCAGCGCCCGACGCGGGCAGCCTATCCTGGGTTTCGTAGTTTGACTCCCGAGGTGGCACACCATGAATACACTCACTCATCGCGACACGCTCTTGGCCGTTCGGCGCTGGCTGATTTTGGCCGTGGTCAGCATGCTCTTTGCCGGGCTGCTGTCGTTGATGTTGATCATCGGGCGCTTGCCGCCGTTTTCGGGCTGGCTCACGGATCCGATGTTCTTTCGGCGCTGTCTGGTGGTTCACGTCGACCTGGCGTTGATCGTGTGGTTTTACGCCTTTGCCACCGCGCTCTTCTTGCTGCTGCCGTCGGGCAAACCGTCGAAGCGCTCGGGGCATATGGCGCTGGTGGGGGCGGGCGGGGTGCTGGCGATGGTGCTGTCGGCGGGCTTTGAGGGCGCGGCGCCGGTCTTGGCAAACTACGTGCCGGTGCTCGACCACGGCCTCTTCTTGGCGGGGCTGTTCGTCTTTGGGGCGAGCGTCGTCATCACGCTCTTTGACGGGCGGCTGCTGGCGCCGGGTGCGGGGCCGACGATCCTGCCGCGGGCGGCGATTACGGGGCTCAAGGCGATGGCTGCGGTGGTCTTCATCGCGACGCTTGTCTTTGTGATCTCGTTTTTTGAGACGTCGCGCGCGCTCGAGGCCGAGGTTTATTACGAGCTGCTGTTCTGGGGCGGGGGCCACGTCTTGCAGGTCGCGAGCGTGCTGACGATGCTCGTCGTCTGGCTGATCTTGCTCACGGGGTTGCTGGGCCGAGAGCCTATGGGCCGGCGCACGAGCGGCTTGCTCTTTGGTCTGCTCGTCGCCCCGCAGCTCGGGGCGCCGCTTCTGGCCCTTGCGGGCACGAGCTCGCCCATCTACCACACGGGCTTCTCGCGGCTGATGCAGTTTGGGATCGTGGTGCCGGTGCTCGTCTTTTTGGGGCTTTGTTTGCGGGCTGTGTGGACGGATTTTGCCGCCGGCAAGCTCGGCGGGCGCGGTCTGCTCGATCCGCGGCTGGTCGGTTTTTTGGCCAGCGCCTTGCTGTGTGTGCTGGGCTTTGTGCTCGGCGCGATGATCAGCGGCTCGAACACGATGATCCCCGCCCACTACCACGCCTCGCTCGGGGCGGTGACCGTCTCGTTGATGACGGTGACCTTCGCGCTGCTCGAGCCGCTGGGCTTTAGCCTGGGCACGGGCCGGCTGCCGGCCTTTGCGCGCGTTCAGCCGCTGATCTTTGGCGTGGGCCAGGTGATTTTTGCCATGGGCTTTGCGATCGCCGGCGCCTACGGACTGGGGCGAAAAGCCTATGCCGGCGACCAGATCGTGCGCGCGAGTGGCGAGGTCGTCGGCCTGGTCGTCATGGGCGCCGGAGGGCTGATGGCGATCGCCGGCGGCCTGCTCTTCTTAGTGCTTACCGTCGCCGCCTGGCGATTGAATCGTTCCACCTACAACAGGAGCTCTCGATGGAAGAACCCAAGATTCACCCCGTACAAAAACTGATGGACAACCCCTGGCTGCTGCTCGTGCTGGGGCTTGTCATTCCCGTGCTCTCTTACACCGTGTGGGGCTGGGTCGAGATCTCGGCCATCGCACCGGCCCAACTTCCCTGAACGGAGGTCGTCCATGAGCATCACCGCACCGCCCAAAGATTGGTTCCAGGCTCCCAGCGGACACGAGCGCGTCTGGCTCGGTATGGCGTTCGCCTGGTGCATCGTGCTCTTCATCATGATGCCGCTGTGGCACTTCAAGGGTAAACAAAACAGCACCGGCGAGTCCTATGCCACGACGCCTGCGGCCTTCTCCGAGCGCGTCGACCGCTTTGTGGCGGCCAACCAGGTCGGCACCCACAACGGCACGCCGATCGTCGAGGCGCCGCCCGGCGGTGACGCCTACATGCTCGGGCGCATGTGGAGTTGGTATCCCTTCTTGAAACTTCGCGTCGGCGAGACTTACCGGCTGCATCTGTCCTCGATGGACTTGCAGCACGGTTTCTCACTGCAACCCATGAACATGAACTTCCAAGTCGTGCCCGGCTATGACCACGTCTTGACCATCACCCCGACTCAGGCCGGCGAGTACACCGTCGTCTGTAACGAGTTCTGCGGCATTGGTCATCACGGCATGATCGGCAAGATCTTCGTCGAATAGGGGTGACAAAATGACCACATTGCAATCCAACACCACTGAGCTTCGCACCTGCGATACCACCGGGCTGCCGGTCTTCAAGGGCGCCGAATTCTTCATTCGCCTCAACGCCGTGTGCGCCGTGGTCTTCCTGCTCGTGGGAGGCATCGCCGCGCTGCTCTTGGCCCTGACCCGCTGGCAGACGGTGCATCTGCTCGGACCGGAGTGGTTCTACCGCGTGCTCACGCTGCACGGCATCAACATGCTGATCTTCTGGCTGCTCTTCATGGAAATCGGCATCTTGTACTTTGCCTGCACCACGCTTTTGAACTCGCGGCTGTTCAGCAAGCACCTGGCCTGGGCGTCGTTTGTCCTGATGGTAAGCGGCGCGGTGATGACCAACTCGGTGATCTTGATGGGCAAGGCCGACGTGCTCTTGACCTCGTATCTGCCGCTGCTGGCCCACCCGCTCTTTTATCTGGGCATCATCTTGTTCGCCGTGGGCGCGCTGCTCGGCGTCTTCAACTTCTTTGGCACGCTCTACATCGCCCGGCGCGACAAGACTTATGCGGGCTCGGTGCCGCTGGTGACCTTTGGCGCCACGGCCGCGGCGATCATCGCCGTGGTCGCCGTCGGCCACGGCGCGCTCGCCCTGATCCCGGTCTTCACCTTCTCGCTGGGGCTGACGCCCGAGCCCGATCCGATGTGGTACCGCCTGATCTGGTGGGGCCTGGGACACACCAGCCAGCAGGTCAACGTCACGGCCATGGTCGCCGTGTGGTATCTGCTCGCCACGCTGACCACGGGGGCGCGCGCGCCCAACGAGTTTGTCTGTCGCGCGGCCTTCGTGCTCTACATCTTGTTCATCAACCTGGCCTCGGCCCACCATCTGCTCGTCGATCCGGGCGTAGGCGCCGGCTGGAAGATCTGGAACACCTCCTATGCCATGTATTTGGCGGTGCTAGCCTCGATGATCCACGCCTTCACCGTACCGGCCTCGGTCGAGATCGGCATGCGCCTCAAGGGTTATACGCGCGGCGTCTTCGACTGGCTGCTCAACGCGCCGTGGAGGAATCCGGGCTTCTCGGCCTTCTTCCTCTCGCTGGTGATCTTTGGATTTATCGGCGGCATCACCGGCGTGACGCTGGGCACTCAGCAGATCAACATCATCGCCCACAACACGCTGCGCATCCCGGGCCACTTTCACGCCACGGTCGTGGGCGGCACGACGCTGGCCTTCATGGGCCTTGCCTACTACGTGGTGCCCCTGATCTTCCAAAAGGACTACATCGCTCGCCCGCTGGCGCGCATTCAGCCCTATCTCTTTGGCGGAGGCATCACGCTGATGTCGTTTGGAATGTCCTTTGCCGGCTCCGAGGGCGTGGCCCGGCGCACCTGGGACATCGAGGCGGCCGGCGTCTACGGCGCCTCGACGCACATGATGCTCGGCCTGCTCGGCATCGGCGGCATCTTGGCCTTCACCGGCCTGCTGATCTTCGTGCTGCTCACCGTGGGCACCCTGCTCATCGGCAAGTCCAACAAGGGCCGGCCCATGGCTTGTTGGGGCGTACCCAAGACGATCACCAAGATCGGCGCCGAGGCCGAGCGCGAGGTCGATCCGCACAACACCCCCGGCGCGATGACGCTCGTGGTCATCTTGCTCGTGGCCTTTGCCGTGTACTACTTCGCCAACTGGGGCGCTTTGGCCGACGTCTGGCATGTGAGGTGATCGATGAAACACTTGAAAGCACTTGTAAACTGGACGATGGAGAGTTTTTCCGAGTGGCGCTTTGCCGCCTTCGCCCTGGCACTGCTGTTGTTCTTCGAGCTCTTATTGAGCGTGCTGCTCGTCGTGCCCTCGGGCGACAGCGGCCTGGGCCTCTTTGCCCGCGAGTTCAAGACCTGGTGCTTCAACTATGATCCGGCGACGAGCACCATGGACTGGTTTTATGTCGCCGTGATGCTCACCCAACCGCTCTTGATGGGCGCGATGATCGGCTACATCTGGTTCAAGCCGCTTCGTGACGCCTGGCACGAGCACCGCAATTCGGTGGCGCTCGTCTCCGGCTTTGCCTTGATCACGGTGTTGCTGATCACCGGCGTCTTTGCGCTGCTTGGCCCCACCGAGGGCGACACCAGCCAGTACCCTTTTCCGGCCGAGCGCCTTCGCACGACACTGGTGCCGCCAGCCTTCTCGCTGGTCAACCAGGATGGCGAGGTGGTGACCCTCGACGCGCTTCGCGGCAAGGTCGTGATCTTGACCGGCGTCTATGCGACCTGCTTTGGCAGCTGCCCGCTGATCATGACCAAGCTCAAGGAGGCCACAGCCCAGCTCGCACCCGAAGCGCGCGACAAGCTCGCGATCGTCGCGATCACCCTCGATCCCGAGGGCGACGATCGCCTGCGCCTGGAGAGCATGGCGCAGCGCCACGGCGTGGGCGCCCCGCTGTACAACTTCGTCGGCGGCGAGCCGGCCGTAGTCAACTCCGTGCTCGACAAGCTGAGCATCTCGCGCATCCCCAACAAGGAGACCGGCGAGATCGACCACTCCAATCTCTACGTGCTGATCGACGCCGAAGGCCGCATCGCCTATCGCCTCTCGCTCAACGAGCGCACCAGCGAATGGCTGGACACCGCGCTCTCGGTTCTTCTGGCCGAAATCTCGCCACCCACGGCCGTGGCATTGACCAGGTGAGCGAGCATGTCCAAGAGCGTCCAGCAAGCCAGCGCCGCACCCGCCGTACGCGCTGAGCGCACCCTGCGCGCGGTCGACGGACTGTTTTTGCGCCTCGACCGCCTCGTCGAGCGTGTGCTCCCGGCCCACTTAAACCCCTTTGCCCAGACGGGGGCGATCGCGACGACGAGTTTTTTGATCGCGCTCGTCTCGGGCATCGCGCTCTTGATCTGGTATAGGCCCAGCGTGCACCAGGCCTATCTTAGCGTCGAGCTGATGGCCCAGCACCCATGGACGGCCGGCTGGCTTCGCTCGGTGCACCGCTACAGCAGTGACGCCTGCCTGTTCTTTGTGCTGCTGCACGCCTGCAAGCTCTTCTTTGGGCGGCGCTTCACCGGCGCACGCTGGTTGGCCTGGATCACCGGCATGTTCTTGCTCTTCTTGCTATGGCTGGTTGGCTGGCTGGGCTACTGGTTGGTCTGGGATGTGCGCGGCCAACAGGTCGCCATCGGCACGGCCAAGCTGCTCGATCTGGTGCCGATCTTTGCCGACCCGCTCTCACGCACTTACTTGGCCGACAGCCACGTCAGCTCGCTATTTTTCTTCGTCGTCTTCTTTGCCCACATGCTCATCCCGCTGGCCATGGCGCTGCCGCTGTGGCTGCACATCGCCCGCGTCGCCCGGCCGCGCTTTGTGACCGGGCGCACGATGAGCTTGTGGGTCGTTGGCGCAACGCTCGTGCTGGGCCGGCTGCTCCCGGTCGAGAGCGCGGCCGTGGCCGACATGGCCGTGCAGCCGGCCCACTTTACGATCGATGCCTGGTATCTGCTGCCCGTACTGCTCACCGACAGGCTCTCGGGCGGGCTGTTGTGGGCCGTGTTTTTGGTCGTGAGCATCGTCGTGCTCTCGGCGCCCTGGTGGATGCGCCGCACCAAAATCCGCGCGGCTGTGGTCAATCCCGGGCTTTGCAACGGCTGCACGCAGTGCGCCCAGGACTGCCCCTACGACGCGATCGTGATCGTGCACCGCCTCGATAACAGCAACAAATACCCGCTCGTGGCCCAGGTCGACCCCGAGCGCTGTGTGGGCTGTGGCATCTGCGTGGGCTCTTGCAACCCGGGCGGCATCGCGCTGGACTGGCTGCCCACCCAGCAGATTCGAAAGGGCATCGACGCCTGGATCGACGACGTTTTGGCCGGCGGCGAGGAGCCGCTGCTCGCCTTTTTGTGCGCGGAGTCGGCCGCGGCCTTCTTTACGATCGACGAGAAGAGCGGGCGCTGCCTGGAGCTGCCGGCCTACCGGGTCATGGCCGTTCCCTGCTCGGGCTGGGTCAACGCGCTGACCATCGAGCGCGCCCTTCGCCGGGGCGCGGCCGGCATCCTCGTCGTCGGCTGCAGCAGCTCGGACCCGGGCTACCGCGAGGGCGTCAAGTGGACCGGTGAGCGCCTCGAGGGCGTGCGCGAGCCCGAGCTTCGGCGCGACAAGATCGACGCCGAGCGCGTGCACTTTGTGCAGTTCGACCGCACGCGCCCGACCGAGCTGCTGCGCACCGCCGAGCTGCTCAAAAAGAGCGCCAAAGCCGCGCTTGTGCGAAATCGCACGCCAAGCGCCGCGCGACAAGGCGCAGCCGGCGTGCTCGTGGCCGCCTGTTTGGGCCTCGTGCTCTTTGTGGCAAGCGATGCGCGCTACCCCGCGCCGCCGACCTGGCAGCCCCAGCTCGTCATCTCGCTCAAACACCACGGCGCCATCAGCGATAACTGCCGCACGCTCACAGACGAAGAGCTCGCCCGGCGGCCCCGACACATGCAAAAGGCCGTCGAGTGCAGCCGCGAGCGCGCCGCCGTGCGCCTTCGCGTGCTCGTCGACGCCGAGCCTGTGCTCTTGCGCGAGTACCGCCCCCGCGGTATCACCCGCGACGGGCCGGCCGTGGCCGTCGAGACCGTGCACCTTGCGCCCGGCACCCACGAGGTCGTCGTCGAGATCGCCGACGGCCACGATCCCGACCATTTCGCCTACCGCGCCAGCCGGCACGTCACCGCCGAGCCCGGAAAACGCACCGTGGTCATCTTCGAGCACGACCACCAATTCGAGTGGCACTGATGCCAACGATCTCCAAGCTGTTCGTGCGCGCCGCCCTGATCTACATGGTCCTGGCGCTGTCGCTGGGCGTCTTCGGCCTGGCAAGCCCGGCCGTCTTGCACCTGTTCATGGTGGGCTGGGTCACCCAGATCATCTTTGGCGTCGCGCTGTGGATGTTTCCCCGGCCCAAGGGCGTCAAAAAGCCCGCCAGGCCCACTGCGCTCGAGCTCGTGTGTTTGATCGCGCTCAATCTGGGCCTGCTCTTGCGCCTCGTGGCCGAGCCTTATGCCGTCGACTATCCGGCGCTCGTGGTCGCCTCGGCCGTCTTGCAGTGGCTGGCGGGCATGGCCTTCATCGTGGCGATCTGGCCGAGGGTGAGGTAGCAAACGTGCCCCCACTGACGCTTTGGACCCTTCGCCTCTCACTGGTCTACCTGGCCCTTGGCTTTAGCGCCGGCGCGCTGATGCTCATCAACAAGGCGCTGATGCTCTCGCCGTGGCTCTTCTACGCCACGGCCATGCACCGCCACTTGTTGATCTACGGTTGGACGCTGCACGTGATCGTCGGTGTGGCCCACTGGATCCTTCCTACCTTTGGCGATCGCACAAACCACGGCCGTGAGGTTTTCGCGATAGCCAGCATCGTCCAACTCAGCGCGGCCACGCTCGCTGGCTGCCTCTCGGCCTGGCCCGCAGCCTGGCCCTGGCTCGACACCCTGGCCGCCGCCCTGGCCGCGAGCGGAGTCATGTGCTTTGCGATCCATCTGTGGCCGCGCATCAAGAGCTTTGGCCGATAGCTCTGGTCCACTCCTTGCACATGCTCCAAGGGCGGTGTCTTCGACTCTTCTTTTGAGCATGGTCAGGTCATGAACAAATTAGCTTTGCTGCGTGAACTGAGTTTCTTTGAAAACGTGCCCGACAACGTGCTCGCGCCACTGGCGGACTACTTCATTTCGCGCCGCTACGAGCGCGGCGATTATCTCTGGCGCGAGGGCGCGACGGCCTCGAACTTTACCTTCGTGATCGAGGGCCAGGTCAAGGTGGTCAAGATCCGCAGTGATGCGCGCGAGGTGATCCTGGGCATCTTTGGTCCCGACGAGGCCGTGGGCCATCTGGCCGTCTACAAACAGATCCCCTATCCGGCCTCGCTCATCGCGCTCGAAGACACCCTCGTGCTCGAGATCTTTCGCGGCCACTTCTACGGCACCATTCAGCGCCACACGCCGCTGCTCGAGGCCGTCTTGCGCAACATGATGGCCCGAAACCACGACCTGGTGCAGCGCATGAACGAGGTCACCGTCTGCAGCGCCGAGCAGCGCCTGGCCCTGATCTTCTCCAAATTCAGCGAGTCCGTGGGCAAGCGCGTCAAGCTCGACGACGGCACATGGGGCGTCTTCATCGACCTGCCGCTGTCGAGAAACGACATCTGCGAGCTGATCAACGTGCGCGTCGAAACGGCGATTCGCCTGATGAGCAAGTGGAACAAAGAGGGGCCCATGCGCACCGAAAAACGCGGCTTCACCGTGATCGACGCCGCAAGGCTCGAGGCGCTGGCGACGAGCTGCGACTGAGCGCTGCCGCAAAGTGTGCGCCGCCGGCTGCGAGCGTGCACCTCTTGCGCGAACAAAGCGCCAGGCGACATGATCGAGATCAGCCACGCAGCAGTTGAACGTGCCCACAATGAACCCGGATCGGTCAACCCGCTCACCTGCCAGCCGAGGAAGAACGCATGAACCATCAAAGCCAGCAAACCATTGCCGACGAGATCCACCACAGCCACTCCAACTTGAACCGCCTGCTCGAGGAGATCGAGGCCCATGCGGTCACGCTGGGCATCGTGCGCGAGGATCGCGCGAGCATCCTCGAGGAGTTGGAGCAGTACACGCGCCAATTTGGCGATGAGATCTTGGGCCACATGGCCGACGAAGAGGCCAACCTCTTTGAGTGGCTCGCCGCCCACCTTGCCAAGAGCCAGCAGCCCCAGATCGCGCGCCTGCTCGACCAGCACCGCGAGCTCGAGGGCCTGCTCGAGGAGCTCGCCGTCGCCATCGGGCTTTGCCTCGAGCGCCCGGACAGCGACAGCCGCATTCGCGACGTCAACGATCACGTGCGCCTGCTCAAATACGCCTTCTTTGCCCACATCAACCAGGAGCGACTGCTCCTCGAGCGCGTCAACATCATGGAGCGCTAGCGTTCCCCTCCCCACTTGTGGGGAGGGAGGATCAAGGAGGGGCGTAGTAGGCACGGTCAACCAGCGCTCATGCCGCTTTATCGATGCCAGGCCATCCCTGGCCTGGCAATCGTGGGCGTTTGCGTTTGCGTTTGCGTTTCCGTTTCCGTTTGCGTTTCCGTTTCCGTAAAGTTGACCCGGTTTGATGGACAGTTAATCAGCTTGGGATTCTTGCCCTTGCTGGTGCTTCTTTTCATAGTCAATTGGTGAATGATATTGCAGAGATGAGTGCCTTCGGTGTGGGTTATACCAACCTTCGATGAACTGGAAGACAGCCTGGCGTGCTTGACCCTTAGTTTTGAAGGATTGGCGGTCGAGGAGCTCACATTCAAGGGTAGCGAAGAAGCTCTCGCACATCGCGTTGTCGTAGCAATCTCCTACACTAGCCATCGAAGGTCTAACTCCAGCCTCACGGCATCGTGCGCCAAAATCAATGGACGTGTACTGACAGCCTTGATCGGAATGATGGATGACATTCTGAGGCTGGCGCTGACGTACGGCCATCGTGAAGGCGGCGACAATAAGAGACGTTTCAAGGTGTGGCTCTATGGCCCATCCGACGATCCGCCTACTAAAGACATCGAGGACGACGGCGAGATAAATAAAGCCCTGAGCGGTCGGGATATAGGTGATATCCGCAACCCACAAGACGTTTGGACGAGACGCCGCAAAGATTCGATCGACCAGATCAGGCGCCGGTCGAGCACGTGGAGCTCGAACCGTCGTGGTGACGAACTTACGCCGCGACACACCTTGCAAGCCAGCCTCCCTCATCAGTCGCGCCACGCGCTTCTTTCCGAGACAAACACCATGGTCCTCGCGCAGCTCCGCATGAATGCGAGGGGCTCCGTAGGTGCCATGACTCTTTTTGTGGATGTCCTGAATCAAAATCATCAGCTTTGCATCTTCTTGGGCGCGGTTGGATAAATCACGGTTTAGCCATGCATAGTACCCGCTGGTAGAGACACCCAGCACACGGCACATCATAGCGATGGGATACAAGGCCTGGTGCGCATTGACGAACCCGAAAGCTATTTCAGGACGGTCTTCTGGGCGAACCAGGCCGTAGCCTTTTCCAATATTTCACGCTCCATCTTGAGCGTCGCAACCTCTCGGCGAAGCCGGTGCAACTCCTCATGAACATCGCTCGTTGAGGAGGAGTCCTCGTGCTCTCGGGTGTCACTCCTAGTTTCTCTAATCCAGTTCCGAATGGTGGGTTCCGAGGGCTCGAAGTCTCGAGCTAGACTCGCAATTGAACGGCCACTTCGATGCAGACCGACGATTTGTTCGCGATACTCCGGCAAATAAGGGGGACGTGTCCTTCCCATAATGAACCTCCGTTGTAGACAAGCGCAGTATAGTCCACAAAACCGGGTTCACTCCAGTCTGGACCCCTGCGCGAGCGATTCCTTTGGAAGATGATCGGTTTCTTATACTTCCAGAAAACGATGATGAGGCAGAGGATTGGGAATTCCCCCCTGGGACGATAGTCAAATGCAAAGAGAAGTGGTTTGGCCACTCCGGAACAGTTGAGTTGGTTGCGTTTGAGGCCGGGTAAACCCAGCGCCAATTCTACAGTGACAACCCTCCTCGACCGCCGAATCTCCCGCTCTATCAGGCCGTCGACCTCAAGGCTCCGCTTTTGCGCTGAATGCTGAATCTCGGCTGATGCACGTCAGCTCCCTTGACACCCCGTCCTCTATGAGGCTTGGGGCGTCGGCCACGGCGCCCTTCGGGACGCCTATGGGCCTTTGCCCCAGGAGACCTTCGCGACGGGCACGTGGGCGTTGGTGCACCAACATCGACCGCCAGGACCTTGGTGAGCCGCTCGATCTGGTCGTGTCCGGCGACGTGACCGACGACTTGCTCGAGCTAGCCGCGCCCTTCGAGTCCGGATGCCTCTTAAAAGTGCTCCTACAGCGTTTTTGCGTCCCCTCGAATATCCAAAAAAGCGCCTCAGTGCTCGGACTTGAACACTCGATAGGACGCTTTGGCGCTGTTGGAGCACGCAACTGATCGATCGAATGGACGACCAGGCGCCGTGGGGGCGCTGACCTGATCGATCGAATGGACGATTGGACGCTATAGGAGCACCCACCTGATCGATTGAATGAACGGCCAGGCCCTATAGGAGCAGCTACCCGGTCACTCGAATGGACGCCAAAGCGCTATAGGAGCACCCACCAGATCACTCGAATGGACGCCAAAGCGCTATAGGAGCACCCAGCAGATCATTCGAATGGACGATCGAGCGCTACAAGAGCACCCGCCTGATCATTCGAATAGACGACCGAGCGCATGGCAGCACTCACCTGATCATTCGAATAGACGGCCAAGCGCTACAAGAGCACCTGGCTGACCATTCGAATAGACGTCCGGGCGCTCGACAGCGCGAACGCGCCTATTTGACTCGTCGCCCACGCGCTACATGTGCACAAATACAACCATTCAGATACTCGGCCAACCGCCTGAACGCACTTGCTCGCCCATTCGATACCTTTCGTCACCGCTCGCCCGCACGGGATTGCCCGCCACCGTCACGTCCAGGTCCGCCAGGGCTTGCCCTGAAAAGCGGACCCAGGCCTTGCACGAGCCTGGGGCCTTGTCGCCCCGGGTGGACGTCGATTGCACGAGCCCGGGGCGCAATCGGTGCCGGGGCACCACGCCCTAAACCCCCGCATGACGATCAAACAAAGATTTTACCGATGCGCTTGGCTGGGGTATATGTCTGTGCAATCAGGACAGACACACTTACCCGAGGGAGAGCAATCATGGCGAAGATGGCGAGCGTCGAAGTGGCAGCGTATGGGACGGATTTGGATTATTTGCAGCATGAGCTGGAGTGGCTCGATGCGCGTTGTCGGCGGTTGCGGGCGAGCGTGGAATTGAGGTTGCGGGGGGCGCAGAAGGCGGGAAAGCAGGGCCGGCATTGGGAGCCGAGCGAGGAGTCGTTGGCGGCGGTGACGAAGCGCCATGCGATGCATCTGCGCGAGGAGAAGAGCCTGCGAAAGGCGATCGATGTGCGGCGAGAGGCAACGCTTGCGGGCGGCGTTGAGCTGGGGATGGACCGGTTGTGCGTGCTGTACGGACTGGGGGAATTTGAGCGGGTAATCTTGCTGATGGCAGCGGCGCTGGCGTTTTCGTCGCACTTCGAGGAGCTCTACGGACAGGTCGGGGAGGTGGGGCATTATGCGGCGCTGACGGTGCAGAGCGTCTTTGATTTCTTTGAGCTGAGCATGGCCGAGCGGATCACGCGGCGCGAGGTGTTCTCCAGGCTCAGCGGGCCGCTGGTGGCCAACGATTTGATTATGCTGGATCACAGCGGGCGGCTCAACGCTCCCGAGGATCTGCTGATGACGGCCATCCACGTCTCGACGCGCATCTTCGGGCTGCTGGTGGGCAACGACAAGTTCTTGGACGACTTCATGGAGTTCTCGTCGGTGGAAGTGGCGCGAAGCCGCATGGAGCAGGTCGTGCTCGACAGCCGCGACAAGCAGCGCGTGATGTCGGTCGTCGAGCGCCACGACGAGTATCTGGCGCGGCGAAAGCAGTGGGGTTTTGACGAGGTGATCAGCTATGGGCGCGGTGTGCTGATGCTCTTTCATGGCAAGCCGGGCACGGGAAAGACGATGATGGCCCATGCGGTCGCCGACGCGATGAACAAGCGGGTGCTCAACGTCGACATCCCGACATTCTTGAGCCACAGGGACGCCGAGCGCTTCTTGCCGTCGCTGTTTCGCGAGGCGCGCATTCAAAACGCCGTGCTCTTCTTCGACGAGTGCGAGCTGCTCTTCTCGGACCGGCGAAGTGGCAACGCCTTGATGACCTTGCTCTTGACCGAAATCGAGCGCTTTGAAGGCGTCGCGATTTTGGCCACGAACATGCCCAAGATCCTCGACGAGGCGTTGGACAGGCGCATTCTCGTGAAGGTCTGCTTTCCGGAGCCCGACCGCGAGGCGAGGCGCATCATCTGGCAAAAGCACATTCCCGCCCAGGCGCCGATCGCCGACGATGTCGACATCGAGCTGTTGGCCGAGCGCTACGAGCTCACCGGTGGCTACATCAAGAATGTGATGTTGATGGCCGTGGCCGAGGCCGTGCACAGCGGCGGCGCGACGCCTTTGATCACGATGGAGATCTTGGAGCGTGCCGCCCGCGAGCAGATGCGCCGCCCCGGCGACGAAGAGCTCAGCGGCCTGATCTATCCGCGCGCTCGGCTCGCTGACGTCGTGCTCACACCGACGCTCTCTGAGCAAATCGAGGAGCTCGTCGACGCCACTAGAAACCGACGCCACCTGCTCGAGCGCTGGGGCATCGGGCAGCACTTTAGCCACGGACTCGGGGTCTCGGCGCTCTTTTACGGACCGCCGGGAACCGGCAAGACGCTGTGCGCCGAGGCGGTCGCCGGCGAGCTTAACCGGGCGCTGCTCACGGCCCAGGTGCCAGCATTACAGTCGAAATGGGTGGGCGAGCTCGAGCGCAACCTCACTCGCCTCTTCGCCGACGCTCAGCGCGCCCAGGCCGTGCTGTTCTTGGACGAGGCCGACAGCCTGCTCACCGAGCGCGGCGCGGCCAACGCCTCGCGCCACGACGACAGCGGGGTCAACGTGCTGCTCACGCTGATCGAGCGCTTCGAGGGCGTCGTGCTGCTCGCGACCAATCGGCCCGACGCGCTCGACCCGGCGCTTCGCCGCCGGCTGGGCTATACGTTGGAGTTCGCGGCGCCGGGGGCCGATGTGCGCGCGGCGATCTGGCACAAGCACCTGCCGAGCAGCGTGCCGTGCGACGGCGCGCTCGACTTCGAGGCGTTGGCCCGGGTTGCGCTGACCGGCGGCCAGATCAAGAACGCCGTGGTCAAGGCCGCCTTTCGCGCGGCGCGCCGCGGTGAGCTGCTCTCGACAAACGTACTGCTCGCTGCAGCCCAAGACGAGTGCCCGCAAACGCGCAGCGTAGGCTTTCAGGGGGCATTCGGGGTTCAATGAAGTGACCGTAACCCGAGCAGCGACGTATTGCATGCCTTCGCCGTAGCGGTTGACACACCGCTGCGGCCCTGTTTATGATCCCGGCTATCGATAGTTAACGGCTGCGAGGGGACTCGTCGCTGAGTAAATTCACTTTAGAACACGCTGCGCTTGTTGCTGGCTGTTTGTTGGTCGAGGATTTGTCCATGCTGCACCTGACGTTCTCCAATCGCGTCGAGAGCTTCGTTGCCCTGCTCGACGAGCACATTGGTGAAGCGCGCCGCCGCGGCGCGGGGCTTTATCAGCGCATAGACGTCGTCTCTCCGAGCGGCCCGCTCAACGGCTATATTGAGCTTGCGCTGGCCAGTCGCGCAGGCGTGTGCGCCAACATCAACATCACCTTTTTGAACAGTTTTTTGCGCGGCTTGCTCGGCCCCCGCCTGGCAAGCGAGGGCGTCAAACTGCTCGAGCGCACCCACGTTCAAACACTGATTCGCGAGCGTTTGAGCGACACGAACTGGCTTGCCCACGACGACTTCGAAGCGCTTCGCGCCTACATTGAGACGGCAAACGACGAGGACGGCCGTGACGTGCGCCGCTTCCAACTCAGCGCCCGGCTGGCCACGCTCTTCGAGGAGTACGAATACTCGCGCGCTGAGATGCTCGAGGCCTGGTCGCGCGAAGCGAGCTTTTTTGACGAGGCAAAGCGCAGCGAGGGCTGGCAGCGCCGGCTCTGGCGTGGGGTCGAGCAGGACGCGCGCGCGCTCAACCTGATGAGTATGACGGCTTGCTTCGCGCGAGAGCCCGTGCAACTTGACGCGCCGCTGCACATTTTTGGTTTCGCGCACTTGAGCCCGGCCGTCACCAAGATCATCGCCCGGCTCGCCGGCACCAACGAGGTTTATCTGTGGATGCTCCAGCCTGCGGCGGTCATCCTCGACAACCGGGTGCTTCGCTATCAGGCCGATGTGCACCCCGCGCATCGCCAATGGGGCAAGCTGAGCGTCGATACGCTGGGCGTATTGAACGCCTATGCCGCAGAGCTTTTGACGCCGCCGGTCAACCTGTTCGACGCGCCCACAGCCACGGCGGCGCTGCTGACCAGCGTGCAATCTGAGCTCAGCGCAAAGCCTATGGCGTCGGTGCCAAGCGGCGATCGCAGCATCGAGTTTCTGGCCTGCTCGGGCATTCAACGCGAGGTCGAGGTCGTGGCCAACGCGATCTGGCAACGCGTCGTCGCAGCCGAGGGCAAGCTGCACTTCCATGACTTTGGCGTCGTCGTCGCAGGCCGCGACGCTCAGGAGTACGTCGCCCAGATCGAGTCGGTGTTCCAGGACTTTCACGACCTGCCCTACAACATCACCGGCATCGCCTCGGACTCATCGGGTCGCATCATCGACGCGTTGCGCATGCTCGTCGCGCTGCCTTTTGGCCGCTTTCATCGCGGCGAAATGATGGGCTTGCTCACACATCCCAATATCGGCGGTCACCTGGCTGTCGGCGAGCTCGAGAGCTGGGTTGAGTGGTGCGACAAGCTCAACATCATCTCGGGTGCCGAGCGTCCATCGGCCAAGACGAGCTATCTCAGCAAGGACTTGCACAACTGGTCGCAGGGCATCAAACGCCTGACGCTGGGCAGTTTTTTGAGCAGCGAGCGAAGCGGCCTGCGCGAGATTTTTGAGATCGAAGACGACAGCTACATCGTCGAAGAGATCAGCAGCGCCGACATGGTCCACGCCGCCCGCATGAGCGTGCTCGCGCGCTCGTTGATCCGCGATGCTCAGTGGTTGCTCACCGAGCGTTTCACGCTGACGCAGTGGGCCGAGGTCTTCGAGGCGCTCGTCGCTACCTACCTCGCGCCGGCTGCGGACAACGACGACGACGTGAGCGCCGACCGCAAGCAGATCGGCCGGTGCAAGCACATCATCGCGCAGATAGCCGGCCAGGATCTAAGTGGTCAGCGCGTCTCCTACCGCACGGCAAGCCTGACCTTACTGGCCGCGCTCGACGGCGTGGACACGCGAGCGCGCCGCCCGCTCACGCACGGCATCGCCGTGGGTACAGCGCAAGCGCTTCGCGCCCTGCCCTTTGCTTTCGTCTACATGCTGGGTATGGGCGAGGGCGAGTTTCCGGCGACCAACCCGACCAACCCGCTCGATCTTCGACAGGATGGGTCACCGCTCACGGGCGACGTTTATCCCAACGCCCGCGACCGCCAGGCCTTCTTGGACCTGCTGCTCTGCAGCCGCCAGGCGCTGACGATGAGTTGGGTGGCCCGCGACGCTGCCACCGGCGCCAACCGCGAACCCTCCTCGCTCGTCAAGGAGCTTCAGGCGCTGCTCGCCGGCCATGTGCCTGCAACGCGCCACATGGCGCTTCGCCGCTACGAGATTGCGGACACAAGCGGCAACTACCATCCCGAAGCGCTCATCGAGGCGCGTATGCAGGCCATCGGCGACAGCCTTCGCGCGTTCGTGCGCGACAAGAACACCGACATGCCCTCGGCCGCCACTTTGCGCCGCCACCTGCAACAGCGCGACGAAAAACTCGGTGGCTTGCTGCGCTTGCCCGTCCCACCAACCTCGCTCGCAACCCTGGCCCAGGCGGCTGCCACCGAGCCGCGGCGCGTCAGCGTCACGATCGCCCAGCTTCGCAGCTTCCTCGAAAGCCCGCTGCAAGGCGCGGCAAGCTTCAAGTTGAAGATGCAAAGGGACGAGGACGACCCGCTTGCAGTCGAGCACGAGCGCTTTGCTCCCGGCCCTATGGACAACACGGTATTCTTGCGCAAGGTCTTCGCCAAGGCGCTGGAACAACCGCTCGATCGCGTCGATGACAGCCGACTGGCCGCGCTTTACGACGAGCTGTTGCTGCCCTGGCACGAGCTAGGCGGCGCGCTGCCCACCGGTATTTTTCTGGATGCGACGCGCGCCGAGCATCTCAAGGTTCTCAAAACCTGGCACAAGAACGCTCGGTGGTGGGCCGACCAAAAGATGTGGAAGACGTCCGAAAAGATTGTGACCACGCGGCTGGCTTGCGTGGACGTCGAGGGTGAGAGAACACTGCCGCCGCTGGAGATTGCCATTGTGTTGACGTCTCGCGACGGGGTCGATGAACAGGTGATCGTCGAGATCAGCGGAAAGTGCGATCTCGTCTTTGAGAGCAGCATCATGCTCTGCGTCACCAAAGCGTTTGCAAGCCCCAAGTACCTGTTGCGGGCGTGGCTCAGCCACCTCGTGCTTGCGGCGTGTGACGTGCTCGAGACCGGCGAGCGCGGCGGCTACTTGATTCTAAATATCAACAGCTGTTGGACCCCCAGGCGCACGGAGTATCAGAGCAACAACTCACGAAAACTCACGCCACTGTCGAGCGCCGATGCGCGCCAATCTCTTGGCGTGATCCTCACGGATTTCCTTGGCAAAGCCCACGGCTATCTGCTCCCAATCGAGCTGGTTAGCGATTATCTCGACAGCCCAAATCAGGAGTCTTTCGATGCTCCCAACTGGATCAGCGATGAGCTCGACAAGGACTGGCAATCACTCTCCGATAGGTTCGGCCCGATCAAGAATTACTTCGATTACTTCGCGCCGGCTGATTGGCAAAAGATGATTGAGCAGCGCTTCGAACATCACCCCGACTTCGTCGCCGAGCCGATGCCATGACCGATACCCATTACGTCGCTAAGCCTGCTATTTTAAACGAGATTCCTCTGAACGCGCATGCGACGCTCGAGGCTTCTGCTGGAACCGGGAAGACGTACACCCTCGAGCATCTGGTCGTGCACCTCTTGCTGAGCAAGCGCGGGCTGCCGCTTCAGATCAACGAAATCCTCGTGCTCACCTATACGCGCCGCGCCACCGAAGAGCTGCGCGAGCGCGTGCGAAAGTGCATCGAGTCGGTGCTCGTCATAAGCGCCGAGCGAAAGGTTGCCCCCGCGCCCGAGCAGGCCCATTTGTATTGGACCATCGATGAGGCGGCTCGCAACCACCTCGAGGAGACGCTAAATTGCTTTGACGACGCCCAGATATTCACGATCCACAGCTTCTGCCAACACGTGCTGATGACCCATGCTTTCGACAACAAGCAGCTCTTTAGCGGCGAGCTCATTGGCGCCGAAGAACTCTTCGATCGCTGTTATTTCGATATCTTGCGCAACACCTATGCCGTCAAAGATGAGCTCCTTCCCTGGCTGAAAGCCTGGTTGTTCTTCGATTCCCGGGGTGTCGACAATATTCGCTCCGGCCTGCACGAGTCACACAAGAGTCCCTATGCGCTGTGGCCCAAGGTCCCCGTTGATGAGTTGCCCGAGCTTCTCGCGCAAGCCCAGACGATCATGGCGAGCGATCCCGACACGTCGGACTTACCCAAGATCAACCTGGCTCGCTTCAAGACGGCCGTGCTTCAGCTCTTCGAGCACGCGGTCAATGACGAGATCTTGCGCCACAAACGGGCGCAGGGCTGCTACACCTACGACGACATGCTCACGATGGTCAGCGCCACCCTGGCTGGTGACGACAAGCATGGACGCAATCTGGTCAACGCGCTGCGCGCACAATTTCGTTTTGGGCTCATTGACGAGTTTCAAGACACCGACCCCGTGCAGTGGCAGATCGCGCAGCGCATCTTCGTCGACAGCGGCGACCAAAACATCCTCTACCTGATCGGTGATCCCAAGCAGGCGATCTATGGATTTCGCGGCGCCGACATCGACACCTATTTTGGGGCCGTCAAGAGTCTGGCGCGTGAGCCTATCGTGCTCAACGTGAACTATCGCTCCAGCGAGGCCATGATTGATGCCTACAATCACGTTCTGGCCGACGGCACAAAGAAGGCAGTTTTCAGGCAGCCCAACGACTATCCCAATCCGGTAAAGCACGGCGGCGCACCGGGCAGAAGCCTGCCGCGCCTGTCTCGGGCGGACGGACAGAGGACGCCTGCAGCGATCGAGATCTTGCACCTGGACACGGAGGCAGCAAAAGCCGGGGTGCTCAAGCTCTCCTTTGCGCAGGCTATCGCGCAAGCAATTCTCGGCATCCTCGATGGAAAAGATCGCCTGCATGTCGAACGCCAACCGAAGAATAAGCGCTTTGATTGTGAGGGTAACGAAGACCTGTCGATTCTGCCCGGCGACATCTTCGTGCTCACGCGCAGCCGCAGCGAGGGGGCGCTGATTGGGCGCGTTTTGCGCCACTACCACATTCCCTTTGCCTTCTATCGCCAGGAGGGCCTGTTTCAAACCAACGAAGCCCAGGACATCGCCGATTTGTTGGCCGCGATCGACGCATCCACGGATCGTCCCAAGCGCCTTCGAGCCTATCTGACGCCGTTTTTTGCAGTCCCACTCGACGACATCGAGCGCTATGACGCGCTCGAAAACGTGGCCCACGCGCCGCGCGCGCGGCTCGCCACCTGGAAGAGCCTGGCTCGCCGGCGCAAGTATCGCCAACTGTTCAGCTCGGTGCTCCAAGACAGTGGGCTGCTTCGCCGCGAGCTTTTGCTCGCCAGCGGTGAGCGCGCGTTGACGAACTATCAACACCTGTTCGAAACCCTGACACGACGAGCCGGCGACTCTCAATGCCAGCTCGCCGACTTGATCTCCTGGTTCCAGGCCTGCATCGACGCGCGCGAGAGCCCGGTCGGCGAGGACGACGGCATACAACGCCTCGAGTCCGATCGCGGCGCCGTGCAGATCATGACGATTCATAAGAGTAAAGGCCTCGAGGCCGACGTCGTCTTCGTCTTCGGTGGCTTCAACGCCAGCAATTCGGGACGACGTATTTTCGTCGCGCCGGCTGCAAAGAACTCCCAACAACGCGAGAAAGTTGAATGCTTGAACCACTCTGCGTTTTTGGAAGATCCCAAGCCCTCGCCCAAGGAGGTTAATGCGCTCAGCGCTGCCTACAAGCGCGAAGAGGCTGAACGGCTGATGTATGTGGCCTTGACGCGCGCGCGCGTGCGCCTCTACCTGCCTTATTACGCCTTTAAGTACCGCCCCCAGGGCGGCGACTACGCTCCGGTGCTCCATCGCCTCGACGAGGTCGTCGCCAGAGCCCGCAGCCTCGACGCAGCTCAGTTTTGCATCACCTCATGCCAGCCGGTGTTAGAGCCCCACGGCCGCGCGCGCTGCGAGCTCGAGGACCTCGATGAATGGTCCGCTCCCGCAGCTACGGCTGCGGCCACACAAGTGCTGGGCCTGGACGCGCTTCGCCAAAAACCCCTGGTCATGGCCTCCTACTCCAGCCTTCGCCCGCGCCACGACAGCCACAAAGATGGCAAGACCGGCGACACAGACCAGGCCTTGCTGGACACGGAGTATGACGAGAACGATGACGACAGTGTCTTTGAAGACGACACGGTTGAGGCGACGCCCCGATACTTCTCGCCGATTCGTGGCACGAACGGCGGCTCGTTCATCCATGAGCTGCTCGAGCACCTTGATTTTGACGCTCTGCACAAGGCCGAGAGCATCGACGCCTGGCGCGCGCTCGAGCCTGTGCAGCGCATTTATGCCAGCGTGAGCACACGCTTTGGCTATACGGCCGAGCAGCTCGGCGATGAGCCCTACAGCCTGATCTACGACGCGCTGACCGCCTCGATCGCGCTTCCGAACTCGTCGCGCTTTCAGCTCGCGGCGATGACGCGTTTCGCGCGTGAAGTGCGCTTTGTCTTTCCGATTGCCGGGCGCGCTTTTGCCCATGGCTTCGTCGACCTGCTCTTTGAGCACGAGGGCAAGACCTATTTCGCCGACTGGAAGAGCGACCACCTCGACGACTACTCACTGACAGCCGTACGTGCCTGCGTCGAGGAGAAGTACTCCACCCAGGCCGCCATCTACACGCTGGCTACCGTGCGCATGCTCGCCATTAGCGACGAGGCCAGCTACGAGGCGCGCTTTGGCGGCTTTTGCTACTTCTTCGTGCGCGGCATGGGCGAGCATCCTGGCCACGGCGTTTATTTCGAGAAGGTGCCCTGGGATCAAGTCTTTGCGCTTCAGAGCGCGCTCGAACAAGACGACCAAAAGTGGGACGAGCTTTTGCGAGCGGGCTTCGTCGAGCTCGCCAAAACGAACACGCCATCTTCACAGACTCTCGAGGTGACGCCATGAAGCTCACGCCAACCGGAACGCTGCGCGCACGCTTTGCCGCTGCCCTGGCACCCGACACTCATGCTCGCCAGCGCGCTCTGACGCAGATCGTTGGCGACTTTTACCTCGACCCGGCGCTGGTCTGGCTGGCGAGCGATCTGGCCAGCCTGCAACCCGGCCTCGATGCGGACGACCAGCTCGCTGCGAGCCTGCTCGTGCTCGTCAGCCTGATGGCCCAGGCCGACGGAAGCACACGCTACGACACCGGATTTAATCACGGCGTGCCCTCCGAGAGCTATCTGCACGCGGCCCTCGAGCGCCTTTGCGCAGCCGTCAATGAGCGCCGCGCCACCGACTTGAGCTGCCCGGCCTTGCCCGGCGCGAGCGCGCTGCACATGCGTATGCGAGAGCTCGTCACAAGCCACAAACTCGACCTCATTCTTGGCAAATCGGGCACCTATAAGCCGCTGATTCATCGCGACGACTTCATCTATATCGAGCAGACCTACCGCGCCGAGCAGACGCTCATCGCGCGGCTTCAAGAGCTGCTCACCAGCGCCGCCACGACCTACGATTGCGCGCAGGTCGCCAGCGCCGCCGACGACGTCGCCACCCACGTCCAATTTGAGATCAGCGAGCGCCAACGCGACGCGATGGTCGCCAGTGTCCATGCTCCGTTGGTTGTGATCTCCGGCGGTCCAGGCACGGGCAAAACGACGCTGGTACTCTCGATCCTGCGCCTGCTCACGCGCCTTGGCCTCGAGCCCCAGCAGATCGCGATGGCCGCACCTACGGGCAAGGCTGCCAACCGCCTCTGGCAGTCGATCCAACGCAGCTTCAACGAGATCGACGCAAGCTGCGGCCTCACCGACGACGACATGGTTCTTCGCAGCGGGCTTGCCGAGCCCAGCACCGTGCACCGTCTGCTCGGCTATGTACACGCACGCGACTACTTCTACTTCAACGCGCGAAACCTGCTGAGCGCCGAGGTCGTGATCATCGACGAGTCCTCGATGCTCGACCTCTCCTTGATGTCCGCGCTTACCAGCGCGCTCAAACCGACCGCGCGCCTGCTCTTGATTGGAGACGCCGACCAGCTCCCCTCGGTGAGCTCCGGCGCCGTCTTTCGCGACCTCATCCCCACCGAACATTTAGCCCACCCCGGCCTGGCCGCGACGCGGCTCACCCAGGGCCACCGCTTTGGCGCCCAGAACCCCATCGGCATCCTCGCCACCGCGATCAATGCGGGCGACGCTTCGGCCACGATCGCCGCTCTCACGCCGCGTCCCACCCTTTCGACGCTGAGCTACGACGGCGTCGAAGCGATCGACTCGGCAGACATCGAAAAATTTCTCGACCACTGGTTCAAACGCCACCTCAGCCTTGACAACGCCACCGTCAATGCGCTCAAAAGCCTCAAAGGCTTTCTGCTCAACGCTGACGCCAGCAGCTTCGTTGTGGACGACGCCGACCAGGTCGCCGAGATCTTCGAGCGACACGACCGTGCCCGCATCCTGTGCTTCACCCACCACAAGCGAACCGGCACCGAACACATCAACGCCTCTTTGGCCAAACGCCATCGTAGCGACGACCAGATCGGCCAGCGCCCGATGAACTTTCACGTCGGCGAGCCGGTGATGATGCTGCGCAATGACTATGTGAACGCGATCTTCAACGGCGACCAGGGCGTGATCCTCAACGTGCGCTTGCCCGACACCGGCCGCCTGCAAAAAAGTGCGGTCTTTCCTGGCACCGAGGCCGGGCACTACCACATCATCGATCTCGAACGCATCCAGCACGCCCTCGAGCTCAGCTACGCGATTACGACCCACAAGAGCCAGGGCTCCGAGTACCCCCACATCGCCCTCGTCTTGCCCAACGATGACATGCAGCTGCTCACGCGCGAGCTGCTCTATACCGGCATCACGCGCGCATCGAAGTCGGTCACCGTCTACGGCAACACCGCGCTGCTAGCCCTCGGAGCGACGCGCAAGATCGTGCGGTCTACGGGGATTCGGGAAGGCGTCTTGTAGCGCTAAGACGCCTTGCTCAGTCGCCCGCTGAGGCGTCGATGGGCTCGAGCCGGACGTCGATCTCGAGGTAATAGAGCGTGTTCACCCCCTCGAAGCCGGAGTCCGTGCCAACGAGCAGCCAAAGCTCGGCGTCCTCGGTGGAGGTGACGCTGTGATCGTGGACGTGCTCGCGCTCGATGGCCACATAAGGGGCGTCGTCTAGCCCGTTGACCTCTTCGCAAGGGATGGGGTTTGCGACATCACCGACGAAGCTCGCTGCCGGCCCATCCTGGCGCTGATTGCCCTTGTCGACGCTCATGCGGATCTGCTCGAGGCCGTCGTCTTCGACGAGCACGGCCTCGGGTTCCTCATCCGTGGCGCCGGCCTTCATGAAGACCGATTCGCCCGGAGCACCGCCGATGCCCACACAGCCGGAAGCGGCGTTGGAGGCAAAGAGAATGCGATAGCTCAGCGCATAGCTCGTGTTGGCCACGATGCCGTCGTCGGGCCCCAGGCGGCGCTTCAAAAACATGAAGATGTCGTCGGAGACGTTTCGACTGTGAAAGTAAAAGCCCGTGCCATCGCGCTCGAGCTCTTCGGGCAGCGCTTCGAGCTCGCTGCGAAAGGCCAGGCTCTGCTCCATTCCCACGCTGTAGTCGGAGTAATCGGCCTGCCAGCCCTGCTCACCGTCACGAAAATCGTAGCTAAAGGTGAGCGTATCGTCGCCCGAAGGTGGGTCGTCGTTGTCGTTGCAGGCGGCGGCCAGCGCCACAAAGAACACGGCTGTCATCACGGTGCGCATCGAGTCTCTCCGGGGTCTGTGTCAGACGTCATTGAACGAAAAAATAAACACACGTGCGTGCACAATTAGCCCTGCTCCAATCGCTCAATGCTGCCCGGCCAAGCTCGACTCCGAGAGGCGCAGATCTTGCGCCTCATGCCGGCCCACGCACGGTTTGCGCCCCTCTCGAAGCCATTGCGTGAGCCGGCATGAGGCGCCACGGTGTGATTGGTCCCGGGAGTGTGGTGGCGCACATCACTGGCATGAGCGTTGCATTTTCGCTATCGTGTCCGGCAACTCAGATGTTCGACTCCACTAGCCCAAGGATTTTCGTTATGACGTCGCGCCCCCGAAACACCGATGAGTTTGTGATTTTGCACGCTACGGATCTGCTGGCCGACAGCCAGCCGGTGTTTGAGCAGGCCATTGCGCTTGCGCTCGCGGGTAGTGGCCGGCTGGTCTCCTTGCACGCCGCCGACGGCAGCGCCCAGACGGAGCTGCCCGAGTTTCTCGAGGTCTTTGAGAAGTGGGGCACGAGCGTCGAGCAATTTGAGCACGATACGTTGGTCTATGAGCGTCAAAATCACCCGCGCAACATGCTGATCAAGATAATCGAGGAGCTTCGCCCCGACCTGCTGATCGTCGGCACGCGCATGCAGCAAGGCGAACCGCGCAAGTTTCGCGGCAGCGTCTCGGAGGTCGTCGCGCTCGAGACGCACGTGCCCACGCTGGTGGTGCATATCGGTGAGCCAGGGCTGATCGACGCGAAGGGCAAGATCACACTGAACCGGGTGCTGGTGCCGGTCGGCGACGGTGACGAGGCACGCGAGGCGATCGGCGGGCTGACCCGGCTGCTCGACCAGCTCGCCATCGACGACGTCGACATCTACCTGCTGCGCGTCGGTGATGCCGAGATCCTCGAGCACATCACGACCCCCGAGCGTGCCGGGCGGCGCTACCATAAAATCAACGCCCAGGGCCTGCTCGCTGACGTGATCAGCAAAACCTGCGAGGACAAGAATATCGACCTGATCGCCATGGCCACGCGCGGCCAAGACGGCGTGGTCGATCTGATTAGCGGCACGCATACTCAACGCGTGATCCGGCGCACGCCGCGCCCGGTGCTCGTGGTAAAGGTACCCTGAGGCCCAGCAGCAGGTCTTGATGTCCCGGGCGATTTTATTGCTACCTCTCAACAGAAGTTCACCGATGAAGCGCTCGTCGATCCTCGCAATTCTCTCGCTTTGCCTGCTCGCCGGCTGCGGCGGTCAACAAAGTACGCCTAATTCATCGTTGACCGCGCCTGCAGTGGCCAAAGCGGCTTCGCCGAGCAGGGCCGAGCTTGACGAAGCCGCGCTTAGCCAGGAGCTCGACGTGCGCCGCAGGGCTTACGTGGAGCTCTTTTTGCAAGGCGTGAGCGTCTTTGATCCAGATGGTGAACGCTGCCAGATCGTTGCGGCGTCGACGCTTTGCACCCAGACGCTGCACGGGTGCAGAAACGAGGAGCAGAGCCATGGCAGCGGCGGCGACCATAGCTGGGACTTCGTCTCCTTTGGTTACGACATCGATGAGCTCGCCTTCGAAGACGACGGCGAGGATTGGCCGGCGGCGAGTCTGCTGCTCTCGGAGACCGACGAATGTTCTCAGGGGTACTGCGCTATGCAGGCTGCGAGTCAACTGTTCGAAGATGGCTGTCATGAGCTCAAGGCTGTGCGAGCCATGGCGGCGCAGTGCGCCTTAAAGCAGCCCGGCTGCAGCGCGGCCCCCGAGCAGTGCAAGGGTTTTGACACCTGCCTGGCGACCGCCTGCGAAGACGCCGCCGAGAACCCATGGTCCGACGAACTCGAAGCAGAGGTCGAGCAGCTCAGCGACGCGGCCTGCTCAAACTGTGGCACTGAGACCGTGATGCGCTGCACGGTCGTGCACGCCGATGCCTGCGCTCCACGCGCGGCCACGGTCTGTACCTACCTCGGCGATGCCGCTGGACTCAGCGGCTATACTCACGTCGTCGACGGCCCCGACGGCGCCAAGCTGGTGGTCTTCGAAACCGAATAGTCCGTATCAACGCGCAAAGGTCAAGACCGCCTCATCAAACAAGACCATGCTCTGGCCGTCTTGCTGACGAATGCGCGCGGCGCGAAACGACGCGCCGTCGGCGTAGCGATCCTGCTCGCGCACAAAGCGAAGGGCATCGAGGGTGCGCGTGATGACGGCCAAAGGAACGCTCGGGTCTGCACTCAGCCGGACGACGCTGGGGTGCGGATGGTCGGCCTTTAGGGCTCGCGCCAGGTTGTAGAGGTTATGAAGGTCGTAGCTTGCCAGCAGCGAAAGGGTTTGCGCCTCGCCCTCGAGGGTGCGTTCGTCCAAAAAGAGATGGCGCGCCTGATCGAAGGTCGACCGAAGCGTTTCGGGAGCCGGAGATCTGCAAATCGTCGGCCCAACCGGCGGGCATCCGGTGATCGCCTCGAGCACTTCACCGCCGCTCGTCAATTCAAAGCCCGCATGGCCTACGTGCAGGTGAAAGACGCCCGCCTCGTCGTCGTCTTCGAAAGCTTCGGCCCAATTGACCTCGATGCGAGCCCCTTGCGCATAGACCAGCTCTTGGTTTCGCACCACCAGGCTCTGGCGGCTCCAGCCCGTCCTGGCAGCAAGCTGCAAGATCAGGCCAAGCGTTGCGTAATCGGTGAGTTGGTCGGCCACCACGAGCACGGTGGGCTCGAGGCTGCCCGACTCCCAAACCGCCTGAAGTTGGTTGACCAGGCCTTCAGGCAGCGGGCTGGGAGCGCGATGCTCCTGGCGATCCGCTGCGTTTGCGCCCTCGATCGACTCCCCGGCTCGAACGGATTCACGGGCAACGATTATCGTTGCCCCCTGCTCGATCTCGAGCAAGGTGTCGCTCGCTGGCAACACGTAGTCGTTGGTGACAAGCTCAACCGGGCCGATGGCCAGCCGCTGAGCTTGGGCGGAAGCCTGGGCATAGGTGATCACGCGCTGTGTCGCAAAGGCCGCGCCAAGCAAAACGCTCACGCTCGCCAGAACAAATAGGAATCTGGCGACGGGTCCCTTGAGACGCTTGCGCACCCGAATGAGCCCTAAAACACACAGCAGCGTGAGGGCGCATACGGCCGATAAACTCATCAACATCAGCTTCTCTTGGTGAAGGGGGCCTCAACAAGCCGTTTTATACAAAAACATCGGCCGCGGCTAATGCCCCGGCTCGCCACGTTTCAAACGACGCAGCGCCGGGCAGCGCACACGCGCGTTGATCGGTGGTATCGATGAGTGTTAGGCTCGCCGTGCAATAATAGTGCGCGAGAACAGTCTCAATGGAGCTGTTGTGAAAACCGTACGAAGCGCGCGCTGGCCTCTTTGCATTCCAACGGTTACCTGTATGGCTGCAACCATGATTCATCACCACTGCCAACACGCCTTTCTCTGGGTCGTGAGTCTGTGTTTTCTGCTCACTTTGAGCGCCTGCACGACGTCGTCGGCATCAAACTGCGGCGCCGACCAGGACTGTGCGGCTGATCAGCGCTGCCTCAGTGGCGGAGGCCTATTTGCCCGCGACGGGATATGCGTTGACCGACACCCTAAGTTCAACCTCGACGTTGGTATTGACACTAAACACGATACGGGCGAAATCCCCGGCCACGACGCCGTCGCCGATTCGGGCGAAGACCTCGGCTACGACGCCATCACGGATGCGGGCAACGACGCCGTCGCGGACGCCGTCGCCGATGCAGGCAACGAGGCAGGCGACGATGCGGGCGACGATGCGGGCGACGCCGTAGCCGATGCGGGCGACGCCGTCGCCGATGCGGGCGACGCCGTAGCGGTCCACGACATCAACCACGACATCAACCACGACATCAACCACGACAGTGGCTTCGATGCGATCAGTGATACCGTGCCAGACATCGACGCCCAGGGCGTCGACGACGTCAGCTACGATGTCAATGGCGACATCGAAGATGCCGATGTCCCGATCACCTGCGCCCCTGAGGAGAGCCACTGCGAGCAAAGCTGTGTCGACCTCGAGCGCGATCTCGAGCACTGCGGTCAGTGCAACCAGCCGTGTACGACCGACGACCCGAACAGGATCGCCGTTTGCGTCGACAGCCAATGCCTGAGCCCATGTGCCCCAGGCTTCGACGAGTGCGACGGAGGCTGCGTCGATCGCTTTAGTGACGACGACCACTGCGGCCTTTGCGGCTTGGAGTGCGGACCAAACCTCTCCTGCACCAGCGGCGTGTGCTGTGGCGAAGGTGAGAGCGCCTGTGGCGGAATTTGTGTCAACACGAGCAATACGCTCGCTCACTGCGGGGGCTGCGGTCAGGGCTGCAATGTCCCAGCGAACTCCGTGCCGGCCTGCATCAACAGCCAGTGCACGTTTTCATGCACCGATTCCCTGAACGCGTGCTCCAACGCCTGTGTCGACACCACCACCAATCCTGCACATTGCGGCAGCTGTTTCAACACATGCAGCCCAAGCCAGTCCTGCAATCTGGGCCTGTGTTGCGAGGCGGACGAGACGGTTTGTGGGGGCGCATGCAAAGACACTCAGACCGACAAAAACAACTGTGGTGGCTGTGGCAAAGTCTGCGCGATCGGTTGTACAAAAGGCAGTTGTGACACGGTGCTCCAGATATCGGCCGGCGGCAATCACACCTGTGCCCTACTTGAGAACGGCAAGGTGCTGTGCTGGGGAGGCAATCAGCGAGGATCGCTGGGCAACAACTCCACGGTGAGCAGCTCCACGCCCGTGCTGGTCAGCGGACTCGCCCGTGTCACCCATATCTCAGCCGGCTGGGAGCACACCTGTGCAGGCGTCGAAGGTGGCTCCGTGTGGTGCTGGGGGCTCAACGACTTCGGCCAACTCGGTGATCGATCCATCATCAACCGGTCAACGCCCGTTCAGGTCGGAGTCTCTGAGGAGATTGTCCAGGTATCGGCGGGCCACTCCCATAGCTGTGCCCTGGACACAGACGGTAAGGTGCACTGTTGGGGCGGCGGCGCATTTGGCGCCCTGGGCGATGGCAAAATCCAAAACAGCGTCAATCCCGTCACCGTGCGTGCTATCAGCGGTATCATCCAGATTTCTGCGCGCCGCTCCTCGAGTTGTGCGGTGGCTGACACGGGTCACGTTCATTGTTGGGGCAGAAACAACCACGGCCAGCTCGGCGATGAATCCTTCACGGACCAACCGACACCGACCGAAGTGGTCGGGCTTGAGGGGGCCCAAAGCGTCTCGATGGGCTGGGAGCATGCCTGCGCAACGGATGGATACGAAAGCGTGTTCTGCTGGGGATCGAATTTTCACGGTCAACTCGGCGACAACAGCAATGACTCGAGCAACGTTCCCGTCGCCGTCTTTACAGACTTGCGGGCCAGACAACTCTCCAGCGGCTACCAGCATAACTGCATTCAGGTCGATTCGAGTGTCTATTGCTGGGGTCGAAACGCCAATGGCCAGCTTGGCATCGGCTCGTTTCTCAATAGCCTCGTGCCGGTCCAGGTCAGCGGAGGACTGAATGTTGACCAACTGTCGGCCGGCAACGCTCACACCTGTGCAAAGGAGGGACCTCACATGGTTCGATGCTGGGGTTGGAACGATTCCGGACAGCTCGGTATTGGTGGAACCATACCTGGCAGCGACAGCTCCACGCCGGTTGCCGTGCAGTGGCCCCTGACCTACTGATACGCCGTTTTGGACTGTAATGAGTGCTGATGAACCCAAAGCGAAGTTTGCGATGCTCCCTCGCCCCGGCGAGGTGATCGATGGCCGCTACCGCCTGGGCGATGTATTCGCCAGCGGCGGTATGGGCATGATCATGAAGGCCGAGCAGCTGAGCACGGGCCGCGATGTCGCCGTCAAGCTGCTGCACCCGCACATCGCCGCTCGTCCTGATTTTGCCGCGCGCTTTATGCGCGAGGCCCAGGTGGCAACGCTCTTCGATCATCCGCACATCGTGCGCGTCTACGACGTCGGCGAGACCAAGTCGGCCGCTCTTTACCTGGTCATGGAGCTCTTGGAAGGTGAGGAGCTCAAGGAGTTGATCGAGCGCGAGGCTCCGCTGAGCACGGGCCGCGTGCTCAACCTGGGACTGCAGATGCTCGACGGTCTGGCCGAAGCCCACAGCCGCGAGGTCGTGCATCGCGACCTCAAACCGGCCAACATCTTCGCCTGCAAGAGCCGGCGCGGCGAACACCTGGTCAAGCTGCTCGACTTTGGCATCGCCAAGCTCGTCGACGGCGAGCAGTCGCAGGTCACGCAAGCCGGAAGCATCACCGGGACGCCCTCTTATCTGGCTCCAGAGTCGATGTTCAACGCGCCTGACGTCAACAAAAAGGCGGCCGATGTCTACGCCGCCGGGCTGGTCTTGTTGGAGATGCTCACCGCCAGGCGCTCGTTTGCCGCCGAGGGTTCCGCCCAGACCTTGCTCATGCACTTGAAGCGCCCGGTGATCATCCCCGAGGTGATCGCCAACACGGCCTTAGGCGAGGTGATCAAGCGCGCCACCTTCAAGCATCCCGACGATCGCTATCCTGATGCCGAGGCGATGTACGCCGCCCTGCTCGCGGCGCGCGAGAGCACCCCCAAAGACATCAAGCTCTCGGCCGAACAGATTCCCGAAAGCGCCGCAGACACTTCACCGGCCTTTCTTCGCTTCATGGCCGATCAAAGCCCCGACGCAGACACCAATCTGGAGGTCTTGCGCCAGATGCCCCAGCACGAAACCTTCGATCCCTCGCGCCCCGTGGAGCGCGTGGTGCCCTTGATGGATGAGGAGCGCGACAAACCCACTGAGATCGACATTCCCTCCTCGGACCTGCTTCGCACGGGCCGGATCGCTGCGCTGGCTCGCCCAGAAGCCGAGCGCGCCACCGGAGGTCGTTTGGCGGCCATCTTGGCCGTCTCGGCGCTCATTATTGTGGTGCTCATGGTCGTGGGCGCCGCCTGGCTCAATGGCGACGAGCCTGCCGCAGAGATGGCCCAAGAGATGGCCGCCGAGGTGCCCGACGCGCCGGCCACCGTCAATGTGCTCGCTGGCGTTGCAGCCGTCGAAGCGCTGGTCGAAGAGGTTGCACCGGCCGAGGCACCAAAGGAGCCCACGATTCACTTTCGAATCGCCAGCAAACCCGCTGGCGCCAGCGTCTTTGCCGGCGACGTGATGCTTGGAAAGACCGCCCTCGCCCTCGATCTCAAAGCGCACGAACTGCCCACCACCGTGCGTCTTGCGCTTGCCGGCTATGTCGAGCAGAGCGTGCGCCTCGATGAGGCCAACGAGGCGATCGAGGTCGTTTTGGTGCGCGTCGCGTCCAGAGAAGCGCCGTCAAAGACCGCCCCAAAGTCGCCCACGGACGACACCGAAAAGCCAGCCACACCCAAAGACTCATCGATCGATCGATTGGTCGACCAGTTCCTCCCCGACCTTTGAGTGACCAAGATGCCGCTGCTTCACATGCCTTCACTTCACACGCACTTGCTTCGCAGCCTCGTCTTTGCGCTCACGATGACGCTGATGATCGCGTCATCTGCAGCCCAGGGTCCAAACCCGGCCGAGGTCGAAGCGTTTCAGGCCCACCTGGCGCGCGGCGGCCAGTTGCTCGAAGACGAGAGCTATGAAAGCGCGATCAATGAGCTCGAGCAGGCCCGCCAGATCATCGACCATCCGCGCATCAGCCTGAGCATCGCCGCGGCCTTTCGCGCCTGGGGGCGCTGCCAGCAAGCACAAGCCGAATACCAGCGCCTGGCCGGCGTCGAGAATCTCGGCGACGACAACCAGGAGCGCCTCGATCGCGGTCTCGAGCGCCTCGACGGCTGCGTCGAGATGGCCGCGTTGACCGTGAGTTGTGAGAGCCCCGACACCGCTTTGCACATCGACGAGGCGCGCGTCGCCTGCCCGTATCGCGACGAGCTGCCCGTGGGCACCTACGCCATCCGCGCCTTGCGCGAGGGCTATCTCGATTACCACGCTACCGCTTCACTCGAGCCCGGCCAAACCACCGCGCTCGAGATTTACATGCAGCCCACCGCGCTCGACCCACCCGACGACGAGGCGCCTTCGATCGTCACAGCTATCGAGCAGCCGCCCACCGAGGCCGGTTGGACGGCATATCTGGGCTACGCCAGCATGGCAGCCGGCGGCCTTTTGATCGCCGCCGGCGCCTTCTCCGATCACGGCGCCGGCGACCGCACCTCCCAGATGCTCGAGGCCCACCTCGCTGCCGACACAGGACGGCTAAACGAGCTCGAGGGCGAAGCCGACTCCGCCCGCATCCGCACCATCGGCCTCTACGCCGGCGGCGCCCTCTTGCTCGGTACCGGCCTCGTGCTACACTTCACCGACTTTGGCCGCACCGACACCACCACAGCATCGCTCGCACTCTCAACCTCGGGCGTCTCTTTCACCCTACGTCGCTAGACGCCGAGCACCATTGGGTCGAGCAGCGTCGGGTCGCTTTTTATGAACTCAGGATTAGGCGCCATGGCATCGAATGCGAAAGTGGTACTGGTAACCGGTGCGACAGGCTATATCGGCGGTGCGCTGGCGCGGACGTTGCTCGAACGAGGCTATACGGTGCGGGCGCTGGGGCGAAATCTCGAGCGTGGTGTCGCGCTCGGGGCGCTGGGAGCGGACTATCGGCCGGTCGATCTGTGTGACCGAGCGTCAATGCTGCGGGCGTGCGAGGGTGTCGACGCCGTGATTCATGCCGGGGCGCTGACCTCGCCATGGGGTACACAACAGGAGTTCGAATCGATCAATGTGGGGGGCACGCAGAACGTGATCGCCGGTTGTGTCGAGCATGGGGTCAAACGATTGGTCTACGTGTCCTCGCCAAGCGTAACCTCGCGTTTTTGTGACCAACTCGGGCTGACCGAAGCGGCCTCGGTGGGCCCGCAGTTCGTGGCGCCCTATGCGCAAACGAAGTGGGAGGGAGAGCTTCGGGTGAGTTGGGCGGCGGCGCAGGGGCTCGACACGGTGATCGTTCGCCCGCGCGGGGTCTACGGGCCGGGCGATACGACGATCTTTCCGCGGATCATCCGAGCAGCGCAAAAGGGCGCGTTACCGGTGATCGGCGACGGTGGCGCGCTCACGAACATGACCTACATCGACGATGCCGTCGAGGGGCTGTGCCTGGCGCTGGAGTGTGCAAAGGCGCGGGGCAAGACCTACGTGCTCACGGGCGACGAGGATGTGCGCGCCTGGGACGTCATTCGCGATGTGCTCGAGCGCCTGGGCATCGCGCATCGGCCGCGCACGTTGAGCATTGGCCAGGCGATGGCCGCCGCGGGCGCGGCCGAGTCGCTATGGCGCATCTCGCGGCTCGCCGGCGAGCCACCCCTGACGCGCTACAGCGCCTCGCTTTTTGCCTACAGCCAAACCTACGACATCTCGGCGGCAAAACAAGACCTGGGTTATGCGCCCAAGACGCGCGTGAGCGAAGGCGTGGAGCGCTTCGTTGACTGGTATCGAGGCCAGCAGAAACCTGCGCATGTGGTGAGCCGGCCATCGGCTGGCACGGACTGCGCCACGACCGTCTCGCTCGAGCTCTTCAGCACCGGTACGTGCAATGCGCCGTCCTTGGCCGTCTGGCCCGATGGGGGCACATCGATGGTGGAGCTGCCGGCTATCTTCGGGCTGATTGAGCACCCGAGCCAGGGTACGGTGCTCTTCGATACGGGTTATTCGGAGCGCTTCTTCGAGGCGACCCGCAGCTTTCCGGCGCGCATCTTTCGCTGGATTACGCCGGCGACCATCGACGCCGAGACCGGCGCATTGGGCAGGCTTCGCACGCACGGCGTCGATCCGCTGGCGGTGCGCCTGATCTTGCTCTCGCATTTTGATCCCGACCACTACGGTGGGCTGCTCGATTTTCCAAACGCGCGCATTGCCTGCACACAGCAGGCCTGGGCATCGGTGCGGGGCAAGACCGGCGTCGAGGCGCTGCGTGCGCGCATTCTGCCCGGTCATCTACCCGACGATCTCGCGGCAAGGCTTGTGATCCTGCCCGACTTCGAAGGAGAGGCGATCGGCCCTTTTGAGCGCTCTCATGACGTCTTCGCCGACGGCTCGATTCGCCTGGTCGAGCTTGCCGGCCACGCCTGGGGACAGTTCGGCGCCTTCGTGCGCCGCGACCAAGGCGACGTGGTCTTTCTGGCGGCCGATGGCTGTTGGTCTCGCCGCTGCCTGGAACACACGGTGCCTCGCGGCCAGGCCCACAAGATGATCGCCGTCGATAAACGTGCCCAGCAGCAGACCTACGCGCTGCTGCGGCGCCTCGCGATCGAGATGCCCGAGATTGCGATCGTGCCCAGCCATTGTCCCGACGCCGCAGCGCAATTTCGTGTGCAACACTGACGTTTGAAGTGGAGAACCAAGCGATGAGCCAGAGCTTTGCGGTTCGAATTGCCGGAATCGGGCGCTATTTACCCGCTCGTGTCGTCACCAACGACGAGGTCGAAGAGCTTTGCCTGCTCAGCCCGGGCGACATCGCGCAAACCGGAGCCGGCGTCGTCACGCGTCACTGGGCCAACCGCGACGAGACCAACAGCATGATGGGCGCCGCCGCGGCCCGCGAAGCAATCGAGGACGCCGGCCTTGCGCTCGAGGACATCGACCTGATCCTCAACGCCTCGGGCACCCAGGAGCAGGTCATTCCCGACGGTGCGCCGCTGATCCAACGCGAGCTCGGGCTGGGTTCGAGCGGCATCGCCTGCATGAGCGTGCACACCACATGTCTGGGCTTTTACAGCGCGCTCGACATCAGCGCGAGCTTTCTGGCGACCGGGCGCTACCACAAGATCCTGATCGTCAACTCCGACATCACCTCCGTCGGCTTGAACTGCAACCAGCCCAGCAGCGCGATGCTCTTTGGCGACGGCGCGGCCGCCGTCGTCGTCACCGCCTGTGAGCCCGGACAATCCTCTTGCATCGAGGCGCTGCACTTTGAGACCTACGGTGTGGGAGCACACCTCACCGAGATTCGCGGCGGCGGCACACGTCGCCACCCGAATTTGCCCGAGACCAAAAAGCGCGACAACCTCTTCTCGATGGACGGCGAGGGCGTCTACCTGCTCGCCCGCGAATACTTTGGCCGCTTCATGCAAACCTTCCAGCCCGGCCTGATCCCCGACGGCATCGACACGATCGACTGGTTCGTCCCACATCAGGCGAGCATGGCCGCGCTCAAAATGCTCGAGCGTATGGGTGTGCCGCGCTCAAAGATGGTCGTCACCGTCGATCGCTATGGAAACACGGTCTCGTCCTCCACGCCCATCGCGCTCTACGAGGCGATCCGCGACGGACGCATCCAACGCGGACAACGCCTGCTGCTGGCAGGCACGGCGGCAGGGCTTTCACTTGGCGCAGTGATCTTGCGCTATTGAAAAACCGGCTCTGGGCCCCGGCTTACGGGGCAGAAAGCGGCATTTTCCGGCGCGTCTTGCCCTCGGCCCAGCGCGCGAGCTGGGCGCGCAATATCTTCGAGCGGTGGCGGGTGTCGGTCGGCAGGGCCCCTCGATAGAGCACGTCGGCGAGCATCTCTTGCCATCCCTGCGCTGCGGCCAGCGCGTTGAGCGCGGCGGTGATCTCGTCTGTGGGTCGCTCGCCGGAGGCCACGACGACGAGCACGGCGCGCTGATGTGGCGCTTGGCCTACACCGACGAGGGCGACCTCCGAGACGCCGGCGACATCGCGGCATTGGGACTCGACGAGCAGTGAGTGGAGCACGCGCCCGCCGCCGTGGACTTGATCGGCGATGCGCCCGCAGAGCACCAGGCGGCCCAGAGGATCGAAGTAGCCGGCGTCGCCGATGCGATGCCAGTTGGAGCCGGCGAGTTGGACCAGGTGATCGACACGCCTGGCGCCGTGGTAGCCCGGTGAGACGATCGGGCCGCGCACGAGCAGCTCACCAATCTCGTAGGTCTGCGCCATGCGAAGCGCCTCGGGCTCGAAGCAGGCGACGCTTACTTCAATGCCGGGCACGGGCCTTCCGACCATGCAGCCGCCCAGGTGTGGGCCTTGATGCGCAGCCAAAAACTCTTCGGCCGTGGCGCTGGCCACAGGCACGGCCTCGGTTGCCCCGTAGGAGACATGAACCTCGCCGGCGATGCACTTGACCAGTCTTTGAACCAGCGCCGGGCTCGGTGGTGCGCCGCCCACGAAGATGCGCCGAAGCGAGAGTTGTGTATCGTGGCGTTCGAGCTCGTCGGCCAGACGCGCCCAGACAAATGGCGAAGCAAAGCAGTGGGTGACCGCGTGGCGCTGCATCTGCGCGATGGTCGTGGCGGCATTGAGCGTCTGCAGGCGGCGAGCGTCAACGCTGGGTATCACCGTCGTGCAGCCGAGACCGCCGCCGAGCAGGCCGGTGAGCGGGATGAAGGCCAACTGGACGTCGCCCTCGCCGATGCCAGAGATCGCGCGCAGCGCCTCGACCTGGGCTGAGAGCGTGCGGTGATCCATGACCACGGGTTTGGGCAGCCCGGTCGCACCGCTGGTAAAAGCCAGCACAGCCACGTCATCGGCCGAACAGCTCGCCGGTGGCAGCGGCGCAGCCGCCGTGGCGAGAAACTTGGGCCAGGAGATGGCCGTCGGGTACCAGCCGCGTGAGATGCGCACGGTGCCACGCGCAAAGGTCTGGTGAAGCTGAGAGACCAGATGAAAGATCGACTCGGCGATGATCGCCACCGGCTCGATGGTCTTGAGACAGCGCAACATGGCGGCCAGCCCCATGCCCGGGTCGGCGAGCACGGCCGTGGCTCCGCATGCAGCCACGCCGAACATCGCGGCGAAGAACTCCAGACCTGGGCGCAGCATCACGAGCACGCGCTGGCCCGGCTCGACGCCGAGCGCTCTCAGGCCGGCTGCGACGGCGCCAGCCTGAGCGCACAGTTCGGCAAAGCTCAGTGAAGCGCCGCTTGCCGCGTGGATCACGGCCGGCTGGTCGGGCCAGCGCCCGGCGGCCTGCCACAAGGTGCTGGCGACGTTGCCCGAGTTCATCGCGGCCTCTTCATGGCTGGGTTCGGGGTAGATAGTAGAACCGGTAGGCGATCGCAGCGCCGATGCCGGCCGTGCCCAAGCCCCCGAGCAGATCCCAGAAGTAATGCTGCTTGGTCGTGACGATCGTCAGCGACATGACGACGAGCAAGCTCCACATCCACCACCTGCGCTGCGGCCACTGCACGCCCAGGCCCCAGACCAGCACGGCCGGGATCGTGACATGGCCCGACGGAAAGCAGTTGGTCGGCTGATCGAGGCTCATCAACCAGCGGTAGAACTGCTCGGAGATCGAGGCGCCTTCGGGCAGCGGCGGTCGCGGAAACGTGGTCGGAAACAACGACCAGATCAACACGTTGAGCACGATCGCGATGGCGTAGGCGATCAAGACGGCGCGAAACTCGCGTCGCTCGAGCAAAAAGGGCAGCGTGACGTTGGCGATCATGAGCGCCGCATAGGGCCAAATCGTGATCGCGATGAACGGCAGAGCATGGTCGATGAAGGTCATCGGCAACATGACCGGCTCACTCAACGGCCGCTGGTTGAGGTACATGTAGGCAAAACTGTTGATCAGCATGAGCGGTCCGATCAACCCCAGCCGCTTCCAGAAGTCGATACCCGGTTTCACGATCATGGGCGCCTCTCTTTGTGTGTGCGCATCAACACGACGAGCGCGGGCACGAGCACGGTCGTGGCCAAAAACATCAAGCCCAGCCCAACAAGGGCCGTTTGGCCGAGCGAGGCGATGCCGCGGTGGTTGGCGATGAGCATCGCACCAAAGCCTGCCGCTGTCGTCGCCGTCGAGGTCGCACAGGCCACGGCGCGTGTGCGCAGCACGTCCCAAAAATCGTCGTGGCGAAAGCCTTCGGTGAGCTGAATTGCGTTGTCGATGCCGATGCCCAGAATGCTCGGCAGCACCACGATACTGAAGATATTGAGCGGTAGACCCAGCCAGCCCAGGGCGCCGCCAAAGGCCAGCGTACCAAGCACCACGGTGCCAAGCGCCAGGGCCGCCTCGCGCGGGCTGCGCAGAAAAACAAGACACGTCAGCGCCACGAGCGCGAGCGCCGTGAGCAGCATCGGCCAAAACGACTCGCGAATCAGCTCGATCATGCGGTGCACGACCGCCCACTTGTCGACCAGCCTCGCCTCGACGCCCTGCTCGAGCGCCTGCTGCTGAATACGCCCCATGTCGTTTTGCCAGATCGCAAACTCTGTGTCCGAGCCCAACTCCGCGCGGCTAAAAACCGCCACGATTTCGCCGCCCGCGCGCAAGCTCAGGCGGCGACGGATCGACTCGGGAAGCTCGTCTCGCTCCCAGCCCCTGGCGTGCGCGGCCAGGCGAAGCTCAATGAGCTGTGCGTGGTCGGCCGGCAGACGCTCAAGCTCGGCGCGCAAGCGTTGCATGGCTTCGCTGTCGGGATCCGACGCCGGCAGAAAATCGCTCATCGCAACCACGCGCGATATCTCCGTGGAGTGGCCCGTCGCGCTCTCAAGTTGTTGTGCTCGGGCGATCTCGGCGACCAGCGCCGCGCCCCGGGTCGAGTCGACGAGCAAGAGCGTTGGCTCGAAAGGATGGCCGGCGTCGTCCATCAGGTATTCGTGAAACGCCGTGGCCTCGAGATCGCCTCGCAGATGCTTGAAGTCATTGGAAAAGCCCGTGGAGCCAAGGCCTGCCATCGCCGCAAGGAGCACGGCCATCACCACGACCGTGACGATGCCTGGTCGCAGCCGCACAGACGGACGCGAGAGCGGCGCGCGCGACGCTTTGCGCCAGATCAGGGGCGAGAGCAGCGGTGAGACGACGAAGGTCGACAGCAGCATCAAGAAAATACCGATGCTCGCGATCACGCCATACTCCTCGATGCCGGCAAAGTCGCTCACGAGCAGCGCGACAAATGCCGCAGCCGTCGTGCTCGCTGCCGCCAGACAGCCAGGAAAGAGCTTTCGAACCGCCGCCTGCATGGCCTCGTGCGGGCGATGTTGGCGCAAAAAATCATCGTAGGCGTTGTGCAAATGGATCCCGAAGTCGATACCCAGGCCCATCAACGCCGGCAACATGAAGGCCGAGACAACGTTGAGACGACCGAGCACGAGCTGGGTCGCCGCAAGCGTCAGCAGCGTGCCGACGAGCAAGGATAACGCGCAGCTCAGCACCAGGGCAGGCCTGCGCGTTGCGACGATCAGGATCAGCAAGATCAGGGCAAACGAGAGCGCGCTGGCGCGGCCGAGATCGCGCGTCAAGCCGTCGTACTCTTCGAGCGCGACCAGCATCTGCCCGGACAAGCGGTAGTCGACGCCCTTGGGGCGCTCGACCGATTCGATCGCGTGCCTGATCTGATCGACGATCGGGCGGTAATCGCTGATCGCGGTGTCGAGTGTGACGCGAGGCTGCACGCTGAGCAGCAGGTACTGGCCGTCGGCGGTGATCGCCAGGCGCTCCTGCGACGGCGCAAAACGAGCGCGAAGCTCTCCTTCGAGCTTTGACAGGTGGGCTTGATCGGCCTTGAGCGCGACAAAGAACGGGTTGTGGCGGCGGCGCTCGACGCCGAGCGCCTTGACCAGCTCGTCGGCGACGCGCTCTTGCTCGGCCGGCTCGAGCATCAAGAGCCAGCGGTGCTCGAAGAACGCCACCGGGTACTCAAAATCCAGCGATGCCACCGCATCGAGCCCTGCGATCGCGGGATAGATGTGGCGCGCAAACTGCTCGCGCCCCTCGGCTGGCCCGCTGATCGCGACGATCAGCTCCTGTGTGCTCTCGATCTCGCCCAGCCCCAGACGCGCGGCTTGCACCTGCGGCGTGCTCTCGGGGATCATGTCCACGTAGCTTGTGACGAACTCCAGGCGTGCCGCCAGCAACAGACTCGCGAAACTCAGCGCGACAACCAAAGCGGCGGTGATTCGCCGGTGGCTGTGCAAGACTTCGAGTCCACGAAGCATGCCCGGGACCAGCACGGCTCTCATTTCCTGCCCTTGACCGCAGCCGATTGGACGAAGTTGCGGATGAAATCCGTGCGGTTTTTTCTGGCCTGCCAGATCGTTGGGCTGGTCGACAACAGGGTCAACAACGTCTGGGTCGTCGACGATTTGAGAATGCTTGCGATGTTGAACCAGCGCACACCCACGCCGATGGTCGAGGTGAGATTCTCGACCTGATGCCAGTAAAACGGCGGAATGTAGAGCACGTCGCCCGGATCGAGCACGATCTCGTAGCCGTTGACATACTTGAGGATCGCGGTGGCCTCGGGCATGCTCACGTCAACGGGGCTGATGAAATAGGTCGAGCGCAGCATCGGCGGGCGAAACACCGGGCTGAACTTCGGCTCGAAGATCCACCAACGCTTTCGCCCGTAGATCTGGACAAAAAGGTTGTTCGGGATTGCGCAGTGCAGCGCCGTGTTTGTGCCCGCACCGCCCATGAAGAATTGAAACATCATGTCGGCCCCAAACCGCCCGCGCAACGAGGCCAAATGTGCCTTGTCGAAGTCCTCGCTGAGCTCGGGGTGCTGGTGCAACAGCGGCACAAAGCGTGGATAGGCCGCGCCGCCGGCCTCGATGTCGCGCGCTACCTGGCCAAGCGTTATCACCGAGCCGACCGGATTGTACTGCTCGCCGGCCAAATCTTGGCGCGAGGCGTTGATCAGCTGCACGGGCACATCGCCGTAATTTTGCTCAAAGAACGACGGCGTCCAACGCTTGACGGCCGGCCACTCGCGCGCAACACCGGACAAGACGACGGGCTTTCCAGGCTTGAGGTAGTTCTCGACGAAATCGTCAGGGCCGAGATCGACGCGTCGCTCAATAGCCTGAATTCCTCCGCGGTTCGACGAGACGAGCATCGCCTCGAGCTCGGCGGTGAGGCGAGCGCGCGAAGCATCGAGCGAGCGGTTGAGCCGTGTCTCACCGAGCAGATGATCGAGCAGCCAGAGTGACTTCCACATTTTCAATTTCTGGTGATACGCTGGCTGCGACATCTCGAACTTCTCCGCAAAAAGTATTCATCGCTGACTGCGTACGACAACGCGCGTTCCGCTAGCCGAGCTTCATCTCATAGATCGCGAGGTTTGCGCCAATGCAGCGACGGTGCGAGCCGATCAAGGGCGCCTGTTCGCGCGACTGAGGTCTGATGATGCCCGTGCAAACAGCCCTTTCACACTGGATACGGATCCACGATGGACCGCTTAGAATAAGCGGATGCCAGCGATCTTAGGCTTTTCTTGAGGATCGGAGGGAGGTAAGGTGTAAACGCCGGGTGGCGAGGGCTGTCTCGCCAGATTGCCACGCCACCCGGCGTTTCCTATTACAAATTCAGGATCTGCTCAAACACCGTCTCGGCCTCTAGTTCTTGAACCAGATGCGTGTGCTCGTGCCCTGCGTGGCGACGACGACGGGTGAATAATTGGCGTTCATGAACACGCGGGCATTCGTGAAGGGAATCGCTCGGCCGCCACCTACGATGGGAACAGGGGGCGCGACCTCCGCCATCCAATCGATCGATGTGGAGATCGTCGCGACGTAGAGGCGAGAGCCCGAGGCAAAGAGCCCATGGCTCAGGCCGGCATCGTCAAAGACCAGGTGTGCGCCGTAACCGGGAGCGCCGGGAGCGGGGTAGTTCAACAAAAAGTTGGCGTTCGGGTTGATGTTCGTCCAGCTGTTCGATGTTCCTTCACGCATGTAGACCCGTGGCTTCAGGTCGGTACAGGTCTCCTTGTGGGCAAAGTACATGATCGGGGTGGTGAGCTTGTACTTGACCTCGAAATTGACGAACTCGTCGCACGTGTTGCTGACATTGGCGGTAAACAAGGTACTCGCAGCGGCGGCGTTCTGGACCCATCCGCCCAAGGCCCGCTTGGAGCGGACGATAAAGGTTCGCACGCAGGGCGTGGCCGCGGTCTCGCAGCGAGCGAAGATCACCTCGGGAGAGCCGCCGTCGACGAAAAGCGAGAGGGATTCGTAGCGAACGTTGGTATAGTCCGCGGTCGGGAAGGAATTCGAGACACTCTCGGTCATCGCGCCAAGATTGGATTTGAACACGTAAAGCCGCTTGTCGTTCACGGCAGCGATCGTCATCCCCACCGCAGCACCGGCTGGATTTCCGCCCACGTAGATCGCGACTTTGCCAACGTTTGCTCCTCCCCCTGGAACATAGGCGACACCGGCCGAGGCGAGCGTTGTGGCGCTGGGATCGAAGGCGTAGACCAAAACCCGCCTGATGAACAAATCGCCGGTGGTTCCCTCATGCATCGCAGCCATGTAGAACTTGCCGCCGTGGACCGAAACGGCAAAATCATACGCACTAAAAATCGCCTGGCTTGCCACCTCCGGCCAGCCGCCAGAACGGTTGCTGTACTTATAGACCTTGATGAAACTGTTCGTGTTGTAGGCATTCTTGATCATGCCCACCAGGTAATTCTCGCCGCCGTGCGTCAGGAAGGCAGGATTGTGCAGCCCCGCGGCGACCGAATGCCTGAGCCAGGCCGGGACATCGTAGTCAAAGCTGTGAACCACGGTATTGCCGGCTTCATCGGCGACCTCGTCGAGCGAGACCGTGGCCGTGTAGGGTGTTGCGATCGTCGTGCGATCGAAGTCGACCGTGATCGTCATGCCGTCTTCGCTCAGCTCCACGCTGTGATCGGTGGTCTGTCCCGTGCTGAATTCGATTTGCACGGTGGCCGGATTGACCGTCTCCGGATCGACGGCTTTGTCGAGCACGATGCGAATCACGCCTTTTGAGTGGACATTGATCGCGTCGGCCTCAGGTGTTGTCGAGACAACGTTCGGTCCGCTGCGATCGACGACGACCGTGCGCGACTCGTCAGCCCACTTCACAAGCTCGCCCAGCTTGAAGCGAAGCTTGAGCGTATGCGTCCCCTCATCGACCGTGGTCGTATCCCAGAGATAATGAGTCGTGTTGCCAAAGGCCTTCAGCACCTGATCAGCGCCCAGGATAAGCTCGATGTCCTTGGCATCGCCTGTGACGGCAAGCTCAAATCCCACCGAGCCGTTGGTCAAGACGCTCGCCAGCCTCGGTTGCACGAACGCGACCGAGCCGGTGAGCGGCTGGCTGTTGTTGTCGTTGTTGGTGTTGTTGGTGTTGTTGTTGGTGTTGTTGCCGGTGTTGTTGGTGTTGTTGTTGGTGTTGTTGTCATTGTTGCCGGTGTTGTTGCCGGTGTTGTTGCCGGTGTTG